>NZ_WVUD01000006.1 GCF_009856865.1 Solidesulfovibrio aerotolerans | reverse complement strand
GAAGACCGTAGACTCGATCAGCTCAAATTGATGTAGCGGTTGCCGCCTTCAGGCGGCTCCAGTTCTCACCGCTTTGAGCGGTTAACTGCCTTGCATGCCCCCGGCTTTGCCGGGGGTAGCTGACTTAAGCATTTATTTTCACTTTCGGTGACAATCCCAAAACAGGACGTTGCATATTGCAACGCAGAGCGCGTATGCCTGGAAAGAATGTTGCATATTGCAATGCCGCAAAGAAGCACCATACCCTCTGCCTGGGTTCAACGCTTTTGGCCGGCTCCAGGAACGTTTCAATTTGCAACGTTTGGAATGCGTGTACGATCAGACGGTTACAAGGTGAAAGAAAGAATGTGAGCGAATATGCAAGTTTGTTGTGAGGGAGCTTGATAAGGCAGGACGAATGGGGCTAGAGTCATATCTCTACGCTTTGTTCGCGTAACATCAAGCTGAAGGAAGGCCGCATCATGTCTCATGCATTCTTTGTCGCTTCGCTGTCATCTCTTCGAATTCTCTGGCTGGCCCTGCCACTGTCGCTGCTGCTGGCCAGCGCCGGCTTCACCGCCCCTGACACAGCCCAGGCCCAGCCGCCCGGCCGGCCTGTCGGGCGCATTTCCATGGAAGTTGGCCAGGGTGGCTTTATCCTCAGCGCCATGGGCGGCAAGGGGACGTTGACCTTTAAAGGGCGCACCTATGCATTTAAGGTCGGCGGCCTTGGCGTGGGCGCGGTCGGCGTCTCCAAGGTCAGCGCGGTCGGCGAAGTCTACGGCCTCAAACGCCTGGAAGACTTCCCCGGCGGCTATGTGCAGGCGCAGGCGGGCTATACCGCAGTGGATGGCAAAGGGGTCCATTGGCTCGAAAATTCCAATGGCGTCGTGTTAAAACTGCGCTCGCGCAGCAAAGGGCTCTCGCTCAATTTCGGAGCGGATGGCCTGAAAATTGAAATGGGGCCTATCAGAAAAAGTAAGCCGAGGGGCTAATCGTTGGAGCTGGGGTGAGAGGCAGTCGCAAGCAATCAGGCTCTGACACGGTTGCACCATGCAGCGGACACCCCAGCGTCCGCTCCCCCAGCTCCTCCGGCCGGGGCTTAGCACGAATTTCCAGTCCTCGTTGGTGCGCCTTTGTGGACGCACCAACGGGAAACGGCCGCCGCGTTTACCGCGACGGCCGTTTATGCTTCCCGGGAAAAGCCGGATCTACTGAAGCGCCCCAGGCACGAAGCCGATCTTTTCGATGGCAGCCTTGATCGCGTCTTCGGGAGCGTCGCCCTCAAAAGAAGCCAGTCCCTTGGTCAGGTCCACGGTAACGTTGGACAATCCCGGCACGGCATCCAGGGCCTTGGTCACGGAATTGGAGCAGTTGCCGCAATGCATGCCGCCGACTTCGATGGTTTTCATGCTTCCTCCTTGGCCTTTTCGGCAATATAGGCCAGGGCCGCCGGGAAATCGAGGGTGCCCTCGTAAATGGCCCGGCCGGAAATGACACCCTCGAGGCCTTTCTTGCTGTACGGATAGAGCACTTTGACGTCGTCCAGGGTGGCCACGCCGCCGGCCGCAATGACCGGCAGTTCGGTCAGTTGGAGCAGACGGGCCAGGGCCGGCTGATTGACCCCGGACTGCATGCCGTCGCGGCTGATGTCGGTATAGACCACGAAGGCCGCGCCAGCCGCGGCCAAGCCGGGCAGCACGTCCTCGACGGTCTGGCCCGAATCCTCGACCCAGCCCTTGACCTTGAGCCGGCCGTCAACAGCGTCCAGCGACACCCCGACCCGGCCGGGATGGGCGGCGCAAATGGCGGCAAAGGCGTCGGGATCGGCCAGGGCCAGGGTGCCGATGATGAGTCGGCGCACCCCGGCTTCAAGGTAGGCGGCGGCAGTTTGCGCGTCGCGCACCCCGCCGCCGAGCTGCACCGGGATGGCAAGGCTTGCGCAGATGCGGGCGATCAGGTCAAAGTTGCGCGGCTTGCCGCTAAAAGCCCCGTCGAGGTCGATCAGATGCAGCCACTGCGCCCCAAGTCCGGCCCAATGTTGGGCCATGGCCGCAGGGTCGGGCGAGAACACGGTCACGGCATCGGCCACGCCCTGGCGCAGCCGCACACACTGTCCGTCCTTGATGTCAACGGCTGGAAATACGATCACAGTCCAAGCTCCGCGAGGCCCTTTTGCAGGCCTTCCTGGGCCAGTTCCATGGCCGAAAGCCACCGGCCGTTTCTGGACACGAACTTGCGGGCGTCCAGGATGTTGGCGGAAAGGGACTGTTGCGTTTCGTCGAAATGGAACTGCTTGATCAGGCCACCTGTGCGCACGTCGATCAGATACAGCACAAAATCAACACTGGCCGGGTTGGTGGAACCGATTTCCGAACCCACGCGCTCGCGCCAGTCGATGACCAGGGGCACGACGACATAGTCCACGCCGGCGCATTTGCCGACGTTTTGGTAATAGCGCAAAGTGGCCAGACGGCCGGATTCGTCGCCGCGCGGGGCGGATTTGGCGCAACTGGCGGCCATGCCGGCCGGCACGAAGGACTGCTTGGACCCGGCCAGATCCTGCTCCAGGGCGGCATCGAGGTGCACCGGGGCAACCTCGGGCACGACCCGGGCCGCCGGCAGATAGCCAGCCAGCAGATCGGCGTCGGTGGCCGGGATGGTGAAGGGAAGCACGGCAAACTTTTTGTCGAGAAAGGCCACCGCCGAGGTTGCGGCGTCCGTGCCTGTCGGGGCTTTGGCCGTGGGAGCATTTTTGCGCACACAACCTGCCATGAGGCTTAAGCCCACCAGCGCCACGCCAAGATAGGCCAACGATTTGCTTCGCATCAGTCCAGGCTCCCTTTGGTGCTCGGCACCCTGCTCGATCCATGCGCGGCCGTGGCCCGGCGCAGGGCCAGTCCCAACGCCTTAAAGGCCGCTTCCACCAGATGGTGGCCGTTTTGTCCGTAAACAAAGTGCATATGCAGATTCATGCGGGCGGATATGGACAGGGATTTGAAAAACTCCCGCCACAAGTCTTTTTCCTCGCCGGCAATAACCGCAGGCAGCACGTTTTCCCGGTAGACGAGATAGGGCCGACCGGAGAGATCGACCACCACGTCGCACAAGGCCTCGTCCATGGGCACCCGGGCCTCGCCGATGCGGGCGATGCCGGCCCGGTCGCCCAGCGCCTGACGGAAAGCCTCGCCCAGGCAAATGGCCACGTCTTCCAAAGAATGGTGGGCATCCACTTCCAGATCGCCCCGGCAGATCAGCTTAAGATCGAACCCACCCCAAAAGGCCAGCAGATTCAGCATGTGGTCGGCAAAACCAAAGCCGGTATCAACCGCTGCCACACCCTCGCCGTCGATGGTGATCTCGACGGATACGCGCGTCTCGCCGGTTTCCCGGGAAAAGGCTCCAATACGCTGCGACATAAGCGCCCCCCCGCCGCCTAAGCGGACGGGGCCTCCTTTTTCCCGGCAGCGGCCGGACCTGCCGGGGCCGGTTTGGCGGCCTCGGCAGAAGCCGGCGAAGCGGCGGCCTCGGGCGTCTCAGGATAGAGTTGCTTTTTGGCCTCGGCCTGCTTTTGCTCCCGGTCGGCCCGCTCCACCTCGGCTTCAAAAGTGGATTTGACGTCGGTGCTCATGCGCCGAAACTCGGCCATGCCCTTGCCAAGCGTCTTCATGAGATCAGGCAGCTTGGAAGGACCGATAACGATCAGGGCCACCACCAGGATGACCAGAAGCTCCGTTGAACCGATGCCGAACATAGCGCTACTCTTTTGGCCGGGCCGCAACGGACCGGGATTGTGACGCGGACGCCGTGACTATTCCCATTCGATGGTCGCCGGCGGCTTGGACGAAATGTCGAAGACCACGCGGTTGACCCCTTTGACTTCATTGATGATGCGGTTGGACATGACGGCCAGGATTTCCGAAGGCACCCGGCTCCAGTCTGCCGTCATGGCATCGAGACTGTCCACCACGCGGATGGCAGCCACATTTTCATACGTGCGGCCGTCGCCCATGACCCCGACGGTCTTCAGCGGCAGCAAAACGGCAAACCCCTGCCAGACCTTGCGGTACCAGCCGGAGGCAATAAGCTCGCTCTGCACGATCTTATCCGTTCGGCGTAAAATCTCAAGCCGTTCCTCGGTCACTTCGCCAATGATGCGGATGGCCAGCCCCGGGCCGGGGAAAGGATGCCGCCAGATGATGAAATCGGGCATGCCCAGTTCCACGGCAACCTTGCGCACCTCATCCTTAAAGAGTTCCCGCAGCGGCTCGATGAGTTCGAGCTTCATGATGTCAGGCAGCCCGCCTACGTTGTGGTGGCTCTTAATGACAGCCGAGGGGCCTTTAAAGGACACGGATTCGATGACATCGGGATACAGCGTCCCCTGGGCCAGATACTTGACCTTGGGCAGTTTGGCCGCTTCGACCTCAAAGACTTCGATAAAGGTCCGGCCGATGATCTTGCGCTTTTCCTCAGGGTCGGTCACGCCGGCCAGCTTGTCCAGGAAAAGCTTGGAGGCCTGGATGTAGTGCAGGTTGAGGTCGAAGTGTTCGCGCAGATAGGCCGCCACTTCCTCGCCCTCGCCCAGACGCAACAGACCGTTGTCCACAAAGATGCAATGGAGCTTCTTGCCGATGGCCTTGTGCAGCATGACGGCCACCACGGTGGAGTCCACGCCGCCGGATAGGGCGCAGACCACCTCGTCCTCGCCGACCTTGGCGGTCAGGGCGGCCAGCTCGGTCTCAACGAAGCTCGACATGGTCCAGCCCGGGGTCAGCCCGGCAATGTCAAACAAGAAATTGTGGATGATGCGTTCGCCGTCCTCGGTGTGGGCCACCTCGGGATGGAACTGCAAGGCGTAGATGCGCCGGGACACGTCGGCCAGGGCGGCGATGTCCACGTTTTTGGTGCGCGCCGCCACCACAAATCCGGCCGGCGGGGCGGTGACCTTATCACCGTGGGACATCCACACGATATGGCTGGTTTTTTCCGGTAGGCCGGCAAACAGCGGCACATCGGCCAGGACTTCCAGATCGGCCCGGCCGTACTCCCGGTCGGTGGAAGCAGCCACCGAGCCGCCGGGCTGGTGGTGGGCCAAGAGCTGCATGCCGTAGCAGATGCACAGGGTTGGCAGATTAAGGCCAAACACCGCCGGATCAAAGGGCGGCGCGTCGGCATCGGCCACGCTGGAGGGACCACCGGAGAGGATGACGGCTTGCGGGTTCATGGCCGCCACCTGGGCGGCGGTGACGGTGCAGGGATGAATTTCGGAGTACACGCCGGCCTCGCGCACGCGACGGGCGATGAGCTGGGTGTACTGGGAACCGAAGTCGAGGATGATGACCTTGTCTGGCTGGCGCATGCTAATAGGTCTCCACGCGGTAATTGGGGGCTTCCTTGGTGATGATCACATCGTGGACATGGCTTTCGCGCAGCCCGGCCGGCGAAATACGCACGAACTGGGCGTTTTGCTGCAACTCTGCAATGCAGGCGCAACCGCAGTAGCCCATGCCGGAACGCAGGCCGCCGACGAGCTGGTACAGGCTGTCGGTGACCGGGCCTTTGAACGGCACCCGGCCGACAATACCTTCGGGCACGAGCTTGTTGGTTTTTTCCTGAAAATAGCGGTCGGAACTGCCGGCGCGCATGGCGTCAATGGAACCCATGCCGCGATAGATCTTATAGGTGCGGCCCTGGTAGAGAATGGTCTCGCCGGGACTTTCCTCGGTGCCGGCAAAAAGCCCGCCCATCATGACGGTATCGCCACCCGAGGCAATGGCCTTGACGATATCGCCGGAGAACTTGACGCCGCCGTCGGCCACAAGGCGCTTGCCGGCTTCGCGGCAGGCCCGGGCCGTTTCCATGATGGCCGTGACCTGGGGGACGCCAACACCGGCCACCACCCGGGTGGTGCAGATGGAGCCCGGTCCGATGCCGACTTTGACCGCATCGGCCCCGGCCTCAATAAGCGCCTTGGCACCCAGGTAGGTGGCGACGTTACCGGCGATGAGCTGGCAGTCGGGGTGGGCGGCCTTGATGGAGCGAATGGAATCCAGGATATTTTTGGAATGGCCGTGGGCGGAATCGAGAACCAGAAAATCCGCGCCGGCCTCGAGCAGGGCTTGGGTGCGCTCGTCGCGGTCGCCGCCGACGCCGATGGCCGCGCCAACGCGCAGCCGACCCAGGCTGTCCTTGCAGGAATTGGGGTACTTGCGGATCTTTTCGATGTCTTTGATGGTAATGAGGCCGCGCAGCTTGTTGGCTTCGTCCACCACCAGGAGCTTTTCGATGCGGTTGGCGTGGAGATGGTACTTGGCCTCTTCCAGGGTGGTGCCGACGGGCACGGTGACGAGGTTTTCACTCGTCATGACCTGGCCGACCGTGGTGACCGAGTCCTTGACAAAGCGCACGTCGCGGTTGGTCACAATACCGACCAGGGTGTCGCCATCGACCACCGGCAGGCCGGAAATGCTGTATTCGCTCATGACCCGCAAGGCCTGTTCCACGGTCATGGCCGGGTTCACGGTGATGGGGGAAATGATCATGCCCGATTCGGACTTTTTAACCTTTTCCACTTCCAGGCGCTGCTGCGGGATGGTCATATTCTTATGCACCACGCCCACCCCGCCGCTTCTGGCCAGTTGAATGGCCATGCGCGACTCGGTCACCGTATCCATGGCGGCGCTGACAAGGGGGATATTCAACTTGATGTCGGGGGTAAGCCACGAACAAACATCGGCCTGGTCGGGCAGCACTTCCGAATAAGCGGGCACAAGCAGCACGTCGTCAAACGTGAGGCCGAAATCGATGACTTTCTCCATAGCGTAATCTCCGGGTTATGAGGCAGCCTAGTCCAGGCCAAGATAGGCGGAACGCACCTTGGGGTCATTTAAAAGATCACTGGCCGGTCCCTCCAGGGTGACCCGGCCGGTTTCGAGCACATAGCCGCGATGGGCAATTTGCAGCGCCATCTGGGCGTTTTGCTCCACAAGCAAAACCGTTACGCCGTCTTTGTTGATTTGCTCAATGATTTCGAAAATATTTTCCACCACCAGCGGGGCCAACCCCAGGGACGGTTCGTCCAGCAGCAAAAGCTTGGGGCGGGCCAACAGCGCCCGGCCAATGGCCAGCATCTGCTGCTCGCCGCCGGACAGCGTGCCGCCCATCTGGGTGCGCCGTTCCCGCAGCACCGGAAACAGTGTGTAGGCGTGCTCTTCGTCCTCGCGGATGCCGGCCTTGTCCTTTCGCAGATAGGCCCCCATGAGCAGATTTTCCCGCACCGTCAGCCGGGGAAAAATCATGCGCCCTTCGGGCACCTGGGTGATGCCCAGGGACACGATGCGCTCGGTGGAAAGCCGCGTGATGTCTTCGCCAAGAAAAACAATCCTGCCCTGTTTGGGCTGGACCACGCCGGAAATGCTCATCAGCGTGGTGGTTTTGCCGGCACCGTTGGCTCCGATGAGCGTGACGATCTCGCCCTGGCCGATGTGCAGGGAAACCCCTTTGAGCGCCTGGATATTGCCGTAATAGGAGGCAACGTCGGTCAGCTTAAGCATGGGCCGCCCCTTTGCCGAGATACGCCTCGATGACGTCCGGGTTGGACCGCACTTCCTGGGGAGAGCCGTCGGCTATCTTGACGCCGTGGTCAAGGACAACGAGCCGTTTGCAGATGCGCATGACGAGTTTCATGTCGTGTTCGATGAGCACCACCGTCACCCCGCGGCTGAGAATGGCATGGATAAGATCGACGAGCCCTTCGGTTTCCCGGGGATTCATGCCGGCGGCCGGTTCGTCCAAAAGCAACAGCTTGGGGTCGGTGGCCAAGGCCCGGGCAATCTCCAGGCGGCGCTGATCGCCGTAGGACAGGCTTGACGCCGGGGACAGGGCCGTTTCCCCAAGGCCGACGAAATCAAGATTGTCCATGGCTGCGTCGATGATGCGCTGTTCTTCGGCCCGCTGGGACTTGGTGCGCAGCACTGCGCCGAAGAAATTGGCCGAGGTGCGGCAGTGGCGGGCAATGCGCACGTTGTCGAGCACGGTGAGCGTTGCAAAAAGCCGGATGTTTTGAAACGTGCGGGCCACACCCAGAGTAGTCATGCGTTCGGGCTTGCTGCCGGCCACATTGCGCTCCCCTGCCCCGTCGGCAAAGACGATGCGGCCGTCGGTCGGGGTGTAGATGCCGGCCACGCAGTTAAACATGGTGGTCTTGCCCGCCCCGTTGGGACCGATCAGCCCGGTGATGACCCCGCGCTCCACGGCAAACGACACGTCGCTTAAGGCCATGAGGCCGCCGAAGCGTTTGCTGACCCCGTCTACAGAAAGTATCGCGTCCATATTAGGCCGTCCGCCGCGCGTCCAACCGGGCGCGCAAGTCCTTGATGAGTCTGCTTTGCATGGTCGATTCCGCCACTTGCGTAAATATGCCGTTGGGACGGAAACGCATAATAAGCACCATGATAAGCCCATAGGCCAGAAACCGGGTCTCGGCCGGCAGCCCGAGCTTGGGCAGGACCACCCGCAGCACTTCCCCCAGGGCAATCAAAATGACCGACCCGATGAGTGCGCCGTTGATGTTGCCAAGCCCGCCCAGCACCACCATGCACAAGACCAGGAAGGATTCCCAGAATTTGAACATATCCGGCGACAGAAACTGGCTCCAGCGGGCCAGAAAGGCCCCGGCCATGGCGCCTATGCCGGTGGACACGGCAAAGGCGATGACCTTGTAGGCGAAAAGGTTGACGCCGCAGGAGGCGGCGGCCATGGGATCTTCGCGGATGGCCAGCCAGGCCCGGCCCAGACGCGAATCCTCCACCCGGCGCATGACGACGTAGACCAGGGCCACCATGACCATGGCCAGATAATAGTATGGCATCTCGCCCCGAAAGACGTAGCGCCAGCGCTCGTCAATGCCCAACAGCGTGGCCAGCCAGGTGACGTCCAAGGCTATGGGGGCGATGCCGGGGATGCCCAGCGGCCCCCGGGTGAGCCAGATTTCGTTGGTGAGAAAAAGCACCACCAATTCGGAAAAGCCAAAGGTGACAATGGCGAAATAATCCCCCACCAGCCGCAGGGTGGGCGCGCCAAGGAGCACGCCAAACAGCGCCCCGTTTATGACCGCCAGGGGCACGATCAGCCAAAACGACATGTTGTAGTGGACGGTGAGAAGCCCGGCCGTGTACGCCCCGATGCCGTAAAAGCCGACGAACCCGAGATCGAGCAGGCCGCAAAAGCCGGGCAGGATGTTCAGGCCCATGGCCAGGACCATGTAGACCATGATCAGGACCAGGACGTGCAGGACATAGACGTCCCGAAAGGGCATCAGCGGGTAGGCCAGGGCCGCCGCCAGAAGCAGATATTTGAGACTGTTTGCCGCGCCGCGCATGTGTGTATTCCGGTCGTTTCAAGCTGCCGGAAAACCGGCCGCCAGGGTTTAGGCCTTTTCCGTCACAGCCCGGCCAAGCAGCCCGGAGGGACGAAAGATAATGACGAGAATCATGACCGCATAGGCCACGCCGTCGCGATAGGGCGAGGAGAGGTAGCCCGCGCCGAGCGTCTCGGCGATACCGAGCACCACGCCGCCGAGCATGGCACCGGGCACGGAGCCAATGCCGCCGAGCACTGCGGCGGCAAAGGCCTTGACCCCGGCCAGATAGCCCATGGTCGGATACATGGTGTTGTAATACATGGACACCATGATGCCGGCCATGGCTCCCATGGCCGAACCCAGGGCAAAGGTGAAGGTGATGACCCGGTTGACGTTTATGCCCATGAGCGCTGCTGCAGTCTGGTTCTGGGCCAGGGCGCGCATGGCCGTACCCACTCGCGTCTTGGTGATGACGAGATTAAGCCCCACCATAAGGACCACGGCCACGGCGTAGATGAGCATCTGCATCCAGGAAATGGTCACATCGGAAAAGGTCAGGGCCGGCTCGCTGAAAAAGGCGGGCAGAGCCTGCCGGGGAAAGGGCAACGGCCGACTGCCCCAGATGATCATGGCCAGGTTTTGCAAAAAGATGGACATGCCGATGGCGGTAATCAGCGCGGCCAGTCTCGGGGCCTCGCGCAGTGGCCGATAGGCGACGATGTCGAGCAGCACACCGATGGCGGCGGCGGCCAGCATGGCCAGCACGACGGCCAGGGGCAGCGGCAGGCCCATGGAAATAAACGACAGGGTTAAAAACGCCCCGAGCATGTAGATTTCGCCGTGTGCGAAATTGATCAACTCAATGACGCCGTAGACCATGGTGTAGCCAACGGCGATGAGTGCATAGATCAGGCCCAGGGTGAACCCGTTGACGAGCTGTTGTTCGAGCAACGTCGGCTCCGAAGCAAGGTTGGACGTGAATGAGAGGTCGGGCTTTCAAGCGCGAACAGGCTGGAGGGTATCCAGCCTGTTCGCGTTGGGATTTCCGGGAGCGGCCGCCTAGTTCATCTGCTTGGGGGCCGGGACGAACTTGCCGTCCTTGACCGTCTTGACGTAGGCGGGCTTCAAGCAATCACCATTGGCGTCAAAGTAGTTGACGCCGGTGACACCCTTGTAGCCCTTTTCCGGCGAATCGATGCCGGCCAGATAGGCGCGGATCTTGGCCCGGTCGGGTCCGACCTTGGCAATGGCGTCGATCATCATGCCGGCGGCGTCGTAGGCATTGGCGCTCATCCAGTCCATGTCGCGCTTGTACTTGGCCTTGAAGGCATCGATGAACTTTTTGGCATCGGCCCCGGCGGTCTCGACCAGGAAGGGGGCGGTCAGATAGGTATTGTCGGCAGCGGCGCCGCCGAGCTTGATGTAGTCGGCGTTGTCAAAGCCGTCAGCACCCATCTTGGGGACATTGAGGCCGATCTTTTTGGCCTGATCGGCAATGAGCGCACCTTCGGGATAATACCCGGCGATAAACATGGCTTCAGGAGCGCCGCCCTTGATCTTGGTCAGCTGGGGGGTGTAGTCCTGGTCACCTTTCTTGTAGGCTTCCTCACCGACGACGGTCAGGCCCAGGGCCTTGGCTTCCTTGATAAAGGCCTCTTTAAGGCCAATGCCGTAGTCGTTGTTCTCATAGAACACGGCGACCTTTTTCAGCCCCAGCACCTTGTCGGTGTAATCGGCCAGGAACTTGCCCTGGAAATCATCGCGATAGACGTTGCGAAATGACCAGGTGAGTCCCTTCTCGTCCTTGCTCTTGGAGGAAATGGTGGTGTTGGTGGCCGTGGGGGTTATGGCGGCGATGCCTTCACGCACGTAGGTGGGCAACGCGGCCAGATGGGCCGAGGAGCACAAATGGCCGACGATGCCGACGATGTCGGGATCGTTGACGATGGAGGAGGAAACCGTGGCTGCCTCGCGGGGTTCGCACTGCTCGTCGAGATAGACGGCTTCGATCTTCTTGCCGCCAACACCGCCGGCGGCATTGATCTCTTCCAGCTTCATGACCACGCCGGCCTTGACGTTTTCGCCATACCCGGCAGCACTGCCGGTAAAGGGCGAAGGCACGGCGATCTTGATGGTGTCGGCAGCGGCGGCGGGGCCGGCCGAGAGTCCGAGGGTCAGGCCGAGGGCGGCTGCGAGCACGGTGGCCCGGGTCATTTTCCTGCCAAGCATCCAGTCTTCCTCCCGTTATGGTTGTATTCTGCCAAGACGGTAACAGCTTGCGGGCCGGCGGTGTCGCCGGCCCGGGTTGGGTATGGTTGCGTTACGCGGCAACATTCACCAAAACGTCATGAAAAGCAATCGGGCTTACGAGCCCGGTTTCGTTTCAAGTTCCGTTTGGGCGGTCTTTCGCGTCTCAGGATCGGTTTTGGGCGAAGCAATGACGGCGGAAAGAGCCTCTTTGGCCTTTTCCGGTTCTCCCAGGGCGTATTTGTACAAAAGCCCCAGGTTAAAGCGCGCCCGGTAGTCTTCGGCATCCTTGGCGAGAATGGCCTCGAAAGCGGCCTTGGCCCCTTCCAGGTCATTGACGTTATAGCGGACCACGCCCAACGCGTTGAGCACATCGGGATCGTCGGGGCGCACCTTGACCAGCTTGTCCAAAAACGCCTTGGCCCGGTCATAGGAGCCCATGGCCATGAAGCGTTCGGCCATGGCCATTTGCAGGCCCGGGTCGTCGGGATTCTCCTGCAGCTTTTGCATAAGCTCCATGACTTCGCGCATGGGGCCGTTCATGGCATTGTCCATGCCTTGGGGCATGCCGGCCGCCCCTTTTTTCTGGTGCACTTCAAGGGTTGGGCGCTCCAGGCGATAGACAAAGGAGGCGGCAAAGATCACGACCAGGGCAAAAGCGATAAAAGCCAGGACCATACGGCCCGAGGCGTTCGGTCCCGGACTGGTTTCAGTTGTCGTCATTTAAAATCTCCAGGCGATTGAGACGCCGTTCCAGACGCTTTTGGGAAGTTGCCAGAAAAGCCACGTAGCAGCCAAGGCCAACCCAGACCAGGATGTTGGCTGCAAACAAATAGACTTCCTTGCCCATGACTTAGTTCCTTGAGGCACCGTGGCGCAAAAGGGCCGTGACAGCCGCGCCAGCGGCGAGTTGTTTGGTGCGGGCGGCCAGCAAGGCCAGCCACAAAAGCCCCATGGCCACGAGGTTGGCCGCCATGGCCAGCCACATCTCGGGTTCCATGCCACCGCCCTGGGAACCCAGGACGGCAGGATGGATGCTGCGCCAGTAGCGGGCCGAGATAAAGACCAGGGGAACATCGAGAAAGGCCACGATGCCAAGGACGGCCAGAACCGTATCCTTGCGCTGGCCGCCGACGTCAGAGGCTCGCAACAGCAGATAGGCTGCGTAAACGAACCACATGACGAGTGTGGTGGTGAGCCGGGGATCCCAGGTCCACCAGACGCCCCAGATGGGCTTGGCCCAGCACATGCCCGTGGCCAGAGCCAGACCGGACATCAAAACGCCCAGTTCAGCGGCCGCGCCGGCCAGCCGGGCATAGACGTCCCGGCGCTTGGCCAAATAGAGGATGGAGGCGACAAAGACCACGACAAAACTCACCAAGGACCACCAGGCCATCGGCATGTGGGTATAGAATATTTTTTGGACCTCGCCCATGGTCTCTTCCACCGGGGCGTAGAACCAAATGGCATACTGGGCCAGGATGGACACGGCCGCAGCGGCCAGGGCGCACAGGCGTATCATAGCACTCCTATTCCTCGCCGGTATAGAGGAAGGGGAAAAGGATCAAGGCAGCGGCGGTAAATACCGCGTCAAAGGCCACCACCGTGCCGGTCCAGGCACCGACCGCTTCCAGGCCGCGGCCGGAAATGACCGTTTCCAGGAGCCGAATACCGGCCAAAAGCGCCGGCACCAGGAGTGGAAAGAGGATGACGGTCAAAAGCGATTCCCGCGACGAACGGCCAACAGAGAGCGCGCCCAACAGCGATCCCAGGGCGCACAGCCCCCAGTCCACGGCAGCGACAACGAGCAGCCCCAGGCCAACGGAACCGGCCACGGATTGCCCGAGAAAGGCCACCGCAGCCGGGGCAAAAACCAACTGGCAGCAAAAGAGCAGCACCCAGCCGGCAACAGCCTTGCCCAGCCAGACCGACTGGGTCGGTGCCGGCGACAGCAGCAGCCCCAACCGCGCCCCTTCGGCCTCTTCCAGGCCGTAGAGGAAGTTAAAGACCAGTATCTGCCCAAAGGCCGTGGCCAGCCAGAAGATGGCCGCGGCCGCCAGCGGCGGCGACATCTCGCCGGGTTCGCGTGACAGGCTCATGATAAAAATCAGCAGCAGCCCGAGCAGCACGGTCTGGACCAGCCCCTGCGCCCCGGACAGAGCCAGCTTCAAATCCTTTCGGGCCACGGCCAAGGCAGCGCCTAACATACGCACTCCCCGGCCAGTCCCGACGGGTCAAAGTCTCGGGCCGGTCCGTCATAGGCCACCCGGCAGCCGCGCAGCAGCACCACCCGGTCGCACACCGCCAGATCAGCGGCCACATTGTGGCTCACCCAGGCAACGGCGGCTCCGGCATCGGCCGCGGCCCGGATCTCCCGGCGCAGCATCGCAGCCGAAGCCGGGTCCAGGCCCGAAGCCGGTTCGTCCAAAAGCAGCAGGCGCGGGCCGGTTAAAAACACCCGGGCCAGACTCAGGCGTTGGGACATGCCCCGGGAAAAGACCCCGGCTTCCTCGTCGGCAAAGCGGGAGAGGCCAACCCGGGCCAGGACCGCCTCGATGGGGGCATCGTCGCGGGGCAACCCGAACATGGCCTGCCAGAAGGCCAGATTGGCCCGGGCCGTCAGTTTCGGATAAATGAGCGTTTTATGGCCAAGATAGCCGATTTCCCCCGGGGCCAGCTCGGTCGTAATCTCCCCTTCGCTCGGCGGCAACAGCCCGGCCAGCAAACGCAGCAAGGTCGATTTGCCGGCACCGTTGGGACCAACGACCAAGAGCGCCTGCCCCGGGGCCAGCACCAGCTCAATGTTTCGCAGCACCGCCCGCTCGCCGTAAAAACGGCTCACCCGGCAAAGGCGCAACAACCCCTGGGCCATGGCAGCCGCCCTACTCCGCCTTGGCCCGCAAGCGGCGCAGGCTGAAAAACGGGGCCAGGCACATGAGCGTGCCGCCAATCCAGATCCAGTTGATCAGCGGGTTGACGCTGACCTTGAGGCTGGCGGCCTTTTTCTCGGTGGAGTTTATCAGCGTGGCGTACAACTCGTCGCCCAGGCTCGGGATGGTGGACACCTCGGCAAAGGGCTGCTCAAATCCGGTGTAGATGCGGCGTTCCGGGGTCAAAACGCCCACGGGCTGGCCGTTTTTGCTGACATCGATGACGGCCCGGCTGATGGCCACGGCCTTGTTTTGCTCCAGTTCAAGATCCTTGTATGTCAGGGTGAAGCCGCCGACTTCCATGGTGCGCCCCGGCATAAGCACGGCTTCCTGATTGATCTGGTAGGGACCGGAAAAGGCCACGCCAAGGGTGACCAGGGCCAGACCGAGGTGGACACAGTAGGCACCAAGGGCCCCGGCCCGGCTGCGGGCATGGCGCTGGCGCAAAAAGACGTAGCCCACCGTGGCCATGGCGGCGACCGAGGCCGCACCGGCGAAAAGGGCCACCGGCAGATGCAGGCCCAGGCCATAGAGCACGACGCCACCGCCGACAAAGGCACCCACGGCCACGCCCAGGCCGGCCTTGTCGCGCACGCCCTCGCTCCAGGAGAGCAGCGGGCAAAAAGCCACCAGCGCCGTCACCAGGGCAAACAGCGGCAGGCAGACCCGGTTGTAAAATCCGGCGTCCAGGCCCACGGGGTTAGCACTCCACAGCTTGCTGATAACCGGCCACAGGGTGCCGAGAAAAACCACGGCCGAGAGCGCCAGCATAAGCCAGGCCAGGATGACTAAAAAGCCCGGCACGCTCATCAGCCCGGCCAGGGGCTTGACGCGGTCGGTAAAATAGGGCGCGCCGGCCACGAGCACGGCCGCGAGCACCACCAGGGTAAAGAGCATAAAGAGCAGCAACGGGCCGCCCACGCCGCCCTCGCCAAAGGCGTGGAGGGATTCGACCACCCCGCTGCGCACCAGATAGGTGCCCAGAATGCAGGTGACAAACGTGACCACGGCCAGGGCCACGTTGGTCTTGGCCAGGGCCTTGGTGCGCCGCTCAACGATGGAGGTGTGCAAAAAGGCCGTGCCCACGAGCCACGGAATAAGCGAAGCGTTTTCCACCGGATCCCAGGCCCAGTAGCCGCCCCAACCCAGTTCCATATAGGACCACCAGCCGCCCAGGAGAATGCCGGCGGTCAAAAAGATCCAGGACAGGATGGTGGTGTTGCGCGCCGCAGCGGCAAACGAGGCCCGCTCGCCGCACAGCCAGGCGGCCAAAGCCAGACAGGCCGGGATGGTAAAGCCGGCATAGCCGAGAAAGAGGAGCGGCGGGTGAAAAATCATGCCGGGATTGCGCAACAGGGGATTAAGACCCCGGCCTTCCGGCACCGGCGGCACGGCTTCCAAAAACGGATTGGTGGGACCGGTTAAGAGCAGCAGGAAAAAGGCTTCGACGGTCAGGAAAAACATCCAGTAGGCGTGGCGGGTGGGCAGGCTGAGGCTTTTATACGCTGGCGACAGGGCGAAACAGACGCCGCACAGGGCAATAACCAGCATCCAGAACAACAGCGAACCGGCCTGCCCGGCCCAGAAGGCTGTGAGCGTATAAAACAGCGGCAGCAGCGTATCCGTATATTCGGCCACATAGACAAAGGAAAAATCGCGCCGCCACAGGGCCACGGTGAGGATGGCCGAGGAGAGCACAACGGCTGCGGTAGCCAGCAAATGGCCTTTTTCAATAAGGGCAAGCCGCCCGTATTCTCGTTGCCACAGTCCGGCCAGGGCCGCCACTGCGCCGGCCAGGCACAGCATCATGGCTGCCAGCAAGGCAAAATAGGCTGTAACGTGCATCAAAACTCCTATGGTGCAGCCCTCCCACCCACGCTCATATCACAAGGCCAAGCGGCAACACGTGACAGCGCACAGGCGGGGCTTTTTAACGGTTTCGCAGCAGTTGATTGAGAGGGAGCACCGTTTTCCTGCGGCTGGTGGCAACAGGCGAGACCGGTCGGCTAGGCTTTCCGACCGGTCTCCGGTGTCCGGCAAGGAGCCGATGGAATAATTACCCGCGGTTTTCCTTCTGGTACTTCGACGGGCACTTGGTCATGAGCGTGTTGGCGGCAAAAGCGCCGGAAGCGGGATTGACTCCCCCCTCCACGATGACCTCGACACCCGGCTTGAAGGTATCGGGAACGACGCCCCGAAAATCAACCCGGATAGTTTTATTGGCCTGATCCTTGTCGATGAGCGTAAAACTCACCCCAAGGGCGTCCTCGGGACGGTTCAGACCGTTTTCAGCCACGGTTCCAAACAACCGGGCCTTGGAAAGCTCTTTGGGCGGCATGGCCAGCGCTTCGGAAACATTGAGAAAATACGAGGTATTTTCGCCCAGCCCCGAATAGAGCAGATAGCCAAAGCCCCCGAGAAACAGGGCCAGGGCCACGAGATACATGGGAGTATTCTTTTTTTTCGCCACGGCACAACCCGATAGGTTGAAGATTATGGCGTGGGCGCGTCGTCCCGGTTGCGCTGGCGCAAAAGATCCTCACGCCGGGTCCGGGCCAGTTCGCGCATATCCGCCACCTGGTCGGTTTCATCAATGATCTCTTTACCCAAAATCTCTTCCAGAACATCTTCCAACGTGATGACGCCCGAGACCCCCCCGTACTCGTCAAGCACGACAAACAGATGCATACGCGATTCCAGAAATTTTACCAACACCCGGTCCAGGGTCATGGTATCGAGCACAAAGCGCACGGGTTTCATGAGGTCCGACAGGCGCATATCGTCCAAGTCGTTGGCCAGGGCTTCCAGGACTTCGCGACGATAGACGATGCCCACGATGTTTTCCGGGTCGTCGGCGTCGTACACCGGGATACGGCTGTGGGGCCACACGCCCTTGCCCTGGCCCCTGGTCTCGGCCACGGTCATCTGGGCCGGCAGGGAAAAGACCACCGTGCGCGGTGTCATGGCGTCGCTGGCGGCTTTGAGATCCAGGGAGAGGATGTTTTTAATCGACAGTTCTTCCAGGGGCTTGATGATGCCCTCTCGCCGGGTCAGGCTGACCACCGCCCGCAAATCCTCTTCCGAGGACAGCGGATCTTTGCGCTTGGAAGAAACAAGCCGGGCCATCAGCCCCCCGGCCCAGATGATGGGCAGCAGGGCCAAAATCATATATTTCATGGGGGCGGCAATGAGCGCCGACACCGGCCGGCAGTAGGCCACGCCCACGGTCTTGGGCAAAATCTCGCCAAAGGCCAGGATGACCACGGTAAAGGCGGCCGTAAAGAGCCAGACGTCGTCGGAGCCGAACACAGAGGAAGCGGCGGCACCGGCCACGGCAGCCCCGGCAGTATTGGCAATGGTATTGAGCGTCAGGATGGCGGTGATGGGCTTTTCGACATTGGAGCGCAGGGTGAAAAGAAGTTCCCCGGAGGCCCGGCCATCCTTGCGCAGCCGCTCAATCCAGCTCCAGGGCACTGAATACAGAGCCGCTTCGCTGAGCGAACAAAAGGCCGAGATGACGATAGCCAGGGTCACGGACACAATGAGGGTCATCATGGGCGTGTCCCAGCCTCCAGGTTGCGCAGGCACGGGGCAAAAATTGCGAAAAGGGACACCGCAGCGTCCGCAGACGAATAGGCTGAAGCGTATTCCATGAGAAGGGGCAAAACTCCTCGCGGCTGGCCGCGATAAAGGGCTTCGATGCGCCGTATATAGGGATTTCCCGACATTTGTAAAGCAGGCAAAGCCCGCAGCGAGGCTATTCCTTGGCCGCTGCCGTACCGCTTTTGAGCTTGAAGCCGCCGCGCAAGGGCGGAATGATATAGCGTTCGGTAAATTCGTCAATGACGATGTCCGGCTTTTCCCGTTCGATCAGCGCAGCATCGAAATAGCGCAATTCAGTTTCGTTTTGCGGCTTGAGCCAGACGTAGAGGGCTTTATCGAAGGCCTCCGCCATGAAAGGCAGAAGTTCCCACCAAAAAGAATCGTGAAAGATCACGGCGCGCGGCAACTTGGGGTCGCCTGTCGTTGAATACTGCGGATGCTCGAAGTAATGCGGATCGCCTGGACCGTCGTAGGACAGTCCTCTGGCCTTGTACCATTCCTTATTGAAATAGATGATGCGGTCTTCCTTGATGTAATCTGACAGCCCCATCATAAAGGCCAGATCTCCCGACAGCCAACTGTACTGCTCCACCCGAAACTGGCTGCGGTCCAGGGGTTTGATGGAGGGAAAATCGCGGGTCAGATGCTGCATAACCAGTTGATAGGCTGCGAAGGCACCGTGGGCGTTCCAGTGGCTGTCGGTCATGTAAAAGACGTTGTGCTGCGGTTTGGCCGCAACAAGTGCTTCAGTGACATCAACAATGTCCACTTTGGTCGTTTCGTGCAGAAAACGGACGAACTGATCCCGGTGGCTTTCCAGCCGCTTCGGTCGCAAGGCCTTGGGAAGTTTGTCCGGGTAGACGGAATTTTTGTTGGGGGCCAGGATGACCAGATAGCGGATGCCGCGCGCCTCAAGCCACTGGCGTCGGCGCTCCAGTTCATTGCCCAGAATCTTTAAGGAGTCGGCCGGCAGATCCCCGGGGGAACGGGCATCCTCAACGACGTTTCGAAAGGAACCGTCCTGGGCCAGAAACAGCCAATGATCCGTGCCGGCCATGACCTTGTTCGAAGACGTGGTCGAGGCCAGGACAAAAGTATCAAGGTAGCTGTTCCAGGAAATGAGCAGGCCGCGCAAATTGTAATGCCGGTCGAAGTAGCCACGCCGCAGGACGTCAAACCAGCGTCCCCAGGAGTCGGGAGCCGAAGTGAGCCGGGGGAGCGGGGTCGTTTCCATCTCGGCCACGGTGCCCTTGGGCGCGAATTCGATCAGGCGATCCAGGGTGGGCAGGACCAGCAGGGTGCAAAAAACAATGATGGCCAGACAATACGTTGTACGGCGCAGGAAAATGAAACGGCTTTGCAAGGGATGCGTCCAAGGATCACGCTGCAGGCGGCCGGCCCCAGCCGGCAGGAAGCGCGTCCGCATGGGTTAGGAGTTTGTCGAGAACAGACGGACGCATCAGTCCGTCGATGCGTTTGCCTTCCTGCCAGCGCCGGCGGATGTCCGAGGCGCTGACGTCGAGCCGGGCCACGGGCACGTACTGCATGAGCCGCCCTTGCGGCAAGGACCAAACAGCCGGATCAGCCGTGGGAGCGGCTCCCATGGCCTTGGCGTTGTGGTCCAAAAAGCGGCCAAAGGCCTCAAGTTCCTGCCCTTGCCGGGCATGAACGGCCAGATGGGCCAACCGGCCCAGGCCCAGGCCGTTTTTCCAGGCGGCAAGGCAGAGCAGATCGCCCATGCCCATGATGAAGCAAAACTGTTCCCCCGGCCGAGTCCGGGCCAGATCGGCCAGCAGATCGCAGGTATAAGACGGGCCGGGCCGCTCATTTTCCAGCGGGTTGACCGAGAACCCGGGAATGCCGGAAACAGCTGCCCGGCACAGGTCCAGGCGCAGGGCAAAATCAAGGAGCGGGTCGCCGGATTTATGCGGCGGCCGGGCCGCCGGAGCAAATTCCACGCCGGCAAGGCCCAGCGCCTCGGCCACCTCGATGGCGGCGCGCACATGGCCGATGTGGACCGGATTAAATGTCCCGCCGAAAATGCCGATGCGTGGCTCCCGCATGCCCAAACCGTCCCGTCAGCCGCGCACTTGCCCCTGGCCGAGCACCACGAATTTGGCGCTGGTCAGTTCCACCAGCCCCATGGGGCCGTAGGAATGGAGCTTGGATGTGGAAATGCCGATTTCGGCCCCAAGGCCCAACTCGCCACCGTCGTTAAACCGCGTGGAGCAGTTGATGCCAACCATGGAGGCGTCAGCCCGGCGCAGGAAATCCATGGCCCGGCCGTGGTCCTCGGTGAGAATGACCTCGGTGTGGTTGGACCCGTAGCGGTGGATATGCGTCAGCGCCTCGTCCATGGAGTCCACCACTTTGACGGCCAAAATAAGATCGTGAAATTCCTGGCCGAAATCCTCGGGTGCCGCCGGAGTCGCACCCTCACCCAGCAGCGGCAGGGCGCGCGGACAGGCCCGCATGGTCACACCCGCCCGGACCAGGGCTGCTCCCACCCGGGGCAGGAAGGTCGGGGCGGCGGCGGCATGGACGAGCAGGCATTCCAGCGCGTTGCACACGCCCGGGCGCTGGGCCTTGGCATTGACCACCACCGCTTCGGCCCGGGCCTCGTCGGCCCCGGCATCGACATAGGCATGGCACACGCCCTTGTAGTGTTTGAGCACCGGCATGGTGGCCTGGGACACTACAGCCCGGATAAGGCCCTCGCCGCCGCGCGGGATCATGACGTCAATAAGTTCGTCAAGCTTGCACAGGGCAGCCACGGCGGCCCGGTCGGCAACCGGCACAAGCTGGGCCGCATCCTCGGGCAGGCCGGCGGCGGCCAAGGCTTCGCGCAGCAGCCCGGCCAGGGCCATATTGGAGGCCAGCGCTTCGGAACCGCCCTTTAAAATGACGGCGTTGCCGGCTTTGAGGCACAGGATGGCCGCGTCGATGGTGACGTTGGGCCGGGACTCGTAGACCATGCAGATAACGCCCAGGGGCACCCGCATACGCCCGACAAGAAGCCCGTTTGGCCGGGGCCGCAGGGCCTCGATGGCTCCCACGGGATCGGGCAGGCTGATGATCTCGTGGCAGGCCGCAGCCATGGATTCCATGACGGCCGGCGTCAGGGTGAGCCGGTCCAGGCGCGGGGCATCCATGCCGGCGGCGCGGGCCTTGGCAATGTCTGTGGCATTGGCAGCCAGGATTTCGTCCGCCCGGGTCGTTAACAGCCCGGCCGCAGCCGCCAAAAAGGCATCCTTGGCCGCGCCGGAAGCGGCCGCCATGGCCCGGGAAGCGTCCTTGGCCTTTTTGGCCATGACTTCCATTTCACCTGCAATGCTCATGTAACCCTCCACCCAGAGCGCGGCATAAAAGAAGGTCGATAGCCACTTGGAGCCAAAAAGTCAAAGCGGCTCGGCCGCCAGGGACACGCCGCGCACCACATTGCCCGACCGGGTGCGCACGGTGGGAAAGACCGCCTGGGCCACGGCGAAGCCGGCCTGCCCCAGCAGTTCAGACAGTTCTTCCAGCGTGAAATGGTGGGCCTCATACAGTGTTTGGCCCTGGTCGCGCACCACGAAGCTGCCCAGCTCGCCGGTTTCGACCAGACCGGTTTCGTAGCGCGTCCGGTAGTACGGCAGGTCCCAATTTTGCAGAAAATCACCGATGTAGAGCAGACGGACGCACGTGCGCCTCGCTTCGCGCAACACCGCCAGCCGCTGCCCGGGGCCAACGATGGTGGTCAGTACGGCTTGCAGGATAGCCACGTCAAAGGCGGCGTCGGCAACGGGCAAGGCCGCCAAATCGGCCCGGACCACCGGCAGTCCCACACCAGCCGCAGCAAACAGGCTCGGGGCGTTGGTGTCCAGGCCGACGTGCCGGCTGCCAAGGCCGGCTGTGCGCAATCCGGCCAGGGTGCGCCCCGGGCCACAGCCAAGGTCGAGAATGCGGTCCCCGGGCCGAAAACGTGTCACAATCTCGCGCGCTATCTCCAGGCTCGACGGAACACGCGGGGCGTTGGTCCAATACATGCTGTCGCGCTCCTTTTGCCCGACTTGGTCGGCTGGTCAAAGGCCCGGGACAAAAGGCCGCATCCCGGTAAAAGCTCCCTTTTCTCTTGGGAAACGGAAAAAAGCCTGTTACGACTCGTGGCCGAAAACAGCCGTCACCGGAGCCCTTTGGTGCGGCAACCGCAGCGGTGCCACAGTGGCCACGCGAAGAGGAATAAGGCAGTCCCCATGAATCAGGCATCGGCCCACGGGCCTTCGCGTCAGGCTGCGGCCATCAGTGCGGCCACGGACATGACCGTGGTGCGCATTTTGTTCGAGGAATATTCCCACGGTCTCGGCTTCTCCTTGTGTTTTCAGAACTTTGACAAGGAACTTGCAGAGTTGCCTGGAGGGTATGCACCTCCCCGGGGCGGGCTGTGGCTGGCCTGGGCTGCCGGCATGCCGGCCGGTTGCGTGGCCCTGCGCCCGCTGGCCGACGCTGTGTGCGAAATGAAACGGCTCTATGTGCGCCCGGCCCATGCCGGGCACGGACTGGGGCGCGCCCTGGCCGAGGCCGCCATTTTCGGTGCCCGGGAGCGCGGCTACCAGGCCATCCGGCTGGACACTCTGGAAACCATGACTGCGGCCAATGCCCTGTATAAAAAGCTCGGTTTCAGCCGCATCGAACCATACTGCGACAATCCGCTCGATGGGGCGCTCTATTACGAGCTGACGCTGTAACGAACCCGCAGCACGCCGTTCCCCCTTCCCCCCTTGCCTTCAGGTGGGATTCCAAAGGGCTCAGCCCTTTGGCCGCCGGAGGCATCTTCTGTCTCCTCTTCTCACTCGCCTCTCTTCTGCACTCTACCAACGCCGGCACAGGCTTTCGCGCCAGGGGGCGGCCACCAGCCACGCCAGGGCCTGCCCGACCCGGTCCACGGGAATCCGCTCCCCGGCCAGTTCCACCTCGCGCATAAAAGCCAGGGACACGGGCTTGCCCGGCCCGACCGTGTTTCCGGCAAAGGCGTTTTCCGGGGCCAGCCGCAGCCAGGTGCGTCCGGCCCGGTCCGAGGCCCAGACCGCCTGGGGCAAAAAGGCCGTGCTGGCAAGCCGTGGTCCCAGGGCGGCAAAAAGAGCGGCGTTTATGGCCGGGAACGGTTCTTTATAGAGCCGGCGGCCGGCCGAGGGCAGGGTTTCGTTGGTGACGCAGGCAACCGGCCCGTCCGGCAGTGTGGCGTAGGTCGCGCCCTGGGTGGCGTCGGCTTGGCGCACCCGGCCAATGCCCAGCGCAGCAAGCAGCCCATCGGCCCGCGTGGCCACCTGGGGCTGGAATTCATAGCCAAAAAGCACCGGAGCGGCGATGCCGGCCCGGCGGGCCAGCAAATACTGACCAAGCAGCAAAATACCGGTCCCGGCCCCCAGGTCCAGGCCAAGGAAACGGTCGCGGCAGGGAACGGGAAGAGCCAGGAGAGCCAGGAGCAGATGGACGGTTTTGGGCAGATCAATAAGCATTTGCAGGGCAAAGCCGTGGTGGAGCAGAAAGCGGCGCAAGGCGTCCTGCCCGTCAAGGAGTGCCGTGCCACCGCGTCGCCGCACGAACTGGCCGGCCAGCCGGGTCAGGGCGTCCAGGGTCACCTCGGTTTCCAGACTGTCGGCGTGGACATAGGCGTAAAAATATTTCAGGCACAGGCTGGCCAGCACGGCCGGCTCCGGGGGCAGCCGGTGCTCGGCCAAGGCTGCGATCACGTCCGGCAAAGCCCCGGGCGTCAAGGCCACGGGCGAAACGACCGGTCCGGATGGCGGCTTTCGCTCCAAAAGGCGCAGGGACAAACGCCGCAACTCGTCGTTCACGGCCCGGTCCGGCGCATCAGAAATAGTACAGGTTGTCGTAGCAGGTAAACGTGTCGGTGACGCCATTTTGGTAGCAGATCTGGGCCGAATCGTCGATGCGATAGACCTGATCCATGGGCACGGTGCGGCGCTGTCCGTTAATCCACATGTAATAGACACCCTTTTCGGCATCTACCACCAAAGGCGGCGTCACGTAAAACGACTTTTTGTCCATGGTCTCAACCAGATAGGTATGACGGCCGCAGCCGAATTGCAGGCTTGTCAGGGCCAGTAGCAAGAGGGAAAGCATCAATATCCGCATGAAAACCTCCACGCGCCGCTTCCAGGCGCAGGCTTTATTTGTACAGCAGCTTCATGACCAGCATGGCTCCGACCAGAACAAGCGTCACGGCATTGGCGGCTATCACAGGAGCGGACTCCACCTGGATGCCGTGGATGAGCCACAACCCGATGCCAACGACCATAAGCGCGTACATGCCCAAAGAGATATCATGGGCCGACCGACTGCGCAGTGTTTTGACCACCTGGGGTAAAAACGCCGCAGTGGTACACAGGCCGGCCAGATAGCCGATGCAGTCGGCAAGCCCGGTCATGGAACCCCCTGCTTTTTCACGGACTGGCGGGTTTCGCCGCCGGCCGGTGCCTCAAAAGTCGGGGCTGCGGTTCTAAAATAGGCTGCCATGGCCTCGATATCCCGAAAGGCCTGGCCCAATTCCACGGAAACGGGCAGATCGGAGACGTTTTTTTCCACCAGTCGCATCCACTGGAGTTCTTTGTCCAGCTTGCCGGCCACGGTGGCCAGACCCGTTTTGATCAAGCCGCCGATCTGGGTCACGGTCCCGGAACAGCCGGGATCGACAAGATCGTAGATATAGACCATGTCGCCGGCATTGAGGACCATTTCCCAGCAGGCCGCAAGCGAAGCCCGCAACGCCAGCACGTCCTTGACGCGCTCGGTATTGCCGTCCTTGGCCAAAGACGCGTAATAATCCGTGACCTTGAGCAAATGGTCATAAATTTTGGCGCTTTGACTGGCGTAGTAGGCATTAAAGGTCTTGGTTTCGACCTTTGCCCCCACGGCAAGCCCTGGCGCCCAAACGGCCCACAACGTCACCAGGATCAGGACCATCCGGGCAAACAGCCCGGCGGCCCTTTGGACTACGCCCAAGCCGGGCCGGTTTTGCGCGAAGGGGAGCGAAACGTCGGACATGGCTGCATTTCCCTGCGCCGTCATTTGAGGTCCGCCCGGCCAGGAGCGCCTGGGCGGCAGGAACGCAGCGGGGCTAATGGCCTACCGCCGCGTCCAGGGGAGCCAGAGCGGCTTTGGCCTGCATGGCCGCGAGCTGGGCTGTGCTCAACCGTTTGGCGCTGGCGTCGCGCAACTTTGCTGCCCGCTCCCGGACCTTGTCGTCCAGTGACGAGGAAGCCGCAGCCAGGGAGGCATAATAATAGGCCGATGCATCATCGACGGGCACGCCGGCATACCCCCGGCTATAGACGTCTGCCAGCACGTAGCGCGCGTAGGCAAAGCCGGCGTCAGAGGCCTTGGACAGCCAGTGGAGTCCCAGTCGATAATCCTGGGCGACGCGGCGACCGTTGAGATAATCGATGCCGACTGCACACTGGGCTTTGGGGTCGCCGTTTCCAGCCAGGGCCAAAAGCCCGGGAAAGGGATCGGCGTTTTCCGGCAGTGGCGCTTCCAGGGCTGGGGTCTGGGCCTGGGCGAAATGCGTCCCGGCCAGCCCCGCCAAACCCATCGTCGCCAATACAAAGGCCAGAAACAGGCCGAGAGGACGACGTCGCGATCTCCCGAAAAAACGCATGAACATGGACATCTCCTTGCAGAAGCGGCCGGCCCCTGAGGACCGGCCGCTTGACCCCTGCTATTTCTTGAGCCAGCTCATCATCTCGCGCAGCTTGGCACCGACTTTTTCAATGGGGTGCTCGGCGTTGATGCGGCGCATGGACAGGAAGTGTGCCCGGCCGGACATGTTTTCCATGATGAAATCCCGGGCAAAGGTGCCATTCTGGATCTCTTTGAGGATCTTGCGCATTTCGGCCCGGGTCTCGTCGGTGACCACCCGGGGACCGCTGACGTAATCGCCGTATTCGGCCGTGTCGCTGATGGAATAGCGCATGCGGGACAGGCCGCCCTCGTACATGAGGTCCACAATGAGTTTCAGCTCATGGAGACACTCGAAATAGGCGATTTCGGGCTGGTAGCCGGCCTCGCACAGGGTCTCAAAACCGGCCTTGACCAGTTCGGCCGCGCCGCCGCACAAAACGGCCTGCTCGCCGAAAAGATCGGTTTCGGTCTCTTCCTTAAACGTGGTGGTCAAAACGCCGCTGCGCGTTCCGCCCACACCCTTGGCGTAGGCCAGGCCCATTTCCATGGCCTTGCCGGTGGCGTTTTGGTGCACGGCGATCAGGCACGGCACACCGCCGCCCTCGGTGTAGACCCGGCGCACCAGATGGCCCGGTCCCTTGGGGGCGATCATGGCCACGTCAACATTGGCCGGCGGCACAATCTGCTGGTAGTGGATGTTAAAGCCGTGGGCGAAAAGCAGCATCTTGCCGGCAGTCAGGCTGGGCAGCACGTCTTTTTCGTAAACGGCCCGCTGGTGCTGGTCCGGGACCAGGATCATGATGACATCGGCCGCAGCGGCGGCTTCGGCGGCGCTTAAGGGCGTGAAGCCGTTTTCCTTGGCGAGATCCCAGTTGGGGCCGCCGGGACGCTGGCCGATGACCACTTTGACGCCCGAATCGCGCAGGTTCTGGGCATGGGCATGGCCCTGGCTGCCGTAGCCGAGGATGGCCACGGTCTTGTCAGCCAAAAGGGAAAGGTCGGCGTCCTGGTCGTAATAGATTTTCATCATAGCTCCTTTATCGTGCCGGAGTGCGGCACTCTCGATTTCTGGGGGAGAGGGCGCAAGGCCGCGCCGTTATTCCTGCATGCCGCGCCGCATGGCCACAGAGCCGGTGCGGGCGACTTCCTTTATGCCGTAGCGTTGCAGGAGACTGACCAGGGCGGTCAGTTTGTCCTGGGTGCCGGTGACTTCAAGGACCAGTTCGTCGGGGCTCACATCCACCACTTTGCAGCGGAAGATATCGACGATGCGCAGCACTTCGGCCCGTTTGCTGCCCTCGGCGTCCACCCGCAGGAGCATCATCTCGCGCTCCACGGCTTTGACGTCGGTGAGATCCACGACTTTGAGCGTGGTGACGAGCTTGCGCAACTGCTTAACGATCTGTTCGATGATGGCCTCATCGCCAATCGTGGTGATGGTCATCATGGACAGGCCCTCGGTCAGGGTGGGGGCGACATTGAGCGATTCAATGTTGTAGCCCCGGCCGCTGAAAAGGCCGGCCACCCTGGCCAGCACCCCGGGTTCGTTCTCGACGAGGATGGAAAGGATGTGGCGCATGGTGGCTCCTAGACGAGGATCATCTCGGTTATGGACTTGCCGGCCGGGACCATGGGCGCGACATTTTCCTCGCGGTCAACCACGACGTCCACGATGACGGGGCATGGCAGCGCAAAGGCCTCGGCCAGCACCGATTCCACCTTGGCCGGATCGGTCACCCGGAAGCCGGCCGCGCCGTAGGCTTCGGCCAGTTTGACGAAATCCGGGGCCACATCCAGGCAGGTGGCGCAGTAGTTTTTCTTGTAAAACAGTTCCTGCCACTGCCGCACCATGCCAAGATAGCCATTATTCAAGATGACGATTTTGACCGGCAGCTTGTAGCACACGGCCGTGGCCAATTCCTGGATGCACATCTGGATGGAGCCGTCGCCGGCCACGTCAATGACCAGCCGATCGGGATAGGCCATCTGGGCACCGATGGCCGCCGGAAAGCCGAAGCCCATGGTCCCAAGGCCCCCGGAACTGATAAACGACCGGGGTCGGGTAAAGGCGTAGAACTGGGCCGCCCACATCTGGTTCTGGCCGACTTCGGTGGTGATGATGGCCTCGCCCTTGGTCAGGCGGGAGATGGTCTCCACCACGTACTGCGGTTTGATGACCGCGCCTTCCTGATTGTAGGAAAGCGGTTTTTCCTCTTTCCAGGCGGCTACTTTGGCATTCCAGGCCTCGTGTCCGGCCGCCGGCTGCTCGGCCAGGGTCGGTTCCAGGGTCTGGCGCAGGGCGGTTAAAAAGCTTTTGCAATCGGCCACCACCGGAATGTGCACGGGCACGTTTTTCTGGATGGAGGTGGGGTCGATGTCGATGTGCACGATCTTGGCGTTTTTGGCGAATTCGCTGATCTTTCCGGTGACCCGGTCGTCAAAGCGGCTGCCGATGGCCAGGATCAGGTCGGCGTTGCTGATGGCCATGTTGGCGGCGTAGGTGCCGTGCATGCCGAGCATGCCGAGCCAGCGCGGGTCGTCGGCCGGAAAACAGCCCAGCGCCATCAGCGTGGCCGTGACCGGGATGTCAAACGACCGGGCCAGCCAGGCCAGCTCCTCGCTGGCTTCAGAGGCGATAACCCCGCCGCCGGCGTAAATGATGGGCTTTTTGGCCCGGCGCACCACCTCCGCCACCTTGGCCACCTGCTTGGGGTTGGGGGCGTAGGTGGGGTTGTAGCTGCGCATTTTTATGGTTTTCGGATACTTGTATTCCGTAAGACGCGTTTGCACGTCCTTTGGCAGGTCAATCAGCACCGGACCGGGCCGACCCGTGGAAGCGAGGTAGAAGGCCTCTTTAATGACACGCGCCAGATCCCCCACCTCTTTGACCAAGTAGTTATGCTTGGTGCAGGAGCGGGTGATGCCGACGATGTCCACTTCCTGGAAGGCGTCGTTGCCGATAAGCGGCGTCGGCACCTGTCCGGTGATGATGACGACCGGCACGGAATCCATGTAGGCCGTAGCAATGCCGGTTACGGTATTGGTGGCTCCGGGGCCCGAGGTTACCAGACAGACACCTACCTTGCCCGTGGCCCGGGCATAGCCGTCCGCAGCGTGGATGGCACCCTGCTCATGGCGTACCAGCACATGGCGCAGGGGGTAGTTGGGCAACTGGTCGTAGATGTCAATGACCGCACCGCCCGGAAAGCCGAAGACGACTTCCACGCCTTCGCGGCGCAGGGATTCCAGGAGGATTTGGGCCCCGGTGAGTTCCATGCTATTGGTCCTCCGCCTTGCGATATTTCATCAAAAGATTCTCAATGCGAGTCTTGCCGGAGAGCTTCTTTTTCTTGATCTCCTTCAGCTCCGTGTCTTCTACGGGAGTCAGAAAAGGCTTTGACTCCATCTTATCCAGAATCTTTTCAAACGCGACATGCTCTTCATAGAGACTTTTCAATTCCGGGTCCGCTTCACCGTACTTGGCGACGAGATCCAGATCGCGTTGATCCATGGCACAGACTCCTTGTTGACGGTTCTAGTCTCAACCCGTTTCGGTCATGGCCGACCAGTCGGGTTCGGACTCTGTTTCAAGGCGAATCGTTTTTTTCCGGGACTTGTCCCCGGACACAATGGTAACCTGCCGGGCTTTGAGTCCCAGGCGGTCAGCCAGAAAATCGGTCAAGGCGGCGTTGGCCCGCCCTTCCACGGCCTTGGCCCGCAGGCGCACCCGCAGCCGGTCTTCGGCCAAACCGGCCAGCGCGTCTTTGGCCCCGCCCGGAGTGACCGCCACCCGCAGGGTCCAGGCTCCCGGACCGGCGGCGAGGGCGAAAACAGGCAACTCCCCGCCCGGCGCTGTTCCGTCCGCCAGCTTCCCCTGCTCCCCCGGCCGGCCGTCGGCCGCCTTCCCCGCGCGCCCCGCGCCCCGTCGTGCCGCCATGGCCGCCTACCGTTTCGCCAGGGCAAACGGATCAAGCCCGTCAGGATTCTCCTGGGCAGCGACCGCTTGCCGCGCCTCGGACGCCGCGGCAACGCTTCGGTCGTCCCCGGCAACGGGCACTTCGGGCCTGGGTGCGTCGTCTCCCGGGCCAGGGACCGGCTCTGCCTGGGCGTCAAGGATCTCCAGGGCCGCCAGCAGCATATCCCGGAACCGGGCCGTAAGCGCCGCCTTGCGGGCGGCCAGGGCGTCGATTTCGCCGGCAAGGATGGCCGCCTGCCCTTCGCCTGCAGCGAGCAGCGCCGCCGCCTGGTCCCGGGCTTCGTCGATAATGCGTTCGGCCTCCTGCCTGGCCTTTATTTTCAGCTCGTCCACGATTTGCTGGGTGGTCAGCAGCGTGTCGCGCAAGGTCGCTTCCCTGGCCCGGTATTCGGCCAGTTCGCGCCGCAAGGCTTCGTTGGCCCGACCAAGGCCCATTTTCTCTTCAGCCAGATGGCCGATGGAATCCGCCGCCTCGGCAAGGAGGCGATCCACTTCGTCGCGGCGGTAGCCGCCGATACTACGGGAGAATTTCCGGTCGAGCAGATCAATCTTGTCCAGCGTCACGGCTTATGCACCCACCCCGAAGGCAACGCGCCGCGCCGCTGCGTTTCGGTTTCCGGCAAATGGCGAGGCATCCGCCGTCACGACCGCCACCTTACAGGCGCCCCAGACCCGCGCCGCCAAGACGCATAAGGGTGGGGACGAGAAACCACTGGAGAAATTGCAGGGCCAGGATAACCGCGATGGGGGACAAATCGATGCCGCCCACAGTCAGAAACGGCAGCCAGCGCCGCACCCGGTAAAAAACCGGATCGGTGACGGCCCGCAGAAAACGGACCACAGGGTTATACGGATCCGGGCGTACCCAGGACATGAGCGCAGCAATGAGGATGACCCAGAAATAGAGGCTAAAGACAATGTCCAGCACTCTGGCCAAAGCAACGAAAAAATAGCCAAGGATATCCATGCGTATTCCTTCCAGGAAGCAATGAAAAGCACATGCGCTTTACTTGAAAAATGGCACAGTGCCAGGCATTAATCAAGACAAATCCGGTTCCTCGGCTGTGCGACCCGGCAGCGCAGCGGCAATCCCGGCCAGACAACTGCGCAGCGTGTCAAAATCCGGCACGAACATGGCGGCTGCCAGGGCGGGATTTTTATACGACCAGAAGGTGACGCCGGCAGCAGCGGCCGAGCGCTCGTCCAGGGCTGAATCCCCGATGTAGGCCACGGTCTCGGTGGGCAGTCCCCAGGCGTTGAGGATGTAATGCACGCCCTCGGGATCGGGTTTGGGCCGCTTGAGGCTGCCGGCATTGACCACCGGGGCAAAAAAGCGATCAATCTCGAAATGGCGCAGCAACCGCTCGGTTGTGTTGGTGCGGTTGGTATGCACCGCCATGCGGATACCCCGCCCGGCCAATAATTCCAAAAACTCGACCAGACCGTCTTCCAGGTAAATATACGGGAAGATGTCTTCATAGTTGAGATTATCGCGCACCACATCGGCCTCGGCCAGCCGCTGCGCCGGGATGATGCGGGCGAGGCATTCGGTAACCGAATGCATGTGCACGTATGCCTCTTCCTCGGGGGTAATGGGCAGCATGCCCAGACCCTCACGGATGAGGTTGTAGTACATGCGGTTGGCGTCACGGGAATCGACGAGCACACCGTCGCAATCGAAAATGACGCCGGTTAAGCGCGTTAAAAACTGCGGCGGGGTGGACGGGTTGCACACATACACCGGAAAACTCCTTCTCGGGACTGCAAGCGTTCGCTCGGGCCGGCCTGGGCCGGCCCTGTCGGCCCCAGGCCGGCCCAAGGGCTACACTGGTTTGCCAAGGCCTGCCGTGCGGCTTGCGCTACGGTTTGACGACCAGCACCAGCCGGGACGCGTCCAGCCAGGGCGCGTCGGGATCAGGGCGGGTCTTGCCGACCAGCCGCCAGCCCGTCACCGTGGCGGCCAGCAGCGGCAGCTCGGGCGGGCCTTGTGGAAACCAGTCGCAAAGGACCTGGGCCGAAGCCTCTTCCCCGACAACGCCGGCGTCGATCAGTTCGGCGGCAATGTCGGGATCATCGATATACAGGCCGGCAGCCTGCGGGGCCACGGCCCAAAACGGCGAGAGAAGCTGGTGCCAGGGCGGGCGGAACTCGTCGGCAAAGGCGGCGGCGCTGGGCATCCCCTGGGCCGCAGAAAGGGCGGCGGACAGGGCCAGGGCGTCATCGTCGTCATCATCCAGACCGGCCTCAAGGCCCAGGCTTTCGGCCATGCCCAGGCGGAAGCGCTCGTCGAGTTCCCCGGACTGGGCCAGTTCAAGCACGCTTTGTTCGATGGCGCAGGCCAGACACAAGGCGAGTTGGGCGGCCTTGGCCCTTCGAGTGGCCACCCGCTCGGGATGGAGCTGATCTTCCAGCTCTTCGCGCAGGGCAAACGAGGTATCGGTAAAAAAATGCCCGCCCGCAGCGCCGGCCAGCAAGGCAAGATCCTTGGGATTTTTCGTTTCGCGACGCAACCGCTCGAATTCGCGCAAAAAGCCCGCCAACTCTTCGCCGCCAAGGGGCAAATCGTGCGGGCGCACCCGGCCGGGCTCGCCCGGCTCGCCCAGTCCCGGATCGAGAAACAACACGCCGGGCACAGCCGCTCCGGCCAAGGCAGGGGTCAGGCAGGGGAAATGCAGCAACACGGCGTCGCCTGATGCACCTTTCATGAAAACCGTCCTTTGGCGTAAACCGTTTCAAGCGCCGCAGCGCGTCAGATAACGCGGGCACCGGCCCGGACACAGCGGCAAGGCCAGCAGGCACAGATCGCCAGCGGCATGGACGCAATCCGGGAAGGAAGTCGTATCATCGGGCAGGTAATCCTGACAATTCCCTTCTTTGGCCAGGGTGGCCGGAAACCGGGCCTGCCACAGCGCCTCGGCCTGCTCGTCTGTCAGGCCCAGGTTGTCGGCCCGCAACACGAAATCATCAAACGCCCGGCACAATCGGTTGAGCACGGCGCAACGATTGGCCAGGCACAGGCCAGGATTGAGGTGTTCCTCATACAGGCAACGACCGGCCCGGCAATGCGGGCAGCCCTCCCCGGGCAGACGGGTCACATGGCCGGGCATGACGGATTGTCCATGAAGCCCGGCCTTTCTTGACCTGCCGGCACGCCGCGTGTAAAGCCATGCCCAACCCACTTGCGGAGGCGCAGCATGTTTGGAATCGGATTTCCGGAGCTTATCATCATTCTGGTCATCGTGCTCGTTATGTTCGGAGCCAACAAGCTTCCCGAAATCGGCGCCGGCATGGGCAAGGCCATCAAGAACTTCAAGAAGGCCACCAGCGAGCCGGACGAGATCGACGTGACCCCGGGCAAGCCCAAAAACGACGACACGGACAAGCACTAGTCGGCAGATCCCTGCCGTCCCAAGCCCCGGGCGACTGTCTCCCGGGGCTTTTTTCATGCCTGCGCCCCATACCGGCTCCTGTCACGTTTTCTCGCCCCAGTTGGGGCGGCCGGGGGTGTTCCACCCGGCCGCCGGAGCAACGCTGACTCGCGTCAAGCATACCCTGCGGCAGGAGCCCCGCCCTTTGGAAGTTCTGCCCCCACCCACCGTCGTAGCACCGCCGTTCCCCCTTACCCCCCTGCCTTCCATGAGGGATTCCAAAGGGGTCACCCCTTTGGCCGCCGGAGGGCTCTTCTGCCTTTCTTCTTCCCCTCATCCCCTCACAGGGTCCGGGCCACGGTCAGGAGGGCGTCGGCCAGCCCTTGAGCCAGGGCCTGGCGCTTGTCGGCATCGGCCAGGACGGCAGCGTCGCCGGGGTGGGACAAAAAGCCGGCTTCAATCAGCACAGCCGGCACTTCGACCTCATCCAGAAGCCGCAAGGGTCCGGTGGCCGCCCCGCGCACCGGCAACGGCCCAGCGGCAGGGATGGCCCGGGCCAGCCGCGAGGCCCACTCCCGGCTCTGGACCCGCCCCCCCTGCCCGGCCGCCTCACGCACCGTTGCCACAAACACCCCTTCCCCGCCCCGGGAGGCCCAGGAGGCCGTGGCCCCAGAGGCCGCATTTTCCGTCTGGCAGACCAGGGCAGCCAGGGCATCGGACTGCTCACGGGCAAAACTCGTGATCATGACGCCGCTCGCCTTGGGATCGGCCACCCGCGCGGCATGCAGGCTAATAAACAGGTCTGCGCCGTAAAACCCGGCCAGACCGGCCCTGGCCCACCCCGGCAGGGATACATCAGCCGTACGGGTCAGCTGGATGGCTGCCTCGTCCCGGGCGGCAGCCAGTAGCCGGGCCAGACGCAAGGCCAGATCCAGGGTCACATCCGCCTCGCGAAGCCCGGCGGCAACCCCGCCGGCATCTGTCCCGCCGTGGCCGGGATCGATGAGCAGGCGCAGCGGCCCGGGCCTTTTGCTGCGGGCAGCGGCCCCGAGCAGTGCTTCACGCTCGGCCTGGGCCTCCCTGGCGAGTTGCGACGGCCGGGTACGGCCCGAAGCCGGTTCGCGGCCCGCCCCGCCGCCGGCCGGCAGCGGAAACTGGCTGATGGTCTCGGCCATAAGACGCGACAGCGTGTCTTCGGGATTGAGGCGAACGGCTAGCGAAAAATGGACCAACGCCGTGCGGGCGTCCCCTTGCTGGAAATAGGCCCGGCCCAAAAGGGCCTGGACCCGGTCGTTGCGCGGATCTTTGGCTTCGGCCTCCAGAAGCAGGGCCAGGGCCTTGGCGAGATTGCCGCCGGTCAGCTCGGCCTGGCCCTCCCCGGCCAGTTCGTCGGAGGAGACGGCGGCCGGCAGCCACTGCGGCCAGCCGGCGGCCAACCCGGCCGCTCCCAGAAAGAGCAGAAGTTGCCGGCGATTCATGCGCCCTGCCTCGCAAAATGCCGGCCCACGGCATCGCGGATACCCTGGTGATCGCCCGGGGCCAGCCAGAGGACAGCCGGCTCCTTGCGAAACCAGGTCGCCTGACGCTTGGCATAGGCCCGGGTGTTGGACAGCCAGGCTTCCTTGGTTTCCTTGAGATTACGCACCCCGGCCAGATGGGCGGCGATCTCCGGGCCGCCGATGCCGGTCAGGCCCGGGGCATCGGCCGGATAGCGGGCCAGGGCGCGCGCCACTTCCGCCACGGCCTCGGCAGCGACCATGGCCTCAATGCGTTGGGCCAGCCGGGGGATGAGTTCCTCCAGCGGCAGGGACAGGCCGATCTTGACAACGTCGTAATCCGGGGCATCGGGGTCGCCCTGCTTGTGCCAGTCGGAAAAGGCCCGACCGGTGGCCTGGGACACTTCCAAGGCCCGGGTGACGCGCTGGCGGTCGGCCGGGGCGATGCGGGCGGCATAGGCCGGATCGAGTGCGGCCAGCTTGGCGTGCATGGCGGCCGGCCCCAGGCGTTCCCAGTCGGCCAGGACGGCGGCTCGCACATCCGGGGCGATGGCCGGGATGGGGGCCAGACCGCCGAGGATGGCCCGAAAATAGAGGCCGGTGCCGCCAACAAAGAGCGGCAGGCGGCCCCGGGCATGGATGGCGGCAGCGGCGGCCCTGGCCCGCACCGCGAAATCGCCGGCCGCAACAGTCTTGTCCAGCGGCGTGTCGCCGTAGAGATGGTGCGGGCAGCGGGCCAGTTCGTCCGGGGTGGGCTGGGCGGTTATGATCGGGATGCCGGCATAGACCTGACGTGAATCCACGTTGACCACTTCGCCATCAAAGGCGGCAGCCAGGGCGATGGCAGCCTCGGTCTTGCCCGTTCCGGTGGCCCCGAGCAGGCAGACCACGCGTGCGCCGGCCACGCTCAGCCCTCCCTGGTGCCGTTTGGCGGTGGAGTCAGGCCAAACTTGGCCAGCATGCGCTCGCGCACGACATCCGGCACCATGCCCCGGATGTCGCCGCCGTGCTTGGCCACTTCTTTGACAATGGTGGAACTGATGTAGAGCCACTTGTAATCGGTCATGATAAAGACGGTTTCGATGGTGCGGTCGAGCTTACGGTTCATAAGCGCCATCTGGAACTCGAATTCAAAATCGGAAACCGCCCGCATACCGCGCAGGATTACATTGGCCTGGCGCGATTTGACGTAGTTAACCAGCAGCCCCTGAAAGCCTTCGACCAGCACGCGACTGTCCTTGGCAAAGACGGTCTCGGCAATGTCCATGCGCTCCTGGAGCGAAAACAGCGGCGTTTTATGGGAGTCCCCGGCCACGGCCACGACCACCGTGCCAAAAATCATGGCGGCCCGGCGCACCAGGGAGACATGGCCGTTGGTCAGGGGATCGAAGGTTCCGGGGTAGACGGCGAGGCAGGGTTTACCAGCGTCCATACAATAATCCTTGTTTGACCGTAGGTCCGGTCGATCAGGCAATCAAACGTCGGTGGGACGTCGCCCGCAGCCAACTCGGCTCCGGACTCGATTTCGGCCACGATAACGCCGTCCTCGGCCACCAGTCCCACAGAGGCCAACTTGGCCAAAGTCGGCGGCAAAAGCCCTTGCCCATAGGGCGGATCAATGGCCACAAGATCAAATCGCCTACCGGCCAGCCGGGGGAGCGCCTTGGCCACGTCGGCCTCCACTACCCGGGCAGCACGCGAGCCTATCCCCAAACCGCGCAGATTGTCCCGCAGCACCTTGGCCACGGCCGGGTTGTTCTCAATAAAAACGGCCGAGGCCGCACCGCGCGAAAGGGCCTCGATGCCCACACTCCCCGCGCCGGCAAAGCAATCGAGAACAGCGGCTCCAGGAAAGCGCACCCCCCGGGCCGTCAGCATGGAAAAAAGGGCTTCCCGCACCCGCCCGGTGGCCGGGCGCAGGCCCGGGGCGTCGATGACCTTGATCGAGCGACCGCCGAATTGTCCGCCGATGATGCGCATAGAACTCCTACCGGGCTCCCGAGGCCAGGGCGTACAGACGGGAGGCATAGCGTTGCAGTATTCGGGCAAGTCCCAGGCACAACGCATAATCAACGGCCATGAGCAGCCACATATAGGCGATGCCGACCAGGGTGCCGGACGGTTTAAACAGATAGCGGGTTCCATAAATACAATACGAAAGGATCGGTTCATGGACAAGATAGACGAAAAAGGAGGTTCCGGCGAGTTTGAGCAGCGTCTTGTTGTCGTGCAGCGGCGCATAGGCCGAGAGCAGCCACACCGTCAGAACACCAAATATCATGCTATGGCGGTAAAGCAGATGATAATAGGATACCGTGCCGTTGACGTATTCGTAAGAGGCCGTGGCGCAAAGTAACAGGAGATAGAGTGCGAACACGGGCAGGAGCAGGTGTTTGGCTCCGTCGAGATCGACCCGAAGCCGGGCGAGCATGCCGCCGCCGTAAAAAAAGAGCAGCCCGCTGAGTTCGATGGGGACGCCGGCCTGGGGAACAAACATCCAGATGGCCCAGAAGACGATCAAGCCAAGGAGCGGAATCTCCAGCGTGACAATATAAAAGACCGGTGTCAAAAGAAAATAGATATAGAGATCGCGCAAAAACCACAAAGTATAGTTGACGGGATAGCGGTTGAGGCCAAACAGCAGTGCAAGGACTCCGTCCTGATGCACCATATTGATGTCGCCAATATACGGAATCTTGTTGAAAATAAAAATAAGTAGCAGACTGATGGCGTTAAAGAGCAGATACGGAATCAGAATGGTGCGTGTTTTTTTGACGATCATGCGGCCGTAGGAAGCTACGTCCGGCTTGTAGGTCAGAAAGAACAGATAGCCGGAAATGGCAAAAAAAATCGGCACGGCCAACCGGAAAATGTTGTGGGGAACAATATTTAAATAGATCCGCAGCAGGGCAGGAATGTCCGGGTAATAGGCCTGCAGGCCCTTTTCGGCGTGGATGCCGATGACGAAGATGACCAGCAGCGAACGCAACACACTCAGGCGATTGGAAATCTCAGGCGAAACCAGACTACGTGCAGACATGGACTCTCGCGAAGCTATTGCAGCAGGTCGAATTTGAGAAAACGCATGGTCATCCCGGCCCGGCCCTGGGTGGCCGAGCGCAGATCGGTAGAAAACCCGAACATCCGGCGCAAGGGAGCCAAGGCCGTGATGGTCTTGTGCCCACCCCGGTCCACCAGATTCTCGATCTTGGCTCCCTTGGCCCCCAGCAGCCCGGCCACGTCGCCGACAAAGGCATCCGGGACGCCGATCTCCAGTTCCATAAGGGGCTCCAGCAAAGCCGGCCGGCCAGCGGCCAGGGCCGCCTTGAGGGCTTGGCTGGCAGCCATGCGGCAGCCCACATCCGTGGTCTTGCCCTCGACCGGGAAAAGGCCCGTCACCTGTACCAAAACGTCCTGGACCGGATGTCCGGCCAGCGGTCCGCTTTGCAGGCCGTCTTCCAGCCCCTCGGCCATGGCAGCACTCCAGGCCGGCGGATAGGCTTGGCGGTCGATGGTAAAAACAATCTCGCGCCCGGCCTCCCGGGGCAGCGGCGAAACCGTCAGCGTCACCTTGCCGTGGTGTATCCGCTCGCCCAGTTCCCGCTCGAATTCGCCCTCGCCCGTCCCTTGGGCCGTGACCGTTTCCTGATAGACCACCTGCGGCTTGCCGGCCCGGGGCGCGACGCCGTATTCCCGGCGCGCCCGCTCCAGGACCACATCGAGATGCAGTTCCCCCATGCCGGACAGAATCATCTGGCCGGTATCGACGTCGTGGGTGAGCGTCAGGGTGGGGTCTTCTTCGGTCAGTTTGTCGAGGACTTCTTGGAGGCGTTCGGTCTCCTCGGCGTTTCGCGGCTCAAGCGCCAAACTGATGACCGGTTTGTAGCCGGCGATGGTTTCGAGCAAAATAGGGGTTTCCCGGGCACACAACGTATCGCCGGTGGCGGCCCGGCGCAGGCCGGCGATGGCGACGATTTCGCCCGGCTCGGCGATTTCGGCCTTTTCACGGTGGCCGGCATGGAGATGAAAGAGCCGCGCCGGACGTTCGATTTCGCCCCGGGTGGCGTTGTACACGTCCTTGCCGGCTTCGAGGCGACCGGAATAAACCCGGGCAAAGACCTGGCGCCGACCCGTCTCCATGCTGACCTTGAAAACCAGGGCCGCCAGCGGGGCAGCAGTGTCCGGGGGAAAGGTGATTGCACTCTTGGTGTCGGGATCGATCCCCACCGCGCCTTCGCGATCCAGCGGGCTTGGCAGATAGGCCAGCACACCGTCGAGCACCGGCTGGACGCCGATGTTTTTCAGCGCCGAAGCGGCAAAGACCGGGACCAGGGATTGGCCGATCACCCCCCGGCGCACAGCGGCAACCAGGGCGGCGGCGTCAATGGGGTCGCCGGAAAGATAGGCGGTAACGAGTTCCTCGTCGTATTCGCAGGCCGCCTCCACCAGCTTCTCCCGCCACGGGCCGGCCAGTTCGGCCTCAGCCGGCGTAAGCGCGGCGCGCCGGACTTCCCCGCTGCCGCCGCCCGTCTCGAAGTGCAGCCTTTCCATGGTGACCAGATCAATGATGCCGGCCAGTTCCGGTCCCTGCCCCACCGGGATGGTCACAGCCACGGGATTGGCCCGCAACTTTTCGCGAATGGCGGCCAGGACAGCCTCAAAATCGGCTCCGGGCCTGTCGAGCTTATTGATTACCGCCAGCTTGGGCACGCCATAGGCCACCGACTGCCGCCACACGGTTTCAGACTGCGGCTCCACCCCGGAGACAGCGCAAAAGACCCCCACCGCGCCGTCGAGCACCCGCAGCGAGCGCTCCACCTCGATGGTGAAGTCCACATGGCCCGGGGTGTCGATGATATTGATTTGATGGTCTTTCCAGGCGCAGGTGGTGCAGGCCGAGGTGATGGTGATGCCGCGCTCCTGCTCCTCGGGCATGAAATCCATGGTGGCGGTGCCGTCGTGGACCTCGCCCATGCGGTGGATGCGGCCGGAAAAATAGAGAATGCGCTCGGTCAGCGTGGTTTTGCCGGCGTCGATATGGGCGATGATACCGATGTTGCGCAGACTGGCCAGCCGGCTTTTCTTGATGCCCTTTTTGGCGCTCATGCTCGCTCCGATGGGTTGGAGAGGGTTGCGTCGGGCAAAAATCAATCGTTTTGCGGGGCCGGTTCGGCCTCGAGGGCCGCCACGGCAGCGCCCAACCGGCGAACACGCAGGACTTGCGGGGGCAACTGGGGCCACAGCCAGAAGGTCTCCCGGCCAGGGCCAAGGGCCAGGGGCGCAACCGCCAGCGCCTGGGGCAACTGATCCGAGGCCGCGTACACGACATCGTAGCCGCATGCGGCCGCCTGGGCCAGATCGCCCTGGCCGGCGGCAAAGGACGGCAGCTCGGGGCACGGCCCGCTGTGGGCAAAAAAAGCCATGTCCGGGTGGGCAAAAGAAAGGGCGTCGGCGTCAAAGCCGGTGCCATCCCGGTCAAAAATACCGGCTCGACCGGCAATGCGGGCGGTGTGGACCGCCAGGGCCGCCGGCAGTCCGGCCGGCAGGGCCACGTCGCCCAGAACCACCACCGCCCCCCTGCCCTTGGACGGCAGCTCGGCCCAAAGTCCGGTCAGGTCGCGGGAGGTGACGCGGCAGGCAGTTTCTACGCCGCACAGTTCCAGCGCGGTCAAAAGCGGCTTGGGCCAGGCACCGCCCACCCGCACGGCGGCAACATCGCGGGCCCGGGCGCACAGGGCCGGGACCACGGCCGCAACCAGTCGGGCCGGCGACAGGAAATCCCGGCCGCAAAGGACAATGACATAGTCCAGCGGGGCGTCGGCTGCGGTCAGATCGAGATCGTGGCCGAGAACCTCGCGCCGTTGCCGGCTGGCCGGCATCGGGCCGCCAAGCGCGGCAAAGACAGCGGCCAGACCGGTTTTGGTCCAGGCGCGCTGCAGATCGGTTGAACGGGCATAGGCCGCGGCAAAGGCCGCATCGGCAACGCGGCCCTGTTCCATGGCCATTGGCCACTGGCCTGGGGAAAGGGAAGCCGGAGGGTTCATGGCTGTCCTGCCTGGCAAACACAAACGGGGCGGCAGGCCACCCCGTTTTGCTGCCGGATTTCCCTGGAAATACGGGTTCTCCAGGGGCGGGTCATTACAACCAGCGTTTGGCCCAGTGTTTCCAACTGCCTTCGATGGCCTGGCGTTCGGATTCGGTCAGGGTCTTTTGGTATTCAAGGTAGGACAGCTCGGAACGCAGCTTGGCGTATTCGATGACTTCCTCAAGTTCCTTAAAGTTTTCCACCGTGTACATGTAGCGCTTCCAGGCTGCTCCGTACTGGCTGGTACGCCAGTAGAAGTCGGCCACAAAAAGCTCATGTTCGGCCATGCGCTTGCGGCAACGGCGGATGTAATCGGCCGCTTCCTTGCCGTAGTCGGTGTCCGGGAAGGTCTGTTCCAGCAGATAGAAATACTGGATGGCTTCCTGGAGGTTGTTCTGGGGCATGTCGATGGATTCGGAGCGCTTGAAATTGGAAACGCCGATCTGGTAAAGGACGTAGGGAATTTCTTCGCTGCGCGGGTGCACCGACTCGAATTCCTTGTAAGTCTCGGCTGCCATGCCATATTCTTCGGTAAGGAAGTAGGCATCAGCCAGAGCCACGGTGCCCATGGGGGTGTAGGGGCTAAACGGGTAGCGGTCCTTGAGCTTCATGAAATAGCCCACGGCCCCGTAGTAGTCTTTCTCCGACATGGATTGGCGCCCGGCTTCGTAGAGCTCTTGAGCGGTGTCCTCGGGCGGCGGCAGGAAGTAGTAATCGACCAAGCCGGCGCAGCCGCCAAGAAACAGCAGCAGGCAGCCCAAGGGCAGAAAACGGCGCAACATCACATTCATGGTATATTCCCGGATATGGCCCGGTCCTGGCCGGGCGCCATGCGGCGTACGGGACGTTGCCAGATGCGGCGAACAGTCCCGGCGTCTCGATGCGCGTCCTCTTACCAAATGGCCCAGACGGGCACAACGTAAAAAAGCCGAACCCATCCGGCCCGCCGCCTGGGCGGCATGGCCTGACGGGTCCGGGTGTCAGCCTTGCGGAAACCGCGTACTGATGTAGGCGTACGCCGCATGGGCGGCGACAGCGCCGTCACCGACGGCCGTGGCCACCTGGCGGCAGGATTTGGATCGGATATCGCCAGCGGCGAACATGCCGTCGATGCTGGTGCGCATCTCCGCATCGGCCAGGATAAAACCCTGATCGTCACGGGTCAGGCCCCGGGGATAAAAGTCTCCCTGGGGTTCAAAGCCCACGAACACGAACACGCCATCGACAGGCAAGGTCCTGCATTCGCCGGATTTGACGTCGCGCACCTCGATGCCGGTCACGCCGTCCCCACCAGAGATGGAGCACACGACCGTCGAGCGCAGCACTTCGATGACCGGACTGGAGAAACAGCGGTCCTGAAAGCATTTCTGGCCACGAAAATCGTCGCGGCGGTGGATGAGGTAGAGTTTTTTGACCAGCCGGGACAGGTAGAGGGATTCTTCCAGGGCCGAGTTACCGCCGCCGATGACGGCCACGGTCTGCCCCCGGAAAAAGTTCCCGTCGCAAAGGGCACAATAGGACACGCCCCGGCCGACGAATTCCTTCTCGCCCGGAATGCCCACCCGTTTGTACCGGGCACCGGTGCACAGGATCACGGCCTTGGCCTCGACGACCTCGCCGCCCACATGGATACGGTGGAGGCCGTCGGCAGAGTCAATGGCCGAAACCTCGTCATTGATCCGGTCGATCTCGTAATGGCCCAGATGGGCGGCCATGGCGTCGGCCAGCTTCCAGCCCTCGATTCCCTCAGGGAAACCGGGATAATTCTCGATCAGATGGGTCATGAGCATCTGGCCGCCCGGCGAGAGTTTTTCCACCAGCGCCACGGACACGTCGGACCGGGCCAGATACAGGGCGGCCGTTATGCCAGCCGGACCGCCCCCGATCACGACGGCGTCGTACCGTTTCATGGACTAGATCGCCTTCTGGGTCAGCATTTCCTTGATGCTGCTTTTGGACACCGCACCGGTGATCTGCTCCACCACTTCGCCGCCCTTGAAGAGGATCAGGGTGGGGATGGCGCGGATGCCGTACTTGCTCGGGGTGCTGGGATTCTCGTCCACGTTCATTTTGGCCACTTTGACCTGGCCGGTATATTCGTTGGCCAGCTCGTCAATGACCGGTCCCATGGCGCGGCAGGGTCCGCACCAGGGGGCCCAGAAATCCACCAGGACGGGCAGGTCGCACTGCAGGGCTTCGGCTTCGAAGTTGGCGTCGCTCAGTTGGATGGCCATGGATGCACTCCTTTCGGTGTCTTGGCCGACCGCAGGGCGGCCGGGTTTTTGCTGTTCGTTGGCAACGCGGCCGCAACAAGGCCGCCGGGAACCTCGGGAGCAGGGTCCGTAATTTTTTAAACCTATTGCGGCACGGACCGGCTGTCAACCGATCCCGCCGCTGCAGGCGGTGCGGTTTGGTAGTCCCAGGGCACCTTTCGCCCCCGGGGAATGGGGGCCAGGGACAGATCGTGGGTCAGACCGGCCCGGCCCAGCAAACAGCCCGTGGCCGCGATCATGGTGGCGTTGTCGGCACAAAGAACAGGCTCGGGCAGATACAGCGGCACGCGGCGTCGGGCGGCCACCTCGGCCAGCATGGCCCGGATGGGGCCGTTGGCGGCCACCCCGCCGGCAGCCAACAGGGAGGCAACCGGGGCCGGTTGCCCGTCCATGGCCCGCACAAGCTTGACCCGCAGCGTTTCGGCTATGGCAAAATTGAGCGAAGCGCAAACCCGGCGCAAGGCCATGGGCCAGGCCTCGGGGTCGATGGGGCCGACGGCGTCGGGCATGGCCGGGGTGCGCAGTTCGGGATGGGCGGCCACGTAGGCGGCCACGGCGGTTTTTAAGCCGCTGAAACTGAAATTGAGATGGTCGTTGTCAAGATACGGGCGCGGAAAGAGCGTGCGGTCAGGGGCAATGCCCCGGCCGAGCACGTCAATATAGACACCGCCCGGATACGGCAGGTTGAGCGACTTGGCCGCCTTGTCAAAGGCCTCGCCGGCCGCGTCGTCGATGGTGCGGCCAAGGACGGTCATGGCCAGCGGGCCATCCAGGCGCACGATCTGGGTATGCCCGCCCGAGACCAGCAGCCCCAGGGCCGGATAGGCCACCGCGCGGCCAAGGGTTGCGGCCATCAAGTGGGCGTGGAGGTGGTCCACGCCAATCAGCGGCTTGCCGGCCCCCAGGCACAATCCCTTGGCTGCGGCCAGTCCCACGAGCAGGCTGCCAAGCAACCCCGGCCCCCGGGCCACGGCCACGGCGTCCACCGCCGCCAGGGTCAGGCCGGACTCGGCGAAAAGCGCGTCCAAAAGCGGCCCCAGGCAGCGCAGATGTTCCCGTGAGGCCAACTCCGGCACCACGCCGCCAAAAACAGCGTGCAACCGGGCCTGGGAAGCCAATTTTTCCAGCACCGGACGGCCGTCGTCGCAAAGGGCCACGGCCGTCTCGTCGCAGGAGGTCTCAATGCCAAGGCACAGCATGGACAATCAGGCCGGTCGGTTCCGGCCGTAGATTTCCATGACTTTGGCCACGTCGTTTTTGCTGCCGATAAACAGCGGCACCCGCTGGTGCAGATCATCCGGCACAATGGACAGGATGTCGCGCTCGCCGTCGGTGGCGGCACCCCCGGCCTGGGTGATGACGAAGGCCAGGGGGTTGGCCTCGCACAAAAGCCGCAGCTTGCCGGTGGGCTTGGTGGGATCGCGCCGGTCGGCCGGATAGAGGAAAATGCCGCCGTAGAGCAGATTGCGGTGGAAATCGGCCACCAGGGAACCGATATAGCGGCCGCCGTACGGCTTTCCCCTGGGATTGTCCGTGCCTTTGAAGGCCGTAACGATTTCGCGGGTCGGTTCGTCCCAGTAGGACCAGTAGGCCTCGTTGACGGAATAAATCTTGCCGGTTTCCGGGGTACGGATGTCGGGATGGGACAGCAGGAATTCCCCGACGCTGGGGTCGAGGGTGAAGCCGTGCACGCCCCGGCCGGTGGTGTACACCATCATGGTGGAGGTGCCGTACAGGAAGTAGCCGGCCGCCACCTGCTTGGCCCCGGCCATGAGCAGATCGCACAGGTTGTCGCCGGAGCAGCCGTCGGGGACGCGGTAGATGGAAAAGATGGTGCCGACATTGACGTTGGCGTCGATGTTGGACGACCCGTCCAGGGGATCGAAAATGAGGAAATAGTCGCCCTTGGGGAACTGATCCGGGATGGCCACCAGATCGGCGTTTTCTTCGGACGCGATGGCGCACAGCACGCCGGCCCGCTCCATGCGGTGGATGAGCACCTTGTTGGCGTATTCGTCGAGCTTTTGGACCTCTTCGCCCTGGACATTGATCTCGCCGGTAAAACCCAGAACATCGACCAGGCCGGCCTTGCGCACCTCCCGGGAAATGATCTTGGCGGCCAGGATGAGATCGTTGAGCAACCGGGTGAACCGGCCGGAGGCCATGGGGGATTCTTTCTGGTGCAACAGCAGGTGTTCGGTGACAGTGATCTGCGGCATAGGTTTCTCCTCCCGCCGTCATGGCCTGGGCACGCCTGGGCGTGCGGGTCGTTTGGCATGCGGCCTTTGACTATCGTACAATCAGCGAGAAATTCCCACAAGATTTTCCGGGGTTGGAAATAAAAAAAGCCGGCGGTCGAAACCGCCGGCCAGAAGTCGGCGTTGCAATCAGGGCGCGCTCGGGTCCGCCGGAAGGGACAAAGGCTGGGTCGAGGGAATGGGCATATCCGGGCTGGCCTGGGACGGTGCCGCATTTTTGGGCGGCTCAGGCTTTTGGGCCCGGGCCTCCCGGGCGTCGGTGAGATAGATCAGTTCGAGCTGGCCGACATAGCGGGCCTGCCACACGTACTGGCCGCCGCCGGCCTGGATGTCGCCCTGGACCTCGCCCTTAAGGATCTCCGCCCACTTGAGCGCCGCCAGCCCTTCGCCCTGCCCGCCCGCACCCGGCCACACCAGACCTTCGGTGGAAGTAATGACCAAAGCATCGGCATTGGGCGAAAAACGCACGAGATTTCGCGGATCAAAAAAGGCGACCACAAGGCCGGCCCACTCGTTTTCCTTGAAAAAGGGCGCGGCCACCATGACCACGGTGCCCATTTCGTCGGTGACGACCCGGGCTCCCATCTTGCGGACCTTGTAGCGCTCGGCCTGCTCCAGCAAGGGGGTAAAATCAAGCGGGCGCATGGAGGTCGACGGCACCTGGCCCATGACCTGGCCGGTGGTGTCCACCATGGCGACGCCCGAGAGCCAGTCGTAGGAAGTGAGCAGCCCTTGCGCCCATTCCTGCTCCGGGGGGGTGTCCTGGCTGCCAAGGGCGCGCATCATGCCCATGAGCCGCTCGTCCACGGGCATAAACAGCGCGGCCAGACGCTGCAGGCCCTTGTCGGAAATGCCTTCGTCGCTGAAATCAATGGAAGGATCTGTGTTGACGTATTCGCGATACAGCTTTCGCGTCTCGCGCCATTTGGTCTTCATGGTGCCACAGCCGGTCAGGGAAGCGAGAAGGCAGCAGGCCGCCAGGGCCGCAATTGCAGTGCGTTTCAAGGACGTATCCTCTTGATGTTCCTGATTGGTGGGAGAAGTCTTCCAGGCGTTGCCGCCAGGGATTTGGTTACGATCCGGCCCGGGCTTCCAGACGCCCGGCCAGGGCTTCCAAAAAACTGACCAGTTTTGTCGGGCCTTTCTGCCCTAGGGGATTCGCCGGTGCCGCCGCATCGTCCCGAAGTTCGAGGCCTGGGTCGCCCGCGTCCACATCGCGCGGCGGCGACAGGGCCGCCATGAGCCCAAGGAGCTCCGCATGGTCGGGACCGGCCGGGGTCGTTGCCAGCAATTCGCCGTAAATGTCCAAGGCCCCGGCTGTGTCACCCTGCCCGGCCAGCACGGCGGCCATGGTCTTGGTGCGAACAGCCTGCTCCCGGGGCTTGGCGGCCCGGGGGCGGCTGCGTTCAGCCGGTTCTTCCGGGGCATCCAGGATATCGGCCAGGGCCAGCACTTCCCGGGCTCCGCGCAGTTCAGGCCCGTCGGCCGGTTCCCGCTCGGTGTGGCCGACGGCTTGGGGGGCAGGCTCTGGTACGGACACGGCTTGCACCGGCGCAGCGGCGGGGGCAGCAGCGGCAACCGTTGCAGCCGGAGCACCTGACACCGCTGCGTCGATTGGATCGGAAGGGAAAATCGCCTGGGACGCGCGCTCGGTGCCGGCGGCCGGGACAGCGGTCGCCGCAGCCGCGGCCGGCTCGACCGAGGCGACACCGTGGGGCGTCGGGGCCAGCCCGGCCTCATCGTTCCCGTCCGCTTCCCGGGCTTGCCCGGCGGCCTGGCTGAGGCTTTGCAGCCCGCGTTCCATGACATCGGCCCAGGTGAGGGTCTGGTTCTGGAAATAATGGGCCAGAAAAAGCATGGCCAGGGAGGGATCTTTGGACCGGGCAGCGGCGGTTTTGGACCAGAGCAGCCAGACCGAGGGATACCGGGACAGCATGGACCCGACATCGGTAAAGACCTCCTGGGCCTGCTCTTCCCGGCCTTGCCGGGTCAGCAGTTCGATCAGCAGGAATTTGGCTTCCAGGTGGTCGGGATGAAAGGCAATGCCCCGGGTCAGGACGGCAACGGCCTCGTCCTGGTGGTTCTGTTCGGCGAGTTGGCGGGCCAGCGGAAAAAAGACCTTGGAATTGGGCTCGATCTCCAGGACTTCCCGGTACAGTTCGATTTTACTGAGCATCGGCCCGCTTCCCTTCCTTGTCCCGGTCCGGTTCCTTGGCGGCTGGAGGGTCTTTTGGAAACTGGTAGAGAATTTCGCTCTCTTTGAGATAATTCATCTGGGCCCGGGCCATTTTTTCGGTGAAAGCCTTGTCGGTCTTGAGCCAGCGAATTTCCTGGCTCAAATCCAGGGACTTGTCGTTGACGGCACTCAGTCGCTGCTTGAGCAGTTCGTGACGGGATTTGAGCTCAAGATAGGCAAAAACGCCGTTATCGCTCCAGATGAGATTGTACAGCAAAAAAATATTGAAAAAAATAAGGGCCGTCAGTAAAAACCGTCGCCAGATCATGTCATTGCACGACGTATTTCTTCGGACGTTTGGAATCGGACTGGGCCAGCGGTTCCCGCAATTCCCGAAGGAAATTTTCCGTGGCAGCCTCTATGCGCAACACGTCTTGCTCCTCCACTTCGATGTCTTCAACATGGGACAAAAACATCTTGAGCACTTTAAAATCGCGCAACAGATAATGGCCGAACTGGAGACGCTCCAGGTCCGGTTCGAGTTCCAGAATGGTGTGCAGGCAGTTCTCGATGCGGGCGGCGAGGTTGTCGTCGAGACGCTGGCCGGCCCACGCCCCCTTGCCCAGTCCCGGACGGGCGGTACGCACCCGGCGTCTGGCCAGCTTGGAAATGTTTTTGGCTTTCATATCGCCTTATCGTAAATGGGGTTGCCGACTGACGGCTCTACATGCGCCCAAAATTATCGGGCCGATTTTTCCGACCACGCCGCTGTCTTGCCAAAACTATAAAAGTAATTGACGCCGGATACAAGCGTCAAAACCAGCGCCAGATACAAAAGCACGGAGCCAAGCGGCGCAGGGTCCCAGCCCCAAACGGGAAAGTGCAGCAGCAGCGGGCACAGGGCCATCATCTGCAACACGGTTTTCAGCTTGCCAAACCGGTCGGCGGCGATGATGACGCCATAATCGGCAGCCACGGCCCGCAGGCCCGTGACAGCGATCTCGCGCCCGATGATGACCACCGCCACCCAGGCTTCCACCCAGCCAAGCCGGGTGAGCATGACCAGGGCGGCGCTTATAAGCAACTTGTCGGCCAGGGGATCGAGAAATTTGCCGAGCGTGGTTACCAAGTTGCGGCTGCGGGCCACGACCCCGTCCATGATGTCGGTCACCGCCGCAGCGATAAAGACCAGCATGGCGGCAATACAGGCCCCCCGGCCGGGGAAATACAGCAAAATCACAAGAATCGGCACAGCGCCGATGCGGGCAAGGGTCAGGTTGTTGGCGAGATTGAACATGCGTGGCTAAGCCCTTGAATGGTTTCGTGGCGCAGGCTGGCAATTAAAGCAATCCCCGGGCGGCGTCAAAGCCTTATCCCACCCGGATCGCCAGGGCCCGGTTTTCGGGACGCGTTCCCCGGAACACATTCCTGTGTTTTGGGGGGAACAAAAATCGTGCAGGCACCGTGTTGCAGCTTGGCAAACCAGAGCGGGAATGACCAAGCCCAAATACAATCTCAAGGGCGGGGATAGGCCGCCGCTTCAAGGCTCGTGCGGCAGGCGGCGGCCACCGCCGCAGCCAGGGCCAAAAAGGCCTGGCGGGCCGGACTGTCGCCCTCCAGAAGCACCACCGGGCGGCCCAGGTCGCCAGCCACCACCGTGGCCGGGTCCAGGGGAATGGCCCCGAGAAATTCCAGACCGTAGTCCCGGGCCATGGCCGCCCCCCCGCCCTTTTTGAACAGTTCGATCTCCCGATGGCAATACGGGCAGGCCAGCCCGCTCATATTTTCCACCACGCCCAGAATATTGGCATTGGCGTATTGCAAAAAATTGATGGTCTTTCGCACGTCGGCCAGGGAAATCTCCTGGGGCGTGGTGACCAGGACGCACAGGGCGTCGGGCACGTTTTTAAGGACGGTCAGGTGTTCGTCGCCGGTGCCCGGCGGCGAGTCGATGACCAGATAGTCCAGATCGCCCCAGGCGACGTCGGCGATAAACTGGCGGATGGCCGTTGTTTTCATGGGACCGCGCCACAGAACGGCCTGATCGGGGTCGGTTAAAAGCGATTGCATGGAGACAACAAGCAGATTCTCGCCAAAGCGCTTGGGGACGATGGCCGCTTCCCCGCCCGCCTGCATGGCCCCGGTAAGCCCCAGCATACGCGGCACGCTCGGGCCGTGCAGATCGACATCGAGCAGCCCCACCTTGGCCCCGCCGGCAGCCAGGGCGCAGGCCACGTTGACAGCCACCGAGCTTTTGCCCACCCCGCCTTTGCCACTCATGACCACGAGCTTGTAGCGGATGCGTTCCAAGGCCGCCCCGATGCGCCCATCGCGCGGGTCGGGTTCCCGCGGGCCTGCCTTGGCAGGCCCTTGGCCAGGACAGCCCCGGCAGGACGTCGTTTCCGGCATGATCCAGGCTCCTTCCGCGGTGCTACCAACCATGGGCACCGACGAGATCCACGAACATGACGCCGCCGAGTTCGCGCACAATGACCCGCCCGTTCTCCCGGCGTACCAGACACAGGGTCTGGCTGCGCCGCGACGTCCCCACCGGAATGACCATGCGCCCGTTGACGGCCAGTTGGGCCACCAGGGGGGCGGGGATCCTGGGACCGCCAGCCGCCACCAGGATGCGGTCGAATGGGGCCTGCTCGGGCCAGCCCAGCGTCCCGTCGTCCAGTTTAAGGTGCACGCGCCGGTAGTGCAAGGCGTCCATCCTGGCCCGGGCCAGTTCGTAGAGCGCCTTGACCCGTTCCACGGTATAAACATCCGCCCCCAGTTCGGCCAAAACCGCCGCCTGATAGCCCGAGCCCGTGCCGATCTCGAGCACCTTCTGGCCCGGCGTGATTTCGAGCAGTTCCGTCATCCACCCCACGACATAGGGCTGGGAAATGGTCTGGCCGTGGCCGATGGGCAGGGGATGGTCCTCGTAGGCCTGGGGCAAAAGCGCCTCTTCCACGAACAGATGCCGGGGAACCTTGCGCATGGCCCGCAACACCAAAGGATGCGTCACGCCCCGGGACTCGATCTGTTCCCGGACCATGCGCTCACGACTGCGCCGCAAATCCGTCTTTGGCCCCGCTGCGTTCATCTGCGCCCTTTGCGGCATGACCTCATAAAGGCCTGTCCGCCTGCTCGATCCTCCTTGGAAAACAGAATTTTAGCTGCAAGTCAACGCCTTGCGCCTTGACAGCCTGGCCCCGGCAATGTGACCTTGAGACGATACAAGGAGGCTCCCATGCTGACCACCCGCGACCTTATGACCGAAAATCTTATCGCCCTGCGCAACGACGACAGTTTACTTGCGGCCAAGCAGACCATGGAAGAAGCCCGCATCCGCCATCTGCCCATTGTGGACGAGGCCGGAGCCTTTGTGGGCCTTTTAACCCACCGGGATCTGCTGGCCGCTTCGGTGTCCCGGCTGGCCGACATCGACGCCACGACCCAGGAAGAAATCTATGCCGGCATCCCGATCAGCGAGGTCATGCGGTCCGACGTGGCCATGGTCACCCCGGATCTGCCCCTGCGGCAGGCAGCCGAGGTGTTGCTGACCCAGAAATATGGTTGTCTGCCTGTGGTCGCATGCGGCAAGCTGGTCGGCATCCTCACCGCCTCGGATTTTATCCGCCTAAGCCTTGAATTGATGGACGCCCTGGAAGCCTCCGAACGCCTTGAATGCGCTGCTGCGGAAGCATAACGTCGCGCACCGCAGGGAAAACCATGCCCGGGCTGGTCGTGCCTCATTTGGACGACAACGGTTTTTGTGAAAAGAGTGTTGACTTCCGCCTTGTGAAATTTTACGCTTTTCCACTGAATTACGGCGGCGGGGCTGTTGCCTGAGGAGCCGCCTGTGGATTCACAGCGGCAGGGTCACTTCTAGTGTTTTCTGGAGCTCAAGGAGGGAGTTGGATGCGTTCCAAGGTCATGCTTTCCGGGTTGATCGTCATGGTGTGCAGCTTGGCCATGGCCACGGCGGCTTTTTGCGAGGGTGGCAAGTTCAGCGGCATCGTCGATGCCAAGTCCACGTTGTGTTATCCCCTCGAACTCACGTTCAAACGCCCGTCCGGGGTGCTTAAAACCAGTTTTGCCCCGGTCAAGTTTTCCCACGGGCAGCACGCTTCCGTGGCCTGCGTCACCTGCCACCACATGTGGGACGGCAAGAGCGAAGTCCAGGGTTGCGCCGAGGCCGGTTGCCACGACAATCTGAAGGAACGCCAGGAAGCGACGTCCTACTTCCGCGCTTTCCACGACAAGAATGCCGAGAACAGCTGCCTGGGCTGTCACCTCAAGGCCAATGTGGCCCGCAAAGACAAGGGCCAAAAGCCCCTGTCCGTGGCCCCCTGCTCCAACAACGGTTGCCACGTGGCCGCGAAATAACCACGGGGAACCGAACGCCGTTTTGAAAGCCCCTGCCGACGCAGGGGCTTTTTTTTCGGGTCCGGGCCGCTGTGGCACGCTTATCGGCCGCTCTGCCGCCCCCCGACCCGGCCGGTTTGCCTGCCGTGCCGCTGCGGCAGCGGCATCCTGGCCCGGCCAACCGCCACCGGCTGCTGTCCGCCCCAAGGAGGCGCGCCGTGAACGACCCCGCCCGCGTCATCGACATCTCCCTGCCCCTGGGGCCGCCGACGCCGCCCGTGCCCGGCGACCCGCCCTTTGCCCGCCGCCTGTTTCTCACCCACGAAACCGACGGCTGCGAGGCCGCGGCTTGGTGCTTAAGCGCCCACAGCGCCGCCCATATCGATTTTCCGGCCCACTTTCTGCCCCAAGGCAAACGGGCCGGAGACTATCCCGTCGCCGCCTTTTTCCCACCGGCCGTGGTCATCGACTGCGGGCAGGCGCTGCGGCTTGGCCCGGATGTCCTGGCCGGCGTGGCCATCCATCCGGGCGAGGCGGTGCTCTTTTGCACCGTCAACTCCCGCGAACAGCGCTTTGCCCAAGGAGCTTTCCCGGACGACTTCGCCAGCGTCACCCCGCAACTCGCCCGGGAACTCATCACCCGCCGGGTCAGCCTGGTCGGCCTCGACGCCATGAGCATCGAACCGCTCACCGATCCGGCCTATCCCGTGCACCGGCTGCTGCTGGCAAGCGGCGTCCTGATCCTCGAAGGGTTGATCCTGTCCCAGGCCGCACCGGGCCGCTACCGGCTGGCCTGCCCGCCCCTGGCCGTGGCCGAGGCCGAGGCCTCGCCGGTGCGGGCCGTCCTTTGGCAAGAGCCGGCCTGAGCGGCGGCCGACGGCCTATTCGATGCAAATAATCTCGTAGTCCTGGCCGGTCAGGCAGGCCCCGCCCGTTTCCGTCACTTCAAAGGTGTTTTCCACGCCCACCATGCCGACCCCGGGGATGCCGAATTTGGGCTCCAGGGCCAAGGTCATGCCGCAGGCCAGCGGCGCGTCAAACCCCTTGGCCAGAACCGGCCAGCCGTCGATGGCCAGGCCAATGCCGTGGCCGAGAAAGCGCACCTGATTATCACCCAGGCCCATGAAGCCTTCCGACAGCCCGGCCTCCGCAGCCATCGCAAGCGCCAGGGCGTACAGCTCAGACGGAATCGCCCCAGGGCGCAGCCGCTCGGCCACGGCCTGCTGCACGGCCATGCACAGGTCATGGCCCCGGCGGGCGGCGTCGGGCAAAGCGGCTGCCTTGCCGGCAAAATAGACCTGCGTCTTATCCGTGCTGTAGCCTTCCAGGGCAAAGCCGTTGTCGATGGTGAGCAATTCGCCTGGCTTCCAGACCGTGCCGGCATAGCCGGCGAACGGCAGGGCCGGGTGCTCGCCGCGAAGCCCCACCGGGCCATTGAAAACACTGGGATAGTTGGCCGAATCCCCGGCCGCGATATGGCCCAGAAAGATCTCCTCGCCGTAGCTGCCCATGCGCAGTTGGCCTTGATGGCCCAGGTCGAAAAAGGCGTCCCAGCACACCCGGGCGATTTCGCGCTCGGTCATGCCCGGCCGGATGCGCCTCGGCACGAGTTCCATCAATCCCTTGGCGTGGCGCGCTCCGCACAGGCGCAACTTGGCCAGTTCCCATTCGGACTTATACGCCTGGGCCATGGCCAGGGCGGTATCGCCGGCCATGAAGGTGACATCCGGCAGGCGGGAGACCAGCAGATTGGCCAGATTCCAGGGCAGGCCGGCCTGTTCGGCGGCGCACACCGGGGCGAGCGGGCTGCCGGCCTTTTGACACAAAGGGGCGATATCGCCAAAAGAGCGGAAAGACACGATGGTGGGCAAAGGCGATTCGAGGACCGCCCGCTCCCGGCCCTTGCGGCACAAAAGCACGGGGTCGCCGGCCAGCGGCAGCCACAGGACGCCATTGGCCCAGGAGCCGGTCAGATAATAGAGCGCCAGACGGGAAAAAACGAGCAGTCCGCCGGCTCCGGGGGCCGTTTGGGCCAAGAGTGCGCGCACGGATTGGTGGCGGGCGTGCATTTCCGATTCGGGCAGGCGTTCAAGGGCTTCAAACATCTGCAATACTCCGTTTTGGGTTGCTTTATCTTGTGCGGGCAGGCATAGCGGCCGTCCGGGCTGAACCCGGACGCGCAATTCGCCGCATCCGTCCGGATTCACAGCGCAAAAACTTCCAACACCCGGGACAGGACCGCACGCCATGCCAAGCAGCACGCTTCAAAAAATATCGTGGCCGGCCTTTTTCGCCCTGATCGGGGCGACGATTTTGTGGGGCAGTTCGTTTATCGCCATGAAGATCGCCATGCGCGAGATTTCCCCGCTGCTGGTGGTTTTTGGCCGCATGGCCGTGGCCTCGGTGGTCTTTGGGCTGTTGTGGCGACGCCTGGGCGGCTTTGCCGCCGGCAAGGGCGACTGGCCCTGGATTGCCTTTATGGCCTTTTGCGAGCCCTGCCTCTATTTCATCTTTGAATCCCAGGCCCTGACCTTCACCCAGGCTTCCCAGGCCGGCATGATCACGGCGCTATTGCCGGTGATGACGGCCGTGGCCGCCGCCCTATTTCTTAAAGAAAAACTTGAAGGACGCACCATGGCCGGCTTGCTCCTGGCGGTTGGCGGGGTGGCCGTCATGAGCGTGACAGGCGAGGCGTCCCCGGCCGCACCGCGCCCGATTCTCGGCAACACCCTGGAATTTATAGCCATGTGTTGCGCCGTCGGCTACATCATCACCTGCAAACGCCTGGCCGTGCGCCACAAGCCACTCTACCTCACCGCCGCCCAGTGCTTTATCGGTCTGCTCTTCTTCTCCCCGGCCCTGGTCCTGGCCCCCTGGCCCGAGCGCCTGACGCCGGGCCCGGCCCTGGCAGTGGTCTTTCTGGGACTGGCCGTCACCTTTGTGGCCTACGGCCTGTACAATTTCGGCGTCAGCCGGGCTCCGGCGGCCAAGGCCGCAGCCTTTATCAATCTCATCCCGGTGGTGACCTGTCTGCTGTCGCGCTTTTTCCTGGACGAGACCATGACACCCGGCCAGTGGCTCGGCGGCGGCACGGTCCTGGCCGGCGTGGCCCTAAGCGCCCGACCGGGAAGCAAGAGGCAGGCGGCGCAAAAACGCTAGTCCGGGGAGAGTCTGGGAGGGAGTTCCCCCTCTGCCCACCGGAGCAACCATGTTCCCGCCAAACGCACACAGCGCCTCACAGTACCAGCCATCTCCCCAACCCCCCTGAAATACTTCTCCTATCAAGGGGGTCCGGGGGGGATTATCCCCCCCGGCCGCCGGAGGCACTCTTATTTCTTCCCTCTTCCTCTCTCCACTCCCTCACCCGTCGCGGCGCGTGTAGTCCATGTTGCGGCGTAGCGGCTCGAAGCCGGCTTTGACCACCAGCCGGCGCAGTTCGTCTTCTTCCAGGCGGAAATGGACGCCGGCGGCAGCCACCACATTTTCCTCGATCATGGTGGAGCCGAAATCGTTGGCCCCGAAATACAGTGCCATCTGCCCCACCATCGGCCCCTGGGTGACCCAGGAGGCCTGAATGTTGGGGATGTTGTCCAGAAAAAGCCGCGACAGGGCCAAAAGGCGTAGATACTCCCAGGAGGAGGCTTCGGGCACGGTGAGCGCCGTGTTGCCGGGCTGGAAGGTCCAGGGGATAAAGGCGGTGAAGCCGCCGGTCTGGTCTTGCAGGTCGCGCAGGCGGGAAAGATGCTCCAGCCGGTGCTCGATGGTCTCGCCCAGGCCGATGACCATGGTGGCTGTGGAGCGCAGGCCCAGCCGGTGGGCTTCGGCCATGACCCCGATCCAGGCATCGGCCGGGCACTTATTGGGCGAGACCCGGCTGCGGATGGGGTCGGACAGGATTTCCGCCCCGCCGCCGGGCAGCGATGTCAGGCCGGCGGCCTTGAGTTCGGTGAGCACCTCGGCTATGGACAGCCCTTCCATTGTGGCCAAAAAGACGATCTCCGGCGGCGAAAACCCATGCACGGCCACGCCGGGAAAGCCGGCGCGCAGCGAAGCCAGCATGCCGGTGTAAAAATCCAGATGTAAATCCGGGTGCATGCCGCCTTGCAGCAGGATCTGGTAGCCGCCAAGGGCCACCGTCTCGGCCACTTTGTCCGCCAACTCTGTTGCGGACAGCACATAGCCGCCGGGCTGGCCGGGAGCCTTGAAAAAGGCGCAAAACCGGCAACCGCAGGCGCAGATATTGGTATAATTGATATTTCTATCGACGATATAGGTGACGACCGGTTCGGGATGCAGGGCGAGCCTTGCGGCGTGAGCTTTTTTCCCCAGGGAAAAAACGTCCTCGCCGCCCCACAGGGCGCGGGCCTCGTCCACGCTTATACGGCTGATGGCGCGATCTGGCATTGTGCGATTGACCTCCAGGCAGGGATGCCGCCATGGCGATACCCTTTTTTGCCGCAAACGAAAACCACCCAGGAACCATGCTGTACGCCGATTCCATGCTCAAAGAGCTGCTTGTCCCAGGAAAGACCATTGCCCTTGTCGGGGCCAAGGACCGCCCCGGAACCGAAGTGGATATGGTGGGCCGGTTTATGATCGACGCCGGCTTTCGCGTTATTCCCGTGCATCCGGCCCGGGCCTCGGTCTGGGGCATACCGGCCCGCAAGACCCTGGCCGAGATTGACGAGCCCATTGACGTTGTAAACCTGTTTCGCGCCCCGGCGAATTGTCCGGCCCATGCCGACGAAACATTGGCCCTGCCGCAGCGACCGGCCTGCTTTTGGATGCAATCCGGCATTGCCAGCCCCCAGGCCAAGGCGCTTCTCGCCCCGGCCGGGGTCGTGGTGGTGGAGGATCGCTGCATCATGGTTGAATACCGTCGCCTTTGGGGATAGGGTATGGAAATGTCGTCTGTCATTGCCTTTGCCTGTCAACGTTGCGGCCACTGCTGTGAAGGCGTGGGCGGTATCGTCCTGTCCGCCTACGACATCGAGCGTCTGGGCGACCATCTTGGACTTGACCGCGAGACGTTGCTCACTCGCTTTGCCGAATATGTCGGCGGCCGGCAGCGGCTTATTACCGGCCCGGATGACTACTGCATCTTTTACAAGCAGGGCTGCACCGTGCATCCGGGCCGCCCGGATGTGTGCCGGGCCTGGCCCTATTTTCGCGGCAACATCATCGACGCCGACAGCCACGCCATGGCGGCCGAGGATTGTCCGGGCATCAACCGGCAGGCCTCCCACGCCGAATTCGCCAGACAGGGCCGGGCCTATCTGGTCGAGCGGGGCCTGACGCGTCCCCGGGGCGAGGACGTCCCCGAAGCCCTGGCCGACCTCGACCCGGGAACCGCCTGAGGGAGCGCAGCATGGGCAGTCAGGATTCGATGCGCCTTGATCAGGCGCGCGCCCTGCTCGGGGTAGCGGCCACCGACGACGTCGAGGCCGTCAAATCCGCCTATCGCAAGCTCGCCTTCAAGCTGCACCCGGATCTGCACCCTGACGACGCGGCCGCCAAACGCAAATTCCAGCGGTTAAACGAAGCCTATCTCCTGCTGCGCCACTTCCTGGCCGACCGCGACCAGCGCGGTCCCGGTCCGGCCGCCGAAGATCAAGCCAAAACCGCCGGCCCCAAACGGCCCGCCGGCCAGCAAGCCCAACCCGGAGCCAGGACCAGCCGCCCCGGGCCGCCACCACCGCCCCCAGGCCCGGACCCCGGCGCGGCCCACAGCCAGCGCAAGGCCAAACAAGCCTACACCAAAGCCTCCAAAGACACCGCCGACGCCGGATTTTATTTCCACCGCGAAGAAGTGCTCCAGGATCTGCTCAAAGATCCTTTTGCCCGGCAGGTGTTTGAAGACATCTACCGCAAGGTGAAAAGCGGTCCGGTGCGCAGCAAAAAAGTGGCGGCCAAGGGCGCGCGCGAGGTCTCGTTTAGTTGGGGAGACAAAGCGGTATCTCTCGATATTTCCAAGGGATTTATCGGATCTCTCAAGGATTACTTTCAAAAACAATTGGATGACGAACAAACCGTCCATCTGCCCAGCGCCAGCCTGCTCCCCGGCACCCGCATCCGGGTCGGCATCCGCCACGGGTTGGGCAACGCCAAACCCACCATGGTGGAAGTCACCCTGCCCACGGATTTCGTGGTGGGACGCCCCATCCGGCTTAAAGGCATGGGCCGGCGCATCGGTCCCATGCGCGGCGATCTCTATCTGCGACTGCTCGCCAAATAACGCCCATCCCCAAGGAGGCTTTGCATGCTCTCCACCGCCATCCGCCTTGCCTTGCTCTGCGCCCTGGCCGCCTGCCTGCTGCCACGTCCCGCCGAGGCTGCCACGCCGGAACTGGTCGGCGGCCCCTGCCGCTACGACGTGTTTGCCGGCACCGCCACCTTCGTGACCGTGAGAGCCTGGCAGCCACGCTCACCCAACGAAGGCATCCCCACCCCCTATCCGCCCCTGGCCGTGACCTACCGCTTCACCCCGAGCGCCCCCATCACCGGTGAACCGCTCTATCAGCCCGACGCCACGCACACCCTGACCCTGGCCAACAGCATGCCCCCCGGACCGCGTTTCGTCGCCAAATACGCCATCGCGCCGGGCAAGACCGTTCCCTGCGAACTCCACATCATCCGCCAGGGAACCTGTACGCCCGTCATCCATGTCTTTCCTGGCATCGATAGAACCGACTATTTTGAACAGACGGGCCACTAGGATAGGAAGAGAGGAGAAGAGAAGAGGCCTCCGGCGGCCAAAGGGGGGACCCCTTTGGAATCCCTTATGGAAGGCAAGGGGTTAAGGGGGAAGGCGTTACCTTCATGGTGAAGACGACACATCATACAATAGCGCAAGCGCCACGTACAAGGACACCAGATGCGGGTTACAGGCGGGTACAGCGGGCAATCCGGGGCTGGCAACAAGGACCGGTCCGATGGGCAGGCCTTTCGGCGCGGCCGGCGGGTGGGCCAGGTCGTGCGGGGCCGGCTCGTTTCGCCGGGACCGGGCGGTTTTTTCTGGGTGGTGGTGGCCGGCCACAAACTCTTGGCCGCACTCGACCACGAGCCGGTTCCGGGGCGCGAGCTGGTCTTTCGCATCGAACGGCTGGAGCCGGATCTGGTCCTGCGCGATATCACCCCGCCGCCCTCGGCAACCGACGATCCGGTCCTGCTGCTCGCCGCCCTCACCGACGCCCGGTCCAAATTCGAGGCCCATCTGCGCCGCTTTGTCCCGGCTGCGCCGCCGTCTCCCGGGGCAGCGCTCGCGCCCGCCGACAGCTCCACGCCAGCGCGCAGCGGGTCGGACGCGGCACCCCCGCCCTTTGCCGCTGCCGCATCCAGCCCGGCAGAAAGGCCCGACGGGGAGGCTCCAACACCAGCGCCAGCGCTTGCGCCTTCCCCCGGCCCCACCCTGGATCTCGCCCAGGCGCGCGCGGACTTCCTGGCCTTTTGCCGCGCCGACGCCGCCGCCGGCCAGACCCTGGCCCGGGTGCGCGAACTCGTCCGGCTGGCCGGGCAATGGATTCCCCAAACCCAGGGCCGGCCCGTCTACGCGCCCTGGATGTACCCGGGCATCGGCCAATCGGAATTGCTCACGCAGCGCACCGGACCCGGGAAATGGTCCCTTCGCCTGTTCGGCCGGCTGCCCGGGGCCGGACGCACCGCCGCTGTGGTCACGGTGGACGGCTCCCGGGCGGCCTATCGCCTGATGCTCGAAAACCCGAGCGCAGCCGACGCCGTCATTGCCTCCCTGGCCCGGGTGCGCCTGGGCCGGCGCGAGATCATTGCCGTGTGCCAGTCGGCCGGCGGGCTGCCGGACGAGGCGGCTTCCGGATTTTGGGCCAGGATTTTGGCCGGCGCGGCCCGGCCCTTTACGGGGCTGCATCTTCGGGTATAAATACGGGCACCGGCCGTACATGCCGGATCGATCACACCCGGAGCGTTTCCCCCATGGCGTACAAGGACTTGCAGGAATTTTTGCGGCTGCTGGAGAAAAAAGGCGAACTCAAACGCATCACGCCAGCACTTGATCCCAAGCTGGAAATCGCTGAAATCACCGACCGCGTCTCCAAGGCCGGCGGGCCGGCGCTTTTCTTTGAAAATCCCACCGGTTCAAAATTTCCGGTCGTCACCAACGCCTTCGGCTCCTTCCCGCGCATGCATCTGGCCCTGGAATGCGCCGACCTCGACGCCCTGGGCCAACGCATCGACGATGTGCTGGAGATGGAAAAGCCCGAAGGACTTATCGAGAAGCTCAAGCTCCTGCCGAAACTGGCCAAGATGGCCGGCATCTTCCCCAAGACCGTCACCAAGGCCCCCTGCCAGGATGTGGTCCTGACCGGCGACGCCGTGGACCTGTCCCTGCTGCCGGTGCTGACCACCTGGCCCGGCGACGCCGGGCCGTTTATCACCCTGCCCGTGGTGGTGACCAGAGACCCGGAAACCGGCAAACGCAACGTCGGCATGTACCGCATGCAGGTCTTTGACAAAAATACCACCGGCATGCACTGGCATCGCCACAAGGGCGGTGCGTCGCATTACCACGAGGCCGGCAAACGCGGCGAACGCCTGCCCGTGGCCGTGGCCATCGGGCCTGACCCGGCCTGTACCTACGCCGCCACCGCCCCGCTGCCCGACGACATCGACGAATTTCTCTTTGCCGGCTTCCTACGCCAGAGCGCCGTGGAGCTGGTGCAATGCAAGACCGTGGACCTGCAGGTGCCGGCCAACAGCCAGTTTGTCCTGGAAGGCTACGTCGAACCCGGCGAGCGCCGCCGCGAAGGCCCCTTTGGCGACCACACCGGCTATTACTCCCTGGCCGACGACTACCCGGTCTTTCACGTGACGGCCATCACCCACCGCAAGGATGCCGTCTATCCGGCCACGCTGGTGGGGCCGCCGCCCATGGAAGACACCTACATGGGCAAGGCCACCGAACGCCTGTTTCTGCCGCTTATCAAAAAACAGTTGCCGGAAATCGTGGACATGAGCCTGCCGCTGGAAGGCGTGTTCCACAACTTCTGCTTTGTCTCCATCGACAAGCGCTATCCCGGCCAGACGCGCAAGATCATGTACGCCATCTGGGGCCTGGGCCAGATGATGTTTACCAAATTCATCGTGGTGGTGGACGCCGAGGTCAACGTGCAAAACACCTCCGAGGTGTGGTGGCGCGTGGGCAACAACGTCGACGCCCGGCGCGACGTAGTCATCGTGGACGGACCGCTGGACGCCCTGGACCATGCCGCGCCCATGTCCTGCTACGGCGGCAAAATGGGCATCGACGCCACGAAAAAAGGCCCCGAAGAAGGCCACACCCGCGGCTGGCCCGACGCCCTGACCATGGACCCGGCCACCAAGGCCCGCATCGACGCCTTATGGGGCGAACTGGGGTTGTAGAAGGAGGCAGGAAGAATGCCTCCGGCGGCCGGGGGCCTGAGGCCCCCGGACCCCCCACCGGGAAAAATTTTTAAGGGGGGCTGGGCGTTGGTTTTCAGTTCTTTCGGCTGCGGACCGAGAAAACTGAAAGAGGCGCTTGACGGATACCGCCGTTGCTCCGGCGGCGGGAGGGGATGCCCCCCTCCCGCAACCTCCCGGAGAGGGGGAGATGGGGATGGGCGTGGATATCGAGAAATTTCGGTGCCCGTGGTGCGGCGATTTGCCGCTTTACGTGCGCTACCACGACGAGGAATGGGGCGCGCCGCTGCACGACGACCGGGCGCTTTTCGAGCTGCTCATCCTCGAAGGGGCCCAGGCCGGATTGTCCTGGCTGACAGTGCTCAAACGGCGAGAAGGCTACCGCTTGGCCTACGAGGGCTTTGATCCTTTGCGCGTGGCGGCTTACGACGACGCCAAAATGGCCGAACTGATCGCCGACGCCCGCATCATCCGCAACCGGGCCAAGGTGGCGGCTTCGGTTAAAAACGCCCAGGCATTTTTGGCCGTTGCCGAGGCCTTTGGCTCCTTTGACGCCTACCTGTGGCGCTTCGTGGACGGCAAACCTGTCATCGGCGGCTGGAACGCCATCGGCGAAGTGCCGGCAGTCACGCCCTTGGCCGAAACCGTCCGCCGCGACCTCAAGGCCCGGGGCTTCGGGTTTGTCGGCCCCACCATCGTCTATGCCTTTTTGCAGGCAGCGGGTCTGGTCAACGACCATCTGCGCGGCTGCTTCCGGTTCCGGGAACTGGTCGGGGATGCCTGATGCAGTCGGGACCACTCGCCCGAGCGCCCATCTACACCATCGGGCACAGCGGCCACGAGCGGGTCACGTTTTTAAGCCTGCTCGCCTGCCAGGGCGTCAACATGGTTATCGACGTGCGCAGCCACCCGGTTTCCCGGTACATGCCGCATTTTTCCAAGGACGCCCTGTCCACTTCGCTACGGCTGTGGGGCGTCTCCTATGTCTATCTGGGCCGGGAGCTTGGCGGCCGGCCGGAAGGTTCGCCCATTGCTGCGGCCGTGTCCTTTTCCCGGGGGGTGGACCTGGTCATGGATTACTGGCGCCAAGCCTGGCGGCTGGTTTTATTATGCGGTGAAGAAGACCCCAGATGCTGCCACCGGGCCGGGCGCATCGCCCCGGAACTGCTGTCCCGGGGTGCCCGGGTGGTCCATATCCGGGCCGACGGGCGGCTGGAGCCGCACACCCCGGCCTGGAACGATTTTGCCCTGGCCTGCGTGTTGGCCGACAGGGAGCCGCAGTGACCGCACGCCGGCCTGCCCCGGGCCGACAGGACGGATAGTGGAAGAAAATAGCCCCTGTGCGGGCCAAACGGAAGGAGAAAGGGCGTGAGCGACGCGTGGGTGACGGTTTCAAGTTATGTGGCTCCGCTGGCGGCGGAAGCGGCCTTTGAGGAGATTGTGGCGGCAGACGTGGCCCGCTGGCACGACGCCGCCCGGGAGTCCGGTCTGGACGGGGAGGGCCATGTGCGTGTGTCCCGCCAGAACGGCGAAGTGGATGTGGAAATAAGCCCCGAGCTGGATGCAGCCTTTACCCCGGTGCAGACGTTGTGGAAAGCGCTGTAGCTGCCCTATTCCCTGCCTCCCGGGAAACGGCCGCAGTCGGCTGCCCCGATCCCACGGTCTCCCGGGCCGCCACCGTGAGCAGCCCGGCCACGAGGCTTGCCAAGGGTGTCGGCTGCGGCGGCAAAAGCAGCGCCGCTTCATAATCAGGCAGCCACGGCAACCCGGCCTCCCCCGGGGCCAGGAAACGCCAGTCCCGGGGGAGGGCCTGCCGAGCCAGAGCGACAATAGCGCCGCGCGCTGCGGCCATGGCCGTCAATCCGGCCACATGGGAGGCGCGGCAGACCTCGGTATAGTTGATGCCGGCGCTGTCCAGAGCGGCCAGTACCATGGGCCGGGTGCGGCAGCCCGCCGCGAAAAGAGCTACTGGCAGTGGCCGCACCCATTCCGGCGAATGCCCTGGCGGCACGCACCAGAGCAATGGATCGCGAAACAAAAATTCGCCTTGTTGACTGCCCGGCTCCCGCACTACCACCGCAAGATCCAATTCACCGGCCCACAAGGCAGTTTCCAGCCCGGCCGACAGTTCGCAGCGCAAATCAACCAGCACCGCCGGATTATCCTCGGCCAGCCGGCGAACGAACTGCAGGCTCAGTCCCATCACGACGTCGTCCGGGATGCCAAGACGCACCCGACCGGTCGGTCGGGCTGATTGCATGGCCGCAGCAGCCGCCGCCACGCGCTGTAAAATCTCCCTGGCGTGACCAAGCAGCACGGCACCGGCCGGTGTTGGCTGGCAGCCCTGGCGTGAACGTTCAAACAGGCGGCAACCGACCCCGTCTTCCAGCATGGCCACACAGACGCTCACCGCAGCCTGGGTTTTGTGCAGCACGGCAGCGGCCTTGGTAAAACCGCCGGTATCCGCCACCGCAACCAGGGTGCGCAGGGCCTGGAGGTCAAAGGGGCTTTTATCCATAGCATTAATTTATCCTAATATAAATTATCATTATTTTACATTATATATAGGCTGGCGTAAAGCCGCTTCATGTGCAAACGTTTTGCCCCGCTTGTCTTTGTCTGTATCTGGTCTACCGGATTCATCGTGGCCCGAGCCATCGCCCCCGGGACCGATCCCTGCCTCTTTCTCACCGCCCGCTTCGGCCTGACCGCCCTGATCCTTACCGTCCTGACCTGCGTGGCCGGCCTCCCTTGGCCGGGAATGCGCCTGGCCCTCGGGCATCTGGCCGTCGGGGGACTGTATAATGGAGTGTATCTTGCGGCCGGCTATCAAGCCGTGCGCCTCGGGCTGTCTCCGGGACTCATGGCCCTTGTCGGCGCATTGCAGCCGCCTGTGACGGCTCTCCTGGCAGCCGTTATTTGGGGAGAATCGTTTTCGCTGCGCCGCGTTGCCGGCATGGGAGCGGCCTTGGCCGGGGTCGGGTTGGCGGTCTGGCCGGCCCTTCATTCCGGCGAGGCAACGGCCATGCCCGCAGCGGCCTTGGCGCTGGCCGGTGCAGGCGTCCTGGCCGTCACCGTCGGGGCGCTGCTGCAAAAGACCGGGCTGCGAGCCACAGACCTGCGGCCGGCAGGGGCCTTGCAGCACGGCGGGGCCGCCCTGGTCACGACGGTCCTGGCGTTGGCCTGGGGGGAGCGCCAAGTTGCCGTGTCGATGGTTGTGTTTTCGGCCCTGGCCTGGAGCGTGGCTGGGCTGTCGCTTGGCGGCTCGATGCTGCTGGTGTGGCTTTTGCGCCAGGGCCAGGCGGCTCGGGCTGCTTCGTTGCTGCTGCTGACACCACCGCTGGCGGCCGTGTGGGGCTGGTTTTTTTTCGGGGCGCAACTCAACACAGCTCAAATCGCGGGTTTTGCCCTGGCCCTTGGCGGCATCGGTCTGGCTCGGGCCGACGGGGCACACACCCCAACAAAACAGGGCGAGGGAGACGCCAGACGCTCAAAGCCCGCCGGAGAAGGGTCTACGGGGTAAAAGACCAGGCCTGTCAGGCAGGCTCTTCGAGTATCTGATGCACCCGGCCGACTTGTCCGTCGGTGAGGCGCACCTTGATGCCCCGGCTATGCACCGGGGCTTTGGTGAGCAGATCTTTGACCACACCCCGGGTGAGCGTCCCGGTGCGCTGATCTTTTTTAAGCACGATGGCCACAGTCAGTCCCGGCCGGATATCGGCGCGTTTGGTGGGATCGGCCATGGCGTCAGGCCGGGGTGAAGCGCAGGAACTTGCGCGGCTTTTCATAGCCATCGGCCATGGGCGAGAGCGCCTCCATGCGCCAGCGCGGGGCAAAAAAGTCGCGCACGTAGTCGAGCAGCAAAAAATCGCCGCCGACGACGTATTGGGCCGGATACAGTTTAAGCATCCGCTCGGGTGTCGTGCCGAGTTCCTTTTTGATCCAATAGATCTTTTGCACCGACAAAATGAGTTCCCGGTCCGACAGGCGTTCCAGAAAGGCCAGGGCCGGGGCCACTCTGTTTTCCAGCACAAAGGTCTTGCCGATAAATTCCACCAGCATGGCGATATCGAAGCGTTGCTCCGGCAGTGGGCAAGCCGGGTCGTCGATGTTGTGGCAGGCAAAGTCCACGCCGTTGGCGTCGAAATGGCGTTTGAGCAGTTCGCAGCCGGCAAGCACCCGGGGTTCGCGGTCAACGCCCACCACGGCGGCCGCACCGAGCCGTCTGGCCTGGAAGGCGAAAAAGCCGAAATTGCAGCCCAGATCCACCACCGTGTGGCCGGTGAAGTCGATGCGGGAAAAGGCGGCCAAGGTGTCCGGGTCGATCACTTCCTTGCCCGGGACGAGCACGGAAAAATCCGCGTCGTACACGGTTCGGTAGCGGTGTTCGGGTTCGATGGCGTCGGCCAGGGCCAGAAATTGCGTCAGCGGCATGGGTGCTCCACTCCAAAATGATCGGCTATGATGCCTGACAACCTCGAAAAAATCAATCCGCAAGTCCGGCCAGGGCGCTTGCCACCGCCGCCGACCGGGTTGGTCCCAATCCGGTCCTGGCCCGGATGTCCTCGGCCGAAGCCGCGCGCATGGCCGCCACCGATCCAAACGCCTCCCAGAGAAGCCGGGCCGTCTTCGGTCCCACCCCGGGCAGGGCCAGGACGTCGCTTTTCAGGCCCACCTTGTGCCTGGCCTGCCGCTGCCGGCCGATGGAATAGTCATGGACCGTATCGCGGATGCGTTGCAGGAAAAGCAGTTCCGGCGATCCCGAGCGCAGCGGCAGGGGATTTTTGCGGCCCGGCACAAAAATAACGTCGTCCATCTCGTTTTGCGAACGCCGGTCGCCCTTGGCGATGGAGGCCAGGGCAAAGGCCCCGCCGACTCCGGCTTCGTCCAAGGCTCGGCCAACAGCCCCGAGCTGGCCCTTGCCGCCGTCAATGAGAAGCAAATCCGGCCAGGGCGGCCCGGAACCGGCCCGCCGGGTGGCAAAGGCGGCCAGGGCCAGATAATCGTCGGACGAGCCTTCGGCTGCGGCAATCGCATAGGACCGGTACTCGCTTTTGCGCGGCGCGCCGTCTTCAAAGACCACCAACCCGACGCGCACACCTTTGCCGCCCAGATGGGAAACGTCAACCGCTTCGATGCGCGCCAAATGGGCCAAGCCAAAAGCCCGGGCCAGAGACGGCAGCACATCGCTTTGCGCTGCCTTGGCCGCCTCTTCGGCGGCCCGGCCGGCATTGACCGCCGCCATCTCCAAGAGCTGGCGTTCCTCGCGCCCGCGCGCCGGACCCAGGCGCAGGGCCATGCCCCGGCGTTCTTCGAGAATTTCGGCCAGCGCCTGCCCGTCGCCGGCCGCTTCGCCCTCGCCGCCCCCCGGGGCCAGCCCTTCGGGGACCACGATGCGGGGCGGAATGAAACTTTCCGGGCGATAGAACTGGAGCAGCGCCGTCACCGCTGCCGAGACGGCTTCGCCTGCCTCCACGCCAGGAAAGAAAAACGTTTTGCGATCCAGAAGCCGTCCCTGGCGCACGAACAGCACGCACAAGCCGACCCCGGCCTCGGTGACGGTAAAATTGACCACATCCATGTCCACCAGTTTCGTCAGCACCGTGGCTTGCCCTTCCACGGTCTTGCGCATGGCCCGCAGCAGATCGCGCAGCCCGGCCGCTTTCTCAAAGGCGAGAGATTCGGCCGCCGCTTCCATCTCGCGTTGCACAGATTTGAGCACTTCGGCCGAACGACCGGTCAGAAAGGCTTCCACCCGGCGCACCAGGGTGGTGTATTGATCGGCGTTAACGGCCAGGACACACGGGGCCAGGCATTGGCCGATGAAATGGTACAGACACGGCCGCACCCGGTTGGCCAAGGCCCGGTCGCCACATTTGCGCAGGGGAAACAGCCGCCCCAGTTCCTTCCAGGTGGCCCGGGCGGCCGCTGCCGAGGTGAAAGGGCCGAAATAGGCCGCCCCATCGCGTTCGACCCGGCGCGTGAAGGCCAGCCGGGGGAAGGGCGAACGCTTGTCGAGCTTGAAAAGAATATAGTTTTTGTCGTCTTTGAGCACCACATTGTAGCGGGGGCGGTGCTTTTTAATGAGGCTTGATTCGAGCAGCAGCGCCTCTTTTTCCGAGGCGGTCAGAAGGACGTCCACGCCCTCGATGCGCGCGACCAGGGCGGTGGTTTTTACGGAGTGGCCGGCGTCGTTGCGAAAATACGAGGAAAGTCGCGCCCGCAGGTTTTTGGCCTTGCCGACATAGAGAATTTTACCCCGAACGCTCTTCATCAAGTAAACACCCGGAGACGTGGGGAAATTTTTTGCTTCAAAGGTGTACATCGTCCCCCAGACTAGCGCGATGGGCCGGTTGACTCAAGCCCTGGTGCGTCGAGGTGTCGCCTTCCTGCTAAGGCTCCCTTGCTCTTGGACAAAGACGCGTGTAAGCAAGGCGGGAAATGAACGCGGTACGGCCCAGACGGGTTTCGGTGATCGGAGCCGGTCGGTGCGACGAGGCCGTTTACGAGACGGCCCGCCTGCTTGGCGGCTTGTTGGCCCAGTGCGGTTTTGAAATCGTATGCGGCGGGCTGGGCGGCGTCATGACAGCCGTTTGCCAGGGTGCCAGGGAAGCCGGCGGACGTACCATCGGCATTCTGCCCGGCGACGATCCGGCCGAGGCCAACCCGTTTGTGGATATAGCCGTCGTCACCGGCCTTGGCATTGCCCGAAACGTGTTGGTGGTCAAAAACGGTGATGTGGTTGTGGCCGTTTCCGGCGGTGCCGGGACGCTTTCGGAGATCGGGATTGCGCTGAAAATCGGCCGGCCGGTCGTGGCTCTGGAACATTTCGACGCCATCGACGGCGTCATTGCCGCCAAGACACCGCAGCAGGCCATTTTCCTGTTGCAAACGCTTGTGCCTGACACGAATTGTGCGGAGTCGTATTGATGGAAGTTTTGTGGGCGCCATGGCGCATGGACTATATTCTCGGACCCAAGCCCGACGCCTGCGTGTTCTGCCTGCCCGAAACGCATGACGAGGACCGGCAGCGGCTGGTGCTGGCCCGGGGCCGCCACAGCTTCGTGATCATGAACAAATTTCCCTACAACTCCGGCCATCTCATGGTGACGCCGTTGCGTCACGCCAGTTGCCTCACCCAGCTCACGCCGGAAGAAAACCTTGAACTGACCCGGGGACTGACCTATTGCACCCGGGTTATAAACGAGTGCCTGCGGCCCCAGGGCATCAATATCGGCCTGAACCTGGGCGAAGCCGCCGGTTCCGGCATCGCCGCCCACCTGCACTATCAGATGGTGCCCCGGTGGAACGGCGATTCTTCGTTTATGGCTGTTTTTGGCGAAACGCGGGTCATGCCGGAATTGCTTGTTTCCACCTATGATCGGCTCGAACCGTTTTTTTCAGAATACCTCGCAACCGTCACGTCGTGACAAGGAGGCCTCGATGCGCGTGATCAAAGTGCTCTTCCTGCTGGCATTCTTCTTCGTCTGCATGCTCTTTTTCGTGCAGAACACCGCCATCCTGGAGACCCCGCTGCAGCTCAAACTCGGCGCTTTCGGCTATCAGGTCCAGTCCCCCGGTGTTCCTTTCTACGTCGTGCTGCTCATGAGCTTCGTGGCTGGCGGCCTGTTTTGCACCCTGTACTTTTTGGCCGAAAAAGTGCGTCTGGCCGCTGGCATGCGCAGCCTGCAAAACAAAGTCAACGCCCTGGAAAAGCAGATGGCCCAGCACAAAAAATCCACCGTTGCCACGCCCCCGAGCTACGTAGTCGCCGCTCCCACGGCGTCCGTCATGCCTGCTGCGGCCGATTCCACTGCGCCGGCCCAAAAGGCCGAAGCCTAAGTCGGCACGATCTTGCCTGCCGTGGGGGATTTCAAGATGACCCCCATGCTGGAGCAGTATTTGCGCGCCAAGTCCGAGCATCCGGACGCGCTGCTGTTTTACCGCATGGGGGATTTCTATGAGCTGTTCTTCGAGGACGCCCAAACGGCGGCCCGGGAACTGCAAATCACCCTGACCACGCGCAATCCCGGGGCCGAGTCCCCCATCCCCATGTGCGGCGTGCCCCACCACGCCGCCGAGGGCTATCTGACCGAACTGCTGGCCCGGGGCTACACCGTGGCCGTGTGCGACCAGATCGAAGACCCCAAGCAGGCCAAGGGGCTGGTCAAACGCGCCGTCACCCGCGTGCTCACCCCGGGCACGGCCGTCGAAGACGGCAATTTGCGGGCCAAGGAACACAATTTCCTGGCCGCCCTCTACTACGACCCCGACGAACGGGCCGGCGGACTGGCCTGGGTCGATTGCTCCACCGGCGAATGGTCGGGGCTTTATTCCCGCGACGCCGCCCGGCTGTGGCAGTGGACGGCCAAAATCGGTCCCCGGGAGCTGCTGTTGCCTGAGGGGCTGACGCCGCCGCGCGAAACACCCCTTTCCGGCATCCAGATCACCCGCACGCCGCTGCGCCCCCATTTCGATTTCGCCGCCGGTCGCGACAAGGTACTCTCGGCCCAGTCCGTGGCTGATCTGGCGGCGCTGGACTGCAACGACAAGCCCCAGCTTGTGCGGGCCATGGGAGCCCTTCTCACCTATCTCACCGCCACCTACATGCGCGACCTGGGCCATCTGGCCCCGTTTAAGCCGGTCAATCTCGGCCGGCACATGCTCTTGGACGAGGTCACCGAGCGCAATCTGGAAATCTTTCGCCGCTTGGACGGCCGCAAGGGCCAGGGCACCTTGTGGCATGTCCTGGACCGCACCCAGACTCCCATGGGCGGGCGGCTGCTGGAGACCATGCTGCGCCAGCCCTGGCTCGATCTGGCCCCCATTGAGGACACCCAGGCCGTGGTGGCCTTTCTGGTCGAGGACGAGGGCCTTCGCCGGCACAGCCGCGAAGCCCTGGCCGGGGTCTATGACCTGGAGCGCCTGATTACCCGCATTTTTCTCGGCCGGGCCGTACCGCGCGATTTTACGGCCCTGCGCCAGTCTTTGGGAGCGCTGCCCCGGCTGCGGGGGCTTTTGGACACTGCCGCCGCCGCTGCACCCAAGGCCGCTGCCGAACTGCTCTCGGGCTGGGACGATCTTGACGACGTGTGCGAGCTGCTCGCTCGCGCCCTGGTCGATTCCCCGCCGGTCGTCGTTACCGAGGGCGGGCTTTTCCGCCAGGGCTATCATCCCGAACTGGATGAACTGCTCGATCTGGCTGAACACGGCGAACAAAAGCTCCAGGAACTGCTTGCCCGGGAACAGGAAGCCGGCAATCTGCCCAAGCTCAAGCTCGGCTACAACCGGGTTTTCGGCTACTATTTCGAGCTGACCAAATCCGCCGGCTACCCCCCGGCCCATTTCGAGCGCCGCCAGACCCTGGCCAACTGCGAACGCTATGTCACCCCGGACTTAAAAACCCTGGAAGAAAAGATCCTGGCCTCGGGCGAGACGCGCAAAACGCTGGAATACAACCTCTTCCGCGAGCTTCGCGACCATATCGCCAGCCTTCGCGAGCGCGTCATGGACACCGCCGCCCGGGTGGCCCGCCTCGATGTCTGGCAGGGACTGGCCGAGGCCGCCGTCATCGGCGACTGGACCCGGCCCGAGCTGCATACCGGGCAGGCCATCACCATCCGGGCCGGCCGCCATCCGGTGGTCGAGGCCGTGCAGGGGGTGGGCAACTACATCCCCAACGACGTCAGCCTGGACGAGACGGCCAAGGTGCTGCTGATAACCGGCCCCAACATGGCCGGTAAATCGACGGTGCTGCGCCAGACTGCCATTATCGCCATTCTGGCCCAGATCGGCTCCTTCGTGCCAGCGGCCAAGGCCAGCCTGGGGCTGGTGGACCGGGTCTTTTGCCGGGTGGGGGCCTCGGATAATCTGGCCCAGGGCCAGTCCACCTTTATGGTGGAGATGATGGAAACGGCCCGCATCCTGCGCCAAGCCGGCAAACGCAGTCTGGTCATTTTGGACGAAATCGGGCGCGGCACGGCCACGTTTGACGGTCTGGCCCTGGCCTGGGCCGTGGTGGAGGAACTGTGCGGCCGCGACGACGGCCACGGCGTGCGCACGCTGTTTGCCACCCACTACCACGAGCTGACCGCCCTGGAAGGCCGTTTGCCGGGCCTGCGCAATTTTCATATCGCGGTCAAGGAATGGAAGGGCGACATTATTTTCCTGCGCCGCCTGCTGCCCGGGCCGGCGGATCGCAGCTATGGCGTGGAAGTGGCCAAACTGGCCGGCGTGCCGCGAAACGTGGTCAAGCGGGCCAGGGAGCTTTTGGAAGAACTGGAGCGCAGCCGCGATCCCGGCCAGGGCGGCCGGGCCTCCCGTGAGCGCGGCCAGCCGAGCCTGCCGGGCCTTATTGCCGTGTCACGCGATGCGGGCGACGCTACCGGACAGGTGCCCGCTCCCCTGCCCAACGCCGCAACCGTGCTTCTTGACGAATTGTCCCGCCTCGAACTAGATCGGATGACGCCCCTTGAGGCCCTGACCCTGCTTTGCGACTGGAAAGGCCGCTACGGCGGCAATGCCTGCTAAGGAGATTTTCATTATGCATCATTTCGAGTACCGGGGCGGCGAGCTTTACGCCGAGGACGTGCCTGTTTCGACGCTGGTCGCGGCCTACGGCACCCCGCTCTACGTCTACAGCGCCGCCACCCTGCGCCGCCATTTCACCGCCTTTGATTCGGCCTTTAACGGTCTGCCCCATCTTACCTGCTATTCCGTCAAGGCCAATTCCAACCTGTCGGTGCTTAAAACCCTGGCTGCCCAGGGCGCAGGCATGGATATTGTCTCCGGCGGCGAACTCTACCGGGCCTTGGCCGCCGGCGTTGATCCGGCCAAGATCGTCTATTCGGGCGTGGGCAAGCGCGCCGTTGAGATCGAAGCGGCCCTGACCGCCGGCATCCTCATGTTTAACGTCGAATCCACCGGCGAGCTCGACCGCTTAAGCGCCATTGCCACGCGGCTGGGCAAGACGGCCAAGGTGAGCATTCGCATAAATCCTGACGTTGACCCCAAGACCCATCCGTATATTTCCACGGGGCTTAAAAAGAACAAGTTCGGCCTGGATATCGAGCACTCCCTGGCCGCCTATGCCAAGGCCCAGGAACTGCCGGGCGTGACCCCGGTCGGCATCGACTGCCACATCGGCTCCCAGCTCACCTCCATTGCCCCCTTCCTCGAAGCCCTGGACAAGATCCTGACCTTCCGGGAAAAGCTGACGGCCATGGGTATCGAGACCACCTATCTCGATCTGGGCGGCGGTCTCGGCATCCAGTACAACGAGGAAGAGCCGCCCCATCCCCGCGAGTTCGGCCAGGCCCTGACCAAGGCCCTGGGCACTCTGCCGCTCACGCTTATTCTCGAACCCGGCCGGGTTATCGTTGGCAACGCCGGCATCCTGGTCACCGAGGCGATCTACACCAAAAAGACCCCGAGCAAGGATTTCATCATCGTGGACGCGGGCATGAACGACCTGATCCGGCCCTCGCTCTATGATTCCTACCACGCCATCCGCGAAGTGCGCCCGGCCGGGCGGCCCGCAATCAACGTGGACGTGGTCGGCCCCATCTGCGAATCCGGCGACTTTCTGGCCCGCGATCGCGACCTCCCGGCCGTGGCCCCGGGCGAACTGCTGGCCGTTTTTTCGGCCGGAGCCTACGGCTTCACCATGGCGTCGAACTACAACTCCCGGCCCCGGGCGGCCGAGATTTTAGTGGACGGCGAAACGGTGACCGTGGCCCGTCGCCGCGAAACCTACGACGACCTCATCGCCCTGGAACGCTGACCCCCCGATTGCGCCGTTGCGGCGACCAGGCAAAGCGCCTGGTCGCCGCAAGCACGGTCTGCAAAACCAACACGGCGCTGCCCTTTCGCTTGGCGATACTATCGGTCTGTTTTGCGTATGCGGCAGGCGCACCAAAAGCCCTGCGGAGGTCCAGTCAGCGTGAACGCCGCCCTTCCCGTCCTTCTCGCCATGCAAATTGTCTTTTGCGGCGACAGCATTACCAAGGGATGGGAAACGTACAATCTTTTTGAACAGCCGCAAAAGGTGTTTATCAGCGGCGTGGAGTCCTCCACCAGCGCCGATCTGCTCAAGCGCATCGAGCCTATCGCCCAGAATAAACCCAACAAGCTCTTTTTAATGATCGGCATCAACGAGATAACCGCCCCGGACCGCATCCTGGACAATTACGAAAAGATCATCACCAAGATTCAAAACATCTCGCCCTACACGCACATTTACGTGCAAAGCATCCTGCCCACCCGCAGCCAGTCCATCGACAATGCCGCCATCGTTGCCATCAACCGCCGGCTGAGGACGCTGTGCGACCGCAAAAACGCTTTTGTGCGCTACCTCGACCTCTACGACGCCTTCCTGGCTGACGACGGCAAGCTTGGCCCCAATTTCACCGAAGACGGCCTCCACCTGACCAAAAACGCCTATTCGCTCTGGAAAAAACTCATCACCAACCAGATGTGACGCGTTGTGCCCAGGGTTCTGGCGCAGCATATAACGCTCTATAAAAGCCCACCATTAACTAGAGGTGCCCCCGGGAGCAGCCATGGGCCAGGCGTCTTGCTTCCATGCGCCCGCCCGCCACAATCCGGCGACACAGCCTGTCCGTCTTGGGACTGCGGTCGTTTTTTCGCCCGGACGTCATGACAACGTCTTGTGAACGCGTTATGGTTTCGCCCGATCCCGTTTGGATCACATGCACCAAAGGAGCAAGCCATGGGCGAAAAATCCGACCTGTTTCATTGCGATGAAAAGTTGATGACCTACGACGCCGCGGTGGTGTTGGAAAAAATCGTGGACGGCCTTAAGCAGCGCAAACTCTCCGGCACAGGCGAAGACGGCCCGATTTGTGTCGAACTCCCGCTGGTGGCCAAGCTGGAAATCAGCTTCAAGGAAAAAGCCAAGTCCGGCAAAAGCAAGAAAAAACTCTCCATCGAAATTGCCTGGAAAGAAGAAGACGCCGTAAGCCTGGACAGCTGACCTGTTCCAGGACTCACCGGCACCACGCTTTTGGCGCGCGGACCACTGCAAAGCGGCCGCGCGCCTTTTGCTTGGCTGCCTGCGACGTTGGGGGCCTGCACCAACAGGTAGCCTGCAATCGTTACGCCACAGCCGGGTGATCAACAAAAAGCCGCTTGCGGGGAAGCGTGACGGTGAAACGACTGCCCTGGCCAAGGGTCGATTCTGCCCAGATCCGGCCGCCGTAATGCTCGATGATGGTGCGGCAGATGCTCAGTCCCAGGCCGGTGCCGCCGGAGCTGATTTCCCCGCCTCCGGCCACAACCTGGGTGAAATTGTCAAATATCCTCTCCAGATCCCCGGCAGCGATGCCGCGCCCCGTATCCGCAACCTGCATGCTCCAATCGCCTGCGGCATCGGGTCCAATGGACAATCGGACCTGCCCGTGCTCGGTGAATTTACGGGCATTGGCCAACAAATTGATACACACCTGCAGCATCCGGTCGCCATCGGCAAAAAGTTTGGGCGTTTGGGGATTGACCGTGATGCTGAGCGGCACTGTGGCGTCGGCAAAAAGGGTCGCCGTGGCGCGTTTAGCCCGCGCGGCCAATTCCCGGGCGTCTATGGCGCTGTCGCGCCATTCCATCTTGCCGGATTCAATTTTGGATAAATCCAGGAAATCGTTAATCAACTCGGTCAGTCGCAGATTTTCTTCGTTAATGATGTGCAGATTATTGCGGATGCGCCGTATCCGGGGGTTGGTGCCCAGGCCAGAGAGGCTGGAGGTTTGAACCAGCCGGTCCAGATCGCGCTCGATTAAAGTGGTAAAGCCCCGAATGGAGGTGAGCGGCGTGCGCAGTTCGTGGGACACCGAGGACAGGATGGCGGATTTGATCTGATCGAGTTCCCGCAGACGCGCGTTGGCGGTTTCGAGTTCCAGGGTCTTGGCCTTGGCTTCCTCGGTGCGGGCGGTCACGAGTCCTTCCAGGTTCTGCGAAAGCGTGGCCAGTTCCTGCTCGGCCTGCTTGGCAGCCGTGTTGTCCACCAGCGACACGACCGCAGCCGCGCTGCTCTCAAGACCGGCAACCGTCAAAAGGACAGAGCGGGTTGCGCCGTCGCCGCGCACAAGCAATGTCGCAACGACCGTGGAATCGCCCTGGCCTCCTGGCGGCAGGCCGCCGGGAAAAAGCGCGGCCATTTCCGGACAAAACGCCGTCCAGCGGCGAAGCCCCTCCAGTTCCTCCCGGGGCAGGCCGACCAACCGGGCATAGGCCGGATTGGCGAGCTGGATCATGCCGTCCGGATCGACCAGGACGATGGCCGAGCCGATGCCCAGAAACAGCGAGCGATAGCGATTTTCCGAGGCGGCCAGCAAGCGCTTGGCCGCTTCCAGCCGGTCAAGCATTGCGTTGAGATCCAGGGCCAGGCTGGACAACTCGTCAGCACCGGGCAGATGGAGCCGCAGCGTCGCCTCGCCCTTGGCAACACGGCCCGACAAGACGCTTATGCTGTGCAGGCGGTGCAGGATACGGCGCTCTAAAAAGGCCTGCAACACCAGGAATAAAATGACGCCGGCCAGGGCAAACAGTCCCAGACTGGAATGGATCAGCCCCAGGCCCTGGTGAAAAAAATACCGGTCGGTGGCCACGGCCAGCCAGAAGGCGGGCTGGGCAAAAACGTCGCGCACCAGCCCCAGTCCGGTGCGGGTCTGGGCGTCCTCGGCAGCAGGCAGGACCACCACGTCTGGTGCCGTGGCCGGATCGGGCAGACCAGGGGCATCCAGGGGAAGCAGGCGCATATCGAGCACCGTGGCAGCTGCCAGATCCCCGACAGTTTTGGGGTCCAGCCAGCTTCCCATGAGCAAGGTTCCCCGCGCCGGCCCCGTATGCTCGCTGGTCAGGACGGGATAGGCGGCCACGAGCATGGGCCGCCCCCCAACCAGGGCCACACCGCTGCGCCCTTCCGACGTGGCCGCCCCGGCCAACAAACCGGCGTGCGGCGCTACAAGGGTCAGGACTTCCGGCGGGACAGCGGCAAAATCCTGGGTTGCAGCATCGTAATACCGGCCGGCGACCAGCCGGCCGGACAAATCAAACAGGCCGATGACCGCCATGTGTTGCTTGGCAAAGGTTTCCTTGTTCAGGTTGGAATCGAGAAACTCCTGGCCGCCTTCGGCCATAAATTTGTAAGCCTCGTCCCAGGTGGCCCAGTCCGTGGCCAGTAGTCCGATGCGGTTGCTGCTGGTGTCCAAGGCATTGTGGGCGCGTTTGACGTCATCGGCGACCAGCTTGCGTTCCATTTCAACAAAATTGGAAAGAGTAAAGAACCTGGAGACAAGATAAAGACCAACCAGCGTAGCCGCAATGGTTACACTCATGAGACGAAAGGTGAAATAGCGCAAACCCATGCCGACTCCATGACAACCAAACCGACAACGTTGCTTGGCCAAACGGAAAACAATTCCGCACGCTACGTTGCCGGTTTGAGCAATTCCTGACAAAGCAGCCTAGCATGGAAAATGACGGTACAGCAATCCAAACAAATGCCAAACAAACGCCCTGCCCACCTTGACCTTTACGGCTGGCGGACAGGGCGAAGATGAGGCCCCGGAACGTGTGCCTACAGCCCGGGACGCGGCGACAGGATAGCGGGCGAGACGTCGCGCACCGACGCCGTGCCGGTGAGCACCATGGCCGCGGCCAATTGGGCCTGCAACTGTTGCAGCAAAAAGGCCACGCCTTCGGCCCCGCCGCCAAAAGCGCCCACCACCAGCGGCCGGCCGACCAGTACGGCGTCGGCCCCAAGCGCCAGATATTTGAGCACATCCGCCCCGGACCGCACGCCGCCATCGACCAGGATCACGCCCTTGCCCGCAACCGCCCTGGCAATGGCCGGCAGCACCGCAGCCGCGCCCGGGGTATGATCCAGCACCCGGCCGCCGTGGTTGGAGACCACAATGGCGGCGGCACCGGCGTCAAAGGCGATAACCGCCTCGTCCGGGGTCATGATGCCTTTGACGATAAAGGGCAGGGTCGTGGCCTGGACGCAGGCGGCCAGTTCGGCGGGCGTTTTGGGCGACACCGGCTGGCCTTTGAGCGCCATAACGGCCAGACCGGCTCCGTCCACGTCCATGCCAACGGCGGCGGCCCCGCTGGTTTCGGCCCGTTTGAGCAGCGCCAGCACGGCTTCCTGGCCACGGGGCTTTATAAAAGGGATACCATGTCCGTTTTGGGCGGCAATGGCGGCCAGACCGCTGTCGAACATGGCCGGATCGGCCCCGTCGCCACAGCATCCCAGCGTCCCGGCCGCGGTCGCGCCGTCGATGATGCGGCCGATAAAGTCCCTTTCCGTCAGTCGGCCGCCCATGTTGTAGGCAACGCCGGTCATGGGCGCGGCCAAGATGGGCATGGTCAAGGGACGCCCGAAAAGCGTCAGGCTGGTGTCAGCACTTTTTACGTCGTGCAGGGTGCGCATGTTGAGGTGATACGCCCCAAGCGCCGCCAGATTGACCCCAAAAGCCGAGCCGGTGCCCATGCCGCCCATGCCCGGAGCTTCGCCGGCGCAGGCCCGGCCGTCGCACACCGGGCACACCCGGCAATAGCCTTTCAGTTCTTCCTTGGCGATTTTACGAAGCGTCGCAAGATCCATCACAACCTCCCGGAATACGTCGCTCGATACGGTTTGCAGACGATAGGCAGTGCCCTGCCTTGGCCCTCCTACCCCCGAGGGACGGCAACGGCAAGTTGCGACCCCAAAAGCACACCTGGCAAGCCTTGGCCGTGACCTTTTTTCCATCTTTTTTTTCACGTGACTTGGCGATTGCCCCCATGGTAAGCGCCTGCTTCGAATGCCGGCGCTTCTGCCGCCGTCTTTAACGCCAGAAATGAGGAGCCTATGCGATCAATTATCGCCTGGTTTGCCTTGACACTTATTGCCTTGGTCAGCGCCTGTTCCGGTGGGGATAAGGATGCCTTCCGCACTGTCGATCACGACAAAAACGGCAACGTGTCCTACGAGGAACTGCTGTTTGTCTTTCCAGAGGTGACACCAGACCTGTTCGCCCGCCTGGATCTCGATGCCGACGGCATCCTGTCCGAAACGGAATACGCGGCCTTTTTGCAGAGCCAGGACAAGACCGCTGCCGCGACAGCCAAGCCGACTGTCCCGGACGCGGCCCAGGCTCCTGTGCGCCCAAGCGACGGCAAGCAGATCGCTGTGCCGTTTAAGGGCGAGGAAGTCCTTGAGATTCCGGCACCTGCCATGGAGCCGGTTGTTAAGACAAAGGCCGAAAAAGGCAAAAAGGACAAAGACACAAAAGACGCCAAGGGCAAGGCAGAGAACGGGAAAAAAGCCGAAGGCACCACCCACACCGTGCAGCGCGGCGACAATCTCTCAAAGATCGCCCACAAATACGGCGTTACGGTGGAAGACATCACCAAAGCCAACGGCGATATGCACCCCGACACCCTGCGCGACGGCCAGGTGCTCAACATCCCGGCCCGCCCCTAGCGTGGCAACCGGCACACGGAAGGATTCGGCATGAGACTGTTTGTCTCTTTGACGGTAGCTGCGGTTCTTGTTCTGGCCGCCACAGCGGCACAGGCCCTCACCCAGGAGGAAATCCTTAAGCGCCGCCTGGAAAAAATGAGTTCCGTCGATTCCCAACTGCGCACCGAAGACCAGCAGCGCCAGGACCAGATACGGGAAGCGACCGCCAACGTGGGTTCCGGGCCATCCAAACAGGCCGACGAGCCCCTCGTTATGCCCTCCCCCGTGCGCCAGCCCCATCCCGAGCCCAAAGGCGGGCTTTTTGACCAAAAGGCCCCCACCGGTCCCAAGGCGAGCACCCCGGCCACAGCCGGGACGCCGCCAAACAGTGCGCCACCGGTCATGCCGCCGGTGGCCAAACAGCCCGAGCCCCAGCCGGCCGAGTCGCCCGCAGCGCAATCGACACCCCAGCCCGTCATGCAGACCGCGCCCCAGCCGGTCGCCGCCTCCCCCATGGCCCCGCCGCCGGGGGCTGGCAAAACCGGCGCACGTGATCCCAACACCGCCACGTCGCTGGCCGCCATGGCCGCCAAGGCCCAGGCTGCCGGCGACAACCAGACGGCCCTGACCATGCTTGACGAAGCCATTGCCGCTGATCCCGGCGACCCGGATCTGCGCAACAATCGGGGCAATATTTTAAGTAACCTTGGCAAACCCAAAGAAGCCCTGGGCGATTACGACCGGGCCATTGCCGCCAAGACCTCGGACCCGGCTTTTTTCACCAACCGGGGTCTGGCCCATGAGCGCCTTGGTAACCGGGAGCGGGCTTGCGCCGACTATAAAAAAGCCTGTGATCTCGGCGAATGTGATTTCTTCAAAAGCTATAAGGCCGAAGGCAACTGCCGTTAGTGCGGCGTTTTGATGCTCAAAACCATAGCATCAGCCGAAGGCGACACGAATACGGCAAAAAATGCCCCGGCTTGGTTCCGGTTGCGGCCAAAGGCCGCAAACGCTTAGATTGGATTGATTCTTGCTAGATCACAGACAGCCTTCCTGCGACCAGCGTCATGGTCTGAGGCGCTTGCGCCCAATGACCAGAGGAGGTGCGATCTGCCTGCCAGCGTGCTTATTGTCTGCCCGGATTCCATGGAACTGGCCTTTTTAACCGGGGCTTTGTCGGGGCATTTTTCGGTGCTTGCCGCCCGCAACGCCGACGAAGCCGCGCGCCTTGTCGAACGCTTCGGCCCCTGTCGGCTGGTCTATCTGGCCCTGGCTGACGACTGTGAAGCGGCCATCCGGCTCACCCGCGACGTAAACGGCGGCAAAGCGCCCATCTATGCCCTGGTGCATGCGCCCTGCCCGCCAGTCGTGGACCGGGCAGCGCACTGCGGCCACCTGGACGGGGTTTGCCTCCTGCCCATGGCCCCGGCCGCCTTGCGGGCCAGAACCCGCGAAGCCCTGGGACTGCGCCACGCCAGCCCGGCCACCGGCTCTGCCGGCTCGCACAAGGAACGTTCCCACAGCGCCATCCTCACCCGGGAAGAAGTCGACTATCTCCTCGGCCGTTCCCTGCCTGCCGCCTCCCTGGCCTGCCGCTCCTCCAGTTAGACCGCCCCCCCGCTCCCGAGCCAGAACCGCACCACATCCTGCGGCTCTTCCCGCTCGCGCAGCACCGAAAAACGACCCTGGCCAAAGCCCAGCACCCGAGGCATCTGCCGGCTGTTGTAGCGCGACCACATGGACAGCGTATAGGCCCCCACATCTTCGATTACCACGATGTCCCCGGGGGCAATGGCCGGGAGTCGCGCCTGGCGAACAGGGAAATCCCCGGAAAAGCATAGCGGCCCGGCCAGATGCCACAGGCCCGGCCGTCCCTGCTTGGCCTGTCCCCCACTATCGAGGAGCCGGGTGCGGTGGGGCCAGGCCTTGGGATTGTAGCACTCGCGCACAAACAGATCGGCCCCGAGATGCACAACAGCCGTGCGGTGGCCGGGCTGGCGCTTGACGTATTCCACCCGGCTGGCGGCAACGGCACAGGGCGCAGCCAGCATCCGGCCAAATTCCGTCACCAGGGCCAAGGGGCCATCCAGCAAACCGGGGCAACGCACCGCCAGCGCCGTCGCATAGTCGGCCGGCGTCGGCGGGGTGTCGCCGTCGCGGTAGGCGGCCGGCAGTCCGCCGCCCAGATCAAAGACCGCCAGCCTGTCAGGCCCCTGCTCCTGTTCGATCTCCCGCGCCAGATCAAAAACTGTCCCGGCCCCGGCCACGAGCAGTTCCAGGGGACAGCCCTGGGAACCGACATGGACATGCAGGCCGCCAAGCCAGGGATAGCGGGCAAAGGCGTCACGAATGTCGTCTCGCGCGCTCATCGGCACGCCGAACTTGGAATAGCGCCCGGCCACGCTGGTGGCCTTGATGCGGCCAAGGCCGGCCTGGGGATTGATCCGCAGCCCGACCCGGGGAACAACGCCCAGGCCGGTGGCCAGGGCATCGATGCGGGCCAGTTCGTCCAGGTTGTCGGCGTTTATAAAAAGTCCCAGCTTAAGGGCCAGACGCAATTCCTCCCCGGTCTTGGCCGGGGAATCGAACACGATGCGCGACGGATCAAAACCGGCCGCCAGGGCCAGATGGATTTCCGGCAGCGAGGCCGCCTCCGCCCCGGCCCCAAGACCGGCCAGCAATTGGAGGATGGGCGGCAACGGGCAGGCCTTGACCGCAAACGCATGTCTGGTCCGGCTCGGAAAAGCAGCGGCCAGGGCGGCAAAATTGGCGGCGAGCCGGTCGAGATCATAGAGGATCACCGCCGTATCCTGGTCTCGAAACAGACCTTGCGCCAGAGCCTTGCGCACAAGCTCCATCACTTGCCTCCTTGCCTCAACGCAGAAGCCACACGCCGGAAACAACCAGGGTGGCCACGGTCACGGGCACGGCCACCCGGGCATGCTGGCGAAAACCCAGGGTCACACCCAACAGCGCAGCCTGATCGGCCACGATCAGGTTGGCGATGCTGCCGGGCAGGAGCAAATTGCCGGCCAGGGTGCTGGACAGGGCCAGCACGGTGGCGGATTGGGGATCGCTGTGGCCGGGCAGGAGCAGCATGACGGCCGGCACGTTGGAAACGATGTTGGAGAGCACGGCCGTCAGGCCAAACAACACGGCCGGCCGGCCAAGATCAAAACCCAGGCTGGCGACGCCCCGGTACAGGTCGTCAAGCAATCCCACTGCCGCCACTTCCCGGTTGACCACAAATAGCCCGAGAAAGAGCAACAGCAACTGCCAGTCCACCAGGGCCAGGGTGTCGCGCGAAGCCATACGACGGGAGAGGAGCAGGACGGCGGCGCAGCCCAGGGCCACGTTTTCCCGGGGCAGCCCGCCCCAGACAAAGACCACCATGCAGCAGGCCAGGGCAAAAAGCCCCTTGCCCGTCTGCCAGACGCAATAGTCCGGCCCAGGCACGGCCAAGCGGATGGTCGGACCGGCAAAGCGGCCCCGAAAGCCCCACACCGTGCCGGCATAGGCGATAACCAGGCTGGCCGCCACGCAGGGCCACACGTCGAGCATGTAGCCGCCAAAGGACAGCCGGGCCACCTGCCCGATCAGCATGTTCTGGGGATTGCCAATAAGTGTGGCGGCCGAGCCGATGTTGGCCGCCAGGGCCAGACCGAGGCAATAGGGCACGGGGTTGAGTCCCCGGGCCAGGGTGGCCTCGACGAGGATGGGGGTCATGGCCAGACAGACGATGTCGTTGGCGAGGATGGCCGAAAGGACGGCGGAAGCGGCCATGATGCGGGCCAGCAAGGCCGCTGGCGTGGCAGCGGCGGCAATAAGCGCGCGGCTGACCGCCGTATAAAAGCCGCCCAGGCGCAACTGGGCCGATATGACCATAAGCCCGAACAGCAAAGCCAAGGTGGGCACATCGGCAGCGGCCCAGGCCTGGGTGACGTCCATGGTGCCCGTGGCCACCAGGACCAGGGCTCCCAGGACGGCAGCACCGGTGCGGTCCAGGGCCAAGCCAGGCAACCGGCCCAGTATCATGGCGGCATAGACCACGAGAAAGGTGACAAGGACGATGGAACGCACGGCCTAGGGCCTATCAGGTTGGCCGGAAAAGTCCACGGCTGCGTTGCCGGGCTTTATGCTGGCTGGCCCCCTCAGTCAGCGGCCGGACCACAAAAAACAGCGCAGAGACTGGTTGCCGCCGCGCTGTTTTGTGGTAGTCTGCGCCCATGAAAGACATCTTTATCTTCGGCGGCATCCTGGTCGCCTGGTTCCTGGTGGTTCGCTTTATCTTTCCCAAACTCGGCATCCGGGGCTGAGGCGTCGATTCGGGGTGCGGTCCGCATCCCAGAAAGTCGCCACCGCCCGCCAGCAAGACCGGCAGCGACGAGACACCTAAAAACTGATCTTAAAGCCGACGTTGCCGCCCAGACTGTCCAGGCCCTTGTCGGAAAACGAACCCAGGTGCTGGTAGCGGCCGGCCGCCTTGAGGCTGACATTTTTGCCCAGCGCCACGGAGGCGCCCAGTTCGGTTTGGCCGATCCCGCTTTGCTCGGAACCGTTATACGGCAGAGCCTTGTCAGCAAACACCCCGCCGCCTCCGGCAGCGACCGAAAGCGTCCCTTTGGGTGTTCGCACGAAATTCCAGCGGGCCATGCCCGCAACGCCCACGGCGTTGTTGGTCGTTTCCGAGCTGGCCTGGCCAAGGGGCGTGGCCTTCTTGGTCGTCTGGTCCACGGCGTAGCCCAGGCCTTCGGCTTCAAGGGCCACGCCGTCGGCAACGTAATGCCCGGCAGCTCCGCCGTAGGTTCCAATCACCTTGACGTTTTTATTCGTGGTTCCGTAAACACCGCCCCGGGGTTCGACGTAGCTTGTCCCCTGGGTGTATTCCTGGGCAACCGCTGTTGCGGCCTGCAGCAGGACGGCGCAGGCGGCGATGGTACATAAGGCGCGTTTCATGACTGCGCTCCTTCCTGACCCGGCCAACATCCGGGCTTAATGCATCAGCGATTTGACGGACTGGGCCTTGGGGTCGGGTTTGAGCGACGGCAGCTTTTCCAGGATGACCGCCGTGCCGTAGCAGGAAAAATACCGGGAGCCGTCGGGGTGAAACGCCACGTTTTCCTGATAGCCGATGATGGCGTCGGCCCCGATATCCAGGGCGCTGGCCGTTAGGCCATAGAAGGCGCATTCCGAATCGAAGCCGCGTCCGCTGACCAGACCGAGCACCCGGCGAATCTTGCGGCATTCGATGCCGGGGGTGGTTACCACCGGAAACTTGCCGCTGAAAAAGAGTTCCTTGGCATTTTTCAGCCGTGCGCCCTTCTTGAGTTCTTCGTGGCGTTCCCGGATTCTCTTCTCGCCGCCGGAAAAAATGGAAAGCATGCCGTCCTCCTTGGTATCTCGGTTCTGCGGCATCCAGGCAGCCGCCTTCCAGTCAGGTCTGCGATTGCTCTAGCAAGGAGCTTGCCAACATTATTTTCCATTATATTACAGCATATTAGTTTCTTCAAACGCCGCATCTGTCAAACTTTCGACGATCCGAGCCCCAGGGTACAAGACAGGAAAAAGCCGGACCACAATGGCCCGGCTTTGCATGTGAGGCGCGCGGGAAAAAGACTCAACCAGCTTTGTCCAGATAGCGTCGCACGGCCGGATTGGGACGCACGGTGGTACGGTAGCCGGAAAGGCGTTGGTTCTCCTGCTTGGCCCGCACCAGATCGGACTGGAGTTCGGCATGCAGCCGTCGGGCTTCAACCGTCAACTGACCTTGCAGGTTCTTCAGCTTATGCAGCTTGTCCCGAAGCAGGCCGATGCTTTCCGGGTCGGCGCAGTTCCAGGCCATTTCCAGCAGCTGTCCACGATTTTTTGCCAGCTCTTCGGCTTCTTCAATCTCACCGGCAAGGAGGTGGTGCAGTTCGCGTTCACCAGTGGCCAGGGCCGCTTCGAGGAATTCAAGCTTATCCGACATGGCGTTATTCCTTTACCGTGGTCTCGAAGCTCTCCTGCAGTTCAGCGATGACTGTCTTAAAACGTCCCATGGCCGGAATGAACTCGTATTCCAGCAGGTCAGCCAAGAGAATCCAGTCTTCGTTTTCGAGCACTTCAAGCATTTCAGAGAAAAGATTGGAAATGTCATCGGCCGCAGCGTCAAAGGCGGAATTGGGACGCTTGGTGGATTCGCTGCGCAACACGCCGACCATGTTGAGAAAATCCCGGGTCACGTCCATGAGATCCTGGTAGACCTCCAGCGCCTCGGCATCGTCGGCCTGGCGGAACAACTCGGCCACGCGCCGTGCGCCGTGGTCCATGAGCCGCACAACCTTGCCAAGCTCATGGGTGATGCTCAGCGCCATGTCCATGACCGGAACACTTTTGACTTCCACGGACTCGATCTCGTCGCTCTCGATGTCCTCGGCCTGATGGGGATAAATCTCGGAAAAACTTTCCTTGTTGACAAAGACATCCGTGACGATGCGTCCTTCGAGTTCGTCCGTCTCCATGATGCGGAGCAGGATTTCCTCGAGATTCTGGAACTGCTTGATCTCGATTCCGGTTTCCCGGCCGTCTACACTTATCATGTCGCGCCTCCCGCTGGAGTTATTGTCGAAGGGAAAGGATTTCCTGTCCCGCCCTCCACTATTCAACAACCGTGCCAGCAGGAATCAGGCCTCGATCAGGTCGGTGAAGGCCTGGATGCAGGCGGCAAAGCGGCGGATATTGGCCACAAGCCGGTCCAGATCAGCCACCTGTTCTTGGGCCTGGCGCCGCCATAACTGGCCCAGCACCGCCAGGTGCGGCGAGGCGGCCCAGAGGGCGTTTAAGCGCTCATAGCTTGAAAGGAAACGGGATTTCATGGCCGAGGTACGAGCGGCCAAAACGGCCTGGCCTTCAATAAGGCGCAGCATGTCGGCCGACTGGGCCAAAAGGCGCAGCAGATTTTGCCGCTCGGTGTCCCCAAGCCCGGAGCTGGCGCTGCTTTCGGGCGGCGTAAAGGGGACATCGTCAAGGAATTGACGAAGGACGTGGCGCTGGCAGCGCAGCCAGATTGCCCTGGCTTCGAGATCGTGGCCGGACAGGGAAACAAGGTCCATAAATCCCGTGTCGTCAAAACCGGACAGCCAGGCCCGGGCTCCGGGGTAGCTGCCCGGCACAAACTGCCCGGTGCGGCAATAGGTTACGGCCGCAGCAGCCACGGCTTGGGGCGCAATGGCGGCCAGACAGGCATGGTCGTGTGGACACGGCGTGCCAAAGGGGCAGGGATGGCACGGCATGTCCGGCTCCAGGCACAGGCAGCCCGCACGATAGGGGCCGGTGTCAAAGGGCTGGGCCGTGGCCAGAAAAATGGCCACGCTGGGGATGCCAAGCCCGGCAGCCAGATGCAGGGTGCCGGTGTCGTTGGTGACAAGCAGACGCAACTCGGCCGTAACGGCGGCTAAAAGCGGCAGATTCGTGGCCCCGACCAGATCCAGGCACGGTCCCTGGCAAAGATTGACAAATTGCGCGGCCAGCGGCTTTTCCGAGCCGGTTCCGACCAGCACGGCCACCGCGCCCACTTCCTGCCACAGCCGATTGGCGGTCTGGGCAAAATACGCCACCGGCCACTGCCGGGCCACGGCGCTGGCCCCGAGCTGGAAACCGACAACCAGCGGCCCGTGGCCCAGACCGTTTAAAAGGCCCCGGGCCGTGGCCGCATCCGCCGGGTCAGGCCGTCGCAGCGCGAACCGGCCCCGCCCCTGGCCCACCCCGGCCGATTTGCGAAACAGATCCACAACATTAAAAGGGCTCAGTCCCCGCCGGGCAGACGAGGCCTCCAAAAAGGCGGCCCAGGGGGTGGATTCGTGGCGAAAGCCAAACGCGTCCAGGGAAAAGCCGCGCACAGCGTCGCCACAAAGTCGCCGGGCCAACAGCCGTGAGGACAGGGCCGCCGTCAGATTGACCACCGCCTCAGGGGCGGCCTTGGCCGCAACCGCATCGGCAAATTCCGTCACCGTCGTCAGGGCTTGCCGCCAGTCTGCGGCCAGACCAGCCAGGAAACGCGCCCCGGGCAACGGGAAAATCGTGGTAGCCTCGGGCAACAGTGCGGCCGCGCCGGCAAAATTTTCCAGACAGGCCACCGACAGGGCATGCCCCTGCCCGGCCAGTTCGGCCAGGGCCGGTTGGGATTGCAGCAGATCGCCAAAGCGCGTGAGATTTTGGACCACAATGTTCATATCCGCTCCCTGACCGGCGTGTGCGCCTGGGCCAAAACGATGCACCGCCCCCAAGCGGCTTGTTGCCCCGTGCCGAAGATGCTACCAGGGCCATGGAGCATCGCAGCCGGCCCGGCCGCCTCGACACCCCCATGAGTAATTCTTTCGAAGACACCGATCTGGCCGCCAAGGCGCTTGAACTGGAACGGTTCCTGCCGGAAGGCCGGCAGGTTGAGTTTCGTGCGCTGGTTGCCGCCATGGCCGATCAGGCCGCCCGGAACAGCCGGCAGGCCGACGAGGCTGCGCAGTATCGCGACCATGCCCGCCGTCTGGGCGGGCAACTCAAGCGTCTGCAGGAAATTTTTAAGGCCAATGACCATGCTTTTGCCACCTTCCGCTCTGCTCTGACCCTGTCCCGGCGGCTGCGCACCATGGCTGAACTGCCCGGCATGCTGACCGATTTGACCCGGGCCATGCACGTGCACACCCTGACCTGCCTGCTCTCCCGGGAGCTCTTTGCCGGTTTCCTGTCGCCTGGCTTCCCCTGCCCCAGCCACAAGTCCCTGACCACGGCGTTAAACGCCCTGCTGCGGCCCGATGCCAGCCGCCGGGTCTATGTCGGCCGCATCTCGGCCCTGCCCCGGCCCGATTTCTTTTTCGATCCGGCCGTATTGGCCCAGTGCCCGGAGTTGCTGGCCGGTTCGTGCTTTATCGCCCCTTTGGCGGACAAGTACCAGCCCAAGCGGCGCATCGGGGCGCTGGCCATGGCCGATACCGACCCCGACCGCTACAATATGCAAAAGGGCACGGATTTCCTGGAGCATTTCTGCGAAGTTCTGGCCGGTGATCTGCTCCACGTCAAGATCCACGAAGAACTGACCCGGCAACGCGAATCCGACGAACTCACCGGCATCCCCAACCGGGCCTATCTGCGCCGCCACGGCCCGGCGCTGCTCGCGCTGGCCGAGCGCCAGGGTTCGCCGGTGTCCCTGCTGTTTTGCGACCTCGACCGGTTCAAGGCTGTCAACGACACCTACGGCCATGAAACCGGCGATGCGGTGCTGCGCGACGTGGCCCGGGCCATGGCCGGCCGGGTGCGGGCTTACGATCTGCTGGCGCGCCTGGGCGGCGACGAATTCGTGGTGCTCCTGCCCAATGCCGGAACGGAGCAGGCTTCGGTCATGGCCGAACGGATACGCCACTGTGTGGCCGAGGTGGCCAGGGATCGGGAGCTCTCCGGGACGCCCGGACTCTCCGTCTCCATCGGCATGGCCCTGCACACCCCGGGCCAGTCCATCGACGCCCTGGTGCGTGAGGCCGATGCAGCCATGTACGTGGACAAACGCACCGACGATCAGAAATGCCCCCTGTGAGCAACAGGCCCGACTCCGTGTCCTCTTGCCGGGCTGCATCGCTACGCCGCCCAAACTGCCGCCGCACCCCAGCACGCCCCCGGGCGTTTGTCTGCCACGGAGCCGCCATGGTCCGACCCTTTCGTTCGTATCCCGTCCTGGCCGCCGCCCTGCTCCTTGCCCTGCTGCTGCTGGGCCGGCCCATGGCCGGCTGGTCGGCGTCGCGGGCCGCCAGCCTGCTGGCGGCCATGTCGGTTGAGGAGAAAGTCGGCCAGATCTTTATGGTCTGGTTTCAAGGCCCGACGGTCTCGCCCGATATTGCCGGGCTCATACGCGAGCGCCACCTCGGCGGCGTCATCCTCTACAGCGCCCCGGGCAATATCGAGACGCCGGACCAGGTGGCCGCCCTGACCGCCGGCCTGCAAGCCCAGGCCGCGGCTACAGGCCAGGGCGTCGGGCTTCTGGTCGGGGTGGACCAGGAGGGTGCCCCGGTGGCCCGGCTGCGTCAGGGATTCACCCTCTTTCCAAGCCAGATGGCCCAGGCCGCAACGGGCCGGGCCGATCTCGTGCGCCAGGCCGCCGCCGCCACAGGGCGGGAACTCCGGGCAGTCGGCATCAACGTCGATTTCGCCCCTGTGGCCGACGTCAATATCAATCCGGCCAATCCGGTCATCGGCATCCGCTCCTTTGGCTCCGCACCGGCCGATGTGGCCCGCAACACAGCCGCAGCCACGGCCGGCTATGCCAGTGTCGGGATGATCTGCACGCCCAAGCATTTTCCCGGCCACGGCGATACAGCCGTGGATTCCCATGTGGGCCTGCCCCGGGTGGACCACGACGCCACGACCCTGGGCCGGGTGGATTTCCCGCCTTTTCGGGCCGCGTTTGCCGCCGACGCCCCCGCGGTCATGACCGCCCATGTCGTGGCCCCGGCCCTGACCGGGGACGATAACGGCCTGCCGGCCACGCTGTCGCGGCGGGTTCTGGAAGGGGTGCTGCGGGGGCGGATGGGCTTTGACGGGGTCATTTTCACCGATTCGCTGGGCATGGGAGCGGTGGCCGACACCTATGGCACGTCCGAGGCGGCCGTCATGGCCCTTGGCGCCGGAGCCGATGTGCTGCTCATTGGCGCGGACGCCGGCCGGCCGGCCAAGGATCGCCTGGACGCCATGGACGCGGTGGTGGCGGCGGTTGCTTCCGGGCGCGTCCCGGCTACCCGCCTCAACGCCGCCGCGTTGCGGGTGCTGCGCCTGAAGGAACGCTACGGCCTGCTTCACGCCAAGGATCAGGCCACGCCATCCCCTGACGCCGCCTCCCGGGTCGGACGGGCCGAGGACACCGCCCTGGCCCGGCGCATCGCCGCCCGCAGCCTGACTGCCTTTGGCCCGACCACGCCGACACTGCCCCTGGCCGCCAATGACACCACCCTGGTCATCCGGCCGCGTTTTGGCCGCGACGTCATCGACGCCGAGGCCGAGGCCGCCCTGGCCCAGTGGCAAGGCCCCAAGCACCTTTTTCTGCCGGTCGATCCCGATGCCCAGGCCATCGCAGGGGCCGTGGCCGAAGCCGAGCAGGCCAGGACCGTGGTGCTGCTGGTCACCAACGCCCGGCAGCGGGACGGCCAGCGCCGTCTGGCCCAAGCCCTGGCCGAACGCAAGGCAACAGCGCTCGTCCTTGTGGCCGCGCAGTCGCCCTACGACCTGCCGCTGTTGCCCCAGGCGGCCGTGCGTCTGGCCACCTACGGCGAAGCCCCGGCCAGTCTGGAGGCCCTGGGCCAGAGCCTTTTGGCCCCTTTTCGCTTCACCGGCCGCGTTCCGGCCGTCTTGCCGGCAAAGGAAGCCCACCCGTGAGTCCAACCGTTTTTAATCATTTCACTCGCTAGATATTTCCATTCGTCATGTTGACCTTTGGGATGGAATGGTTTTGGATACAAAAAAAAGGACAGGAGTTCCTATGAGCACTCACGAATCTACGTACTCTCCGGGGACAGCAAGTCTCTTGCAAGGAATCCTCCTGAGTATCAGCATCATCGCTTCGACGTATATCGGAAATCTATACCTTGCGTTCGCCTTGGCCTTCGTTGGTTGCGTTGTCGCTTTTATTGTCGCCAAACGCATAAGCACACCGATTAACGCCTTGTACCAGGGCTTTCAAAAAATTAATTCCGACAAGCGGACCTTTCTGCTCGACGAAGTAGAATCCTGGAATACGTTTGGCCCGCTGGGCCAAAAAGCGGCCGAAGCCATGGAATTTAGTATGTTGCGGCGAGAATATTATCGTTCTGCCGTGCTCGCCGTGGGAACGCCTTTTTTTATCACCAACAAAGACGGCATTATCACCCATTGCAGTCAATCCATGGCCGTGATGCTGCGAAAGCCACAGCCGGACCTCATCGGCAAGACCGTCAGCCAGGCATTTTACAACAAATCCGGAGTATCCATCACGGAAGACGCCCTCCACCGCGGCAGTTCCATCCATGACGAACGTTCGCTCACCCTGTGGGACGGCCGGTCCCTGGCCTGCTATATCACCGTCGATTGCTTTCACGGCCTGCGTGGGGATCTCCTTGGCGCGGTAACCACCATCACCGACCAGTCGCAAATCCATAACAAGCAACTCGAACTCGAAAAGACGCAGAGCGAACTGCGCAACCTCGGCGACGAAATCAACGAACTCTCCCAGCGGGTGGCTTCGGCTTCGGAAGAGCTGTCCGCCTCCTCCGACGAGCAGGCCCGCGGGGCGCAGCAGCAAAAAGATCAGGCCGACTCCGTGGCCACCGCCATGGAACAAATGACGGCCACGGTCATGGAAGTGGCCCAAAACGCCTCCCAGACCTCCGGGGCCGCCTCCAGCGCCAATGAAGCCGCAGAAAGCGGGGCCGTGGAAGTGCGCGAGGCCGTTGTCGGCATCAAGGCCGTGGCCGAATCCGCCGGCAAGCTCGGCCAGGTGCTCACCGCCCTGGACGGTCAGGCCGCCGAGATCGGCCGCATTATCAGCGTCATTAACGATATCGCCGACCAGACCAATCTGCTGGCCTTAAATGCCGCCATCGAAGCGGCCCGGGCCGGAGACGCCGGACGCGGCTTCGCCGTGGTTGCCGACGAAGTCAGGAAACTGGCCGAAAAGACCATGACCGCCACCAAGGAAGTGGAAAAATCCATCCGCGAAATTCAGGACGGCTCCCGCCATGCCGTGGCCTCCATGCAGGAAACGGAATCCCGGGTGAGCGCCAGCACCGAGGCCACCCATAAGGCCGGCGAAGCCCTGGAACGCATCAAAGCCCGCATTAACGAGGTCAACGGACAGGTGACCCAGATCGCCGCCGCCGCCGAAGAACAGTCTGCCGCCGCCGAAGAGATCAGCCACAACATCGAAGTCATCGCCCGCGTGGCCGCCGAGGCCGACGAAGGGGCCGGCCAGACTGCCCAGGCCACCCGTGAACTGGCCGAATTGGCCAATTCCCTGCTCACCCTGGCCGGTGCCTTTGCCCAACGCCAAGGCAATGCGCTCAATCTGCGCCAGTCCCAGGGCAATATGAAGGGCATCCTGCCCAAGCTCATGCAGGATTTCATCCGGGAACAGTTCGGCCAAAAGGTGTTTGACGCCATGCAGGAGGCCATGGGGCATCCCACCTTCCTGCCCACCCAGAACTACCCGGATCAGGTGTTGCGCCAGATGGCCGACTTCGCGTCGGAAAAATCCGGCAAATCCACCAAGGACATCTTCCTGGCCCTGGGACGGTTTACCATCAAAGGATTCCACCGCCATTATCCGCGCTATTTCAAGGCCGATACCCTCAAGGATTTCTTCCTGACCATGAACGATACCCATGCCCGGCTCACCAAGGATATGCCCGGTCTTATGCCCCCGCGCTTCACCTACGAAGACATGGGCGACCGGCTGGTCATGACCTACCACTCCAAGCGGGCCTATCCGGAATATTACGAAGGCATCCTGCGGGGCGCGGCGGAATTCTTCAAGGAACCGGTCGATATCAGCGTCTCGTACAACGATCCCCACACGGCCCGGGCGGAAGTCGTCTTCCGCGGCGGCCGTCGGCCCAAAGCGTTAGGCGCCTAGAACGGCCCTTGGGCGCGCGTTTGGGCCGGCCGACGCGCGCCTCCCTGCCGCCCATGCCTGCCGCCGCACTGACCATCGCCCTGTACGGATTTGACGATCCGGCGGCCGCCTGCGCCCGGTTGCGGGTGTTTGAGCCGGTGCGCGCCTTAACGCCGGCCGTGCGCCTGCTCATGGGCGTCGTGCCCAGCGGACCGGGCCATACCGTGGCCACCGATGTCCTGGCCGCAGCCGATCTGGTCCTCATCCAGCGCTTTTTTCCCGGTCCCCGCACCGCCCCCATCCTGGAGGCCATTTTTGCCAGCGGCAAACCCGTGGTCTATGACACCGACGACGATTTTACCGCTGTCCCGGCCGGGCATCCTTTTTTCCCCCGCATGGCTGCGCTTGTGCCCCACATCCGCGACACGGCCGGGCGCGCCACCCTGGTCACTGTCAGCACCCCCGGGCTGGCCGCCGTCTTTCGCCCCCTGGCCGCCAGGGTGCGCGTGGTCCCAAACTGCCTCCCCGAAGCGCTGTGGCAGCCGGTCGCGCCCCCGCAGCGGCCCGTGGCCGCCATCGGCTTTGCCGCCACCCCCTCCCATGCCCCGGATCTGGCCTGTCTTGAACCAGCCTTGTCCCGACTGGCCCAGACGGCGGGATTTTCCGGCCGCTTCGTTTTTTACGGCTGCCCGCCGGCTCCTGGGACGTTTCCCGGAGCAACGATCCTGCCCTTTGCCCCGGATTACGCCGCCTACGCCGCCAAATTGCCGCGTCTGGGGCTGGCCATCGGTCTGGCCCCCCTGGCCGATACGCCCTTTGATCGGGCCAAAAGCGCCATCAAATGGCTGGAATATACCGCCAGCGGCGCGGCCGGCATCTATGCCGATCTGCCGCCCTACCAGGATGTGGTCGAAGACGGACAGACCGGTCTGCTGGTCGGACCCCAGCCCCAGGCCTGGGCCGAGGCCGTGGCCCGGCTGGTGGCCGATGCGCCCCTGCGCCGCCGACTGGCGGGCAAGGCCCGGGAGGCCCTGGACCGCTCCCATTGGCTCGCAACCGGAGCCAGCGCGTTTGGAGATGCCTGGCGCAGCGCCGCCCAAGGAGACACGCCATGAACCCGGTGTGGTTGGATGATCCCCACTTTCCGACAGCCCTTGGCGATCTGCTCCTGGCCGGCACGGTGGGCCGCGACCACCTGCGGCGCGCCGCCGCCCTGGCCGCAACCGCCGCCCAGGGTGCTCCAGCCCACGCCCAGGCGCAGTGGCGGCAACGCCAAGCCTTGCTCCTGGCGGCCGCCCTGGAAGAAGACCCGCTCTACGGGCCAACGGCCCAGGCGCTGGTCGCCCTGCTGCCGGCCCTGCCGCCGGGCAGCTTCGATCCGGGCTTTGCCGCCCTGGCCGCCACCCTGGCCAGCCGCTTTACCGTCCCGGAAAGCACGGCCTATTTTGAGCGTCTGACCGCCGCAGGGGACGAGGCCCGCCTGAGCCGCTTCCTGGACAACGAGATCCGCACCGGCCGCCACGCCCTGTTCTGGCTGCATGTGGCCCTGCGCCGGGCCGTGCTGGTCCGCGACTTTGACCAGGCAGGCAGCCTGGCCGGCTGCGTCCTGACCGGCGAGCTGGCACCCCTTCGCGCCAAAGTCGCCGGCGATCTGGCCCTGCTGGCCGGCGACCGGCCAGCCGCCCTCACCCACTATCAGGCTGTTGCGGCCACGGCCCCCTGGCCGGCGGGCCTGTTTCGCCTGGGACTGGCCACCCTGGCCCTGGGCGATGCCGCACTGGCCCGGGACCAGCTGTCTGCCCTGGTCCGGGCCATGCCCGAACATGTTTCGGCCCAGCTCGCCCTGGCCGATCTGGTTTCGGGCCGCTCCCGCGCCGTCTCCCGCCTGCCCGGGAGTCTGGCCGTGGCCCTTTACACCTTTAACAAGGCCGCGGATCTCGACCGGACGCTGGCCTCCCTGTTTGCTTCGGATCAAAACATGTGCGACGGCGCAACCCAGGTGTTCGTCCTGGACAACGCCTCCGGCGACGCCACCCCGGCGGTCGTCGCGGCCTGGGTCGAGCGCCTGGGCCGGGAGCGACTGGTCTCCATCCGGCTGCCGGTCAATATCGGCGCGCCGGCGGCCCGCAACTGGCTGGCTGCGGATGCCCGCACCCAGTCGGCCGATTTTATGGCCTATCTCGACGACGATGTGGATTTGCCCCCCGACTGGCTGGGCCGACTGGCCGCCGCCGCCGCCGCCTATCCCGAGGCCGGGGTCTGGGGCTGCCAGGTGGCCGACGCCCGAAACCCGGCCATTGCCCAGGGTGTGGACGGCATGCTCACACCGCCCCCCAGTGGCGGCGACGGCCTGCATATTGGCGATCTGCACGCCCAAGGCTTCAATTTCATGGGATTTTCACACATGCGGCCGTGTCTGACGGTCATGGGCTGCTGTCATCTGTTTCGCCGCGACCGGCTGGCCCGGGCCGATGGTTTCGATATCCGCTACAGCCCCTCCCAGTACGACGACGTGGACCACGATCTGCGTCTGGTCCTGGCCGGCACGCCGCCCGTCTACCAGGGCCATCTGACGGTGGCCCACCGCCGCCCGGCCCCGGCCCTGGCCCCGCAATCGCCGCAGCAGCTCGCCGCAGCCCAGGCCAACCGGCACAAGCTCGTGGCCAAGCACGCCGACCATCTGGCCGAGCTGGTCCAGCGGCAGCGCACGGTGGCGGCAAATGATTTGCGGCAAAAAAGGCTGGAAATGGGCGCAGCAGGGCTGCTCGCAGAGGTGCCTACGCGGCCGGATCAGCCAAAGGGAAGGTGAGGCGGAAGGCAGCCCCCTGGGGACTGCTGCCAAAGGTCAGCCCGCCGCGCAACTGCCGGGTCAACTGCACCACGAGCTGCATGCCAAGCGAGCGAACGGCGTCTGGATGAAATCCCGGCGGCAACCCGACCCCGTCGTCCTCCACCACGGCCAGGATCATGCCCGCCTCGCAAGTAAGGGCCACCCGGATGTTGCCGGCGTCGCGGTTGGCAAACCCATGTTTGACGGCATTGGTCAGCAGTTCATTGATGGCCAGCCCAAAGGGAATGGCCTTGTCCACGCTGACCCGGCACTCGGCCAGATTGAGGGCAAAGCCGATACTTTTCGAGCCGCGAAGTGATTGCACCACTTTGGGGGCCAGCCGCTCCAGATATTCTTTGAGATCGACCCGGGCCAGATCGCCGGAGCGGTACAGCTCTTCATGAATAAGCGCCATGGAGGCGATGCGGTTACGGCTTTCCTCAAAGATAGTCTGGATAGCCGGATCGTTAACGGTGTCTTTTTGCAGGAACAGCAGACTGGAGATGATCTGGAGATTGTTTTTGACCCGGTGGTGGACTTCCTTGAGCAGCACTTCCTTTTCCAACAAGGAATCGCGTAACTGCCGCTCCCTGATCTTGTCGCTGGTGACGTCCCGAATGACGCCGACGATATAGCGGTTCCCCTTGGGATCGACAAAAAGCCCCTTGCGTGTGACCAGGATGTGGGTCTGTCCCTGGCTGTCGGTCAATCGCTCTTCGTAAAGATCGGGCTGGCCGGTTTCCAGCACCAGATTATCGCGTTCGACAAACACTACCGCCTCGTCGCGGGACACGAAATCCACATCCGCTTTGCCGATAATGGCGTCAGCCGGCTGGCCCAGCATGGCGCACAAGGCCTCATTGACCTGCACAAACCGGTGGCTGCTGTCCTTGACGAACACCGGGTCGGGAATGGCCGCCAGCACCAACGCCGTGAACTGTCGGGACAGCTGCAGCTCCTCTTCGACCCGCCGCCGCTCGCTGCTGTCACGCGAGACGCCTACAAAGCCAATAAGTTTGCCTTTGGCGTCAAAGATCCTGCGCACCACCGCTTCCACCCAGACCGTTGTCCCGTCTTTGCGGTACATTTCAATATCGATCGCACGCGGCGCGCTGCGCCCGGCAGGATCGGCCTCCATGCTTTGGCGAACGGCCTCCTTGACCCGGGCGGCAGATTCGGGCGTCAGGGTCTCTTCCATGGATCTGGCCAGGGCTTCATCCACGGTAAAGCCAAGCAATTTTTTCACCGAAGGACTGATGTAGGTCAGACGCAGGGATGCATCAAGGGTATAGATGAGGTCGTGGGCATTGTCGGCCAGCAGACGGTATTTGGCCTCGCTTTCCCGCAGGCTGCGCTCGGCGGCCTTGCGCGGGCCGATATTGCGCATAAAGATCAGGGCACCATCAGCGCCGTTCAAGGCAAAAGGAACCGCCGATACCTCCACTTCCAGGGATGTGCCGTCCAACCGCAGATAGCACTGTTCACGCAGCATGACCGGGACTTTCGCAACGAGGTTTTGGGCCATGCGCTCGGCCACGGAGGCTCGAAAATCCTCATGGACAAGGCTAAAAATTTCGCGACCAACGAGCCGATCCGGTGCATCGGCACCGAAAATTTTGGCAGCTTCGGTATTGGCAAACACAAACCGGACGCCGTCATGGATGAGGATGGCGTCCGGAGCATATTCCACGACCAGACGATAGCGCTCTTCACTTTGAAGCAGCTCCAGTTCCTTGCGGTGATAGGCTTTGACGTGGCGCTTGAGTAGGAAGAAAAGCAAAAGCGAGGTGACGACAACAAAAGCAAATCCTTTATAGGAAGAGACTCGCAAGAGCATATCTGGGTCATATCGAAAAAGCATGTCGGCCAATTTGTCGGAAAAGAGAATCCACAAAAATCCAAGAACTGTATACAATAATGCAATACTGACCGGCATGCGGCCACTCACTTTCTGCTGTTGGTAACGCTCTTGGATTGACATGCTGTGCCGTCCGGAGAAGAAGAAAAAGCGAAGCGGTATCCGGGCACTCCGCTCTTCCCGACAGGCACCTGAAAATTCGCCGCAGCCTTAAAAACCACTCCGGCTACTGATTTTCCGTCGCCTTGGTCAGTCGGGTCACATTACTTTTGGTAAAAAACCCATCAAAGCCATCATAGCGCTCTATATACTCATTGACCAGCAGAGTTCGCGCCGACATGGCCGAAAAAATCTGCTTGAGGCCCTCTTCCCGCGAACCAACCAGGGGCGACAAAAACTGCATGCCGTCAGCGGTCAGCCCGGCCACCACGTCTTCAATGCTGTCCGTGCCAAAGGCCATGTGGTGGGGCCGCAGCCCGTAATTGCGAATAAACCCCTCGGTTGGGCCGGCATCCGCCTGACCATCTGCCGGCATGATGCCCGAAGTGAAGACCTGGGCGTAGTCGCCAAGGCCCAGACGGGCCACATTGGTGATGGAATTGAGCGATGCAACGTAGACTGCGAAATCAAAGCGGTAATTGGTCAGGGCCAAAAACTCTGTGATGGCGCTGTCGCGGTGCCGGGCCTGCACCCGCGTGGCCACATGATCGAGGCCGCCCAGGTGAGCCAGCCAGGGACGCTCCGGTTTGACCGGGGCCAGGGGCAGCAGCCGACTCCGGGCGTGGGCGTAGGCTCCCGGTCGGCCATGCCACTGGAGAAAGCCCAGCGAATTGCCGGTATGGGCCGAGGGCGCGGTCTGTATAAAGGAGAACGTCTCCGTCACCAGGGGGGCCGGCGTTAAAAACGCCACGCCCCGTGCCTGTTGCAGGGCCACGTAACGGGGAAGGTCATGGCAGATGAAAACGAAGGTTTCCAGGCGCGCCGCCGCGTCCTGTCCGGTCTTGGCGCCGGTGTTATACGGCAGAAACGGATTGTCCTGGCCGGCGGGACGGCTTTTAATGAGAAAATCCGCTCCAAGGCCATCGCGCAGCACAAGGGCCGGCGCGCCGTCGGCGGTCAGCGGATCGGTAAGGGCGGCCTCGAAACGAAGGCCGGTGGACCCGAGCAACTCCTCGGCCGCAGGCACGAGATCGGCCGGGGCGACATTAAGGACAACGGCGGCCAGTCCGCCGACCAGACCGTCCAGCCCGGCCTGGCGGCGTTCGGTCAAGGTTTTCTCGACCGCACGCAACAACTGCCCATCATCATTTGCAAACGCGTCGTTCAAAAGCTGCCTCCAAAAAATGGCGCGTTAGAGCATATCCACGGGATCGAGATCAAGGACGAACCGGATGTTGGCCGCACCGGCCAAGGCCTGGCGGCCGGCGGCAAACACCTGCCGCACGGCCGGCCAATCCGGCGATTTGAGCAAGCAATGAAACCGCCTGCGCCCGGCAACCAGAGCCAAGGGGGCAGGAGCCGGCCCGAGCACCCGCACCCCAAGGGGTGCTGCGGCCAGACGCATCGCTTCCCCAACGGCCGCCACCAGCCCGAAACCGTCTTCCACTTCCCGGGGAAAACTCAAGCGGGCCAACCCCAGACGGGTAAAAGGCGGATAGCATAACCGGCGACGCCGGGAAAGCTCCAGTTCGTAAAAGCCTTCAAAATCACTGCGAACAACATGGGCGAAAAACGGATCATCCGGCATCCGCGTCTGGATAAGCACCCGCCCCGGCCGCTCGCCCCGCCCGGCCCGGCCGGCCACCTGGGTGAGCAGTTGAAAGGTGCGCTCCGAGGCCCGGTAATCGGGCAGATTGCGGCCCAGATCGGCATCGGCGGCAATGACCAGGGTCACGTCCGGGAAATGGTGCCCCTTGGAGAGCATCTGGGTACCGACCAGCACCTGGGCCTGGCCCGAGGCAAATTCCGCCAGGATGGCCTCGGCCCGTTCGGGACGCCGGGCCACGTCGCGGTCCAGGCGGGCCACCCGGGCCGTTGCCGGCAGCACCCCGGACAATTGTTCCTCCAGCAGTTCGGACCCCACGCCCATGGGCAAAAAGCTCGCCCCGCCGCAGATCGGGCACGGCGAGGGATGGGGCCGGGCCAGGCCGCAGTAATGGCACACCAGCCGCTCGCGGTCCTTGTGGAAAGTCAGGGACAGTTCGCAGCGCGGGCAGCGCACCGGCGCTTCGCAGTCCAGGCAAAAAAGCAGCGGCGCATAGCCGCGGCGGTTGAGCAGAATCATGGCCTGATCGCCGGCCGCCACTGTTTCGGCCAGGGCGGCGGCAGCCAGATCCGTCAGCACGCCGGTGCGGTCCCCGGTTTCGCGTTTGCCGGCAACAGCCGTCAGCTTGCCCGCTCCGCGCATGTCCACCAGTTCGATGGCCGGCAGGCCGCCCCCTCCCACCCGGTGGGCCAGACGCACCATGGGTACATGGCCGGCCTTGGCAGCGTAATACGTCTTCACATCCGGGGTGGCTGAACCGAGCACGAGGAGCGCCCCGGACTGATTGGCCCGGAAAAACGCCACTTCCTTGGCCTGATACGGCAGCCGGTCCTCTTGTTTAAAGGCCCCGTCATGCTCCTCGTCAAGGACGATGAGCCCGATATTGCGCAGCGGCAATAGCAGGGCCGACCGTGTGCCGGCCACAATGGCCGGGGCGTCAGCGGCAGCCGCCCGGGCAAAGGCCTGCTCCCGCACGGCCGGCGGCTGGTAGCCATGGGAAAGTACGGGACAAGCTTCAGGAAAGGCCCGTAGAGCAGCCCGGTGGAGCTTGGCGGCCAGGGCCACTTCCGGGGCAAGCAGCAACACCTGGCGTCCCTTGGCCAGGGTCAGACGGGTCAGCTCCATATAAAGGCGCGTCTTGCCGCTGCCGGTGACGCCGTAGACCAGTCGGGCCGCACCGTCCGGCTGGTCCAGCACAGGGGCCAGGGTGGCCAGGGCAGCAGCCTGTTCGGCTGTGAGCGGCGGCATTTCCGACGCTTGGCCACTGCCTGGCTCGGGTAGCGGACAGGTGGCCTCGCCTTCGTCAAAACGCACCAGCTCCAGACTGGCGAGGCGGCGCAGGATTGGGAGCGTCCCGGGGCCAAGGCGTTTTTTGAGATCGGATAAGGAAGTCGGGCCGAGGTCGCACAGCAGATCGAGCACAGCCAGCTGCTTGGCCGCTCCGGGACGCACCGGCCAGGGCGGATCGGCCGCCAAAGAGCACAACGGATCGCGCGCCGCGGCATCGAGGCGGCAACGCATGGCCCCGGCCCGCCAAGCGGTCGCGAGTTGGGCCTGCTCGTCAGGGGATTTGCGTGAAAGGGCCTGGGCGGTCAGCAATCTGGGCAGGCCGGCCTCGTCGTTTTCAAACACCACTTTGGCCGTACGCAGCCCGCGCGGCAACAGCGTCCCCAGAATGCGTCCGGGCGGGGCCATGTGCCGGCTGGCCAGGGTGTTGACGAGCTGGAGATAGGCGGCGTCACACAGCGGCGCACGCTCGAGTGGCCAGACGACCGGGCGCAGGGTCACCCCGGCCGGTCGGGGGGCGTCCTGCTCCCAGACAACGCCGGTGCGCAGCCAACCGGCCACAGGCACGATCAGGCGCAGCCCAACCGGAAAATCCGTCAGGCCGAAATGCGGCGGCAGGGCGTAGGTGAGGATGCTGTACGGCGGCGCGGTCAACGCCACGGCAATGGCGGCAGTCATGGGCTGGCGTCCTTACCCGACAGGGCGGCGCGTTTGAGGGGGATGCGCCCCTGGGTCAGGCCCCCTGGGCACGGCAGCGGCTGGCAACGCGTTGTCCAAATGCAAACGCCCGGAGGGCGATCCCCCCGGGCGCGATACGTCGATGGACACTGCCAGGGCAGGACGAACGGCCTAATTCCCAAAAGGCAGCAACTCGCGCAGACGGGGCACCAGCGACTCGCGCAAAACCTCGTCGTGCAGGGCGAAATAGATGTTGGCGGTGAGATAGTCCACCCAGTCGCCGGCGTCGAAGCGCTGGCCCTGGATCTTGACGGCGAGCAACCGGTTGTTGCCGGCCAGCCCCTTGAGCGCATCGGTGAGCTGGATTTCGCCGCCGTGCCCCGGAGCCACCTTCTCCAGATGGTAAAAGATATCCGGGAAAAGGACATAGCGGCCAACGATGGCCAGACGCGAAGGGGCCTCGTTGACTTTGGGCTTTTCCACCAGATCGCGCACGCGGTACATGCCCGGAGCAAATTCTTCGCCATCGATGATGCCGTAGCGCGACACCATGTGGGGCGGCACTTCCATGACGCCGACGACCGGCATATGCTCGGTCATGGCCACGGTCAGGAGCTGCTTGATGCCCGGCTCCATGCTAAACATAAGGTCGTCGCCGACCATGACGGCAAAGGGATCGTTTTTGCAGATCTCGCGGGCGCACAGCACGGCGTGGCCCAGGCCCAGCTGCTTTTTCTGGCGTACGGAGATGATGTTGACCATTTCCGCCACTTCCCGGACCTTTTTAAGCATCTCCGTCTTCCCGGTGCGGGAGAGCAGATCCTCAAGGGTCAGGTTGTAATCGAAGTGATCTTCGATGATGGTCTTGTTGCGGTTGGTGACGAAGACCACATCCTGCAGGCCCGAGGCCTGGGCTTCTTCAACCACATACTGCACCACAGGTTTGTTATAGACGGGCAGCATTTCCTTGGGGATGTTCTTCGTGGCCGGCAAGGACCGCGTACCCCATCCGGCGACGGGAATGACCACCTTCTTAATTTCCATGCTCTTCTCCTTGAATGCGCGCACTGCCCGGTATTTTTCGGAGGCGGCGAACCGCGCCCATGCGCCGGCCGTCCGGATATTGACCCACCCGATGATGCCGCCAACACGCGTTTCCGTGGCTCCCGGCATCACCAATGGACGGTAAATCCTTTGCTTTCACAAGTCCAGTCCCAAAAGACATTTCCGGTGATCCCACTGCCGCAGCGGCTGTCAGCGCAGCGGCTGTCAGCGCAGCGGCTGTCAGCGCAGCGCCTCGCCCACGGTGGCGGCAAGGCAAGCGCACAGCGATTCCACCAAGGCCGCATCCTCGGCCTCGACCATGACCCGGGCCAGGGATTCGGTGCCGGAATAGCGCAGCAGCACCCGGCCGCGACCGGCCAGACGTTTTTCGGCCTCGGCCACGGCCGCTTCGATGGCCGGCGCTTGGCTGAAGGGAATTTTCCGGGTCACGGGCACGTTGACGAGTTTTTGCGGATAGGGAGCCAAAAGCGTTGCCAACTCCGACAGGGGCCTGCCCTTGCGCACCATGATTTTCATGAGTTGCAACGCGGCCAGGGTGCCGTCACCGGTGGTGCTGTGGTTTAAAAAGATGAGATGCCCCGACTGCTCACCGCCAAGCACCGCCCCATTGGCCCGCATGGCCTCGACCACGTAGCGGTCGCCGACCGGGGTGCGCAACAACCGCCCGCCCCGCTCGGCCATAAACACTTCCAAGGCCATGTTGCTCATGACCGTGGCCACCAGCAGATTGCCCGGAAGGGCGCCGCGCTCCAGAAAATCCAGGGCGCAGATGGCCATGATCTGGTCGCCGTCCAGGATGCGGCCCTTTTCGTCAGCGACGATAACCCGGTCCGCGTCGCCATCCAGGGCGATGCCGATATCGGCCCCGGTCTCCACCACCATTTTGGCCATCTGCTCGGGATAAAGCGAGCCAACGCCTTGGTTGATGTTGGCTCCGTCGGGGTCCACACCGATTTTTATGACCGTGGTCCCAAGCTCTTCAAAGACCAGGGGGGCCACCCGGAAAGCCGCGCCATTGGCGCAATCGAGTACGATTTTCATGCCCTCGAAATTGATGTCGAGGGGGATGGAATTTTTTAAAAACACGTTGTAGCGGCCGGTGCTGTCCTGCAGCTTGAAGGCCCGGCCCACGGCATCGGGCTCGGGGAGAATCCAATCCCGCGAGCAGCCTTCAACCGAGGCCGCAATCTCGGCTTCCACGGCATCAGGGAGCTTAAAACCCATGTGGTCGAAAAATTTGATGCCGTTATCGCAGGCAGGATTGTGGGAGGCCGAAATCACCACGCCCACATCGGCCCGCATATCGCGGGTGAGAAACGAGATGGCCGGCGTTGGCAGCGGTCCGACCAGAAACACATCCATACCGGCAGCGCAAAAGCCAGAGGCCAGGGCGTATTCGTAGATATAACCGGAACGGCGCGTGTCCTTGCCGATGAGCACTTTATGCCGGCGGCCGCCGTTGTGAAAATGCAGACCCGCAGAAAGCCCCAGGCGCATGACCACATCGGGTGTCATTGGATAGGCATTGACCCTGCCGCGAAGACCATCGGTTCCGAAAAGCTTTTTATCCATGTTCCGTTCCAGTCGGTTGAGGCTGGCTTTATTTTACAGTGAGCGACACCTTGTCGGGTTTGGCCTCAATAAGTTCGCATCCCTGGGGCATTTTAACCCGATAGGATGCTTCGTACTTTCCGGGTTCGATGTCCGGCTTTAACTCCAGCGTGGCTTCCACCAATCCCGGGAAATCCTTGTCTGCCACAATGGCTGCCGGACCCTTGATGCGCAACGTCACGGCTTGGGGGGAGACTTCCGCCTCGCGGCCTTTGGGCTTTTTTATCGCCAGCGGGGCGCGCAGGGTGATCTCCGATTCCTTTGCGGTAAAACCCATGACCACCTGCACTGCCGGCGGCGTCGCTTCCAGATCCTCCGGCACATCCAGCGGCACCCGGTCGTCGAAACGGGCTGGTGGCGGTTGAGGCAGGGTCACGGGCTGGGTGCGAATTTCGGTGATTTTGTCGAGCTTGCCGGCCGGACCGCTGAGGCGCACCGCATCCGGCGTCGCCCGCGCCGCCGACATGGCGAAGCCATCCGGCGGTGAAGCACGCAACACGACCTTGACCGGCACGGTCTTGACCGCCCGACGCTCGACTTCAAGTTCCAGCCGGGTGGGACGAATCTCCACCACCTCGTAAACCTTGGGCAGGGGCACGTTTTTTGTCTCAAAAAGGACGATATTTTTGCCGGCCGCGATCCTGCCGAGATGCAGACTGTAAACGATCTGACTCTCGTCGATTTTGCGGGCCACGCCGCGCGGCCCGCGCACCAACACGTCCACGGTCGCGACCATACCGGATTTGATGTAGAGATCCTCGGGCAGCCCGGTCATCTCCACCCGCATGGGCATCCAGGTATCAACCTTTTCCCGGCCGGTCACCAGATACCAGCAAAAAAGGGCCATGGCCAAGGCCAACAGGAGGTATTGCCAGTTCGGTTTCATGTGCGTTTGGCCGACAGATTCCACAGCATGTTTTTCAGTGTCAATTCGTCCACCGGGGAAACAAGTTTGCCACCCTGGGCCACCGACACCACCCCCCGCTCCTCAGACACCACCACGGCCAAGGCGTCGGTTTCCTCGGTAATGCCAAGGGCCGCCCGATGCCGGGTGCCGAGACTGGCGTCCAGGGTCACGCCGGCAATGAGCGGTAAAATGCAGCCGGCAGCGGCCACGGTGTCACCCTGGATAATGACCGCCCCGTCGTGCAAGGGGGTGTCCGGGAAAAAAATGGTGCCGAGCAGTTCCCGGCTGGGCCGGGCTCCAAGCTCCACGCCGCGCTCGATCCAGTCGCCCAGGGGCACCCGGCGCTCAAAGACGATCAATGCCCCGATCTTGGCCCGGGCCATCTGAAAGACCGCCAGAATGCATTCGTTTATTGCCGCTTCATTGACGGACTCCCGCCGCCGGGACCGGAAAAATCCCCCCGCGCCCACCGACGAAAGCGCCTTTCGGATGTCGGCCTGGAACAGGATGATGATGACTAAAAAGATCGAGCCCAAAAAGTTGGTGAGCAGCCAATGCAGGGTGTTGAGTCCGAATTCGCCGGAGACGTAATAGACAATGATGAGCAGCAAAAACCCGTGCAGCACCGAGGCGGCCCGGGTGCCGCGAATAAGCATCAGACCGCGGTAGAAAATGAAAGTGACGACGGCGATATCGAGGATTTCGCGCCAGGTAATATGAATATTATCAAAGAAATTTAGCATAATAGCCATGATACGGCTGACTTGCGGCGGCGACGGCCGCCTCAGGCAGCCAGGCTTGCGGCCAGACGCAGGGCCGTTTTGACCATGGCCACGTCGTGCACACGGTGGATGCGTGCACCCTTGCCGGCGCACAGGGCCGAGGCAACGGCCGTAGCCTCTCCGCGCTCGGTCACAGGCAGCGCCAAAAGGGATCCGAAAAAGGATTTGTTGGACAGCCCGAGATAGATGGGCCGGCCCAAAACGGCGAACCGGTCCAGGTGGCGCAAGATGGCCAGATTGTGCTCGGGCAGTTTGCCAAAACCAATGCCCGGGTCAAGGACCACATGGTCTTCCGGAAGTCCTGCCCGCACCAGCATGGCCAGTTTTTCTTCGAAAAAGGCCAGAATCTCGGCCACCACATCGTCATAGCGGGGATCCCGCTGCATGACGTCGGGCCGGCCCAGGCTGTGCATGAGCACGTATCCCGGCCGACGTTCGGCCACCAGTTCCAGGAGTCCGGGATCAAAGGTACAGGCCGACACGTCATTGACAATGACCGCCCCGGCCTGCAGGGCGGCGGCGGCGCAGCCGGCCCGGTAGGTGTCCACGGAAACAGGCAGGTCGGGCCGCGCCCGGGTCAGGGCGGCAATGACCGGCACGACCCGGGCTATCTCAGCCGCGTCCGGGACCGGTGCCGCCCCCGGCCGGGTGGACTCGCCGCCCACATCCAGGATGTCCGCCCCTTCCTGGGCCAGACGCAGACCATGGGCGACGGCGGCCGCCACGCTGTCGTGGCGGCCGCCGTCGTAAAAGGAATCCGGGGTGACGTTGACGATGCCGGCGATGCGGTCGACGGCGCAATCGATATCCCGCCCAGTTCCCAGACGCCAGAGGCTTTGGCTGTTACCGGCCATGGCCCTGATCGGAGCCGGCGGCCGGAGGCACGTCGTCCGTCGTTTTGGTGTCATCGGGTTCGAGGGTGAACTCGTCATTCGATGTTGGGGCCGCTGCGGCTGTCGCGCCCGTGGCGGTGCCTGCCCCGGCTGCGGCCACGGGGCCGGAAGCGCCTTGGGGTCCGGTTTCCGGCGTGGCAGCAGAGCCCCCGGCCGTAGCACCTGGAGACCCGGCCGGGAATTCCGGGGGAGGCAGGGTTTCCCCGCGCAACAGACGATCAATTTCGTCGCCGGTAATGGTCTCGCGTTCGAGCAGGGCCTTGGCAATGGATTCCAGGGCCGGCCTTTCGTTTTCGAGGATGCCGCGGGCCCGGCGGTAGGCCGATTCGACAATCTTTCGCACTTCAGCATCAATCTGGCGCGAGGTCTCCTCGCTGAGATTGCGATGATGCCCCAGATCCTTGCCGAGAAAGACCTCGCTTTCGCTCTCGCCGTAGGCCAACGGGCCGAGCACTTCGCTCATGCCCCAGGAGCAGACCATCTTGCGGGCCATGGTGGTGGCGCGATCAATGTCGTTGCCGGCCCCGGTGGTCACTTGGTCGAGTACCAGCTCCTCAGCCACCCGGCCGCCCATGAGCACGGCCAGATTTTTTTGCAGGAAGTCGCGTGAGTAGTTGTGCCGGTCGTCTGTGGGCAACTGCATGGTGATGCCCAGGGCCATGCCGCGCGGAATGATGGACACCTTGTGGATAGGGTCGGTGCCGGCCAATTTCTTGGCCACCAGCGCGTGGCCGGCCTCGTGATAGGCAGTGGTGCGCTTTTCCTCGTCGGTGAGGATGAGGCTGCGGCGCTCCTTGCCCATGAGCACTTTGTCCTTGGCGTGCTCGAAGTCGGCCATGTCCACCCGGTCTTTGTTGATCTTGGCGGCCTGCAGGGCGGCTTCGTTGACCAGATTTTCCAGGTCGGCCCCGGAAAAGCCCGGGGTGCCCCGGGCCAGGACGTCGAGCTGCACGTCGGGGGAAAGCGGCGAACGCCGGGTATGGACTTCAAGAATACGCTTGCGGCCGCGCACATCCGGGGTCGGCACCACCACCTGCCGGTCGAAACGGCCGGGACGCAGTAAGGCCGGGTCCAGGACATCGGGCCGGTTGGTGGCGGCAATGAGGATGACGCCTTCGTTGGATTCAAAACCGTCCATCTCGACCAATAACTGGTTAAGGGTCTGTTCGCGCTCGTCGTGGCCGCCGCCAAGGCCTGCCCCGCGCTGCCGGCCCACGGCATCGATTTCGTCAATGAAAATGAGGCACGGGGCGTTTTTCTTGCCTTGTAAAAACAAATCGCGAACCCGGGCAGCGCCCACGCCCACAAACATTTCCACAAAATCAGAACCGGAGATGGAGAAAAACGGCACCCCGGCTTCGCCGGCAACGGCCCGGGCCAGCAAGGTTTTCCCGGTTCCCGGCGATCCGATGAGCAGGACGCCCTTGGGGATACGCCCGCCCAAGCGGGTGAATTTTTTGGGGTCGGAAAGAAACTGCACCACTTCCGACAGCTCTTCCTTGGCTTCGTCCACGCCAGCCACGTCGTCAAAGGTGATGCGGGTTTGTTCCTGGGTGATCATGCGCGCCCGGGAACGGCCGAAGTTCATGGCCCGCCCGCCGCCACCCTGCATCTGGCGCATGAAAAAGATCCAGACGCCGACCAGGAGCAGCATGGGGAACCAGGACACAAGTAAGGTCATATACCAGGGCGATTCCTCGTCCGGTTCGGCCATGACCTCGATTTTTTTCGCCATAAGCGACCCGACGAGGCTGGGATCCTCGGGGGCGTAGGTCAAAAATTTGCCCCCGCCCGTGGCCACGCCGGTGATTTTTTTGCCCTGGATCTTCACGGAAACCACGTCTCCGGCATTCACCTTCTGCATGAATTCGGAATACGAAAGCTTGGCGCTTTGAGTCTGGGGCTGGTTAAACAAATTGAACAGGACGACCATGACCAGGGAGATGGCCGCCCAGAGCATGAGATTTTTCGCAAAGCTGTTCAAACTAGGGTCCTCCGCAGGACGGATGGGGACCAATCGGCCCGTGGGTTGTATAAGGCGTCAGGCATAACACAGCCATACCCGACCTGTCCACGCGACCCGGCCGCAATAACCGGGACGCTCCCTGGCGGCCCCAAACGGTCGGAGAGGCTTGCCAAGGGTTTCGATGCCTTCTATTATCGGCTAGAGTAAGTCTCTAAGGCTTGGCCGGCAAGGAGTAGGAATGGCCGATAAGCGTATTTTAACCGTTGACGACTCTGAAAGCGTACGCTCCCTGGTCTCCAGCGCCCTGCGCCAAGCCGGGTTCGACGTGGTCGAAGCCGTGGACGGTGCCGACGCCCTGGAGAAGGTATCAAGCGGCTTTGACATGGTCATCACTGACATCAACATGCCCAATATCGGCGGCATCGAACTGCTGGGCGAGTTACGCACCCGTTTAGATACGCGCTTTACACCCGTCCTGGTTCTGACCACCGAATCCCAGCGGCCGCTGCGCGACAAAGCCGTGGCTGCCGGGGCCTCGGGCTGGATCGTCAAACCCTTTGAACCTGCCAGCCTCGTGGCCGTTGTGCGCCGCTTTATCCGCTGACCACCATGCCCACCGACATTGCCGCCACCTTCGCCCTCAACTGCCCCGAAACCGGTGCCGGTGTGGCCGAGGCCAGCGCCCTGCTCTTTAACGATATGCCCCTGCCCGTGTATCTGCGCGCGGCAAACGGCTCTTTTGCCAAGGCCAATCAGGCCATGGCCGATCTTTTCGGGTATCCGGACCCGGCGGCTTTTTTAACCGCCATGGCCGCTGCCCCGGATCAATTCTACCTTGATCCGACGGTCCGCTGCACCATACTCGACGAACTGGCCGCCTCGGGTTCGATCACGGGACAGCGCTATCAGGCCATCTGCAACGACGGTTTTGTCCTGTGGATCGAAGAATCGGCCCACCGCACCGCTTCGCCCGCCGGAGATTTCTATTATATCGGTTTTTTGCGAGACATCACCGAGGAAAAAAGCACGAGCTGGGCCTTATCAGAAGCCGAAGAAAAATACCGCGCCATTTTTGAGCGCGCCGTGGAAGGACTTTTCCAGATGACCCCGGCCGGACGCTTCGTCACGGTCAACGGTGCCCTGGCCCGTATGCTTGGTTACGCCTCCCCGCAGGCCCTGACCGCCCGGGGCGACGCCGCCGCCGCCATCTTTATCCACCCCGAAGACCGGCAGTTTCTCCACGCCGCCCTCACCCAGACCGGTGTCGTGCGGGGCATGGAAACCGAACTGGCCCGCACCGACGGCCAGCGTCTGTGGGGGTCAATTTATGCCCGGGCCGTGCGCGACGGCGACGGAGCAGTGGTTCTGTACGAAGGCTCCATGGAAGATGTGACCGACCGGCGGCAATCCCAGGAGGCGCTGCGCCGCACGCTCAAGCACACCCGCTCCCTTTTTCACCAGACCGTCAAATCCCTGTCCACCACCATGCGCTTCCGCGATTCCTACACCGCCAGCCACCAGGACACCGTGGCCCGGCTGGCTGCGGCCATGGCTCGATGCATGGGCCTGGGCGAAGACGCCATCGCCGGCATCCGGGTGGCCGGGCAGCTTCACGACATCGGCAAAATCAGCGTTCCCGTGCGCTACCTGTCCAAGCCCGGCCGCCTGGTCGGCCTGGAATGGGAGTTTATGAAGCAACACGCCGTCACGGGCTACGAAATCTTAAAAGACATCAACTTTCCCTGGCCCGTGGCTGAAACCGTGCGCAACCATCACGAACGCCTGGACGGCACGGGCTATCCCCAGGGGCTTACCGCCCCGGATCTTGGTATCGAGGTCCGCATTCTGGCCGTGGCCGACGTGTTGGACGCCATGGCATCAAACCGCCCGTACCGCCCGGCCCTTGGCACTGACGCCGCCCTGGCGGAACTGTCCAGCCACCGGGGCACGGCCTTTGACGCCGACGCCGTGGATGCCGCCCGCGAAGTCATTGATTCGGGGCTGATCAAATACTGAGGCCATTTGCGCCGTAGCTGTGGTTGCAGTCCCCACCAGCCCACAAAAAAAGGGAGCGGTCCGAAAACCGCTCCCTTTTTTGCGTTTAAGCCAACAGACTTAGGCGAAAGCCTTTTCGAAAGGCGGAACGACCTGCTTTTTGCGGGACAGCACGCCGTCGAGCCACACGGAGTCGCCCTTGACTTCGACGCCAAAGGCTTTGGTCACGTAGCTGGGATCGTCGGAGACGATCAGCATCTCGGAACCTTCCTTCATGATGTCCGTGAGCAGCAGGAAAACGCTGTGGCGGCCATCAGCCTTGACCTTTTTGCACTCGGCCAGCAGATCGGCCTTGACCGGCTCGAGGATGGACAGGTCGACCACTTCGAGCTGGCCGATGCCGATCTTTTTGCCGCCCATGTCGAAGTCCTTGTAGTCGCGGAAAACGAGATCCTTGGCCGGGGTGCCGCCGACGGCCGACTTGACCTTAAACATTTCAACGCCCAGACCCATGGTGTCGGTCACGCCGGCGATCTTGGCCAGCGCTTCAACAGCGGCCTTGTCTTCCGGGGTGCAGGTCGGGGACTTGAACATGACGGTGTCGGACAGGATGGCGCACAGCATGATGCCGGCCATGGGCTTGGAGATCTCCACCTTGGCGCAGTCGTACATCATCTTGACCACGGTGCAGGAGCAGCCGACGGGCTTGACGATGATGTCCAGAGGATTGGGGGTGGTCACATCGCCGAGCTTGTGGTGATCGTAGATGCCGACGAGCTCGCCCTTGGACAGGTTCTCCAGGCTCTGGGCCAGGTCGGAGTGGTCAACCAGGATGATCTTTTTGTCGGTGGCGTCGGTGACGATCTCAGGAGCAGCCACGCCGAACTTCTCAAGCACGAAAGCGCTCTCGGGGTTCAGCGGACCCTGGGCCGCCGCAATGGCACCCATGGCCTTGGACTTGTTCATGAGATCAGCCACGGCAATGGCGGCGGCGACGGAATCGGTATCCGGGTTTTTGTGACCAACCACGTAAACGGACATACTCTTTTCCTCCAGGTGGTTTTTTAAAGACCCAGTCGGGTCGGCGTTCGCATTTAAAACTTGTGAATAATATCCCATAATCCACCCCTTGCCAAGTCAAAACCCCTGGCCGGGGATGCCTTTTTTCCGACCGTCTGGCGGCTGCCTCGGGACAAACGCCGCCGCAGGCTGGAAAAACCGCTAGGCAACGCCACGCCCATTGAAACCGCGGATGGTTGGACGGCCGTCATACAAGGCTTAAAAAAACCGCCAGGCAACGGCCACGCCCATGCCGCCGGCCAGGGTCACATAAGCCGGCCGATAGCGCAGGGAAAGGACAGCCCCCAGGCTGCCCAGAATCCATAACTGCCCCCAGGTGGCCTTGGACGAAGCCAGATACGGCCAAACCGGGGGCAGGGCCACGGCAAAAAGTGCAACCAGCGCAGCCAGGGCCACGCTAAAGGCCACACCCTGGATGAGGACCATATTCACCAACGCCCGCCGGACAAGCCGACCCGGTTGAAAAGGGGCGCGCTGGCGCTGGCGGGCCGCAGCGTATCGGGAAAAAACAATGTTCTCCACCACCCGTTGCGCCCCTTCCAAGGCCGCAAACAGCCGGGCCAGAATGGAAGTGCCCGCAGCCACGAACAAGGCCTCGGCCGGGGTGGACAGGGAATAGACGTGCATAAGGGAGAGGCCGGCCAGGGTGGCGGCAGCGGCGTTGGGCGGGATCTGCGTCCCGGCCGGGATGGCGTCGAGCCAGAAGAGTTCGTAAAAAATACACAGCCGCATGGTCCCTTCCAGATCGCCCTGGCAGGCGGCCCAGAAAAAACCGATGATGAGCGGCCGCTCAAGCAGGGCCGCGTTTACGGCAAAACGGAAGGCAGAGAAAAGGACAAAAAAAAAGCGACGCCCAGGACGTAAAGGAAGATGTCGGCCTGATGGGTCATGGCAGGTGTCTCGCTTGCAACAAAACGGTTTGGCGTGTGCCGCACATCCAGACGCTCCTGGCAATCCGCCCCGGCTGGCAAATCCGTCGGACTCGAATGGGCGATTGCATCCTGGAGGCGCTCAAACGGTACAATCCGCCCTGGCCGACAGCCCCGTCGGACAGCCGGGCGACGCGCGGGTCGTCAGACCGAACGCGGCTGGGCCGGGTCGCCCGGCACGCAACGATAATCCAGACGCACGCCCTTGTCCCGGAAGAAATCCAGGCAGGATTCGTCCTCCTGGGACAGCGCCACATGGGGGCAGACCTGGCGTTTTCCCGGGGCATAATGGAGATTGCCAAGATTGAGATTGGCAAAATCGAAGCCGTGTTCGTAGGCGGCCTGGGCATCGCGGCAGTTGGAAAAAAGGATGAGCGCCTCGCCAATATCCAAGGGGGCGTGATTGCAATAACCGGCCAGTGCGGCCACAGCTAAAAACACGATGTCCACCCCGGCCGGAATGGCCAGGGACATGATTTCCTGGCGCAGCGGATCGGCGGCCAGGGCGTCGTTGACCACCACAATCCGGCGGGCCAGGGTGAACGGCAGCCAGGTTTCGATAATCTGGCCGTGCACAAGGCGGTTGTCGATGCGCACAAAGGCCATGGCTAGCCCTCGGCCACCTTTTTGCGCAACACCTCACCGGCCACCACGATGCCCTGGCAACCGGCCTGCTTGGCTTCCACAGCCAGGGTTTCCAGGGCCTTGGTCCGGGAACCGAGAATTTTTATCAACATGGGCAGATTGACGCCGGTGAGCACTTCCAGGTGGCCTGAAGCCAAAAGCGACAGGCTCATGTTGGTCGGCGTGCCGCCGAACATGTCGGTGAGAATGAGAACTCCACCGCCCCGGTCGGTTTCCTTGATGGCAGTCTTTAACGCCACCAGGGTTTCGTCCACGGCTTTGGTCATATCGACGCTGACCGCCTGGCAGAATTCCTGCGGGCCAAGGATGAATTCCGCTGCAGCAATGAGCCGCGACCCATAGTCGGTGTGGGTGACGACCACCACGCCTACCGGCGTGTCCGTTCGGGACTGAGCATTCATAAGGTAACATCCCGGAGCGTGCGCTCCATCTTCAAACTACGATTGCCGGACAGCCCAGGCAGTCTCCGTCCATCCGCTAGCCGCGTTCAATATGTCGATGTTCAAGCGAAATATTGTAGCCAGCCTTGGACAGCGTGTCAAAGACGGACTCGGCCACAGCCACCGAACGGTGCCGGCCGCCGGTGCAGCCAAAGGCCAGGGTCAGGCGGAAGCGGCCTTCCTTGGCGTAGAGCGGCAGAAGGTAGAGGAGAAATTCGTTGAGGCGCCGGATAAACTCCCGGCCCGGATCTTCGGCCAGCACGTAGTCGCGAACGGCCGCCTCCTTGCCGGTGTGTTCCCGCAAATCCTTGTTGAAATACGGGTTGGGCAAAAAGCGCAGATCAAAAACCATATCGGCTTCAGACGGCGGCCCGTACTTGAAACCGAAACTCATGACGTGGACCTTGAGCGTGCCGGCGGTGGGCCGGATGGAGGCCCATTTTTCCTGCAACTTGCGCCGCAGGTCATGGATGGTGAAATGGGTGGTGTCGAGCACCATGTCGGCAGCTTCCCGCAGGGGGCGCATGCGCTCGCGCTCTTCCAGCACCGCCTGCTCCAGCCCCCGCTGATCGCTTTCCAGAGGATGCGGCCGGCGGGTGGTGGCGTAGCGCCGGATGATCTCGCCGGTGTCGGCTTCGAAAAAAAGGATCTGGGGTGCAACGTCCTTGACCTTGATATGGGCCAGGGTGGCCCCCCAGTCCGTATCCAGGTCGGCTTGGCGCACGTCCATACCCAGAGCCAGGCCCTTATAGCGCTGGCCGCCCTTGTCATCGAACAAGTTCATGAGTTTGGGCACGAGGCTGACGGGCAGGCCGTCCACGCAAAAAAAACCCAGATCTTCAAAGACGCGCAGGGCCGTACTTTTGCCGGAACCGGACAGCCCGGTCAAAATGACGATGACAAGATCCTTGGCCGCGTTATCCATGACATGCCCTCTCCGGCCCCAGGCTGTAACAGATGCCCCGCGCGTTTGTATGACAACAAACGCGCGGGGGTGTAATTGGAATGACCCTTTTTAGGCGGCGGCAGTCAGAACCTGCCACAGGGCGACGTCGTTTTCAGCGGTTAAAAAGGCCCGCCGAAAGGATTCATCGGACAAAAGCCTGGAGATGTGGGCCAGAATGCGCAAATGCAGGCCCGCAACATGTTCGGGCGCGAGCACCAGAAAAAAGATGCGGCAGGGTTTGAAATCCAACGCATCGAAACTGACGCCCGCACGGCTTCGCCCGACGACGATGACAATGCGTTCGAGGCTCTCCATCTTGCCGTGGGGGATGGCCACCCCGTCGCCGATGCCCGTGGTGCCCAGATTCTCCCGGTCAAGCAACACCTGATGGGCGCGCTTGGCGTCGAACTCGGGCCAGTGCGCCTTGATCGGGGCCACCAGTTCCGCCAGCACCTCGGACTTGGACTCCGACGCAAGTTCCCCGATGATAAAATCAGGCTGGAGATAGTCCTCTAACCGCATTTAGACGCCCGTTCCAGGATCGATAAGGCCGAAGTCGCCGTTGCGCAGTCGGTAGATGACATTGGGCCGTTCGCTTTCGGAATTGATAAACACCAGGAACTCGTACTTCAGGGCCTCAAGCTGCAGGGCGGCTTCTTCCACGGCCATGGGCTTGGGCTCGTACTTGTCGGTCTCGATGATGGTGGGCACGCGGCCGCCTTCGGCATCTTCGCTGATGCTGATGACGTCCATGCGGACCGCTTCCACGGTCTGGCGACGACGGTCCTTCTGCTTTTCGCGGAACTTCTTGGCCTGGACTTCGACCTTGTCAAGGATCAGGTCAATGGTGGAATACATGTCTTCGGAAACTTCATGGGCCGAGATATGCATATTGTCGGCCTGAAAGATGACATCCGCCAACTGCCGGGTCTTTTCCACGGCCAGATTGACCTGCAATTCCGAAGCTTCAACGTCCGTTGTGTATTTGGACAGCTTTTCAAAACGCTTGCGGGCATAGTCGCGCAAGTGGTCGGAAGGTTCGAAATTCTTGAAATTGAAAGTAATGTTCATGGTGTCCTCCAGGATGGCGTAGTGAGAGGCCGGGAAGGCCCGACCAGAAGCATCAGAAAACCGTTTTGCGTTTCGATGACGACTCTATGCCCATGGCTGTGCGGTATTTGGCCACGGTGCGCCGGGCGATGTTGATTTGCAGTTCTTCCTTGAGCGTATCGGCAATGGCCTCATCGCTGATGGGCTTCTTGGCATTTTCGCCGGAAATAAGCTTTTTGATCACGGCTTTGACCGACTCGGAACCGACCGTGCTGCCGTCGTCAAGCTCCAGGGAACTGTTAAAAAAGAACTTCAACTCATAGATGCCATGCGGGGTGGCCACGTATTTGTTGGAAGTGATGCGGCTGACCGTGGATTCATGCATGCTGATATCGTCGGCCACATCCTTTAAAATAAGCGGGCGCAGCTTGGTGACGCCGTCATCGAAAAAACCCCGCTGGAACTTAACGATACTCTCAAGCACCTTATACAAGGTTCGCTGGCGCTGATACAGACTTTTCATCAGCCACATGGCCGAGCGCATCTTGTCTTGCAGATAGTCCTTGTCCTTGTCATTTTTGGGATTGGTGCCGTCCGTGTAGGAGGTATTCAGGCCCAGGCGCGGCATGCCTTCCTCATTGAGCACGATGATAAAATCGTCTCCATACTTGTACACAAAGGCATCGGGACTGACGTAGATCGGATCTCCCGAACCGTAGCTGGCTCCGGGCATGGGATCAAGGGTCTGGATCATCTCCAGATATTCCTTGAGCTTTTCCATGGTCATATGAAATTTTTTGCAAAGCGGCTTATAACGCTTTTTTTCCAGATCTTCCAGGTGTTCGCGCACCAGTTCGATAAGGATTGGATCTTCGTAGCCGCAGACTTCGATCTGGATCAGCAGGCATTCGCTGGGGGTGCGGGCGGCCACGCCCACGGGATCGAAGCGCTGGAGGCGATAGAGCACGGTCTCGACCGCTGCCGGCTCGGCCGACGCCATCTGGGCGATTTCCTCCACCGTGGCCCGCAGATAGCCTGCGGAGTTGAGGCTGCCGATGATGGTCTCGCCGATGGTCACTTGCTGGGGAGTGAAATTGGACAGATGCATCTGCCAGCCCAGATGCCCGTCAAGGGAGGGCTTGGAGGCCAGGCGGGCATCATAGGCCATACCCTCTTCGGGAATTTCAGAGTCGCGCGACTGGGACTGGCGGCCGGTGCTGGCGAAATCGCCGAGATAGTCGTCCCATTCGGCGTTTTTGAGCAATTCCTTTTCCATGGCCGCGTCGCTGGAATTGCCGGTGGGACCGAGATTGTCTTCGGCCATGACGCGCTCGGGCTGCCGGTCGTCGTCGGAGGTTTCCTCCAGAAGCGGATTTTCCAACAGCTCCTGCTGCACGTTTTCGAGCAGCTCCAGCCGTGAAAGCTGTAAAAGCTTGATCGCTTGTTGCAGCTGGGGAGTCATCACCAGCTGTTGGGAAAGTTTAAGCTGCTGTCGCAGTTCCAGGGCCATGTTTTACCGCCGTCCGCGAGCTATGTGTGCGTCTGAGGTTTCAAGCCGTCTGCGGGCAGCGACCATGAGCCGCCCCGCTGGACAAAAACCATGCCATAATTGAAGCGTTGTGGCAATCGGCCCCGGCGGCCCTTAGCCCAGGAACCATTGGTAGGCGGCTTCCAGCCGTCCCTGGGTGGCCAAAATAAAGCGCACCGCCTCGCGCACCGCTCCCTGCCCGCCGCCCCGCCGCGACACCCACAGGGCCAGATCGAGAATTTCCGGCTGGGCGTCGGCCACGGCCATGGGCAGTCCGACCAGTTCCATCGGGCCGGCGTCCACCCAGTCGTCGCCAAGGTAGGCCGCCTGCTGCGGCCCGAGGCCCTGGCGTTTGAGGATGCCTTCCAAGACGGCCACCTTGCGCAGATGCCCGGGATGGTACTCGGCGATGTCCAGTTCGGCCATGCGGGCCGCCACGGCCGGACTGTCCAGGCCGCTTATGACCGCGACGTCCAGTCCCACCGCCTGGGCCGCCTTAATGCCCAGGCCGTCGTGGACGTTAAACCGCTTGGCGATCCCACCCTGGGCGTCAATATATAGGCCGCCGTCGGTCATGACGCCATCGACGTCCAAAACCAGCAGTTTGACTTCCCGGGCTCGGCTTGCGGCCAGACTCGCATCCACAGGCATGGGTCACCTCCCCGTCATGATTCGTCCCTGGCCCGGCTCCCTTGTCGCGGCACACACCGCGCGCCGCAACAACGGAGCCGGACCAGGGCCGGCACGGGCCGGCAACACGAGTCCAACCTCGATTGCCGTCAGGCCTTTACTACCCGAAAAATACCGACAGGACCAGAGGATACGGCAGGCATACCGCGCCACGCGAGCCCCTACTCCCCTCTCGCTCTGGCGACCGCAAAAAGCCAACGTCCGGGGAAAAACGTTTTTCCCCGGACGTTGGCAGCCACTTTGGCGGCGTGTTCGGATCAGCCTTTGTGCTTTTTGGCTGCCGCCACAAATTCGCGAAACAGCGGATGGGGGCGCATGGGGCTGCTCTTGAATTCCGGATGAAACTGGCAGCCCAGAAACCAGGCGCTCTCGGGAAGCTCCACCATTTCCACCAGTTCGCCGTCGGGCGACAGGCCGCTTAAGACCATCCCGCCCTCTTCAAAAGCAGCGGCGTAGGCCTTGTTAAACTCGTAGCGATGGCGATGGCGCTCGGAGATCTCGCCGGTTCCGTAGGCCGCAGCGGCCTTGGTGCCCGGTGCGACCACGCAGGGGTAGGCACCCAGACGCATGGTGCCACCCTTGTCGCTGGTGGGGTCGCGGTGCTCGATGGTCTGGGAGCGGAAGTCGTACCACTCGCGCATAAGATAGATGACCGGATGCGGCGTGGTCAGGTCGAATTCCTCGGAGTTGGCCCCGGCCAGTCCCAGCACGTTGCGGGCGTATTCGATGACCGCGCACTGCATGCCCAGGCAAATGCCGAAAAACGGGACACCCGTGGTTCGGGCGTATTCGATGGCCGCGATCTTGCCCTCGACCCCGCGCGAACCAAAGCCGCCCGGCACCAGAATGCCGTCGATGCCGGCCAGGGTGGCGGCCACGTTTTCCCGGGTCACCTCTTCGGAATTGACATACACAAACGTGACCGACACCCCGGCGTGGATGCCGCCGTGGACCAGGGATTCGTGCAGGCTCTTATACGCTTCCTTTAAATCGACGTACTTGCCAACGATAGCGATGGACACCGTGCCGGAGGGATGATCCAGGCGGTGCATGAGGTCGTGCCAGGGTTCAAGCTCGGCGTTTTTGGCCGGCAGACGCAGCAAAATGGCAATCTTTTGATCCACGCCTTCGGTGTACAGGCGCAGCGGCAGCTCGTAGATGCTTTTGACATCCACGGCCGTAAAAACGGCGTCGGCGTCCACGTCGCAGAAAAGCGCGATCTTTTGCTTGATGTCCTTGGCCAGATCCACTTCGCTGCGACAGATGATGATGTCGGGCTGGATGCCAATGGAGCGCAGTTCCTTGACGCTATGCTGGGTGGGCTTGGTTTTGACCTCGCCGGCCGTGCGCAGATACGGCACCAACGTCAGGTGGATGTACAGGGCGTTTTCCTTGCCCAGTTCCATACGCAACTGGCGGATGGCCTCCAGAAACGGCTGGCCTTCGATGTCGCCGACAGTGCCGCCGATTTCGATGATGGCCACGTCCTCGTCCCGGGGCACGCCCAGGATAGAGCGCTTGATCTCGTCGGTAATGTGGGGGATCACCTGGACGGTGCCGCCCAGATAGTCGCCCCGGCGCTCTTTCTGGATGACGCTGAAATAGATGCGCCCGGAGGTGAAATTGTTGTTCTGGCTCATGGGAACGCCGAGATAGCGTTCGTAGTGACCCAGATCGAGGTCGGTTTCGGCCCCGTCATCGGTCACGTACACCTCGCCGTGCTGGAACGGATTCATGGTGCCGGGATCGACGTTGATGTAGGGATCGAGTTTCTGGATGGTGACCTTGAGTCCCCGGGCTTGGAGCAACGCGCCGATGGAAGCGGCGCACAGGCCCTTGCCCAGAGAGGACAGCACCCCTCCTGTCACGAAAATAAACTTGGTCTTCATGGCTGATGCCGTCCTTGTTGTGCTGCGGGACCGCGCCGGCGACCCCGGCGGTCCGCGACTCCCCCGACCGCACCCAAGGTGCGGCCGCAGTTGACGCGGCCGGGGCGGCCCCGTATGTTCCGCTGCGCAAACTAAGCCTTCATCCGTAATTTTTCAAGGAACCCTTGGGAGGATTTCCCCATATGCCCCAGGTGCGCACCCTCGTGATCACCGGCTTTGGCACCAACTGCGAGGTGGAATCGGCCCATGCCGCCCGCATGGCCGGCTCTGACGTCACGGATATTGTGTTTTTTTCCGATATCGTGGCCGGCCGGACACGCATCGATGCCTATAACTTTCTGGTCTTCCCCGGCGGATTTCTGGACGGCGACGATCTCGGTGCGGCCCAGGCCGCAGCGGTTCGCTGGAAACATGCCGCCACCGCTGCCGGCGAGCCTTTGCTCGACCAACTGCGGACCTTTTTCGATGCCGGGGGCCTCATCCTCGGCATCTGCAACGGTTTCCAACTGCTGGTCAAGCTCGGCCTGCTGCCGGCCCTTGGCGGGGCCTATTTCGCCCGCCAGGTGAGTCTGGCCAACAACGACTCGGCCCGTTTCGAAGACCGCTGGGTGGCCCTGGCCGCCAATCCCGCCAGCCCGTGCATCTTCACCAAGGGCCTGACCCTCCTTGATTTGCCCGTGCGCCACGGCGAGGGCAAACTCGTGCCCATGGAACCGGCCGTGCTCGACGAACTGCTGGCCAGCGGAGCCGTTGCCCTCCAATATGCCGATCCGGCCACCGGGCAGATCACCATGGAGTATCCGGCCAACCCCAACGGCTCGCCCCACGCCATCGCCGGGCTGACCGACCCCACCGGCCGCATTCTCGGACTCATGCCCCATCCCGAGGCGTTCAACCACCCGACCAACCACCCCGGCTACACCCGGGGCGAACGTCCGACGCTGGGCACGGTGCTGTTTGAAAACGCCGTCGCCCATCTGCGCGCCTCGGCGTAAATAACCGAACCAGCTCCCGGCCCGGCCGGGGAATGCCTCCGGCGGCCGGGGGCCTGAGGCCCCCGGACCCCCCAAATGGATTAAGGGGGAACGGCGTTGCCGCGACGGGGAGGGAGTGAGCAATGCACTTCCGTCAGCCGGGCAATGCCGCAAGGAAAGCGTCGGGAACCACTGTTGACCAGCGGCCTTTGCACTTCTGACGTCCCAAGGATGCTCCATGCCGCTTAAGCCGGCCAAACGCTATGCCGCCGGCACGGATATCTTGCCCCCGCCGCCGCCGGGGTGGGCGAGTTATGCAGCGGTGATGCAGCTCGCCCTGGAAAACGCCCGCCAGGCGGCGGTCGCCGGCGAAGCGCCGGTTGGCGCGGTCTTGCTGTCGGCCCACGGCGAAGTGCTGGCCCGGGCCGGCAATGCCCCGATTTCCAGTTCCGACCCGACGGCCCACGCCGAGCTGCTGGCCATCCGCCAGGCGGCGGCCAGCATCGGGAACTACCGGCTTCTCGACACGACCCTGGTGGTAACCCTGGAACCGTGCCTTATGTGTTTAGGAGCCATTGTCCACGCCCGGGTGGGACTGCTGGTCTACGGCGCGCCGGACCCGCGCACCGGGGCCGTTTCTTCCCAACTCTGCGGCCCGGATCTGCCCTTTCTCAACCACCGTTTCGATGTGGTGGCCGGGGTTTTGGCCGAGGACTGCGGCACGCTGCTGCGGGATTTTTTCCGCAGCCGGCGCGGCCGACAAAAAACGTAAGCCGTTGTGGCACTCCTGGCTGCTTTCAATATAAGCGCAGTCAAAAAACCACGGTCAAAAAAAAAACGCTTGCCAAGACCTCGGTTGCCGGCTAGCTTTCCAAATTCGTTGCGGTTCTCAGAGCGGAGAGGTACCGAAGTGGTCGTAACGGGCCCGACTCGAAATCGGGTTGCGGGTTAATAGCCTGCACGTGGGTTCGAATCCCACCCTCTCCGCCAATACAGTTTCTCATCAAGTCCCACAGGGTTTCAAAAGCCTTGTGGGACTTGTCTTTGCTGATGCACATGGCTCCCATGGGCCTCCTGCGTGTCGGCGACAGCCGTCATGACGGTATCCCTTTACCGAGACACATTCCTTGCGACTCCGACTCTCTTATTTCCAACCCAGGCCCACCCTGGCCGAGTGGACACCCACGGCTGGGCGGGCAGCCACGACCTGGCAAAGCTACAGCAACGCGGCTTCCCGGCAAATCGAGAGCCCGCCCGCAACCAGGTCTGCGAAAAAGTGCTTTTCGGAAAGGCCGGCAAACGGTAAGAAATCAGAAAGATTGTCGGGGTGTCATTCGATGCCTGCTCCACGGCATGCCATATTACCCGTCACCCTGTCGCCGCGCCATGGCTGGCGAGGCGACGCAAGGAGTTGAGTCCATGCGCCGTATCATTCCCTTGCTGCTTATCTCGCTGGCTTTGGCCACCGGGTGTACACGTCCGCCCTACGCCAAGCCCGGAACCGAGCTGTCCGCTGTCGAAGACGACTACACCGATTGCTACAGCAATGCGTCGCTGGCGGTAAACACGCCACCCTTCCCGGACCGTCCTTTGACGCAGGTTGACCGGGATGCCGACGCCTGTATGAAGGAACGGGGCTACACCTCCAAAATCCGGTTTTTTTAGGCGGTTTCCCCCTTGCGCTTCAGGGGAAATGCGTTACATATATTTTTCGACGGGGGTGCCCTGGTTTCGACGGGGATAGTGAAACCCTGGTTGCAGGCCGAGGTGCCGCGAGGCCTCGTAAAACACGCGGCAACTGGTTAACTGCCAACGACTACGACTACGCTCTGGCTGCTTAATTAACAGTCAGCGTTCCATCAGTTGACGCCTGATATGCTGGACCGGAACGCCAAACCCCATCAGGCTGGCGCGAACCCTCGTCCGTTGGGGTAAGCACGAGACAATAGACGGACTGGCCGGAGGCGGCCCGGCCGAAAGGCCTGCCCGAGGCGAGATTGTTTTTCGGTCTAAGCCTGTAGACGCCCGGAGTGGAGCATTCTCGGACGGGGGTTCGATTCCCCCCACCTCCACCACCCCACTTTTTCACCAAGTCCCACGCAGCCCCAAAAGCCGCGTGGGACTTAACTTTTCAGACCTTCGCAGTCCCTTCCGGTTCCATCTGGTTCCTTGATAGCCCAAACACGTTTGGGGCAAAAATGGGGCAAAATCGAATCCAAGAGCACGCCCGAGGATTATTTTGCCCCTACTGACCGAAATCAAGATCAAGACCATAAAGCCTTCCGGCAAGATAGAGCGGTTCCACGACAGTCAGGGGCTGTACTTGGAGCTGAGCGCTGCCGGGGGGAAGCATTGGCGTTGGAAGTACAAATTCGACGGGAAGGAAAAGAGGCTCAGTCTGGGCGCTTGGCCAGATGTCAGCCTAAAGGATGCGCGAGTCTTGCGGGATGCATCCCGCAAGATGCTGCGCGAAGGAGCCGACCCGGGGCAGGCGAAGAAGCAGGCCCGGGCGGATGGGGATGGGGCGGGTAGCGAAGGCGCTGTGACATTCAAGGCCGTGGCCCTGGAGTACGTTGCAAATCAACGGAACGTCTGGGCTGAAAGCTACACGATCACCGTTGAGGGTCGCCTGCGGCTTGACGTTTATCCGCACATCGGAGAACGGCCAATAGCCGAGATTGGCCCGATGGATGTGCTGTCCCTCCTGCGACGTATCGAAGAACGCCGGGCGTTTGAGACGGCCAGTCGCGTACTGGCGTTCTGCTCGCAGATATTTCGGTATGGAGTCGCAACCGGAGTTGTTGCATCTGACCCCTGCCGGGATTTACGCGGTGCCCTGGTCCCATTTTCAAAGGGACAACACGCCGCCCTGACGAAGCCAAAAGAGGTCGGTGCTCTCATGCTGGCCATCGACGATTACAAGGGGTCTGCCGTCGTCCGGGCCGCTCTCGCCTTCTCGGCGCTCGTGTTTTGCCGGCCTGGGGAGATACGACATGCGGAATGGGAAGAGATTGATTTTGAAGCGTCAGAATGGACGATTCCTGCTCCCAAGATGAAAACGCGGGTCGAACATCGCGTCCCGCTGTCGGGGCAAGCTGTTGGCGTTCTCAGGGGGCTTCAGCCGTTGACCGGGGGCGGAAAGTTTGTGTTCCCAGGCCCCCGAGGAAAGGACCGGCCGCTTTCTGAAAACGGCGTCAACACGGCGCTGCGGATTATGGGCTATGGCAAGGACCAGATGACCGCCCACGGCTTCCGGGCCATGGCCTCAACCCTGCTCAATGAACTCGGACACAGGCCGGACGTGATAGAAGCCCAGCTTGCCCACAAGGGCGCGGATAAAATACGAGCCGTATATAACCGCGCCCAATACATGGCAGAGCGTCGGGAGTTGATGCAGACATGGGCTGACTACCTGGACACGCTCAAGGCGTCGGCGGTGTAGGGTTTCTCGGGGAGCTGGTTGACCACGGCACGAAGGTCGCCAAGCCGCCAGACGGACGTGCCTCCGATGTAACGGGGCTCCGGGATGATCCCCCGTTCGATGTTCCGATAGAACGTCGTTTTGGACATTTGACCCAGGAGCCGTCTTGCATCTGTGGCCCTCAAGAGCCTGTCGTCGTCGTTGAGCAAATCCTGGTCAGCCATCACCACACCCCCGTCACGTTTTGAAATATCCCGCCGCGCACGTCCCCGGCGTCGATCACCCCTACCGCCCGGCCCTCGGGGTCGAAAATCTCGTACAGTTCCTGCAAGCCCCCGGCGATCTCTGCCCAGGTGATCCGGCGGTCCACAGGAGACACGGGCAGCTTGACGCCTTGCCGGAAAAATGCACCGCCACCCCTCGGTCGGAACAGGTCGTCATTTAGGGCCACTCCTGGTTGAAGCCCGCTTCGCGTTCAGGAGTCAACCGGACGTCCGAGCCAATGACGTCTTGCGGCCTCATGGCGTTCCAGATGGCCAGGGCCAAGAGCAACGGCCTCAGTGGTGGCATCGTGGTCAATATCATCAGGCACCAGCCGCAGGCCATCGAAGCGGAGTTCGTCGAGCTTCCCAGGCTCTGGGAGGCCGGAAGCCAGACGCCAGCCAAAGAGAGGGCGAGCACGCCCATCTCAAGGTAAGGTGGCGCTCGCACGGATCTTTGCCAGGGCTCCACTGCGAGCCGCCGATATCCCCAGGGCTGCCCTCCCTCGCGGAGAATCTTCGTCGTCGGTCGGATTATGCGATACCTAAGCCGGTCATATCATGTGCTCGCGACACCAAGGACTGGTGAATTTTTGACAGCCTGCGCCGTCTGTGCGATATTTAAAAAGTGGTGTATTTTAGCTGGTGCAGTCCAGGCCGGGAGGGGCGATGCTGGCACGGAATCACGGACGAGCCTGGGGCTTGGGGCCGCTGTGTCTGGCCTGGGGGCTGGCCGTGCTGCTCGGCTTGGCCGCGGCTGCCCGTGCGGCGGATATCCTTTCTCCCGAGGAGCGGGCCGCTCTGGCCGAGCTCAAGCAGATCCGCCTCGTCTACGACTGGAAATACCCGCCGTTTGAGTTCCTGGGCGAGGACGGCCGATTCTCGGGGCTGGCCGCCGATTTCATCAAAGAGATCGAGGACAGCTTGGGCGTCAGCATCCGGGCCGAAGCCGAGCACGACTGGCCGGCGCTGCTAGAAAGTCTCAAAGAGCGTCGGGCCGACATGGCCCCGGCTATGGCCTACACGGCCCAGCGCGCCCAGTACCTGCTGTTTACCGACCCCTACGTGCTTCTGCCCACGGTGGTGTTCACCCAGAAGAATTTCAAGTCCATCGACGGATTGGCCGATCTCCACGGCCTGCGCGTGGGAGTGGTCAACGGCTACGTTTCCCACGCTTTCCTCAAGAGCAATTACCCGGACTCGTTCACCATCGTGCCGGTGAACAACATCCAGGAAGGCCTGCGCCAGACCGCGTTCGGCGATCTTGATGCCTTTGTGGAGAACGTTGGCGTGGCCTCGTATTACATCGAGCAGGAAGGCCTGCGCAATCTGCGGGTGGCCGCGACCACGGAGCACGAGACGGCCTTGTCCATGGCTGTGCGCAGCGACCGGCCGCTGCTTTTTTCCGCCATCCAGAAAGCCCTGGCCAACATTCCCCAGGAGCGTCGGCGCGCCTTGCTGGACAAATGGGTCCATCCCCAGGAGCGCCAGATACGCACCCTGACCGGGCTGCTGTACGCCGCCATCGGGCTGCTCTCGGTCACCGTGGTGCTGCTTGGCGTCCTGCTCTACCGCGCCCGGGCGCTGCGGCGGGCCTACCAGACCAAGGCCCGGGAACTGGCGGCCGAACTGGACCGCAGCCTGGCCTTCCAGCAGGCCCTGCGGGCCAGCGAAGAAAAATACCGGGCCATCTTCGATCATGCACCCATCGGCATCTTCCGCTGCACCTACGGCGACGGCCTACAGGAGGTCAACGCTGCCCTGGCCCGCATGCACGGGTTCGCCAGCCCCGAGGCCATGCTCGGCGGCCTCGAACATCTGCCGCTTAGCAGCTATCTGCGGCCCCAAGGCTCCCGGGATATCCGCAGCGCCCTGGCCGTCTCGTCCCAGGGTCTGCGCCTGGAAGCGCTCCTGGGGCGTCGGGACGGTCAGGCGTTTCCGGCCATCATCAACGCCTCCCTCCAGTATGACGCCGCAGGCGAACCGGCCTGCATCAACGGCGTCGTCGAGGACGTGGCCGAGCGCCGGCAGGCCGAGGAGGCTCTGCGCGAAAGCGAGGCCCGGTACCGTTCCGTCATTGAGAACATCCAGGATATGTACTACCGCACCGACCGCGAAGGCCGGCTGGTGATGCTCAGCCCCTCCACGCCGCGCCAGCTCGGCTACGATTCGGCCGAGGAACTGCTCGGCCGGTCGGCTGCGGATTTCTGGATGGAAACGGACAAACGCCACGCCCTTCTGGAGCGCATCGCGGTCGAGGGCCGGGTCCTGGACTACGAGGTCACGCTCAAGGACAAAACCGGAGGGCCGGTGCTGGTTTCCACCACCAGTGCCTATTACCGCGACGGCGAGGGTCGGGTGCTTGGCGTGGAGGGCATTTTCCGGGACATCACCGGGCGCAAGCGGCTGGAGATGCAACTGGCCGACCAGCTGGCCTTCCAGCAGGCGCTCCTGGACACCATCCCCTACGCGGTCTTTTACAAGGGCACGGACTGCCGGTTCCTGGGCTTTAACAAGGCCTATGAGGACTGGTTCGGGGTGCGCCGGCAGGATCTCGTCGGCAAGACGGTGCTGGAGCTGGACTATCTGCCGGCCGAGGACCGGGCCGCCTATCATGCCGAGGACGAGGCCGTTATTGCCGGGGCCGAGGCGGTGCACAAGGAAATGCCCATCCCCCTGGCCGACGGCGCGGTGCACCAGACCCTATACTCGGTCACCGGATTTCACCTGTCCGGTGGCGCGTCAGGCGGGCTGATCGGCGTCATCGTAGACATTACCGAGCACAAGAAGATGCAGGAGCTGATGATCCAGACTGAAAAGATGATGAGCGTGGGCGGGCTGGCCGCGGGCATGGCCCACGAACTCAACAACCCCCTAGGCATCATCTTGCAGTCGGTGCAGAACATGGAGCGCCGGTTATCGCCTACCCTGCCGGGCAATCTGGAGGCGGCCCGGCGGCTCGGCTTGGAAATTGATTCCATCGCCGCCTACGTGCGCGCCCGCAACATCGACGAATACCTGCGCGGCATCCAGGAGGCCGGCGACCGGGCCGCCCGGATCATCCGCACTATGCTCGATTTCAGCCGCAGCAGCCAGTCCCTGCGCGCCTCCTGCAACATAAACGCCCTCCTCGACATGGCCGTGGATCTGGCCGCCAATGATTACGACCTCAAAAAGCGCTACGACTTCAAGGGTATCCGTATCGAACGTGATTACGATACGACCCTGCCGCCGGTGGAGTGCATGGAGACGGAGATCGTCCAGGTGCTGCTCAACATCATCAAGAACGCGGCCCAGGCCATGATGGACCGTGGCCAGCGGCCCGACACGCCCACCCTGCGTCTGGTCACCCTCCACGACTCCGACGCCGCCCGCATCGAGATCCGGGACAACGGGCCGGGCATGGACGAGGCCACCCGCCGCCGCGTGTTCGAGCCGTTTTTTACCACCAAGCCCCAGGGCGAAGGCACAGGCCTTGGCCTGTCTGTGGGGTTTTTCATCATCGCCCAGAAGCACAAGGGGAGAATCTCCGTGGCGTCGCGTCCCGGCCAGGGAACCACGTTTGCCATCGAGATTCCCCTGGGGTAGGCACAGCCATGACTTCCGAGCGCATCCGCGTGCTGATTATCGACGACGAGGCCCTGCTGGGCCTGGCCGCCCAGGATTACCTGGAAGACGAAGGGCGCTTCGAGGCGTTCGTGGCGGAGGATGCCGAGTCCGGCCTGGACCTGCTGCGGCGTCAGGCCGTTGACGTGTGTCTGGTGGACCTGCGTCTGCCGGGTTCAAGCGGCATCGAGTTCATGCTCCAGGCCCAGGCCCTGTACCCGGCCCTGCGCTTTCTCATCCATACCGGCTCCCCCGAGGAGCAGCTCCCCAAGGCGACCATCCAGGACATCCCCGGCTTCCGGGGCGTGCTCTACAAGCCCGTGGCTGACATGGCGGCGATCGTCCGTGCCCTTGACAATGCCCTTCGCTAAGGCCCTGGGCCTGCCTCCCGGGCAGGCGGTGCGGGTGCTGGTCATTGACGACGAAGTCATGCTGCGCCGCACCCTGGCCGATTATCTGGAAGACATGAACTGCCTGACCGCCCTGGCCGCCAACGGGGCCGAGGGTTTGGAGGTCCTGGAACGCTTCGCCCCGGACGTGGTCATGGTGGACCTCAACATGCCGGTCATGGACGGCTACGCCTTTATCGAGCGGGTCCGGGTCCGCGCCCCGGAACTGCCCCTGATCGTGGTCTCTGGCGTCGGAGCCGTGGACAAGGCCGTGGAGGCCATCCGTCTGGGGGCCTGGGACTACATCACCAAACCGGTGTCGCGCTTTGCCGTGGTGGAGCACGCCCTGTCACGGGTCTTGGAGCGCGCCCGTCTCCTGCGGGAAAACCGCAACTACCAGCACAACCTGGAAGCCCTGGTGGATGCGCGCACGGACGAACTGCGCGACACCCGCCGCCAGATTCTCTACAGCCTGGGCAAGGCGGCGGAATACCGCGACAACGAGACCGGCCGCCACGTCATCCGGGTGGGCGAGATGTGCGCCGCCCTGGGCCTCAGCCTGGGCCTGGACCCAGCTCGGGTAGAGATGTTGCGTGAGGCCGCCCCCCTGCACGACATCGGCAAGATCGGCGTGCCCGACCACATCCTGCTCAAGCCCGGTCCGCTTACCCCTGCGGAATGGGCCGTCATGCAGCGCCACTGCGAATACGGCTGCATGATCCTCAGCCAGCCCCTGGCCGAGGGCCAGACCGAGGCCGTGGTCTGCACCATCGCCGGTCCACTGCCCGCCCGGGGCGCGGAACAGCGGCTCATGCCCCTGGCCCAGACCATCGCCCTGTCCCACCACGAACGCTGGGACGGGACCGGCTATCCCAAGGGGCTGCCCGGGGAGTCCATTGCCCTGGAGGCCCGCATAGTCTCGGTGGTGGACGTCTACGACGCCGTTGGCAACCATCGCCCATATAAGCCCGCCTTTCCCGAGGATGCCTGCCAGCGCATCATCCGCCAGGGTGCAGGCACGGCCTTTGATCCGGCCGTGGTGGAGGCCTTTTTCGCCGAACTCAAGACCGTCCTATACTATAAGGACCGCTGGCGCGATGTACCCGCCCACGGGGTAGCGAAATTCTGAATCCAGGCTAGAGTCAGAGCTCGTGATTGAAAAACGGCCGCTACAGCATCACCCAGCACGGTGACGGTTCGCCTCCTCTGGATCTTGTACGTATTGAGGCAAGCCCAATCGAAGCGGAGTTCGTCGAGCTTCCCAGGCTCGGGGAGGCCGGAAGCCAGACTCCAGCCAAAAAGAGGGCGAGCACGCCCATCTCAAGGTAAGATTGCGCTCGCACATAACTTTGCCAGGGGCTCCGTGGAAATGGAAGTTTCCAAGAGCTTCCTGGCTTCGCAGCAAAGAAACCGGCCGCACACCCCTGGCCAAAATTGAACCGGCCCCGAACGCTTCCAAAATAGCTTCCCTATCCTGCCGCGAAAGAAAACCCGCCTCACCCACCTTCGCCTACTCTCCAGACGCCCCTTCCCTGCGTTCTTCGGAACAATCCGGGACGTTCTCCATCCTCAGAGCGAAAGACGATTTTACGGCCAGTTTTTAAGGGTTTACGCCTGGCCTTCGTTTTTTGCCCAAAACATGCCCCCCCTTATGGTTCGCGGCCGGCCGACCCGGGTGCGAAAGGGTTCGCCGACACTTCCCTCCACCTGAGGTTCCCGATATCTCTTCCCCATGCCCAACATGTTCGACCCGCTCCACTGGTTGGCCACGAAAGGTGCCGTCGCCTCCCTGGACAAGGACGGCGAAGTGCAGCCTCTTTTTGACCAGTATACGCCGTAGGACATATGCTGGCGGATCAGGCGAGTGCCGGGGGCGGAGTTTGGGTCGATAGACCAAGTGACTTCATTGTAAACAGGCTCAGACTATCTTTTTTAGCTGGATCGGTCGTAATGGTCTGGGTAAAAATTGCTCTATATTTTTGCCCAGGACTGTTTTATGCTGCACAAGAAAAATTGTAACATGCCTGTAGTGCAGCCGAGGCCTGGGCTTGTCATGCAGCAACAGGAATTGGCAGCAGGGCCGTTGTTTTGATGAGACCTGAACAATCCGCACCGCCGCTGCGCCCGGCTGCCCCGGCGTTGGACCGTTTATTGTCGGAGTTCCCCTGCCTGTTGTCCCCAATCTGCCACAGCCCGCTGTAAAGGAACGCCAATGATTCGAATGGTTCTCTCCATCGTGGGCATTTTGCTGGCATCACTGGCCGTTTGCACCACGGCCACGGCCACCTCGGTCAAACTCTACGGCGATTTCCGCGTCCAGGGGACTTTTTTTTCCAACCAGAACTACACCGGGCAAAGCACTGATGGCAGCCAGACCGCCGATACTTTCGACATCTGGCAGCGTCTGCGGCTTCACATGGATTTGGCAGCCGGCGACCACCTTGCCTTTCGCTTGGGCCTTCGCGTCCAGAACCAGACCTGGGGCACGAACTACTTAACGGCCGCCAATCCGGTTCCGGCCGTGCAGCCCTACCAGTGCTATCTGCAACTGACCGTGCCGGACACGAAGGTGACTGTCACGGCCGGCTACCAGCCTCTGTCCCTGCCCCATTCCACGATTTTCTACGATTCTGTGGTCCTGTCCACGGACTCGGGCAACAGCGACGCCGCCGCCATGGTGGTTTCCGGCCCGATTATGGCAGAGACCCTTTCCGGCACCGTCGGATTTAGCCGGCTGGTGGACACCAACCGGACGTACGACACCACCACCACCCAGGTCGGTGACGAGTTCGATCTGGCCTTCGCCAGTCTGAACCTGACCGTCCCGGGCCTCGCCGTCACCCCCTGGGGCGCGGTTGGCGTGCTTGGCAAGGATGCCGACCTGCCAAGCGGCATGAGCCAGAACATGGTGTCGGCCGGTTCGTTTTTGACCCCGACCGGTTATCATAATAACCAGAACGCGGCCGTGTGGGCCGGCGCGACCCTGACCGCCAACGCCCTGGACCCGATTCGGATCTCCGCCGACGTCGCATACGGCAACGCCGGCTTCGCCGATGCCTCCCGCAACCACCGCCAGGGCTGGTTTGCCGATCTGGCCCTGGAATATACCGGACTCACCTGGGTCACGCCCCAGCTCATGGGCTGGTACGGCGCCGGCGAAGACGCCAGCCTCGCCAATGGCTCCGAGCGCCTGCCGTATATCGTCACCACCTGGGGACCGACCGGGTCGTTTCTTTTCAGCGCCAACCAGGATCTCACCAACGCCTCCATGAACACCAATCCCCAGGGCAGCATGGGGCTGACGCTCAACTTCAATGCCATCGGCCTGCTCCCCAGACTGACCTCCCTGGTGGCCTTCTCCGTGGCCACCGGCACCAATTCTCCGGCCGGACTGCGCCAGGCCATGGCCGTTTCCGGCGGCCCCGGCAATTACGTGACGATGGGCCAGGATCTGGCCCAGGGCGAATCCGCCCTCTCCGTGGCCAGCGAACATACCTATGCCATAAACGAGGCACTGAAGCTGGTGCTGGAAACCGGCTGGGCCAAGGGCCAGGGGTTTCGCAAAAGCATCTGGGGACAGCACATGGCGGATAAGGCCGGCAATGCCTGGCAGGGAGCCGTGGGGCTTATCTATACGTTTTAAGAAGTCCTGACGGACGGCCCGCCGCGAACACAGGCCGGCCCGGCTCTAAGACCAACCCGCAACCCAAGGAGACGGCCCATGCCCATGGCGCGCACCCCGATTCTGGCAATCCTGACGGTCCTGTTTCTGACCCTGACCCTGGGGCCAGGAGCTGCTATAACAGCCGGGGCGGCGGCTCCCCAGGGCTCCGCCCCGGCCGCCAAAAACGGAGCCAAGGCCCTGCCCCTGGTGGTGGTGGTTTCGACCGGCGGCACCATTGCGGAAAAGACCGACCCCAAAACGGGCGGGGCGGTGCCGACCGTTTCCGGCGACGATCTCATCGCCGCCGTACCGGGACTGGCCACCCTGGCCCGCATCGAAGTGGTTAACTATTCCAATATCGACAGTTCGCAAATGACTCCGGAGCGTTGGGCGGGTCTGAGTCGGGCCGTGGACGCGGCCCTGAACCGGCCCGAGGTGGGCGGCGTGGTCGTAACCCATGGCACCGACACCATGGCCGAAGGCTCGTTTTTCCTCGACGCCACGCTTACAAGTGATAAGCCCGTCGTCTTCACAGGGGCCATGAACGACGCGTCAAGCCCGTTTCCTGACGGCCCAGGCAACCTGTACAACGCCGTGCTCCAGGTCTGCTCACCCAATAGCCGCGACTGGGGCGTCACCGTCACCCTAAACGGGTACATCAACTCCGCCCGCGACGTGCGCAAAACCCAGACAACCAATGTGCAGACCTTTGAGTCCGGCGAAAAGGGGTATCTGGGTTACATCACCAGCGGCACGGTCTCGCGCTTTAACGACCGGCTGCGCCGGGTCCGCTTGCCCCTGCCCGAAACCCTGCCCAAGGTCGCCTTTCTGGCCACCTATGCCGGCGACGACGGTGCCTTCGTGCGCCACGCCGTGGACGACGGGGCCAAGGGAATTGTCATTAACGGCGTCGGCTCCGGCAACGTCAACGAAGCCGTCTACGGGGCCGTCAAATACGCCCTGTCCAAAGGCGTGGTCGTGGTCATTTCCACCACGGTCTACTACGGGTCTGTGGAGCCGGTATACGGCGACCTGGGCGGCGGCCTGATGCTCGAAAAAGACGGCTGCATCCTGGCCGGGGATCTGCCAGGGCAAAAAGCCCGCCTGCTCCTCATGCTGGGGCTGGCCGGCTACGGCCCGGACGCAGCCAAACTCAAGGCTCTTTTTTAAGCGCCGTAAGGTGCCGCCGGCCCGGCGGCCAGCGCATCGACCGGCAGGTTCCCCTCGCTCCCAACGAATCAACCCCGACACGGAGATGATCCCATGCAGGATGGACAGCGCGACGAGGAAAAACGCTACGAGAGCCTCAGCCCCTTTGAACTGAAAAACAAGCTGGCCGATCTGGCCCAGACGGCCCATGAAAAAATGATGATTAATGCCGGGCGCGGCAATCCCAACTGGATCGCCACCGCCCCGCGCGAGGCCTATTTCCTGTTTGGCAGCTTCGCCCTGGCCGAGGCCCGCCGGGTCATGAGCCGGCCGGGCATGGCCGGCGCGCCGGCCGCAGCCGGCAGCGGGGCGCGCCTGCTGGCCTTTTGTCAGGCCCACGGCGACCACAACGGCGCCCAGTTCCTGGCCGATGCCTACGCCTACGCCACCGGAAAGCTCTCTCTTGACGGCGACGCCTTTGTGGGCGAACTGGCCGACGCCATCATAGGCGACCACTACCCCACCCCGGACCGGGTGCTGCCCCTGACCGAAAAAGTCATCCAGGCCTATCTCAACGAGACCATGTTCGACAGCCGCCCGCCGGCCGGGACCATGGACCTCTTCCTGGTCGAAGGCGGCACGGCGGCCATAAGCTACATCTTCAATACGCTTAAGGAAAACGGACTGCTCAACCCTGGCGACAAGCTGGCCATCGCCACCCCCATCTTTTCGCCCTACCTGGAAATTCCGCCCCTGGCCGACTACGGCCTGGTCAGCGTGGATGTGGCCATGGACGAGGAAAAGGGCTGGCAGTTCCCGGACGCGGAACTGGAAAAACTCCACGACCCGGCGGTCAAGGCCTTCTTCCTAGTCAACCCGTCCAATCCGCCGTCGGTGAGCCTCACCGAAGCCTCCCTGCAAACCATTGCCGAACTGGTACGCACCAAACGCCAGGATCTCATCATCCTCACCGACGACGTCTACGGCACCTTCGTCAACGGCTTCCGCTCCCTGGCCGCCATTGCCCCGCGCAACACCATCCTGGTCTATTCCTTCTCCAAATATTTCGGCTGCACCGGCTGGCGGCTCGGGGTCATCGGCCTGTACCAGGACAACGTCCTTGACGCCATGATCGCCACCCTGCCGGCCGACAAGCGCGCCGCCCTACATACACGCTACGAGTCCATTGCCACCAACCCTGACGGCCTTAAACTCATCGACCGGCTGGTGGCCGACAGCCGGGCCGTGGCCCTTAATCACACCGCCGGCCTGTCCACGCCCCAGCAGGCCATGATGGTCTTTTTCGCCCTGGCCGAACTGCTCGACACGGAGTTTCACCTCTACAAGCAGGAGGCCCAGGGACTGGTCAAGGAACGCTACGAAGCGCTTTTTGACGGCATCGGCATCCCCGCCCCGGACACCGACGACTCCTTTGCCCGCTACTACACCACCATCGACATCCACAAACTGGCCGTAGCCCGCTACGGCCAGGACTTCGACGACTGGCTGCGCGACGCCCACGAACCCATCGACTTTGTCTGGCGGCTGGCGGCGGACAAGGACGTGGTCCTCATGGACGGCGGCGGGTTTGCTGGTCCCACCATGTCGGTGCGGGTCTCCCAGGCCAACCTGGACACGCCGGAATACGGCAAGATCGGCAAGGCCATCAGCGAGCTGCTGGCCGACTACAAAGCCGAGTGGGACGCTTCCCGCTAACCGGCCCGGATTGACGCGGCCCTGCCGACAACGTGCGACCGGTTTGCGCAATCGCCTTTGATTGTGCCAACCGGCCGCCCAGGCGCCCCATGAGGTATTCTATGCTTGAATGGATCGTGACCACCCTGCGCCAGCACAGCGAGCTGGCTATCTTCCTGACCCTTGGCCTGGGCTATTGGGTTGGCGGCCTTAAATTTAAGAACTTCAGCCTGGGTGCTGTGACCGGCGTCCTTTTAACCGGCGTCCTGGTCGGCCAGCTCGATATCCCGGTCTCGGAGAACGTCAAGGCCGTCTTTTTCATCCTGTTCCTGTTTGCCATCGGCTACGGCGTGGGGCCGCAGTTCGTGCGCGGGCTGGCCTCGGACGGCGGGCCGCAGGCTCTTTTCGCCGTGGTCATCTGCCTGCTGTGTCTGGGAGTGACCTACGTCTGTGTGCGCCTTGGCGGCTTTGACATCGGTTTCGGGGCCGGGCTGTTCGCCGGGGCGCAGACCATTTCGGCCGCCATGGGCCTGTCCACAGACGCCATCGGCAAGCTCGGGCTGCCGCCGGACAAGGCGTCGGCCCTGCTGAAGGAAATCCCGGTGGCTTATGCGGTCTGCTATTTCTTCGGCACCCTGGGCACGGGCTGGATTCTGGCCTTTCTCGGACCCAAGCTCCTGGGCATCGACCTGCCCAAGGCCTGCCGGGACTACGAGGCCAAACTGTCCCATGGCACGCCGGCCGGCGGCATCCATTCGGCCTGGCACGCCATCGACGCCCGGGCCTATGCCGTCGAAAAAGGCGGCCGCCTGGACGGGCTGACGGTTGCAGCCGTGGAATCAAAGCTGGCCAATCCGCCGGTCTTTGTGGAGCGGCTGCGCCAGGGAGGGCGGATCGTCGAATTTACGCCGGACACTGTTCTTGGGGCCGGGGACGTGGTGGCCGTGTCCGGGCACCACGAGAGCCTGGTCGGCATCATGGAAAAGCTGGCTGTGGAAGTGGAGGATCGTGAACTGCTGTCCATTCCCCTGGAATCGGTCCATCTCGTTATCACCAAAAAAAGCGTCAACGGTCGCACGCTTCTGGATCTGGCCAAGGAACCCTTTGCCCGGGGAGTGCACCTGCGCAAGATCACCCGGGGAGCCGCTGGCATCGACATCCCGATCCTGGCCCAGACCAAGCTCTACCGGGGCGACATCCTGAAGGTGTCCGGCACCACCAACCACCTGGACCGGCTGGCCGCCCAGCTCGGTTACGAGGACCGGCCCTCGAACATGACCGACATGGTCTTTGTCGGGCTGGCCATTGCCCTGGGCGGCGTCCTGGGGTCGGTCACGGTGCCGGTTTCCGGCATCCCCATCACCCTGTCCTCCTCCGGCGGGGCGCTGATCCTGGGCCTTGTGGCCGGCTGGCTGCGCTCGGTGCATCCCACCTTCGGTCGCATCCCGGCCCCGTCGCTGTGGTTCATGAATTCCGTGGGCCTTAATACCTTCATCGCCGTGGTCGGTATCTCCTCGGGACCAAGCTTTATCGCCGGCCTCAAGTCCGCCGGCTGGGGCCTTTTTTTCTGGGGGGCCGTGGCCACGGCCGTGCCCATGCTCCTGGCCCCGCTTCTCGCCAAGCATGTCTTTAAAATCGACCCGGCCCTAAACCTTGGCTGCTGCGGCGGGGCGCGCACCAGCACGGCCTCGGTCGGCATGGTCAACGACGCAGCCCAAAGCACCATCCCCATGCTTGGCTATACCGTGCCCTATGCCATCAGCAACACCCTGCTGACCATGTGGGGGCTGGTCATGGTGCTGCTGTTGCGCTAAGGTGCCGCCCCCCTTGCAGACAGCCGTTACGACGAAGCCAGCGACGACCCCTGAGTTCTTGGGGAGAGGCCTGGAGCCGCCGGGAAATATTCTTGTATCGGCCGGCTGGTCCTGGGCCAGGACCAGCCGGCCGCTATTGAAACTGCATACCTACTGGGACTGCTGCCGTGGAGATTCGCGGCTTCGGTTACTTCTCGGTGAAGGATTACGAGGGCTCACTGGCCGTCTGGGAGCCAGCACAGCTGGTCGCGTAGCGCGGCCAGATGCCCGGCCGGCGTGGGTGAAGAGCGGGCCTGCGAGATAAATATGGTGGTTCTCAATAATCCTCCGAATGATCTTTGTGCCGCTCCCAGTTTTCCATGTAAAGCCGGGCCAGCCCCTTGTCCTTAATGATGAGCAGATTCTCGGCGTTTCGCTCCTCGGCCGCTTTCGTAAAGTTGAAGCTCCCCGTCACGACCGTCTGCCCGTCGACCACCATGACCTTGTTGTGGGCGATGGCGTGGGCCACGTCGATGTAGACCGGGATACCCGCGTTTTTCAGGAAGGACGCCCCTGTGTAGGTCGCCCTCCGCTGGCTCTTGTCCAGAAGGGCTTCGACCTTCACCCGCGCTTGGCCGCGTCCACCAGGGCCTTGGCAATGAGGGGCACTCGTGAAGCTGTAGGCCTGGACGTAGACGCTTTCCTTCGCCTGCCCGAGGGCACTCAATGATGGCCTTTTGCCCGCCGCCTCTGGGGCTGAAATACAGGCTGACGGGGGTGTCATTGAGGGTCAGGTCGTAGGCGAAGGAAGGAAACACCGGCAGGACAAAGAGGAGCGCGGCGAGGATGCCCTTCCTTACGATTTGACTGGTCATTGTGCCCAGAGCCCCTTTTTTTCATCTCGACATTGAAGCTCCCAGGCGTTCCAGGAGACGCATTCCGGGGTGAACTGCTCTCGGCAACGCCGCATGTCCACAATGGCAAGGCAAGCCTTCGTGAGCACCTCGGCCACGTCTTCCCGGCCTACGAGGACCCGGGCGACCACCCGGCCTTCGCGGTCATGTCCCATCGGCCGGACTTCGGCCACGTCCCCCCATTGGCGGCACCATGACGCCGTCCGCCTTTGCGCCGCATCGGCTGCGGCTTGCCCGGCTGCGGGGACGCCGATTGCGAAGAGCCTGACACGCTCGACCTGACCATCGGACTTGGCCACCCAGGGTCGCGCCGTCCACGACACCCACCACCTTCCCCTGCCAGGAGTCCACTGCGTGGATTTGAGGCGGGGACAGGAGAAGACCCAGGAGTCAGGACCAGCCAGAGGAGTGCGGACAGGTGGCGGGGCATTGCTGGTCCTCGTGCATATCGGTTTCGGGCGCAGGCGAGATAAGCGCTTATGCCAAGCCGGGGAGGTCGAGCGCCCCCCCCCCCCGCCCATGGCGGACAAGGTGGAGTCGGAAAATATTTTCCAGCGCTCTCAAAAACCGTATAACTTTACGTATAACCGCCAAAACAAGAATCAATCTTTATAAAACATACAAGCATGTTAAAGAACCAATGTGGTTGTCCCCACCCCAAAAGACCTTCCAACACGATCCGATAAAGTCCAAAAGACCAAAGATTTCAGCATGAAGCCGGGCTAGAGATAGTCCGGCTTCGTCTTTTTAGGTCCGGTGACATCCGCCCACTCTGGGGGCAACAATTGGGGCAACAAGGCTGGACATGAAAATTTCCGCCAGAAGTTGCCCCACATGCTCACAGATACCGCTGTCCGCAACGCTAAACCGGGAGCCGCCGCCATCAAATTGTTCGATGGCGGCGGCCTCTATCTGGAAGTTGCCACTGCTGGGGGCAAGTGGTGGCGTCTCAAGTATCGACTTGGGGGCAAGGAAAAAAAAATCTCCCTCGGCGTCTATCCTGACGTGTCCCTCAAGGACGCCCGAGAGCGACGCGACGACGCCCGAAAGCTCATCGCCAACGGAATTTGCCCGAGCGCCCTACGCAAAGAAGATAAAGCCGGAATCGCCGCCGACGCCGTGAGCTTTGAGAAGGTGGCGCGGGAATGGTTCTCAAAGTTCAAGGAGAACTGGACCGCCTCCCATGCCGACCGGACCATTCGCCGCTTCGATTTTGTGACCATGAGCGTGCTGCGGCTGGCCCCGATGCTGTCCGTGCGCCCTGGCGAGCTGCGCCATGCCAAATGGTCGGAAGTCGACTTCGACAAGGCCGAGTGGCGCATCTTTGAGCACTTGCCGGCGGCAACGACCGATGCCCAACGCAAGGCCCTCCTCCCCCAATATCTTGATCCCTGCTCCCTGATCATCTCTGCCTGAGCTTCTGACGCTTTCCTCTCGACCTGACAGGATGCGCCTTGTCAGGCGCTTACCTATGATGACCAAGAAGGCAAGAGCGGATTTGGCCCAACCGCCCAAGAGACCGGCAGTTAGAGTCTTCTGGACGCGCGTCGCAAACCTTCGTTCACACTGATCGGCGGCGTCCATTGCAGGAGACTGATGGTTTTGCTGATGTCGACCTGCAGGGAGCCGCAGAGCCTGCTATATATTTCCGGCCGGCCAAGGATTCTTGCGCCGGACCGCAGCAGCACCGGCGGCACAGGCACAAGTTTGGCCGGCCTGTCCATAAACCGGCCCAGGCGCAGCATCAATTCGGGAGTAGAGAGGTCGTCCCCATCGGACACCAAGAACGTCTCGTTGGCTGCCTGCGAATGCACGACGCAGGTGGCGATCAGATCCACGAGATTGTCCAGGAAAACATAACTGCGTTTGTTGCGGACACTGCCGAACGGCAACGGCCAACCGCGTTGCAGCAAGCGAATGAGTACGCCGAAATTTCCTGGTGCGCCTGGACCATAGACCAGGGGGGGGCGAATGATGACAACTTCCAAGGACGACTGATCGGCAATCTTTCGCAGGCCGGTTTCAGCCTCGAATTTTGATCTGGCATAGGGTGAATTTGGCCTCGGCGCGTCGTCGGGACCAAACGGGGAAGCAAAGGTCTGCGTCCCGTTAACGCCGATCGAGCTGATGAAGACGAAACGCTTCACCCCGGCCAAGGCCGCTTGGCGGGCAAGGGTTAATGTCCCCTCGACATTGACCAGCCGGAAGGCCTGCAGTTTATCCCTGGCCGTGTCGCGCAGCATATGGACCCGCGAGGCAAGATGGACGATCACGTCCACGCCGCGCAAAGCGTCGCTGAACTGCGTGGCGCCAGACAGATCTCCCACTATCGCCGGCTCAACGCCTTCCGCCAACTGGCAATATTTTCGCAAGCCGGCTCGGACCCCAAAGCCGGATTGAACCAACCGGGCGCAGCACGCCCGGCCGATGAAGCCCGAGGCTCCAGAAATAAAAACACGCGGACGCATGACGTCACCAGTTTCAGGGACAAACCCCAAATGATTGGAGAGTGTTCTGTTTGACATAGCGCTTTGCCGTGGGACGCAAAAACTGGTTGTTCTCAGGCCATCCACTTGGAGCCCACACCTCGGCCGCCGTTTTACTGCCGCATCAATACGGTCAAGGCCAACGGCCTGGAGCCACGCCGCTCTCTGCGACACCGCTTCGAGCACTTGCCGGCCGGCACCACCGATGCAAAACGCAAGGCGCTCCGGGGCCTACACCTCGATCCCTGTCTCCTGCTCATCGCTGCCTGAGCTCCTGCGCCTTTTCTCGTGACTTGGCAAGATACGCCGTATTGCGCGCTCACACTTCTTTGTCCAATTCATGGGCATGTTAGCCTTGCATGTCCATAAATTGGACATGATTTCGTCGAGAGAGTGCAACGGTATCCTTTTCTGGCTTTAAAAAATACTTTTCCCCGCAACAAACTCTAACGCACTGGCATATAGAAACATTTTACATACACTTGAAGCTTTTTATATAATTGCCCGCCAAGTATCACCCTGTAAAAATACATTTTTTCAGCAGACAACCGCAGATGGCCCTCCCCCCCTTTGGCCATGTTTCCCTTGGTCCCCTGGCCTGGACGATTTGTTGCAATAAAGCAAGCAAGGTGCAGGCGGCTGCCAAGGACGAGTCGCTTTGCACAGTCTCTTGAAATAGTTTCGCATCGAGATGCCGTGGAGATCTTATGCCTTGATTTTTGCAATATTGCAAACAATCAGCAACGAGGAGCCCAGCTATGTCTCATTGGGAAAAAAAGATCGACATCAACAAGGTTTTTGTTCTGCAAACACCCAGGCCGATCACCTATTTCGGGGTTGGAGCCATTGCCAAGATCGACTCCATTCTGGCGGAGATGGCCCTTAAAGGCATTAAGAACATCCTCGTGGTCACTGATTCCATCGCCTACAAGGCCAGCGGTGCCTGGAACAGCGTGGAGCCGGCCCTGAACAAAAACGTGAAGTGGAAGCACTATGACAAGGTGCGGCCCAATCCCACCTATACCAACTGCGAAGACGCTGCTGCAATGGGCCTGGACTTCAAGGCCGACGCCATCCTCGCCATCGGCGGCGGCAGCGCCATGGACACGGCCAAGACGGCCGCTGTGCTCATAAAGCATCCCGGCAAAAAGGCCGTGGAATTCTACGAGAAGGGCGAACCCATCACCGGGGCCGTGCCGCTCATTCTTATCAACACCTCTCACGGAACAGGCTCCGAGTGCGGCTACGGCGCCGTGGCCCAGTCCGACGGCGAGGACAAGCCCGCCATCTTTTCGCCGCACATTTTTTCCACCTACACCATTGAAGACCCTGCCCTGACGGCGACCATGCCCACCACGCAGACCATCTCCACTTCCATGGATGCCGTGAACCATGCCCTGGAAGCGGCCACCACAATCACGACCACGCCCTATTGCATCGAGCTGTCCAAAGAGGCCATCCGGCTGGTTATTACGTACCTGCCGACGGCCATTGTCGAGCCCTCCAACCTCACGGCCCGCTACTGGCTCATGTATGCTTCGGCCATCGCCGGCATCAGCTTCTACCAGGGCATGCTCCACATCACCCACGTCATGGAGCACGCCATGAGCGCCATCAACACCAAGGTCACCCACGGCGATGGTCTGGGCATCCTTATGCCAGCCATCGTCCAGGAGATTTATCCGGCCGTGCCGGAAGTCATCGCCGACCTGTTCTCGCCGGCTATCCCGGGCCTCAAGGGCGAACCCAGCGAGACCGACTTCGTGGTGGAAAAGCTGCGTGCCTGGTGCCACAGTGTGGGCCAGTCCACCAGCATGGCCGGCTACTACTCCGAGGCCGACATCCCGGCTCTGGTCAAATTGACCATGGCATCTTCCCTGTCCAAGGTGCTCTTGCCCCTGGCCCCCATCAAGGTGAACGAGGCCGTGGTGGAACGCATCTTTAAAAATTCACTGTAGCCACGACGACCGGGGGGCGGCCAGTCCGTCCCCCGGCCTGGACATGCCCGCATGACGGCCGTGACCTTTCCCGAAACGGGTCCGCCAGCCCGCGCCGTCCATGCCCACACAACACCTGCGGACGGACAGGCGCTGTTGCACCTGTCGCCCTGCGGCCATTCCGCAAAACCTTCAGGGGGGAAGGATCATGCGAAATACATTCTGCCTGTGGGCCCTGATCACAGCCTTGACCATGCCGGGCCTGGCCCTGGCCAACAGCCCGAGGGATTACCTGCCGCTGGACCCGGGCAGTGTCTTTGTCGCTTTTTACTACGACCATTATTACGGGAACGACTACTACCACAAAGGAACGAAAGTCAGCGGCAATACGAATTATTATGCCAACGTCGGCGTCTTCCGTCCCGTCTACTACACGAGCATCGGACCGTTCACCGTCGATCCACAGCTCATCCTTCCCTTTGGCGAGGCCGATCTCATCAAGAGTCCCTCGGGCGGACTCGGCGACGCCACCTTCGCCGCCACCATCTGGTTCATCAACAACAAGGAATACAAGTTCATTTTCGCCTACACGCCTTTTCTGACCGCTCCCACCGGACGCTATGACCCCAACAGTCCGGTGAACTTCGGGTCCAACCGCTGGGCCACCAAACACGAGGTCTGCGTCGCCAAAGGGTTTGGCGACAGCACCTGGCTCGAAGTCGCGGCGCATGTCCAATTCTATTCCGACAACAACGACGCCCGGGACGCGGAAAACCGCACGGTCACTTCGTCCAAGGCCGCCTCGTACGGCGGAGAAACCCATTTGAGCTACAATTTTACAAAGGACTTCTTCGGTTCCTTCGACTACTACTACCTCCACGGGGGTGAGACTACAATCAACGATACATGGCAAAAGGACTGGGTCGACTCCCACACCTTGGGGCTTTCGTTCGCTTACATGCTCACGCCGCACACCCAGCTGATGATCAACGGCAAGACCGACGCCAGCGTGTACAACGGCATCATGACCAGTTCATTCGGAGCGCGCCTTGGGTTTATATTCTAATAAACAGCTGTGGCGACAAGCTTAAACAGCGTTCATTAAGAAGAAAAAGCCTTCTGATTTGAAACGAATGTGGTTCAGAATCGCCATAGGTGCCTCTCATCAACTTGCATCTGGCGCTTCATGCAGGTGGACTGCATCCTTACAGGATTGGATTGGCTGCGCCAAACGCTACCTGGGGCTTGTTTTAAAGGACAAGCCCCTTGATCACTGGCCTATCTTTCCAGAGTTGAAAGCCACGAAGTTCATTGGCTGATTCCCGTTAAAAATGATACTGTCGGCATGGTACGAATCCCCTCTCCTTGGTGTCTGCATCCTGGGGGGCGTTTGGCCCGTTGCCATCCAGACCACCACGCGACAGGCGCGCGCCCCATCCGCGACATCCTGGCTCCCAAACTGCTGCCCCCCTCCGCCGCATCAAGGCTCGTGAAGCTCTCGAGACGGCCCACCGCACCATGAGCACCTAGAAAACACTGCAATTTCATCTTGTTAAATGGCGGCGCGAAATGCCTTGACTTATAAAATGATAAATCATAAAAATCATCATTAAATTTAAATCAAGATTGAGCCCCGGACCGCAGGGGCCACAACCAGAGAAGGCGACACGTGGGACGTAAAAAAACTTCCGAACTCGATGCCGAAGCCATCAAGCAGCGCATTGTTGCCACGGCCGAACAGCTTTTCCGGGATATAGGATACGCCAAGACCACCGTGGCGGACATCGCCAAAGCCCTGGGCATGAGCCCGGCCAATGTCTATCGCTATTTCGCCACCAAGGCGGCCATAAACGAAGCGATTTGCGACCGGCTGGTGCACAGTATCGAAGCCCAAAGCTTGGCATCGCTTGGCGGAGAAAGCACGGCGACTGAGAGGCTGACCCGCTTCATCATCGCCTACCATACCATCATCAAGCGCAGCATTATCAAGGAAAGAAAACTCTACGACATGGTTGCCGTGGCCATGGACGAACACTGGGATGTCGTACAACAACACAGCTACCGCATGTGTGATAATATCTCTATAATTCTTGAGCAAGGAATGTCCGCCGGGGAATTTCGTCAAATGGACGCCTCCAAAATGGCAATCGCCATCCATGAAGCTCTGGCTGTTTTCCTGTATCCATCCCTTCTTGAACATCGAATGAACGAAACAGACGGTGACGGCAGTATGCTGGAGGAGCTTGAACAACTCCTTGATCTTCTTTTTTATGGCCTGAGCGCCAAAGCCTGAATACCCTTTCCACCTTCCAACCTGGATGGCGTCTGCTATGCCTTTGCGCACCAAATCCCTGTCGCCCCAATCCACAGTGGCGATCCGTTGGGCGAGATTTTTCCCCCTTGTGTTTTGCCTCTTGCTGCCCGGCTGCAAGGAAGCCGGCGGCAACCGTCCGGCTGTTCCTGTGGTCAGGACCATGCGGGTCAGTCAGGACTCGGGGGTTGAGAACCGCACCTATTCCGGCGTGATCGTGGCGCGCCATGAGGTGGAGGAATCCTTCCGGGTGGGGGGGCGAATCGAAAAACGGCTGGTGGATGTCGGAGACCGCGTCCATGCCGGGCAGGTGCTGGCCGGCCTTGATGAAAAAGACCTCCGGCTGGCGACGGAAAGCACCCTGGCGGAATGGAAGGCCGCTATTTCCAACCAGGAGCAGGCCGCCACCGAGGAACAGCGCTATACCACACTGCTGGCCCGGCATGTGGTCAGCCAGTCCGAATACGATCTGAAGCATCTTGCCGGCGAGGAGGCCCGGGCGCGTCTGGAGAAAGCGGAGCGAACCCACAAGCTGGCCGTGAGCCAGCTTGGCTACGCCAATCTCCTGGCCAGCACAGACGGAGTGGTCACCAAAGTCAATGCCGAGGCCGGGCAGGTCGTGTCCCTGGGCCAGAGCGTCGTGGCCATAGCCAGGGACGGCGCGCTGGAAGTCCAGGCTGACATTCCCGAACGGCGGCTGCAGGACATTAAGGATACCACCGCGGAAATAACCCTCTGGTCCAACCGGGACGTACGCTATCGGGCCGTGTTGCGGGAAACCGCCCCGGCCGCTGATCCGGCCACCCGGACCTATGCCGTACGCTATGCGCTGCCGGACACCGACGACGCGGTACGCCTGGGCATGACCGCGACCCTGCGTCTGACAGCTCCCGCCAACGGACGTATCTTCCGCATTCCGGCCAGCGCCCTATTTAACCAGGGCGGCGGCCCTGGCGTGTGGATTGTCGAACCGCAGACCGGGCGACTGGCGCTTCGGCCCGTGACGATTGACCACTACTCCGACCGGGATGCCTTCGTACTCGGGCAGCTTGCCACCGGCGACGCCATTGTCACCTCCGGCGTCCAGAAGCTCGATGCCGGCATGACCGTCCGTCTGGCCGACGCGCCGAAGGAGAGCGGCAAGTAATGCGCTTAAACCTGTCGGAGTGGGCCGTCACCCACCGGCCGCTCACGCTCTTTCTCATCCTCGTCGTATCCCTGGCCGGCATCTGGTCCTATTTGCAGCTCGGGCGGGCCGAGGACCCCGAATTCACTGTCAAGTCGATGATCGTAAGCGCCAACTGGCCCGGGGCCACGGCTGACGAGATGCAGCGTCTGGTGGCCGATCCCATCGAGAAAAAGCTCCAGGAAGTCCCGTATTTCGACAAGGTGAAAACCTACTGCCGGCCGGACAGCGTGGTCATGCAGCTGATCCTGCGGGACAGCGCGCCGGCAACGGCAGTGGGCGAGAGCTGGTACCAGGCCCGAAAACGCGTGGGCGACATCAAGGGCACTTTGCCCACGGGCGTGCTCGGTCCGTTTTTTAATGACGAGTTTGGCGATGTGGACTCTGTGCTCTATCTGCTTACAGGCGACGGCTTCACCATGCGTGAACTCAAGGACGAGGCCGAAAACATCCGCCAGGCCTTGCTGCGCGTGCCTTCCGTGACCAAGGTCCGCTTTTACGGGGAACAGGCCGAGTGCATTTTCGTGGAGCTCAACCACGCCAAACTGGCCACCCTTGGCCTTACGGCCCAGACCGTTTTCAACTCCATCGCACGACAGAATGCCGTGACACCGGCCGGCAATCTGGACACGGATACGGACACCATCCATCTGCGCGTGGACGGCGCACTGACCGGTGCCCAGGCCCTGGCGGAAGTGCCCATCCAACATGCCGGCAAGGTGTTCCGGCTCGGGGACATCGCCGCCTTGCGCCGGGACGCCCAGGATCCGCCGACGTTTATTGTCCGGCATGCAGGCAAGCCGGCCATCGCCCTGGGCGTGGTTATGGCCAAGGGCGGCAATATCCTGGAGCTTGGCCAGCGCCTCAACCAAGCCATGGAGCACATCCGCAAAGACCTGCCCCTGGGCTTTACCATCAGCACGGTGGCAGATCAGGCGGAAGTGGTCGATGACTCGGTGTCCGAATTCCTCCGCTCGTTTCTTGAGGCCCTGGTCATCGTCCTGGCCGTGAGCTTCCTGTCGCTGGGCTGGCGCACAGGCATTGTCGTGGCCCTGGCCGTGCCGCTGGTGCTGTCCATGGTTCTGGCGATCATGTCTGCGCTTGGCATGAGCCTTGAACGAATATCGCTTGGCGCGCTCATCATCGCCCTGGGCCTGCTGGTGGATGATGCCATCATTTCGGTCGAGATGATGGTGGTGAAAATGGAGCAGGGATTTGACCGGATCAAGGCTGCCACCTTCGCCTGGAACGCCACGGCCTTTCCCATGCTGACCGGCACGCTGGTCACGGCCGCCGGCTTTCTGCCCGTCGGACTGGCCAAGTCGTCCTCTGGAGAATACGCTGGCGGCATTTTCTGGGTGGTGACCATCGCCCTGCTCTCATCCTGGCTCGTGGCCGTGGTATTCACGCCCTACCTGGGCTACAAGCTGTTGCCGCAGTTTCACGGCGCGGCCCATGAGGGTGGCGACGCCATTTACGAAACCCCGACATATAAACGCCTGCGCACCTGCATCACCTGGTGCGTCATGCACCGCAACATCGTGGTTGGCGCGACCTTGGGGCTTTTCCTCCTGGCCTGCGTCGGCGCGGCCTTTCTGTCGCTCCAGTTTTTTCCGGCCTCTTCACGTGCGGAACTTCTGGTGGAAATGCGTTTGCCGGAAGGCTCGTCCTTTAAGGCCACAGCCGCTGCGATAGAAACCATGGAGACGTTCCTCAAGGACGATGCTGCCATTAGGAGCGCCACCAGCTATATCGGCTCCGGTCCGCCGCGCTGGTTCCTGCCCATGGCCCCGGAGCTGCCCAATGCCAGCTACGGTGTCGTCGTCCTCAATACCAGGGATGCCCAGGCCCGGGACCAGCTGAAAAACCGCGTCGAGGCCTTTGTCGCCACGGGTGGCCTCTCCCAGGCCCGGGTGCGGGTGACGACGCTCTTTTTGGGGCCGCCAGTGGGATTTCCCGTGCAATTTCGAGTCATCGGGCCGGACCCGCTCAAGGTTCGGGCCATTGCTTACGAGGTCCGCGAGGTCATGCGGGCCAATCCCAAGGTCTATGATGTCAATCTGGACTGGAACGAGCAGGCCAAAGCCATCCGGCTGGTGGTGGACCAGGACCGGGCCAGGGTGCTCGGCCTGACCCCGCAGGATATCGCCGAGGCCCTCCAGATGCTCCTGTCCGGGGTCACCATCTCCCAGGTCCGGGACGGCACCGAATTGGTCAATATCGTTGCCCGGGCCGTTCCCGAGGAACGCCTGCGCCCGGAAATCCTCGCCGATCTGACGATCAGCGCCCGCAACGGCCAGCCCATTCCCCTCTCCCAGGTGGCCAAAATTCAATATATCGCCGAGGAACCCATCCTGTGGCGGCAAAACCGCGACCTCAATATCACCGTCCGGGCGGAAGTCATCGACGGGGTGCAGCCGCCGGACGTCTCCATGGAAATCCTGCCCCGGCTTAAGCCCATCGAAAAGACGCTCCCGCCGGGCTACCGTATCGAAACCGGCGGGGCCCTTGAGGAAAGCAGCAAGGCCAATGCCGCCATCGTGGTACTGTTGCCGCTGATGGCCGGGGTCATGCTCGTGCTGTTGATGTTTCAGTTGCAAAGCTTCCCGAGTCTGTTTCTCGTCGTCTCCACGGCTCCCCTGGGGCTGATCGGGGCGGTTGGCGCGTTGCTTGCCTTTAACCGGCCCTTCGGTTTTGTGGCCATGCTCGGTGTCCTCTCCCTGGCCGGCATGATCATGCGCAACACCGTCATCCTCGTGGATCAGATCTCCCAGGACAGGCGGGACGCGATTGCGCCCTGGGAGGCTGTCATTGGTGCCACCCTGCGGCGGAGCCGGCCGGTGGTATTGACGGCGCTGGCGGCGATCCTGGCCATGATTCCCCTCACACGAAACGTTTTTTGGGGACCCATGGCCTTTGCCATCATGGGCGGGCTTTTGGTGGCGACCCTGTTGACCCTGCTGTTTACGCCGGCGCTCTATGCCATGGTGTTTCGTATCCAGAGACCGCCCCAATAGGACCATGGGACCAGAGCGGGGCCAATGGGACAAAACAGAAAAGCGGTTACAACACATTGTGTTGTACCCGCTTGAAAATACTTGGAGGACGGGGACCATTCAAACACATTTAACACTCTGTTTTTACACGACTTAATAAATTATATTTTCTCATATACCCGAAATTGCTGCACCTTTCTCCACACCTCCCCTACCCCGGCCAATTCGTCGAGGTCCACCCGGCGCTTGACACAAATCTGTGTTCAGTGCCCGGTAACCTCGCGGCTCAAAATTGCGCCACCAGTCCGTACACTCCCTCCCGACGTGCCATTAAACTGGGAGACGCGACAACCTAACGCTTGACCATATTTTGGTCCAATCGTAATTATTGATTTCAACGTATACAATGAGGAGGATGACTCAATGACAACAAGCAAACCTTATCTCAAATCGTTCTCAGCTTCTGTTTTATTTCTGTGTATTATTTTAGGACTCCATGCCTCAGCATACTCGTTTGAGCCATTACCAAACAGCTTTAACGGCATACAATTTGGATCAAAACCAACTTCTGGACTTAAACTTACAGAAAAAATGGACATAGTCGATCCAGCAACGAATTGCTCCGAACATAATAATAACGAGTAAACCCCCGGCTCTGCCGGGGGACTCACAAAGTTTGACAGTTCCGGGAATCGGAAGCCTCCATCGCTTGAACCGCTCAAAGTTCAAACAGACGGAGGCTTCCTGTGAACGACT
>NZ_WVUD01000069.1 GCF_009856865.1 Solidesulfovibrio aerotolerans | reverse complement strand
GGCTGGTGCAACGAAATCTGTTTCAGCAATGTGAAATTCTCGACCTCATTGACCCGCGACGGCAACGCTTAAAACCAAACAATTCTAGCAGGCTATCTCTTCTAAATTAGCCGGACAGAAATGATGTCTGAATTAGAATTTAAAAGAACATGCTTGTCTGCGACCTTAAACGCATCAAGAATGTTATCTATCTCTTTCTTTAAGTATTCTTTTGAAGGTGGAAGTTTCAACTTTCCTTCTAGATGAAGGCGGACATCTTCTTCAGACAGGGTATTCCCTTCGATTGCTGTGGTAGCCAAAGCTCCTTTGGCTAAGTATACTTTGCTAAAATCCTTTGCTACGGCTGGCTTAAGAGGAACCCCCGCAAGGTGCTCGCACTTAGACTTGATTTCTCCCAGTGCGATCCATGTAAGGTAATTGACCCTTTCCATGTGAAACGAAAAGCTTATCCATGGATGACTGTCTTTATAGCCCACGGTATGACCTCGAAAAATCGTTTTATTTAAGGATTTTGTGTGGAATTATGCGTAAGCAGTGTCCGCGTTGAAGACTATCAGAGTGTCCAGGAAAATGTCAATTCTCTCCTCGTCGTTTGTCATTTCAAGCTTGGACTTTATATCGAGACAGCTTACTTGCTAGCCCATGCACATTTACCTCGCCGGCCCCCTCTTCACGCACGCTGAACGTGCCTATCTGGCCACCCTCCGCGACAGTCTGCGCCAGCTTCCCGGAGTCACGGTGACTTGGCCGGGCGACCTCTTCAACGACGCCCACCTTGCCAGCCTCGGGCCTGCCGCCAAACAGTATATTATGGAGGGCTGCCGGGATGCCATCCACGAGGCCACGCACGTGGTTGCCCTGCTGGACGGCACACAGGTGGACGACGGCACAGCTTGGGAGACCGGCTATGCCTACGCCCGGGGCCTGCCAATCTGGGGCCTCCGCACGGACTTTCGGCAGGCTGGCGATACCGCCCATTCGGTAGCAAACGCCATGATTGAATGCTCCTGCGCCCGGATCGTGCGTTCTGCTGACGAACTGCTGGCCGCTCTGGCTGGATGATTAAGGAGGGCCGGGCGTGGCGCTGAAGCGGATAGGGACGAGAGAGGCGGCAAAGCGGTTGGGGGTGTGCGCGGGTACGGTCCGCCGCTACATTCAAGACGGCAAACTGAACGCCTCAAAACTTCCTGGTGGGCACTACCGCATTCGCCCTGAGGATGTAGACGCCCTGATGGATGAAGATTTCAAAGTGCTCATGCTTGCCAGAAAGCACGGCATAATATGACCATCCAAGGCCCCTTCTTCTCCCTTGCAAATGCGGCCGAATATTGCGGTTATAAAAGCCCCGAACACTTCGCTGAGCTACTTCGAGGCTACGTGGTCCCCAAGCATGGCCCAAAACGAAACCGCTATGCGAAGTCCGTCCTAGATGCCTTCATGGCCTATCCCGAAACTTTCAGCAGAGACGCCCCGGCAAGGCGCTACGTCCCCCAAAAGGTTGTGGCGTAGTGATTTATCTGGAGCCTACACCTCCTTGTACAAGTCCTTTGTCCTGGCCCCAAGGGCCGCCGCGATGGTGCCCAGGGTATCTAGGGTGCAGCGGCCTATCAGGTCGCCACGGGCTCGCATAATGGTGCGGCTTGATACGCCAGCCAAGTCCGCCAATCCGTGAACGGTCGCGCCTTTTTTCTCCATCAACTCAGCGAGCTTGCTTTGGAACATGACTCTTCCTCCCTTGGTCTTATAGTAACAGGGTAACATGGGCGTTGACCCATTTCGTGGTCCTGCGTTACCATGAAACAGAAATGAAGCAGCCCGGCAAGGTGGTGGAACACCCGGCCGGGCCTGACCAACCCGAAACAATGGAGGTTTCGAGCATGGCTACCGACAAGCCTACCTTTTCGCACGTCCGCATTCAATCCCAATCCCACGACCTCGCCGCCGTCCGCGCCTGGGTGGCCCTCAAAGCCGCCTGCGGCCATTCCCGCCCGTTCTTTGGCGATGGCCCGGCATCGCTGCACGTGGAGCCATGCGCGCCAATCTGCCCGTTTCTGACGGGTGCGGAGGTGGCGTTATGAGCCGCTTCGCCTGTCTGACCCCGGCGCTATTCCGTGAACTGGACACCCTGGCCCGGACCTTCGCCGGCAAGCCCATTGTCGTGGAGCGTGCCGAGGAAATGAAGGGCTACTTCGGGTATGTGAACCCCATGGCGGCCGGCGTGCGCATCCGCCTGGGGGAACGTCAGTGCAAGGAAATGGTGCTCATCACCATCACCAACAAAATTGACCTGGACGCCTTTGCCGTGAACAAGGCCGGCGTGATGGATTGGGCCGCCATCCCGGCCGAGGACGCCTTCCGGTTCCTGGCGTGGCATGAGATCGCCCACGTGATCCACCTGGACCAGCTTCTATACTTCAACATGAGCATGGACGGCGTGCCCCTGGACATCAAGCGCCGGGTCTACCGTCTGGCCGAGGTCCGCGCCGACCGCCATGCCTGTGACGTGCTTTACCCCGGCAAGGAAATGCCGCTGCTGCCGGGAGCCGAAGAACACTTGGCCGAGATCAAGGCGACCGCCAGGAGGTACAAGGGGATTTTCGACAAGGCGAAGCGCAAGAAGCCGGTGGAGCCGCTTTCTACGGACCCAAGGGACTTTGTCCCGCTGGCCCACGAGAAGGGCATTCCCTGGGCTCCTGAGGTGGAGGCAGACCCGCTTTGCCCATGGGGGACGGTAGAGAATGGGCGGATCGTGCCGGCAGAGCGCGAGGTGGTGCAGGCGTAGGCGCGGGCCTCGGCGCAATCTTCAGGATTCTGAACTATGGGCGGCCTGACTCCCGGGTGGAGGTGGGCCGCTTCTACTTCATTAAAAGTTGAATGAGATACAATAGAAAACCACTACATCCAACGGTTAAAGATATATACAAGACTTGAAGCGATGCCTTGACAATCCTTCTGCCCTGGAGCTTCCCATCTATGCAAACATTCTTAGTAAACAACACCCAGTAGACTCGCACAAAATCAACTATAGATGGATCTCCATCTATGCACCTAACTTCGCTAAAAGATGATAAAATCTTCCAATGCCTCTTTAATATAGCTGTCCCAGTTAGAAATATTGGATCAATGTGCTTTTCTAAAATTATAAAATCTTCCCATGGTGTAATATCTTCTGTCCTTGCTGGATAAAGAATGCAAAAAACTAATCCATAACTATCTATATTATACGTTATCATTCCCCCTGATTCCGTAAGTAAACGCCTTCTGAAATGGGGCATGCCTGATTCGTCGTCTTGTCTTTCAACAACACTTTCAAATGGTCTCGATCCATAAAAAACATCAACAACACGCTCATTCTGGCCGCCCCACCTCCCGTTTGGAACGATATAAAAAGAAAAAATCTTTTTTCGCTCTTCGTGTTTTCGATCGTTCGCTACAACCTCTTCAAACAAACTATTCGAGAGTGACTTAAATAGTTCAAAACATCTCCTCCTTGAAAGGCGTTTGTCAAATCTCATAACACCTGTTCCTTATTACGTATCATTACTTGTACCGTGCCCGTTTGAGGACTGCCCACGGCTTTTCCCGTTTCAAATTCTTGAGCATGGGGGCGAGTACCATCGTTGGGTGGGGCTACTCAAGAGGGCGGGCCGGTGGACGGGCACGGCAGGAGGGAACGCAGTTGGACGGGCGGCATGAGCGGGCCAATCTTCACCCCGCTTCACCGTGCATAAACTTTTAGAGCGGGGCCAGAGCGGGGCCAAATGACTTTCCAACGTAAAAAGGGCTAAGCCCGCATGGCCTAACCCTTTGATTTTTATGGTGCTCCCGGCGCGATTCGAACGCACGGCCTATCGCTTAGGAGGCGATCGCTCTATCCGACTGAGCTACGGGAGCACATCAAACGCATGAAACGATGTTCATAAGGCCGCAAGATTGCTTCGGTTTCAAGCTGCAGGAAGCGCTGCAAACAACCAATATCACTGACCTTTCTTGCATAACAAAAAACGGATTTCCAAGCTTTGTCCACGAAAACAGGCGATTGACGCGCGCCGAACAAACTTTACTATTTCCCCGACAGCTTCTTGTCAAGAAACAGACAAGACCAAACCAATGGCTGCGGACCACACGCCCTCTCCCGGGGAGGCGCGCGTATCCCAGACCCAGGTTTACAACAGGGAAAAGCGGCGTATACTGGATTTGCTCATGCAACCAAACGCCGCAAACTGGACGCAACCGCATACAACCGTCCGCAACCGCTCCAAACGCGGAGACGGCCCACGAAAACAGGAGTTTTACATGGCCAAACGCATCCTCGCACCCCTTTTCGCAGCACTCGCCTTCCTGGCCTGGACCACCATGGCCCAGGCCCGAATCCCCTTGCCCGACATCACCGAACTCGTAGACAAGGACGGCCCCGCCGTCGTCAATATCTCCACCACCAAAACCATCAAGGCCCAGGAAGGCGCACGCGACCTCATGGAACAGTTCCGCAAACGCGGCGGCCCCATGGACGACTTTTTTGACCAGTTCGAAAAGCACTTCGGACCCCAGGGCCGCGGCGGCGGCAAAGGACAGAAGCAACGCTCCATGGGCTCGGGCTTCGTCATCTCTGCCGACGGCTACATCGTGACCAACAACCATGTGGTCGAAGGTGCCGATGAGATCAAGGTGCAGTTTAAAAACAACGAAAAGGGCCTGCCCGCCAAGATCATCGGCCGCGATCCCGAAACCGATCTGGCGCTGCTCAAGATCGAAGGCAAGTCCAATCTGCCCTATCTGGAATTCGGCGACTCGGGCAAGATCAAGGTCGGCGAATGGGTGCTGGCCATCGGCAACCCCTTTGGCCTGGACAATACCGTGACGCTGGGCATCGTCAGCGCCAAGGGCCGCATCATCGGGGCCGGTCCCTTTGACAACTTCATCCAGACCGACGCCTCCATCAACCCGGGCAACTCCGGCGGACCGCTGATCGACCTCGACGGCAAGGTCGTGGGTATTAACACCGCCATCGTGGCTTCGGGCCAGGGCATCGGTTTTGCCATCCCCTCCAATATGGCCAAGGACGTCATCGGCCAGTTGCGTGACGGTAAAAAAGTCCAGCGTGGCTGGCTTGGCGTCACCATCCAGGACATCGATGAGAACACGGCCAAGGCTCTGGGCCTGGAAAATACCAAGGGTTCGCTCATTACGTCGGTCATAGACGGCCAGCCCGCCGCCAAGGCCGGTATCAAGACCGGCGACGTCATCACCGCCGTGGCCAACCAGAAGATCGACAACTCCAACGATCTGCTGCGCCGCGTCGCCGCCATCCGTCCCGGCGAATCCATCGAGCTGTCCATCACCCGCAAGGGTTCCCCGGTCACGGTTAGTGTCACTCTGGGCGAGCGCGACGCCAAAAAACTGGCCCTAAATGGCCCCAACCAGAACGACGAGGGCGAGGCCGACGGCGACCAGATCGCCTCTGTCCTGGGCCTGTCGGTGCGCGGCTTGACCGCCAAGGAAGCCAAGGCTTTGGGCATGGACAAGGTGCAAGGCGTCCTGATAACGGAAGTGGGCGACGGCTCCGAGGCCGAACAGGCGGATGTCCGCCCGGGCGACGTGATCCTGGAAGTCAACCAACGTCCGGTGTCCTCGCCTGACGATTTCAAGAAGGTCGTTGCCGAAGACGGTAAGAAAAAAGGCGTGGTGATGCTGCTTATAAAGCGCCAGAGCCAGACCGTTTTTCGCACCGTGCCCATCGGGGAATCCAAGTAACGTTCCGACAACCTGCGTCGCCGACCGGGCTCAGCCCGGCCGGCGACGCACAGGCGCACACCATGGCCCCTTCCCCGATTCCTGCCGAGGAAACCGTTCTCCCCATCCCCTGCAAGGTCAATCTACGCCTTGCCGTGGGGGCCAGACGCCCTGGCGGCTATCACGACATCGACACCTTTTTTCTGCCCCTGCCCGAACCGTCCGACACCATGCGCCTGCGGCGCTACGACGAACCTGGGGATATTGATTTTACCTGCTCCGACCCGGAACTGGAAACCGACGACAATCTGGTGGTGCGGGCCTACCGGGCCTACGCCGCCGCCACGGGCTACAGCCCCCGCCTTGATGTCTGCCTGACCAAGCACATCCCCCACGGGGCCGGGCTTGGCGGCGGGTCTTCGGATGCTGCGGCCTTGCTGCGCTATGTCAACGACCGGGCCGGTGCGGCCGCCTTGGCCGCGTCCGACTTGGCCAGCCTGGCCCTGACCCTTGGTGCGGACATCCCGTTTTTCCTGCTGGGCAGTCCGGCCATGGCCACGGGCGTGGGCGAAACCCTGCTCCCGTCCGACCCGGGATTGGCCGGCTGGTGCGCCGTGGTGGTGTGCCCGACAGCCCGCGTCAAGACGGCCTGGGCCTACGCCGCACTCGACGCCGCCCGGGCTTTTCCGGAGAAAGCCGGACATTCCCGCTTGACAAGTGTTTTTGACACCAATAAAAGGGCGTTTTGCGTGACCGGTGCACCCATGCGAAACGACTTTGAATCCGTCGTCTTCGCCGCCCACCCCGAACTGGGGCGGGTCAAGGAGCGTCTGCTGGCCCTTGGGGCAGCGGGCGCGCTTCTTTCGGGTACCGGTTCGGCCGTGTTCGGACTCTTTCGGCAGCGCCAGACGGCCAGTCTGGCCCTGGCGGTCCTGTCGGGAAGCGGCCCGCGCGTCTATCTTGCGCCGCTGTAAGGGTGCAAACAGACCGCCTGTTTTTTTTGACGAGTGTCCGCCCTCGGCGGACCGGCATACTGGGGCGTCGCCAAGTTGGTAAGGCACGGGGTTTTGGTCCCCGCATTCGAGGGTTCGAGTCCTTCCGCCCCAGCCATTTTTCGAGACAAACGGCCCGTAGCGACGACGGGCCACCACCATATCCGAGGATTGGCATGGCGCAAGGCGATCTCAAAATCCTGACCGGCACTTCCAATCCCGGACTGACCGAGGCTATTTGCGACCACCTGGGCTGCACCCTGCTGCCCGCCAAGGTCGGCACGTTTAGCGACGGGGAAATCCGGATCGAAGTCGGGGCCAACGTGCGCGGCTCGGATATCTTCGTGGTCCAGTCCACATCCTATCCGGTCAACTACAATCTGATGGAACTGTGCCTGATGCTCGATGCGCTCAAACGCGCCAGCGCCCGGCGCGTCACGGCGGTGGTGCCCTATTACGGCTACGCCCGCCAGGACCGCAAGGTGGCTCCCCGGGCTCCCATCAGCGCCAAGCTCGTGGCCGATTTCCTCACCGTGGCCGGCATGAACCGCCTGCTCACCATTGATCTGCACGCCGGCCAGATCCAGGGCTTTTTCAACCTGCCCGTGGACAATCTGTTCGCCGCGCCCATCATGGCCGAATATTTCAAGGACTTCTCCGGACCCGACCTGTGCGTGGTCTCCCCGGACGCCGGCGGCGTGGAACGCGCCCGGGCCTTTGCCAAACGCCTCGGAGCCAGTCTCGCCATCATCGACAAGCGCCGCGATGCCCCCAACCAGGCCCAGGCCATGCACGTCATCGGCGACGTCAAGGGCAAGCTGTGCGTGGTGCTCGACGACATGATGGACACCGCCGGCACCATGTGCCAGGCCGGGGTGGTGCTGCTGGACAACGGTGCCCGCGAAGTCATGGCGGCCGCCACCCACCCGGTGCTGTCCGGCCCGGCCATCGAGCGCCTGGAGAATTCGCCGTTTACCCAGATCGTGACCACAAACACCATTCCCCTAAACGACAAAGCCAAAGCCTGCGCCAAGATCAAAGTCCTGTCCATTGCCGGACTGCTGGCCAAGGCCATCCATAATATCCACACCGAATCGTCGGTGAGCGTGCTGTTTACCTGATTCAGGCGACGCACGACCCGTTCTCGCTCAAACATGTTTCGCCTCAGGGCGCAAAGGAGATACCTGCTATGAAAGAGACCCTTTCCCTCGCCGTCAAGACCCGCGCGGGCCGCGGCAAAGGAGCCTGCCGTAAACTGCGCGCCGAGGATCTGGTTCCCGGCGTGTACTACGACGCCAAGGGCATCAACATTCCGGTCATGGTGGAGCATCTGCCCCTGCAAAAGCTCTACTCCAAGACGCTTTCGGCCCATGTTTTCGATCTGCTGATCGACACCGACGCCGGCCAGGAGACCAAGCCGTCCCTGGTGTGGAAGGTCGTGCACCACCCGACCAAGCCGCGCATCACCCACGTCGATTTCTACGGCGTGGACCTGACCAAGGAAATCGAGGTCCATGTGCCGGTGGAAGTGGTGGGCAAGTCCAAGGGCCAGATCAAGGGTGGCACGCTGGAGATCTACCGCGATACCATCGAAATCATCTGTCTGCCCCTGGCCATTCCCAACAAGATCGTCATCGACATCACCGATCTTGAAATCCACGAGACCATCCAGATCGCCGACGTGATCCTGCCCGAAGGCGTCAAGGCCGTCTACGAAAACAACTTCGCCGTGCTCGGCGTCATCACGACGGTCGCCGAAGACGCCCCGGCCGCAGGCGCCTAGCCGACGGTCCGATCCGTTTTCGCGTGTTGCGGGCGGGGTGCGTTTCCGGCGCGCCTCGCCCTTTTCCGCGCAAACGCTTCCCGCCGCACCTGCTTATGGCTGTTTGCGCCCTCATCGTCGGCCTGGGCAATCCCGGGTCCCGTTACGCTGCCACGCGGCACAATTTCGGCTTCATGGCCCTGGATGCCCTCTATGACCGCGCCCGGGAACTCGGCGGCGCGCCCAAGGCCGCCCTTACCGGCCGCAAGGACCTGGAAGCCGTCACCCTGTCGCTGCCCGTGCTGCCCGGCGGTGCCTTTGCCCAATTCACTTGCGTTAAACCGCAGACATTTATGAATTTAAGCGGTCGGGCGGTGCGCGCGGCCCTGGATTTCTACAAACTCGCCCCCGAAGACGTGTTGGTTGTCCACGACGAACTCGATCTGCCGCTTGGGCGCATGCGCCTCAAACGCGGCGGCGGCAACGCCGGGCACAACGGACTCAAATCCCTGACCCAGGAACTGGGCAGCCCGGATTTCGTGCGCCTGCGCCTGGGCATCGGCCGCCCCGAGCCCGGACGCGACGTGGCCGGCTTTGTCCTGGAACCCTTTGGCCGCGACGAGACCCCGCTTGTGCGCCGGGTCTTGCCGGCAGCGGTCGCAGGTGTCATGACTTTTTTTGAAGACGGGCTTGATGCGGCCCAGCGTGCGGTGGGCGGTTTCGACGCCGCTGCCGGCTAACGACCGGCAAGCCCCCTTGGTTCGGGACCTCCCGGGCCGCTGCCTCGCCACCTTGCCGGCCGTTGCCGGAATACGTGGACACAATCCGACAAGTACGTTATTTTCATTTCAAGACGGCAGGCGTGCATTTGGTTTTCTGTACGCGTTATCCCGCAAGGAGTCGCCCGGTGTTTTCCGAGGATCAACTAGTCGTTTATCCCGCTCAGGGCGTGGGCAGGGTCGAACGCATCGAGACCCAGGTCATCGGTGGGGCCTCGGCTGCTTTTTTTATCGTGCGCATTTTAAGCAACAACGTCACGCTCATGGTGCCGGTGAAAAACGCCGCCAACGTGGGACTGCGCGCCCTGTGCACAGCCGACGAGGGTGCCGCCATCATCGAATCCCTCAAGGACCGCTCCGATTTTACCGGGTACACCGGCCAGAACTGGAACCGGCGGTACCGGGAGTATTCCGAAAAGCTCAAAAGCGGCGATCTCTCCGATGTGGCCTACGTGCTCAAGGAGCTGCTGCTCATTGGCCAAAACAAGGAACTGTCTTTCGGCGAACGCCGGCTGCTCGAACAAGCCACCAGCCTGCTCACTCTGGAGCTGGCCCTGGCCCTTGGCAAAGAGCAGCAGGACGTCAAAGACATCATCAACGAAATCTTTGCTGACGTTTTACAACCCAAACCCGAAGAATAGCGCTGCCGACCGGATCGATGCGGCAACGGACGCATAAGCGCCCTTGACAGCCTCTGGAAAAAGTATATGGATCGTTTCAGATCGTTGCCGGTCTTTCCTCCACTACCCCTGGTTCCCGTAAAATAGCGAGTTAGCTGTCGCTCCTGTCGAGTGCGGCCATAACGAACTCACGTTGCATCGGGATTTCACACACTATCAATCTATGCGCACGTCTGCGCCGGGCTATTCCTGTGAGCAACGCACCTAAACGCCGTGGGCGTACTCCTTCGCCTCCTCAAGGCCCAGTGCTTTCCGATCCCATCGAAAGCGACGATATCCTTCAACCTTCGACCGTCAAATCCAGCCTCCTGGAGGGGAACTCCATGAACCTCTCCGAGCTCAAGCTGAAAAGCATGCCGGAGCTCATGGATTTGGCCGTCCAATACAACGTCGAAAACCCCAACGGCATGCGCAAGCAGGAGCTCATCTTTGCCCTGCTGCAAAGTTGCGCCTCCCAAAACGGGGCCATCTTCGGCGAGGGTGTGCTGGAGATACTGCCCGACGGGTTCGGTTTCCTGCGCTCGCCCATGTACAGCTACATGCCAGGCCCCGACGACATCTACATCTCCCCCTCCCAGATCCGGCGCTTTGGCCTGCGCAAAGGCGACGTCATCTCCGGCCAGATCCGGCCGCCCAAGGAAGGGGAACGTTATTTCGCCCTGCTGCGGGTCGGTGAAATCGGGTTTGCCCCGCCGGAAGCCTCGCGCAATCTGGTGCTCTTTGACAACCTGACGCCGCTGTATCCCGAGAAGCGCTTCGTGGTCGAAAACGGGGCCGACAACTTCTCTGCCCGGGTCATCGATCTGCTTGCCCCCATCGGGCACGGCCAGCGCGGTATCATCGTCGCCCCGCCCCGCACCGGCAAGACCATGCTGCTCCAGACCATCGCCAACTCCATCAGCGCCAACCGCCCCGACGTCTTCCTCATCGTGCTCTTAATCGATGAGCGCCCCGAGGAAGTCACGGACATGGAGCGCACGGTCAAGGCCGAAGTGGTCTCGTCGACCTTTGACGAGCCGCCCCAGCGCCACGTCCAGGTGGCCGAAATGGTCATCGAAAAGGCCAAGCGGCTGGTCGAACGCAAGATCGATGTGGTCATTTTGCTCGACAGCATCACCCGCCTCGGACGCGCCTACAACGCCGTCACCCCCTCCTCCGGGCGCGTGCTCTCCGGTGGTCTCGACGCCAACGCCCTGCAACGGCCCAAGCGCTTTTTCGGCGCGGCCCGCAACATCGAAGGCGGCGGCTCGCTCACCATCATCTCCACCGCACTGATTGACACCGGCTCCCGCATGGACGAAGTCATTTTTGAAGAGTTCAAGGGCACCGGCAACATGGAAATCTACCTGGACCGCCATCTGGCCGAAAAGCGCGTCTTCCCGGCCATCGATATCAACCGGTCCGGCACCCGCAAGGAAGAACTGCTGCTCGATCCTGACGTGCTCAACCGCGTCTGGATTCTGCGCAAACTGCTCGCCCCCATGAACCCCATCGATTCCATGGAATTTCTCCTTGGCAAGATGCGCGGCACCAAGAGCAACCGTGAATTCCTCGATCTGATGAACCGCTAGTCCGTCACAGGGCACAGCCTTTCGCGCCAGGGGAACCCCTGGCAGGTTCCTGCCCCGGCGGCGGCGCGCGACCGGATGGTTA
>NZ_WVUD01000068.1 GCF_009856865.1 Solidesulfovibrio aerotolerans | reverse complement strand
GAACTTGATGTCATGGCAATTTATGCCATTTTTTCAAAATTGATCGCCTAAGTGGAAAGGCATCATGAGCTTGCACCAGTTGTCGCTTTCAGGCGTCAAGCCTTTTCTTAGCCGGACAGTAATGACCTTAAATACTATAACATGTGCCACAACTAACTCTTTCCAAAGCCAATGACACGCTCCCAAACCACATCCCAGCCATTGGAGGCACAGCATGAAAACAAAAACAAAGATACTCGGACTCGCAGGCATCCTCTCGCTGATGACCGCCATCCTCGCCTTCATCAGCTACAATGGCCTCAATGACATCACCGCCCAGGCAGAAAAATTGTATAAATGGGAAATGCAGGGTGCTAAATACGCCAGCCAAATCGAGACAGACATATTATATGTCATCCGCGACGAAAAAAACATTCTCCTCTCCAACACGGATGCTGACCTCCAGAAATTCATGCAACAACTTGACAAAGGCAGGCAGGAGCTTAACAAAGACGCTGCTGAAGTAAAAAAATATTACGCCTCTGAACGTGGCAAAGCCCTGATCGCAAAATTGGACGCCGCGCTGGCCGAGTGGTCGAAAATACACGCAGAGGTCGTCCGACTGGGCAACACCACGGACACGGAACAGAGCAGGAAAGCCCAGGCCCTGTCCTCGACGACCGGCCGTGAGAAAGCCAGCGCGCTTCTCGCCCTCGCTGATGAAATCGTGAGATTTAAACTCGACAACGCCAAGATGAAATACGAGAGCATCGAATCCGAAGGGCATTCCGTCGAGCTGACCGCCTTGGTGGCCACCTTGGCTGCCATAATCATCGGCATGACCCTTGGCATCATCATCACCAACGGCATTCTCAAACAACTGGGCGACGAACCGGCCTCCATTGCCGGCATGGCGCAAAAAATCGCCGACGGCGACCTGACTGTCAAATTTGACCCCAACCGCCCGGAGCTCGGCGTTTTCGGGGCTATGAAAAAAATGGTCCAGGCCCTTGTCAGCAAGATCGCCGAGGCCGACCAGAAAAGCCAGGAGGCCTTGGAAGAATCAAACAAGGCCAAGATCGCCATGGCAGAGGCGGACGAAGCCCGCAAGAAGGCCGAATCGGCCAAGGCGGAAGGCATGTTGCAGGCCGCCATGGAATTGGAAGGCATTGTCGAAGTTGTCACCTCGGCTTCGGAAGAGCTTTCGGCCCAGATCGAGCAATCCAGCCGCGGGGCTGAGGAACAGGCCCGCCTGACCGGCGAAACGGCCACGGCCATGGAAGAAATGAACGCCACGGTCCTTGAGGTGGCCAAGAATGCGGCCCACGCGGCCGAGACCTCGGGCAATGCCCGGCACAAGGCCCAGGATGGCTCCCAGCTCGTGACCCAGGTCGTGACCAGCATCAGTGAAGTGCAGTCCCAGGCCCTTGGCATGAAGACCGACATGACCTCCCTTGGCAAACAGGCCGAGGGCATCGGCCAGATCCTCAACGTCATCTCCGACATCGCCGACCAGACCAACCTGCTGGCCTTAAACGCCGCCATCGAAGCGGCCCGGGCCGGCGATGCCGGACGCGGGTTTGCCGTGGTGGCCGACGAAGTGCGCAAGCTTGCTGAAAAAACCATGAGCGCCACCAAGGAGGTCGGAGAAGCCATTCGCGGCGTTCAGGACGGTGCCCGCAAAAACATCAACAACGTCGAGCAGGCGGTTTCCAAAATAGACGCGGCCACCGGTCTGGCCAACCAGTCTGGCCAAGCGCTCACGGAGATCGTATCCCTGGTCGATCTGGTCACGGATCAGGTCCGCTCCATTGCCACGGCCTCCGAGCAGCAATCGGCGGCCAGCGATGAGATCAACCGCGGTGTTGAAGACGTGAACCGCATTTCCTCCGAGACGTCCGATGCCATGCGCCAGTCCTCCCAGGCCGTCGGGGAGCTGGCCCATCAGGCTCAGATGCTCAAAACGCTGATCGAAGAGATGAAGGACGGCGGAGGAGCGACGTCCCAAGCGCCGCGCAAGGCCCTTGTAGCCCCGCCCAGGCGCGCCATCGCCCAGCGCTGAATCGGAGCACCCCATGGATGCACAACCGACCATCGCCCAGGAAAATGAACTGCTGCAACTTGTCACCTTTGCCATCGGTGGGGAAGCTTGGCGAGCGGCTCCTTATTCTGCTCGATCTCGACAAGCTCATTTCCAGCGAGGAAGTGCACACCGCCCGCTGACAACGCTGCCATGCTTATTAACGGCCAGGGCACCGCCGGAGGTCCGGCATGTCCTGGACGTTTTGTTTCCCATGGCCCGGCGCCATCCCCCGCAGCAAGCCCCCTTGAAAAAAGCGTCTCACCCATCCTCGGACGGTTTGCCGGCCTTGGCCGCCAGCCGTTCGTCCTCCTGGGCCACGGCTCCGGCGGCGGCAGCGGCAGCGGCGGCGGCCAGGGACGGCAGCCCGGCCGCCTGGTCCGAGAGCTTCTCCCCGCCGGCCAGGGGGCGCATCTCCGGCGGAAAAAACACCGTCACATTGCGGTGGGCGAATTCAATGCCGTTGTCCCGAAAGGCCTCCTGGACCCGGCGGTAGAGTTCCTTTTGCACCACGAACTGGCGGCCGGGGACGGTCTTGAACTTGATGCGCAGGATCATGGCGGAATCTTCCATCTTGCGCACGCCCATGGACTTGATGTCGCTGAGCATCCCCTGGCTCAGTTCCTCGTCGGCCATGATTTCCTTGTTGATGCGCTTTATAATCTTTCGGATTTTGTCGATGTCGGCGTCGTAGCGCACCCGGAAGTCGAGCTTGGAAATAATGTAGTCGCGGCTGAAGTTTTGCAGAATTTTGAGGCCCCCGTAGGGGATGGTAAAGACCATGCCGCGCGGATGGCGCAATTTCATGGAGCGCAGCGAGATCTGCTCCACCGTGCCCTTGGCCGTGCCGGCTTCCACATAATCGCCCACGCGAAAGGCGTCGTCGATGAGAAAAAAGACGCCGGAGATGATGTCTTTGACCAACGTCTGCGCCCCGAAACCGATGGCCAGACCGACGACGCCGGCACCGGCAATGAGCGGGGCGATGTCCACCCCCAGGGCCGACAGGGCGATAAGCGCCCCCATGACCACGATGACGCTGAGCAAAAACTTGCGCAACAGCAGCAGCAGCGTGGCGCTGCGCGACCCACCCGCGCCGCCGCCCTCCTCCATCTCCTCGCCCGGCATGGAGTTTTCCTCGCCAAGCCGGCGGTCGATGCGGATGCGCACCACTTCCCAGGCCAGCAAACCGCCCACCACCACCAAAAGCAGGCTTAAGACATTGCGGGCAAACAGCCAGCCCATGGCAATTTCCACGCCCCACATTTTCAGCATGGCAAAGGCCGCAAAGGCCGCCAGCACCAGACGCAGGGTCTTTCGGATAAGCGGAATGTAATAGCGCAGGGTGCGCTTGTCCGGCAGGGCCTTGCCGTCCTGATTGGCGGCGGCTGCGGCCCGGGCGGTGTCGGCATCCAGGGGGATGAGTTCCCGGTCCTCCCCGGAGGCGGCCAGCAAGAGTTTTCGCACCCACAAATCCACGCCGATGCAGGCCGGGATGGCAAACAGGCCCATGACCAGATGCATGATGGTGGCGTTGCCCACAAGGGCCTGGCTGCTCCAATACAGGCCAATGACCACGACATAGGCCATGGCGACCAAATGCCCGTAGCGCGCCGCCCAAAACCGCGCCCCGCCCGTCTCGCCGGAGCCATCCCCCGAAAGGGCGGCGGCCACCCGCTCCCGGTTGCCATGGAGCATGGCCGCCAGCATAAGCCCGACCAGCGGCCCGGCCTGGGCGTAGAGGATGTCGCCAAAAGCCACGGCTTGGCCCACCTCCTCCAGGGCGACGCTGACCACCCCCACCACCAGGGAGACCAGGGCCACGGCGATGAGGCAACGGTAGAGGGTGGCGGCATCGGCCTCGGCCAGGGGGATGGGCCGGGCCGCCTCCCAGCCGGGCGCAAGCAGCACCCGGGCCGCAGCCTGGATGAGCAGATAATTGGTCAGCCCCACCACCACCAGCGTGCCAAGCTCCCGCAGGGCTCCTGCGGCCGGGGCCAGGACCATGAAAAAAAGCGAAGCGGCCAGAAAAAAGGCCGCCACCTCCAGCATCTGCAACCCCAGATTGGCGAGAATCACCACACCCCGGCTGGTTTGCAGCGAGGGCGGGGCTGCGTCCAGACGGCGCTTAAGGCTCTTTCGCAGTCGCCCGGTCCAGGCAAAGACCCCAAGTCCCCCAGCACCTATGGCGGCCAACACCAGGAGGTAACGCAGCAAGGTGCCCGCCCCGCCGCCGTCGCTTAGGTTGGCCAAAATCCTGTGCTCGGCCAGTTCCTGCCCGGCCTCATGGAGAAAGGCGGCGTTTCGCTCCCGGACGGCCCGAATGTTGGCTTCCAATCGCCCGAAAAGACTGCGGACAAGGCCGCCCGTCTGGGCGGCGGCGGCTGCAGCCTGGGCGGCAGCAGTCTGGGCTGCGAGCTTTTCGTGCAGCAGATTTCTGGCCTGGACATCAGTCAGGGTGGCCATGAAGGCATCGACCTGCCCCGGCTCGGTGGGCTCGTGGGGACTGGCGGGCGCAGCCTGCTTGGCCGCCTTGGGCATGGTCGGGAAACCGGCGGCCCGAACCGGCCCCACGCCGTGGGCCAGGGCCAGCGCCACCGCCACCGCAAAAATGGCCACAAGCTGCCGGACTGTCGCCGTCATGGTATCTCCTTGGGGATCGTCTTGCCCCTGCTGCGGCCAGACGGCGGATAATCAGGCACCCGCAAACGCTGGCGGGGCCATGTTGCGCAACGTGTATGCCAGCCCGCGCGGCAAGACAATTCCTATCCCGTGACACTCTACGCAAAACGGGCGGCCCCCAAGGACCGCCCGTTGGCTAAGGAGCAGCGGGTTGCGGTGTTCAGGCCGCCAGGGCCTGCCCCACCAGCGCCACCGGGCACGGCGCGCCGCGCACCAGGGCCGCCGTGCCGCCGCGCCGCTGCGAAAGCCCGCGCACCAGCGGATCGGCGCACACGATCAGCGAAGCACCGCTCTCACGAGCCTCGCGGATGACCGCGTCGGTCAGGTGCTCCAGATCATCACAGCAGATGGCTGTAAACGTGACCGGAGTATCGCCTGCCGCCGCCAGAAACCGGGCGCGCAAATCCGCCTCGGCCGCCTGCTCGTGCTCTTCGATATATTCCATAAACGTGGCCCGGGCATTGGACCCCAGCAGCCAGTCATGGCCGATGTAGACGTTCCAGCCGCGCTCATAGACAAACAGCCCCGTGACGGACTCGCCACGCTCCCGGGCCAGGCGCAGACCTTCTGCGATGGCCCGGCCGGATTCGTCCAGGACGACCAGGACGCCGCTCACGGCAACGTCCCCTTTTCGTGCTCCAGGACCACAATGGGCTTGCCCTTTTTAAGCTCATCGCCCGGCTTGGCCACAATCTTGAGCACCTTGCCGCCGGCCGCCGACTTGATCTCGCGCACCACCAGCTTTTCCTCGACCTTGCCCTGGCTCCACTTCTTTTCCTTCACCTCGAAGGAATAAAGCGGTTCACCCTTTTTCACCATGCCCGACTCGGTCACGGCAACAGCCACGAGCTTGCCATCCATGGGCGCGCCCACTGTGACCGTGGGCACAATAAAGGCCATGTAGCACAAAACGATCACCACCAGACAACCGACCAGCACCATGGCCGCCACATCCTCGTGCCGGTCCGTCCGAAACACGGTCATCTTGCCGCTTTTTTTCACTTCGCCAGCCATAGCATAAACTCCTTAGAAGGACGATTCCTTGCTCACGAAAAACATGACCACCAAAAGGGCGACGACGTACTTAAGACACCCAGCCGCCAGACCGACCTTGAGCGGCTTGCCGCCGGCGGTCTTGATCTCGCGGATGTCGATGTAGGCCCCCTGGCCGACCAGCCCGATACCGAAGATCCAGGACATGACGTCGCGCATGAGGTGCAGGGTGTTGGACCCCTCGGCCCCAATCGCCCCCACCGAAGACAGGAAGGTCATGCCGAAAAAGCCGATGACGAAGATGGGGAACTTGTCCTTGAGGATGCCGGCCAGCGACAGATGCTCGGCCTGGGCCTCGGCCCGCCAGAACCACATGGTGATGAAAAAGACCACGAAGGGAATGGAGATGACCCGCACCACGTTCCAGATTTCGCCGTAGGCCACGGCCGTGCCCGGAGCGATGGTGGGGTTAAAGGCCAGGCAGGTGGCCAGCACCTGGCCGGAGTTGAGGATGCCTGTGCCGACCCAGGCCCCGAACTGATAATCCGACATCTGGAGTGCCTTGCCGACAAAGGGCGAAACAAACATGGTCATGATGCCAAAGCCGAGGATGGTGGCGATAACCAGGGCCACGTCCGACGGCTTGGCCTTGACTGCCGGAGAGGTGGCCACGGCCGCCGAAACGCCGCACACGCCGCAAGCTGCCGCCATGACGCCGATCAAGGAGCGGTCCATGCCCATGAGCCGACCCAAAAACATCACGAAAAAGATGGTGCCGAAAACAAAGGTCATAATCAGCAGGATGGCGATGCCGCCGACCTTGGCCAGACTCTGGATGGTGTAGAGCGACCCGAGCATGATGACGCCGGCCTTGATGAAAAGCCGCGTGGTGCGAAAGCCTTCCTCGGCCCAGGCCGGAATCTTGCCGCCGAAAAGCAGGTTGCGATACAGCATGCCGACGATGATGGCCAACAGGATGTAATTGAGGCTGAGAACCTTGACCAGCCAGCCTTTCTGGCCAAACAGCACGGTATTGGCCATCCACGGCTCGACCCAGGTGCGAAGCACCCACAACGTGCCCACCATGAGCGCCAACCCCGGCAGGATGGCGATGATTTTTCCGAAAACGCCCTTGTCTTCCATGATGCTCTCGCTCCTTATTTCACTATGAGAACGCTGCGCGTGGAATATTCCGCCACCCGGGACGACACGCTGCCCATGAGCATGCGCAAAGCCCCATGCTTGCCGGTGGAACCGATAACAATCAGATCAGCCCCGACCTCGTCGGCCGCGTCGAGAATACCATCGGCCGGACGGCCGTCCTTGATGACCAGTTCGGCGGTAATGCCCTGCTCGGCCAGACGGGCCGTGACCTTGCGCATGGTCCCGCCGGCCTCGTCGGACAGCGAGCGCGACACCAGCGCGCAGCCTTCCGCCCCGATCTCCTCGCTGGACAGGCACAGATCCGGCACCACGTTGACGATGACCAGCGTTGCGCCACTTTTACCGGCAATGCCGGCCGCGACGTCGAGTGCCTTGTCCGCTTTCTCCGAACCGTCATGGGCCACCAAAATTTTCATGTTTCCCCTCCTTTGACGTGGTAGCGCCCCCCTTCTGCAAAGTCGGGACCAGCCCCCACAAAACTGGCAACATCTTAATTTTATACATATTTTCAAACGACACGCCGCCCAGCCTGCCAACTGCGGTTGGCAGGCTGATACCGCGCGGCTGCATTGCCTTTTTCGCCCGCCCGCCCCACACTCCGGCCAGGAGTCGCCATGAAAACCCTCAAACAGCGCTTTCTGGTCGGCCTGTCCGTCAGCATGGCCGTGCTCGGCGTTTTTTTTGCCGTGCTCATTTCCATGAATCTGCGCGACCAACTCGTCACCGACACCGAACACAAGGCCTCGCTGGTGCTGTCCCAGGTCGAAGCCATCCAGGCCTACGTGCGCGAAGTGCTGCGCCCGGCCATGTACGAACGCCTGCCCGCCGACGATTTCATCCTTGAAGCCATGTCCACCTCGTTTGTCACCCGCAAGGTCATGAGCGACTTAAACGTCCACGGCGACCAGTTCCGCTACCGCCGGGTGGCCCGCGGGGCGCGCAACCCCGATTACGAAGCCGATCCCTTTGAACGGGCCATTATGGAACGCTTTGCAGCCGATCCGCAGCTTACCCGGCTGGAGGAAATCACCCAGCGGGACGACGATGAAGTGTTCGTGGCCGCCCGGCCGGTGCGCTTTGAGGCCTCGTGCCTGCGCTGCCACGGCGACCCGGCCGAAGCGCCCAAGGCGCTGCTGGCCCGCTACGGCGACACCCGGGGCTTTTGGCGCCATGACGGCGAGTTGGTGGGGCTGGACATGGTGACCATGCCCGTGGGCGGGGCGCTGGGGCAGATCAAGGGCAAAACCATCAGCTTCCTGTCGCTGTTCGCCCTGGGCCTGGGGGCCTTTTATCTGACGCTGCAAGTGTTTTTCGACCGGCTGGTGGTGGTCAACCTGCGCCGGGTGACGGAAGTCATGCGCCGCTATTTTCCCAAGGAGGCTGGCGAGCCGCCCAAGATCACCGCCGACGCCGGGGAAATCGAGGAAATCTACGCCGGCATCGACGCCTTTGCCTCGCGCCTCAAAGAAGCCCGGGAAAAGATCGAAGACCACGCCCAAAATCTCGAAGGCAAAGTGGCCGACCGCACCCGGGAACTGGCCCGGGAGGCCGACGAACGCCGCGCCGACGTCTCGCTGTTCGTCGAACTGTTAAACATCCTCAACCGCGCCCAGACCCGGGCCGAACTGCTGACAGCGACGCTGGCGCGCATCGCCGGCCGGTTCGGGGCCAACGCCGCAGCGTATGAATGCGAATTTTCCGGCGGCGGCTCCATCGCCTGGCCAACCGACGCCGCCCCGCCGCCACCCCCGGCCGACTGGCGCCAGCTTGTGGCCGACGGCGATCTGCGCCTGACCGAGCGGGCGGCGCTTATTCCGGTGCGCACCACCGACGTCAGCCGGGGCCTGCTGCGCCTCTATTTCAGTCCAAACGGCCCCGGCCCGGCTCCCGAAGCCGCCGATCTTTACCGGGCCATCGGCCAGCAGCTCGGCATTGCGCTGGAAAACCTCGACGCCATCAATTCGCTGTTGGCCCAAAATGCCCTGCTCGGTTCCATTTTCGACGGCATCTCCGACCCGCTGGCCCTGCTCGACAGCGCCAGCGGCATCATCATGGCCAACGAACCAGCCCGGGAACTGGCCAGGGCGCTTTGCGACCAGCCACTCCTGCCCGGCCAGACGCCGCGCCTGCCGGCCAGACTGCTCGGTGACCCCGACCCAACCGACCCGCCCGACCAGACCGCCGCCGGCGAAAACTGCGGCGACGACCCCATTTTCACCACTGTCACCCTCTCGGGCGGGCGCTCCTTTGCCGTCACCCGTTACCCCCTGGCCGCGTCCACCGGCCAATCGCGCCGCTTCGTGGTCTACGCCCGGGAAAATACCGCCGAACGCCGCATGCTCACGCAAATGCGCCAGACCGAAAAGCTCGTGGCTGTGGGCAAACTGGCCGCCGGGCTGGCCCACGAAATCAACAACCCGCTGGGCGTTATCGCCTGCTACGCGGAACTGCTGCGCCAAAGCCTCATTGATCCCCAGTCTCTGGACGATCTGGCCGTCATCGAACGCCACGCCGCCATGGCCAAAAAAGTCCTGCGCGATCTGCTCGATTTTGCCCGCCCCCGGCCGGCCAAACCCGGTCCCTGCGATCTTGGCGCGCTGATTGCCAGCCTCGCCCGCATCTTTGAGGTCCAGGGGCAAGCCCGCCGCGTGGCCCTGGCCGTTGCCGTCCCAGAGGATCTGCCCCTGGCCAAGGCCGACGCCGTGGCCCTGGAACAGGTGCTCTCCAATCTGCTCTTAAACGCCCTGGACGCCGTGGCCCCGGACACCGGCCGCATTGCCCTGACCGCCAAGGCATCCCCCGACCGCCAGCACGTCGCCCTTATCGTGGCCGACAACGGTCCCGGCATCCCGCCGGCCGATCTGCCCCACATCTTCGACCCGTTTTTCACCACCAAGGACGCCGGGCGCGGCTCCGGCCTGGGGCTGGCCGTGGCCTACGGGCTTATGCGCGACATGAACGGCACCATCGAAGTGCACGACGAGGGCGGCGCGGTCTTCACCCTGACCCTGCCCGCTTGCCTCGGTCCCTGCCAGGAGGAAAACCCGTGAACCACGCCCCCCGCGTGCTCGTCGTCGATGACCAGCCCGACTTCGCCAAGGGCCTTGTGCGCCTGTTGACGCAAAAGCTCCCGCAGGCCGCCGTGTCCTGCGTGCTCTCGGGCGAAGCGGCCCTCACCGATCTGGCCGCCGCACCCTGCGACGTCATGGTCACCGATCTGCGCATGCCGGGCCTGAGCGGCCTGGATCTGCTGCCCAAAGCCCTGGCTGTGGCCCCCAACCTCGGCATTGTCCTTTTAACCGCCCACGGCGACATCGATTCCGCCGTGCTGGCCCTTAAGGCCGGCGCCTACGATTTTTTGACCAAACCCGTGGACTCCGACCACCTGGCCCGGGTCATCGCCAAAGGCCTGGAACGGGCCGCGCTCTTGCACGAAAACCGACGGCTGCGCGCCGCCGCAGCCGCTTGCGGTGCCGACGCCGGCCTGCTCGGCCAGTCCCCGGCCATGAGGCAAGTCAAACAGACCATCGCTGCCGTGGCCGCCTCGGACTATACCGTGCTTATTCGCGGCGAATCCGGCACCGGCAAGGAATTGGCCGCCCGGGCCATCCATGCCCAGTCGCGCCGGGCTGGTGGCCCCTTTCTCTCGGTCAACTGCCCGGCCATCCCGGACCAGATCCTGGAAAGCGAACTGTTCGGTCACGTCCGTGGAGCCTTCACCGGCGCCGAGCGCGACCGGCGCGGCCTTTTCGTCGCCGCCAACGGCGGCAGCCTGGTCCTGGACGAAATCGGCGACATCCCCATGAGCGTGCAGACCAAACTCCTGCGCGTCCTCCAGGAACGCGAAGTGCGCCCCGTTGGGTCCAGCAAATCCATCCCCGTGGATGTGCGCATCCTGGCCGCCACCAACCAGGATCTCGAAGCCCGCATCAACGACAAGACCTTTCGCGAAGACCTCTACTACCGCTTAAACGTCCTCACCGTGCGCCTGCCGCCCCTGCGAGACCGGCGCGACGATATCCCGCTTTTGGCCACCGCCTTTTTGGAACGCGCCTGCCGCGAAATGGGCATCGCCGACAAGGACTTTTCCCCCGAAGCCCTGGCCGATCTGGCCGGGCGCGACTGGCCCGGCAATGTGCGCGAACTGTTTAACTTCGTGCGCCGCCTGACCGTCTTTTCCCACGGCGGCGTCATCAGCCAGGCAGCCGTCGCCGAGGCCGATCCCGGCTCCGGTGACGCAGCCGAGCCCCGCGACGACGAGGCCGGTGCAGCCACGCCCTACCTCGAAGCCAAAGCGCACGTGGTGGACGCGTTCACCCGGCGCTACGTCGAACGGCTCTTAAAACTGACGCGCGGCAATATCTCCGAAGCGGCCCGGGTGTCCGGGCTGGAGCGGGTGTCGTTGCAAAAGATCTTGCGGCGACTGGGTATTGCAGCGGAAGGATTTCGATGAAAATGCGGATGGCAGTGGCACAGCACGCCTAAAAACCGCTTTGAAGCAGCCTCCCTCGAATCCATTGCGGCCATGCGCTGCTTGGCCGCATATTCCGCAATCCGGCGACTCGCTTGTGTGGGCAAAAAATCCCACTCTCTCCGCCTGATCCAGTTGCTCGCCATCCTATCCATCTCTCGTTTCCGGGGTGGCGCAGATAAACGGTCCGCAGAGGCTGCAAGGATTGCCAGGATCAAGAAATTTGCGCTAATACATTCTAAAACATCCCACGCCCGCCACCGCTCGCTGCCTGCGGCGTGACCAGGCTGGCCGGGATGTCGTGCACTCCAACGTTCCACGCCAGGCGGCCCCCGCAATCCACCTATCCGGTGGAGCAAAAAACCCAACGACAGCAAGGTGAACCATGAAAAAAGGAACTTGGCTCCGAAACGTCCTGATGGCACTTCCGGTAGTATGCCTGACCCTTGCGGCCCAGGCGTATGCCGCCACCGGAGTTCCCCTTGTGTTCACCCTTGCCCCAGGAATCAACCCGAGTCAGGTGTTTCTTCAATTCATCAGCACATCCGGGTCATTAACCGGCTATTATTACGACAGCAGCGGCGTCCAGCACAGCCTTGCCGCCAACACCGCCTATTCCATGTCCACGCTCACAAGCACCACTTCCGTTGGGGGCGGGGCTCCAACGAACGTTCCGGCGGTTTTTATCTCCAACTTTCCTTCCGGTCGCGTCTATATCAACTATGGCACTGCCGGCCTCTCGGGCATGGGGGGTTCGTATCAACCTGACCCCATGAATACCCAGGACCATTTCTGTCCGGCTAATTTAGAAGAGATAGCCTGCTAGAATTGTTTGGTTTTAAGCGTTGCCGTCGCGGGTCAATGAGGTCGAGAATTTCACATTGCTGAAACAGATTTCGTTGCACCAGCCGG
>NZ_WVUD01000067.1 GCF_009856865.1 Solidesulfovibrio aerotolerans | reverse complement strand
AGTTCCCCCCGCCGGGCCCCCAGATGCAGAAACGTCGTCAGCATCACCATGTCCTGCCCTTCAGCCTTGGCCAACACCTTGAAGAAATCCACCTCCGACGGGACATACCGGGGATGCCGCATCTCAGTGTAGCGCTCCACCGCCCTGAACGGGTTGGGGGAGTCTGGGAAGTTGGGGAGGATCTTTTTGGCCCATTCCCATCCTCGCGCCAGGTTCTTGCGGTCTTTGTTGGCCGCGTTCCCAGACCGAGTCTCTTCTTGGCGGTCCAGGTGCCGCATGGCTTCGGCGGAGGTCAACCCCTCGACCGGGAAGCCCGCCCCGAAGGTTTCGACCACGGCCTTAAAGCTGGTCACCTTTTCGGAAAACGTCCCCTTGGCGTTGCGCCGCTTAGCATGGTCAAGATGGGCGTTTCCCCAGCTTAAGACCGTCCAGGAGGCCGTATCGGTTGTCGTCTCGGGCGGGTTCTCCAGGGTCTTTCTGGTTTCCTCCTCCCAGACAAGTGCCTTTTTGTACTCCGGCCCGCCCCTTTTTCCGGGGCCGAACCACTTGATCGCGATCTGACGGCCGTCCTTTTTGATCTGGGCGCGCCAGCGGCGTTCGTCGCCGCGTTTGCATAACGCTGGCATCGCATAAACTCCTGATGTAGTTGTCAAAGAACCGCAGGCGTCCGGCAACCCAGACACCGCCCAGGTCTTCGGCATACTTGCGAACAGTACGCGGGTCAACGCCGAGAATATCGGCGACGTCCTTAACGGAGAGGGGTGGCCCGAGTTCGGCCTGGAGGGGGGTGCCCACTGGAGCCTCCGCTGAGGGAGAGCAAAGGTCCAATGGGTCGTCTCAATGCGGTCACGGCGACCTCAGGGTCTAATTTTGGCAGACGGTAAGAAGCGGTCTCTGTCTGTCAAGGGACAATTGGCTTAAACCGTAGCATAGTACGCCGGGGTGTCGTGGCTGCGCACATGGGCGATATGTCTCAACATGCCAGAGTATAATGATATATTCCAGAGAAAGGCCCTGCGCAGTGCTGTCAGAAATAAAAATTTTAAAAAGTTTTGCAATTCCTCTTGCCAGTGCATGTTTTGTGATTTATTAAGGTAGCGTCGAAGCAAAAGCATTGCCAGCCTCTCATTGCCAGCCTCTCATTGCCAGCCTCTCATTGCCAGCCTCTCATTGCCAGCCTCTCATTGCCAGCCTCGACATTAGTCCACGCCTCGACACTAGGCAGTATTAGCGTCAGTCAGCATTGTATTGTGCTGGCGTAGCTGGATATTGGTGTTGGCGATGCTCACTGTTGAGTGGCGCGTTAAACGCGTAGAAACGTTTTATAGTCCGCTAGACGGACATACAGAAAAGGTTAACGCCATGATGATTACAGATTTTTACCGTATTGAATACGAAAACGGCAAGGAAAATGTTTCACTCTTGGTCACTGACGAAGAGTCCGGTGCCTTCCATGTGATCGAGCGCACCCCCCTGATTTCAAATCCTCGCTGCGAGAGCGGGTATTGCCCCCACGTTTTCCTGTCGCGTGTTTATAACGTTGGTGACGTCGAAGTGGAGCACAGTGTCCTTGTCCTCCAGTATTATGACATCGCCGGCTTGGCAAAAAACGAAAAGATGAAGTCAATATCAGCGATGATCAATTACAGCACGACCTTGATGTACGTTGCGCTTACAAGTGATAAAGATGCTGATGAGTTTGTCACGGGCTATAGCCTGATTTAGGCCTAGGTGAGCCGCCCCGGAGGAGGTCTCAATAACTCCTCCGGGGTGTTAAAGGCACACTGATATCGTAATTGCAATGTATGATACTTAACGGGCCGTTTGATTAGTGCATTAATGGAGAAATTTTAATGAGCGATTCCGAAATGACAAACACGCCGGCCATTATCATGGGGCCGGAAGAGTTCCTAAAAGTACTTTGGGCCGGCTACACCGGGGATGGGATCCTCAATTTGTGGACCCTGCCCGACAAATTAACCCACAATTTCAAGGCCGCGACAGAGATCGATGCCGCTGCAACAGCGGTTTATGACCTCACGCAGAGTGGCCAGAACGTTTATGTCCAGATGGGCCTCCAAGCTGAGGAGACCGGTCCGCGCAGTCGCGGCAAAGAGGCTACGACAACCGCAATCTCGGGATTTTGGCACGACACTGACATTGCCGGCCCCGGGCACAAGCAGAAGAATTTGCCACCGGACCTGGATGCGGCTCTGGCCTTGATTTTCTCCTTTCCGCTGTTGCCAACCCTGGTCGTGCATTCGGGTGGGGGCTTGTATCCCATATGGATGTTGCACAAACCCTGGGTCTTCGCTTCGGACGGTGACCGGGACGCTGCAAAAGCCCTTTCAATGCAGCTCCAGGGCCATCTCAACGAACTTGGCCGGCAACGCGGGTACGTGCTTGATTCGACGGCCAACTTGGACCGCGTCTTGCGCATTCCTGGGGGGCTGAACCAGAAGGATCCTGCGAATCCTCGGCCGGTCCAGGTCATCTTCTATGAACCCAGAAACCGGTATTCCCCGGAGGAAATCGCCCAAGCGCTTCCGCCCGTTGCGAACACGGCGGCCGCCCCCAGGTTGAAAAGCAAATCCAATGCGCCTGCCCAGCGCAAGCAGTTCCCCTTAGCCGATTATGCCAAGATTGTTTCGGGTTGCACCTGGTTGCGTCATTGTGTTGAAGATGCCGCAAGCCTGCCCCAACCGGAATGGTATGCCGCGCTTTCTGTCGTGGGACGTTGCCTGGATGGCCACGCCAAGGCGCATGACCTTAGCATGGCCTACCCTGGGTATTCAGCGCAAGAGACCGACAAGAAGATCGCAGATGCCGTCAATAACGCCGGGCCAAGAACCTGCGTCGACATCCGCACAAATTGCGGAGGGGAGATGTTCTGTTCTGTCTGCTCGTACTGGGGCAAAGTCACGAGCCCCATTTTGCTTGGTACTTCCAAGGCACTCGGCATAGTCTCAGTGGCCGCCGAGCTTGCCATACCAGGTGCGCCTGTGCCCAACGGCACGGTTATACCGGCCCAGTATGGCATCAGCCTCGACGAGGGGATTTGGCGCTATGAGGACGGCGGGGACGACGGCCCCTGCCCAGTTCGGGTCTGTCCTGCGCCGGTTGTGATCGTTGCCCGGTCTCATGACGTCAACGCTGGGACCGAGTTCATGGAATTGGGGTGGTACAAAGACCGTCGCTGGTATCGGCAGATTGTAAGCCGCCGGACTGTTGCTGATGTCCGCGAAATTTTGGAGCTTTCTAGTTATGGGCTGCCGGTGACGAGCCTATCGGCTCGGCAGTTGGTCCTTTATCTTGAGGATTTCGAGGTCGCGAACAAGGGCACGGTACCCTTGGAAAAAAGCAGCAGCCACCTCGGTTGGCAAAGCGACGATGCATTCCTCTGGGGCGTGACCTTGCTGACGCCCTCGGGAAAAGGGTCGGTTAATGCTGTTGCTTTTCGTGCCGAGGATACTGGTGATGCCCAGATCGCCCAGGGGTTCCATGCAAAAGGAACCTATGACGCATGGGTTGGCATGGCCAACTTGTTGTACAGCTTCACAAAGGTTTTCATCGTGGTCATGGCAGCTCTTTGTGCGCCTTTCCTGCGCATCTTGCGAGCAGCTAATTTCGTCGTTGACATCGCGGGCGAGACCTCCAAAGGGAAAACAACGACCCAAATAATAGGCGCTTGCGGTTGGGGAAATCCTGATCACCGCATGCCGAACAGCGCGTTGCATACCTGGGACGCGACCGACGTCTGGTTTGAGCGACTGGCGGCTCTCCTGAATGGGCTGCCGGATATGCTCGACGACACGAAGAACGCAAAATCAGCAGATGCCGTCGGCGACTTGATCTACCGCTTTGTTTCCGGGAAAGGCAAGGGTCGAGGGACTACCGTCGGGACGCGCGTGACCGGCACGTGGCAATCCATCCTGATTTCGTCAGGGGAGCAGGGTGCCGTGGATTACGCCAAGCGTCACGCAGGAGCGAAGGCTCGAGTCTTGAGCCTGTGGGGCTCGCCGTTTGGGGATGGAGACCAGGGAAAGTTCGTCAAGAGCCTGGAGATGGCGGCCAGGGACAACTACGGCCACGCCGGACCAAAGGTGGTACAATTCATCCTTGACCACCGTGACGATTGGCCGCTTTGGCGAGGTGCATATGCTGAGATGCTGCGTGCCTTCTCGTATCGTGCCGGCAACAACGGCGTGGCAAACCGCCTGAGCGAGATTCTGGCTTTCTTCGCCGTCACTATTCCCCTCATCCATGCCGCGCTGCCCGAGTTGAAGCCTTCGCGCCCGATCCGTGACATTCTCGACGAGCTTTGGCCGGCGGTGGTGCTGGGAGCTGAAGACGCAGACAAGGCGACTGAGGCCGTCAAAACTCTTTGGGGGTGGGCCGTGGCGAACCAAGCCAAGTTCTGGGGCCGCCACAAAGTCGACAGTAATGGCAACCCCGTTGAACCGAACCAGGGCTGGGCTGGCCGGTGGGACAATCCTGGTGATTGGAAAATATTCGCCGTGACAAAGGGAGCGCTGGAACGTGTCCTGGATGCCAACTTCGAAGTGCCGGCTCTGATCAAGACGTGGTGCGACAGAAAATGGCTGGAAATGCCCAAGTCTGGAAAGGGGTTCCAGCGAAGCGTCCGAATCGGGAATGCTCCATGTGATGCCTACGTTTTTTCTAAGGCGACCTTGTCGGACATCCTCGGCATGGACCTTGCCAAAATCGACAAGCGAATCTCAGACGATGAGGCCCTGCGGTAGGCGCGGTCTGGTATGGACGGTCAGGACCGGGGGGATTCCGGTCCTGACCAAGAAAACGGCAAAAAATATAATAAAAACAAATATTTATATATTTGGTATGGACGGTAAGGACGGTATGGACAAAAAAATGGGTACCCCGGAGGAGGTGGTATTTTTGGGGAGAGGGGAAATGGGAAGGTCTCCTATGACCCCGAAATCTGCCCCCTTAGGGGGGTATCCCAAAAATCCGTCCATACCTTCCATACCGTCCATACGAAACAGTAACTATTTAAAAAATAACTATTTTTTAGAAAAAAATGGTAAGGAATCGGTCTGGACGGTCAGGATCCACCCTGGAGGGAAAAATGACGTTTTTTGAAGAGATGTTGGAACGCTATGGACTGCCTGAGGAAATCTTCGGCATAACCACCCAGGATTACGAGTCTCTGGATGCAGCGCAGCAGGGTGAGGCAGCGAAGGAAGGGGACGTCAGCCAGATTCTGGGGCCGGTGCCTTGTGATCCGGATGAGATCCCCGACGCTTTTGAGGTTGCGGAGCTGGCGGCACCACATGGAGGTCATGTTGACCCCGACATGCCACCCTGGGGCGATGAGGGCGATGAGAATTGGGGCTCCCGTCTCGACTTCGATATCGGCATCGACGATCCGTTTATGCCGCCGCGCGAGTCCTAGTGACTATAGGCAGAGCCTACAGTTGTGCTGGGTTGGGCCTCAAGTTCATGTCGAGGACCCCGATCGGTGTGTGGACTGGTGGAAGGTTCAGGATTGACAGGGGCGGCTTCGGCCGCCCTTTTCATCGGTGCGCCCGGCCGGGGCGTGACCAAGTGCTTGGGCCACCCCCCAGAGCAATGATAGATTCGACCGCCTCAGGCTGACACGGTCTCGACCCAGTTTTCCCCTTCCAGCGGTTGCTGATGACGAACCGCCGCCGGGACAAGCTCCAGGATCTCATGGAAGCGTTGATCGCCCGGATCAGGTTTCCTGGCGACCTCACTTGAAAGGGGCGTCCTGGCAGGGATGGCAACGGGGAAGCCCAAGTTGGCACGGCAACGAAGCTTTCGCCCTCACAAACGGATGGAGACTGCCTCCAGACGAATGGAGGCCTGCGCTCGCTCGCCGAGGCTGTCCGTATGCGGATAAAGGGAACGGCGTTCTAGCGGGACCAACCCTACTCTACACGCCATCGTAGCCTTGGGGCGCTCGTCAGGAGCGCCCCTCATCAAGAACTATTTCCAGGCCTTTTTGTGCGGCCAGATCATACCAGGCGTCAAAGGCAGACAAAAAATCCTCCTGTCCACGCCAAAACGGGAAAGCACCCAGGCTTTTTGGCAATGACGCCGAGACGACCGGCACCGCGATCTCTCCCCATGTTCCGTCTACGCCCTCTCCTTGGCCCCAAAACGCCAGAGGATCGACAGGGAGAGCCTCACCCTTCCCCTTGCTCCCAATTGGGCTTTGCGAGTCTAAACGGACGCCCTGCACCTCTGCAGCATCCTCGCCCGCTTGCAGCATCTCCACCAGCCCATCCCGCGTCATGCCCCTGAGTTTGAAAAGCAAGAATGGGTCGCGGTCGAATTCTTCAGCCACCAGGAAGTACACGGCGGCGATATGCTTGCAGGGGTTCGACCAGTCAGGGCAGGAACACTCCGTCACCAGATCCTCGTACCGAGACGGGAAAAGCGACACCTTGGCCTTTTTGAAAACAGATTCCAGGGCCTCCGGCATTTGCCCGGCGAGCAGCGCCGCGACATAGCCGGCCTCCTGGGACAGCGCGCCGGCCACCTTGGACCATTCCGCTGGAGCCAAGGTCTTGACCCGCATGGTGACGGCATATGGTTTCGCCCGCGACCCCTGCACTTTGGCCGAAATAGCGCCGACGCCGATATCTACTGAAAGGACTTGCCCGCTGCGGGCGTAACTGCGACCCCGGGTCAATCTGGCCCCCAGGTTGAAGCCGGAGATTACCTCGATCCACCGTTTGGCCCACCAATTCTCTCCGAAAGAGCCCCGTTTGCTCTGGGCCTTGATGCCGCCCTTGGCCTCTCTCGGCTTGGACGGCGGGAAATATCCAGAATACCAAGCCATGCTAGTCCTCCAGCGCTTCCTTGCGTAGCGCAAAAAGATCTTTGATTTCGGCGTTGGAAAGCTCGGTGAGCCAGGCTTCGCCGGAGCCGACCACAGTATCCGCGACCTCTTTTTTGCGTTCGATCATGGCGTCGATTTTGTCCTCCAGGGTACCCACACACAGGAACTTGTGGACCAGGACGTTTTTGTGCTGCCCGATGCGGAAAGCACGGTCCGTGGCTTGGTTCTCCACGGCAGGGTTCCACCAACGGTCGTAGTGGAAGACGTGGTTGGCGTTGGTCAGATTGAGCCCCGTGCCGCCGGCCTTGAGCGACAATATGAAGATCGGTGGGGCGCTGGAACCTGTTTGGAAGCGCTCAACCATCTTATCGCGCTGGTTCTTGGTAACGCTGCCATGCAGAAAAAGCATCTCCCGGCCAAAAGTCTCTTGGAGGTGAACCTTGAGGATATCACCCATTTCCTTAAACTGGGTAAACACCAGGGCTTTATCCCCAGCCTCGACGACTTCTTCGAGCATATCCGTTAGCCGCGAAAGCTTCCCAGACCGATCCGGGATGGCCGAATTGTCGCCGAGAAATTGGGCCGGATGATTACAGACCTGCTTGAGCTTGGACAAAGTGGCCAGGATGATCCCCTTGCGCTGGATGCCGTCAACTTCGGCCAGTACTTTCTCCAGATCCTTGAGCACGGCGGCATAGAGGGACGCCTGTTCCTTGGTCAGATGGCAAACAGTCTTGCGCTCCACCTTATCCGGCAGATCGGCGATGATTGTCTTGTCAGTCTTGACGCGGCGCAAAACGAAGGGACCGGTCAGCCGTTTGAGTTTGTCCGGGGCCTCTGGATCGCGGCCTGTTTGAATCGGAATGAAAAATCGTCGGCGGAACTCAGCTTGGCTTCCCAGAAAACCAGGGTTGAGGAACTCCATGATCGACCACAAGTCGCCGACATTGTTTTCCACCGGCGTGCCGGTCAAGGCGATACGGAAGTCGGCCGTGATCGCACGAGCCGCCTTGGCCTGTTTAGTTTCCGGGTTCTTGATGTTTTGCGCTTCGTCCAGAATCACGCCGCCCCAGGCGATCGTGCCAAACAGGGAGACATCGCGTTGGAGGAGGCCATAGCTTGAGATGACCAGCGCGTGTTGCGGCGCAATCTTTTCAAAAGAGGCGTCCTTTTTCCGGGTTATTCCATGGTGAACCATGACAGGCAAGCCAGGGGCGAACCGAGCGGCCTCCTGGACCCAGTTGTTGACCACCGATGTCGGACAGATCAAGAGACTCGGCTTTTTCCCGTTGGCCTCCCAGCCTTGAAGGAGAAGCGTCAGGGTCTGAATGGTTTTGCCCAAGCCCATGTCGTCGGCGAGGCACGCACCCAGACCCCATTGCCGCAAAAACGACAACCAAGAAAAACCTCGAACCTGATACGGACGCAACGTGGCGGAGAGGGACGCCGGCGCGGGAAGTTCCTCAAAGGCGGCCTTCCCCTCAAGCTGCTTCAAAAAGTCCTGGATCCAGCCGGTCGCCTCGACCCCTCCGAATGCGAATCCATGTGTGGTTTCCTGGCCGCCAAGCGCCATATGGATGATATCGCGGACGGTGGCTGTCTCAGTTGCTTTCTTTTTCCAAAATGCCACTGCGGCAGCGATCTCATCGGCGTTGACCTCAACCCATTGCCCGCGAATCTGCATCAACGGCGCCTTGAGTTTGGCCAGGGCCAGCAGATCTTTGATGCTCATGCGGGCGTCGCCGAGAGAGGCTTCCCAGTTAAATTCCACGATAGCGTCGAGCGAAAGCCCTCCTGAAGCTGCGAACTTCGGACTCTCGACATGAGCCCGGACAACGGGACGCAGTTTCGTTCCGGTGCGCGTCCACCACGCAGGCAGCATGACCCCAAATCCGGCTTGTTCGAGCGCTGGGGCTGTCTGGGTGAGGAATTCATGGGCGGCTTTTGTGTCACAAAGGAAGCCATTCGGCGCTGGTCCCTTGAGGCTGGCCGCGACATGCGGAGAAATGCCCGATGCCTGGCCCAGAGAAACAAGAACGTACTCCTTGGGCTTAGGGCCAAGATGCTTGAGGGCCCCGGCCGCTCCTTTTTTAGCGGTCCAGAGGTCGGCCAGAGGAACGAGGAGGCTGCGATCGTTATGGGGCTGCAGCAAATAGGAAACCTGCCACGTGTCCTTACCGGTAGACGCGCCTGCGGTCGGTTCCTCCAGTCTGAAGCATAAACGAACCGGTGATGCCGTGGAAATGGCCACCGGTCGCTTCCACCGCACGATATCCTTCTGAAGAGCCTCGACCTCTTTTCTGGGCCAATCGATCAAGCCCTCCTCGGACCCCAGCGCAGCCATCCAAGCATCGTGAACGCTTTGTGCTGGCACAGGCTGCCGTGGCCGACGCCCCTTCAGACGCGCGGAAACACGGTTGGCTGACCTGACCAAGGCGTCCACGGCATCTGTCAAAAAGGACGTGAGAACCTGCACCGCCGCAGTGGTTGGCGGCCCTTTTTGATCCGGGTTCGCCAGTGCCCGTGCCGATTGCGGCATTCCTTTGGCGCATGAGAAAAGGCGCTCCTGATCATCGGCGACAATGACCGGATCCCATACGGCATGGAAGTCGCCACCGATAGTCCGGACACTGGGCAGATACTGCTGCCTGGCAACAAGTGCACCCGCATATCGGATCATTTCCGCCCAATACGCCAGGTCATTTCCAATCACGACGCCCCGGGCCAAGGTCCGTTTGCAACAGCAGCCAAACAGGACCGCGAGAAGCGTTTCTCCTTCAAGCAAATACGCAGGCGTCAGCCAAGGTGAAAGAACCAGTGAGGCGGCGGGTGATTCGAGGTCGCCGATCAAATGGCTCGAGGGAACCGGGGCTTTTGGGGTGGAGGGCAACCACGCGGCGGCTTCGATCAGAAGCGTGGCGTCAGCGATGAGCCTGAAATGCTTTTTCAGGAGCGCTTCGAGGAGTTCCGGACTGGCGGCGCATGGTGATGGCTGCGGGACCACTTTCTTTCTAGATCCCGCTGGCGTGCCTGGAATGGGCTTTGATAGTGCGGTTTCCCCCCAGAAGAGCAACCCCACATCGGATTGGGCGGCATGAAGGATAAGCATGAGTTGAAGCCCCTCCCTTACGATTGCCAGCAGGGGTAGCAGGATGAACCAACTATCGCAAGCCTCCAGAAGAAAATACAAGAGACATACGGTTCTGTTCATTTGTCATAAGTTATATAGAAATAATACTTATAGACGGACATTTCCTATTTTTTGCAACTTTTACAGGGAGACAATGGATGTCAAGCATATCAAAAATTGGTTGGACAGACGCATCATGGAACCCAACAACAGGATGCACTCAAACAAGTCCCGGCTGCAAGAATTGCTATGCAGAAACAACAGCCAAAAAATTACATGGGATCGGATTCAAGGAGTATGATGAAATTTTCTCTGTCAAAACGCATCTGCACAAACTCTACCAACCGCTAAACTGGAAAAAGGGCAAAAGAATCCTTGTAAATTCCATGGGAGATTTATTGCATCCTGCCGTGCCAGACCAATTTATCTATGATGTTTTTGGAGTCATGAATCAGGCCACACAGCATACTTTTCAACTGCTTACAAAGTACTCAGACAGACTGGTTGATCTCTCGGCCCGCGTCCTCTGGAGCAACAATATTTGGGCAGGAGTGTCCGTCGAGAATCAGGACTATTGCTGGCGCATATCGCATCTCAAAACATTGGGAGCAAAACATCGATTCATAGCCTTTGAGCCACTCATCGGCCCTATTTCAGATCCTGACTTTAACAATATTGATTGGGTCATCATTGGAGGTGAATCTGCAAAGTATGCAAGAGAAATGAAAATTGACTGGGTCAGAACCATCCGCGACGCCTGCGTAAAGAGCAATGTACCGTTCCACTTCGCCCGGTGGGACAAACAGAATGCCAAGCGATTAGGAAGAACATTGGATGGCGTATTATGGGATCAAATTCCGAAATAGGAAAGTAATCATGTCTAGCAAAAAACACAAAACAAGCATTAAGCATCTCAGAAAATTAGTCGCTGAAATAATTGTCAATCCAACATACAGTCCATACTATCTTTCGACTGCCATGAGCGACACAAACCACTTTATGTCGCCGCCTTTAATATACTACTACCTTAAGCTGCTGAATCTCAATACGGCAAAGCAACGTGTAGAGCTCAGCAACAAATTCCGTATGCTAATAACCAACAGAGAGAAGCGCAATAAAGTTTAGCTGCAGAGCCAAGGGAGGCAATGGGAGTTGTCTCCCCTGGGCGATATTCGCGAAGATGTTGAAGCCGCAATCGCTTGTCCAAGCTTTCTGAGCAGTAGCCAGTCAGCTTTCATTGAAGATTGGGACGAAGGGACTTACATCAGCGCGTTCTGATGGGGCTGCATTGCTCTGGTCGGGTGGGCGGCTTCGGCCGCCCTTTTTATTGGGGCGCCCTTTTCACGCCGATAAGTGCCGAGGGGGTCAAGGCGATGGTCACCGACGGCGACAAGCTCGCGGCCATGGTCATGGACGCGCCAGTGGTAGACCTCTTGATTTACGACAACTTGCTCCATCGCCAGGAAGGTTGCGTATGATTCCTGAATCGGTGGTGTCAAGGGTTTTAGTCAGCGCCTCGAGCGCCTTTTGCGCCGTATTGTCTTGGTCATAGGCGTTTCTAAAGGCGAGCAGGCATGCGGCCAGCAAGGCGATGACTACGAAACGGAACATAGATACTCCTCCCACGCTTAGACGTTTCATCATCGAATCGCTGGCCTGTTTTCCGGCTGTCGCCTCCCACGCCAAGATGTCCCGGGATGACCGTTGGTCATCGGCGTCTGCGACACCCAGGTGCGCCTGTCTGTTGGCTGCGAAGATGCCGACGACATCATCGCTGATGTGCGCTAGGCTCTGGACGCGGCCCAAAGCGCCTGACCCCTTTGCCCCGAGCCGCGAAATGCTATATAGAGTGACATAGCGGTCTGGGACCGCCTAAATCGCCCCACCGGAGACACCATGAAAGCACTGTTCGCAACGCTTGCCGCCCTGGTCTTGGTCATGGCTGTCGGCACCCAGGCCCTGGCCGTGGAAGCGTCCGAAGCCCCCGGGGCAGCGCCCCTGGCCGAGGGCACGCCCTTTCCCGACGTGCCGCTGATCGGCCCCATCTCCCCTGAACTGACCGCGTCCCTGGGGCTGGCCTCCCAGACCGGCCCCACGCCCGTCAGCACGGTCAAGGCCGACGTGCTCGTGGTCGAAATTTTCAGCATGTACTGCCCATTTTGCCAGCGCGAAGCGCCCACCATCAATGCGCTGCAGGCCCTCATCGACAAGCAGACCCTAGGCGGGCGCATCAAGCTGATCGGCATCGGAGCCGGCAATTCCGATATGGAAGTGGATATCTTTCGCAAAAAATTCAACGTCCCCTTTGCCCTGTTCTCGGATGCGGACTTTGCCGTGCACCAGCGCATCGGCCAAGTGGGAACGCCCTTTTTCTATGTGCTGCGCCGCAAGCCC
>NZ_WVUD01000066.1 GCF_009856865.1 Solidesulfovibrio aerotolerans | reverse complement strand
CTTACCATGTCGTGAACCCGGACGCGGAAGCGCGGTATCTGTCCATAGGCGGCACGATGAACCACGGCCAGCCGGAATTGATCCGGAGCGCTATGGAAAAAATGCCGCCCGGCTCGGAAGTGATCTTGGCCTTTGATTATGACGAGGGCGGGGACGCGCTGGCGGAAGAGGTCACGGCCCTTGCCCCTTCTTCGGTCGAGGTCCGGCGCGTTTTGCCGCCTGTCGGGATGGGGAAGGATTGGAACGAAGTTTTAAAGCTGCAAAAGGGTATTGTAGACCTGGCTTGCCCCGCCACGGTCAGCCCGGATTTTAGCAAAACCCCGCCCGTTGCAACGGCGAGGCGGCCACACAAAGGGTTCGTCTCAGAAAACGGAAAATAAAGCACGCTAAGCGTTCGTCGAGGTCGGTACCCAGCGGTAAATGGGGTCACATCACCAAACGGATTATTTTACCGGAAGACATAAAACGCATTCGAACGAAAAATCATGTAGGCCAAGCCGTTTTCGTGACAATCCTTGGCATCGGAAAAACGACGGTTCAGCAATCTAGTGTTCCCGCTAGTCGGCTTCTTGATTTATTGGATGGAAAAGGTTTAGCTGCCCTCGGCTAATAAGCTTGTATGCACTCCCGCCCCTACGGGGCGAAGTCTCCCGTAGGACGTATGGGGGTCACCGCATTTTCTCGATCCCTCGCGAGGGGGCCATACGAGAACGGATGACTACAGAGCAAGGTAAAAAAATAAACGATTGAAGGTTAAATTGAGTCATATGAAATTCGAAAATTTTCAAATTGGCGAAAAAACTTTTTGCGCGGTTGCTGCGACAGGCACCGTATTAGATATAAAAACTATTTCAGAAACGCACGTCCACGGGAGCGGTGGAGGCGGAACTATCAGCACAGATCATAATGGTAATATTTATGGCTACTCATCTCGCGTTTCAATCGGTTCGTTCACCACAATAAAAACGACAGCTTGGATTAAAACAGAAGAGGGCAGGGAAATCGAAATTAAGCTTCCTATTGAAATGCCTGCCCGAGTTGGACATAAAGTAGCCCTAGTTGGCATTGATTGCCCTGATACAAACGAGATCATGTCATATTCGTTTGTAAATATCACTACAGAAAAGATTGAGAATGTCACATCCATTGACGAGTTAACAGCTTTTTTTGATCTCAAACTGCCACACGAGAGTTTATTTGGATCACTTTTTCTTTGCGGGATAGTCGGTGTTTTCATAGCCGGTATCTCCGCTATTGTCATAGGCGGATTACTTCGTTCATGGTTTAACGTTGATTACGTTTCACATGTTTTTTGGGTCACTATCGGTTTAAGCATTCTCGTTGCCTTCATTAGGAATCTTAAGGTTGACACACGAACAACAGCAAAACAGGCGAAAATTAATTCTGAATTTATCTCTCATATTAGATCTGCAATTCAAACGATCATGTCAAAATAATGCTTTTCAAACAAAAAGGGGTCGCTCCACAAAGCCCGGTTGCCGAGACCCAAAAACAAGCGCTAAGCCAAAATCGACGCTAGGGCCGTTTTTCGCCTCCCTAGCGCGTCTTTTCCCCGGCGGCTAGGTCTGTAGCCAAAACCTTTTTAAAGCCCCTCCCGTCTCATCTCTGGGCGCATCCAGCCCCTTTCTTTTTCCTATTGCCCGGTTTCGGTTCTGGCACCCTGCGCCAAAGGCGCATCTGAAAAACGTGTGAGCGAAGCGAACGCCGATTTTTTGTGAGGGCAACGGCGGGTCGGTTTCTATACAGGTGTTTTAAATTTACAGGGAGTTTATAGGGTAATACAGGGGGCGGCTCTGTAAGCTAGGCTGGCCGTGGCTTTGCGGGTAAGTCGCGGGAGCGTTTCAGCGCAAATGCGGGAGCATTTCAGCGCAGTCGCGGGAGCGTTTCAGCGCGGAATCGGCTTGCACGCGGGAGCGTTTCAGCGCAGATTCCTTCCACGCGAATCGAGTTATCCACAGCCCGGCAAGGAATCCGCATGGACCGGAAAGACCTGACCACAATTATAGCCGAAACCCTCGCCATCGAAGCCGAAGAGGCGAAGAAGGCCGGAAAGCTCGGCTATATGGCACGGGCGCTTATTCAAGCCACCCTTCCCCACAAAGCCGCCCCTTCAAATGAGTTTGTCCGGGACAACGGACTCTTTTCGCTAACAATCATTGCGCCAAGCAAGGTCGGCTTGCCCTATGGCTCAATTCCGCGCCTGCTGCTCTCATGGATGACCACCGAGGCCGTCTATACGCGCTGCCCCGTCCTTGAACTTGGCCCCACCCTCTCGGCCTTCATGGCGGAACTAGGTCTATCACGGCAAGGCGGGAAGCGCGGCGATATTACGCGCTTCAAAAAGCAGGCGGAAAGCCTCTTCTGTTCAACGATCCATTGCCATTATGCCAACGATGACCGGACAGATTTAAAAAATCTCATGATCGCCGATGAGGCCCGCCTTTGGTGGAATCCAAAATCGCCGGATCAATTGCCGCTTTGGAAATCGACGGTCACGCTCACGGAAAAGTTTTTCAAGGAAATCATCGAACGCCCCGTGCCTGTTGATATGGAAGCCCTCAAGGCCCTGAAGCGGTCGCCCATGGCCCTTGATATCTACTTTTGGCTAACCTACCGCATGTCCTACCTCGGTAAGGATACGGTCATTCCTTGGCCCCTTCTGCAAGGGCAGTTTGGGGCCGACTACGCCCAAGACCCGCAGGGCCAAAGAGACTTCAAGAAGTTCTTTATCAAGCGCCTTGCTGCCGTGAAGGGCATCTACGAGCAAGCCAAGGTTGCGCCGATGGATAAGGGGCTTCTCCTGAAGCCAAGCGCCCCCCATGTGGCGAAACGATCCGTGCCTATACTTGCGGGGGTCCGGCGGGCCATCGACGCGCCTAGCATCGTGGAAGACCCTATCCACATGCTAGCGAGGGCGGAAATCTTCCTTCAGACGGAAACTTTCATGAAGGCCAAGAGAGCCGCACCGGGCCTTGATGTCTATGCCCTTGAACAGGATTGGCGGGAGTGGATCGCCAAAACGGGAAAGCGTCCGGATAACCCGGACGCGGCGTTTATTGGCTTCTGCAAACGGAAGGCAAAACAGCACGGCGGCAATTAGTTTTCCGCAAATACTGTTTTAAGTTTTTACGGCGATCCGTAATTGCGGAACGGCTAAGCCTCTGCCGGAAAATGCTTTTCCAAAAGCGCCCGCAGCTCGTCCGTCATCTTGACCCCCTTAACCGCACATTGGCTTTTGATGCGCCGGTGCAGGGCTTCCGAAATATCGAACGTCAGCCGCTTCATTTCCTCGGCTTTGGCCGGGGCCTCGATCTTGCGGCTTTCAACCCAATCATCCGGGCTAATGGGTTTCGTCGCGGGCTTGCCTCCGAAAGTGACCTTCTTGCTCATGCTCATAGCTCCAAAAGTTCTTTTGCGAGGGAAACGATTTCCTGACTGGCCGGGCCGCTCGGGTCTGTATGAAGGACGGTCAGCCCTTGGGCGGCGCTTTCGGCAAAAGCCACGCGCTGCCCTATGGAAGTTTTCAGGACAGGCACGGGGTAGGAGGAAAGAGCTTCCACCACGTCGCGGCCAATCGCCGTGTTTACGATTTTACGGTTAATCACAAAAGCGCTTTTGAGATTTTCCTTAAATGTGCTGGCCTCCCGCAGAAGGTCCACAATTTCTTTCGCCGCCCACACGTCGAAAGGGGAGGGCTGCACGGGGATCAGAACCACGTCGCTTGCCATGATGGCGGCGCGGGCAAGCTCGTTGACCCGAGGGGGGCCGTCGATCAAAACGAAGTCGTGGTTCTTGGCGATAGCGGGAAGTTCCCGGTGCAAGGTCGGCTTAGGAAGTCCGATCACTGGAAAGGGCGGATTGTCTGGCCGGTTGGCGGCCCAGTCCAAGGCGCTGCCTTGGGGGTCGGCATCCACAAGCAAAACGCTCTTGTCGAGACGGGAAAGCACCTCGGCAAGGTGAACGGCAAGGGTCGTCTTGCCGACTCCGCCCTTTTGGTTCAGGAGCGCGATGATCATTATTTCCGCCTTTCAGGATTTACGATTCGCCGTAAATATGATTCTCCTTAAAAGCGGAAACAAAAAATGTCAACGAGTTATCGAAAGGGACTCAATCGCCTTCGTCAAAAAGGGCATCCAAATCACGGGAGCCGTGAAGGACGCGAACGACCTCAATCCCATCTGCAATGGGCCTGTAGAAAATGATATATTTTCCAATTGGAAAGCTTCGGATGTTTTTTTCAAGCTCATCGCGAACCCGACCAATGACAGGCCGCCCCGCCAGAAGCAGAAACTTTTCATGGATCTTTGCAACGAAAGAATCCGCCCGCTCCTCGCTGTCCTCGGCGATATAGTCCCAAATATCGATCAGGTCTGATTTAGCACGCGGGCTTCTGATTATCTGGACCATTTATGCCTCTGGGTCAGCGGCTAAACGGGCAGCGCGGCGCAAGCGCCCCTCTCTCTTAATTTCCTCGGGGTCCCACGGGCTGGGCGAACCACTAGAAAGCCCCTCGCGGATATCTTGGCGAAGCTGTTCAAGCTTCACCGCCCGCAAACGGTCTTGCGCTTCCATCAGCCGGAGCGCCTCACGCACGACCTCGCTTGCTGAATTATAAAGCCCCGACGCGACCTTTTGCTTCACCAAGGATTCGAGCTGGGGAGTAAGGTTGACATTCATCGGCATAGTAACCCCCTTTCATTTAAGATAAATATAATCCTATTGTCAAAGATTGTCAATCCTTGGCAATCCGTCTCTGCCTCCTTCTGGTTGCCCGGCCCAGACCCGGGCCGCAGGAAGCGAAAAGCCCTCTGTCCCCTCTCTGCACTCACCCCGGGAGCACTACGAGCACAAGGAGCACAAGGGAGAACATGGAGAACAAGGGAGTACAGCGTTAACCCGGCCAACACGAAGCCAGGAAAGGCTATTCTTCAGGGTGCGTGTAACATCTGTTGCAGATGGAAAAATTAGCTGCGCTTTTCATTGCCTGAAAATCAATGGCTTGCCATATTGGTCCTTGGAATGTTTTGAAACTAATATCAACAAGTCATTGATTTTTAAAAGAAATATGTCACAATGGCTCTAACAGTTGATCAAGGAGGCTGTGATGGCAGCTGGACGCTCGGCACAATTGGCACGGATTAGGGAAAAACGCGCGGCCTTGCGGAAACAATTATGGGGGGACTTAGACCCGGGACACTTTTGGCACCGAAAAACGCACGATGGGTATGTGACCACGCCTCGGACGATGCCTTTAGTTCTTCAAATAATCGACACACTCACAAACGGGAAGCCTGCTTCCTCCACATACTTTACGTTATGGTCAAGAACAAAAGACGACGACTCTATGGTTATAATTGACGATCCAAAAGAGCTTTCTCTTGAAGCAGGTTTTTCGGGAAGTCGATCAACAACGACATGGACGACAAGGATGCGTCTTCTAAAGGACTTGAAATTTATTGACACCAAAGAAGGGAAACACGAATTCCACTACGTTCTGATTTGGAACCCGCACCTCGTCCTAAAGTATCTTTTTTCGGAGAAAAAAATACCAGACAAGGAGTTTTACAATTTCCTTATTGCCCGTTCGATAGAGATAGGATGCAAGGATTTTATGGACAAACAAGAATAAAATCGCAAATAGCGATTAAGGACTAAATTTTTCGGGGTTAGATGAACAGCACGGGGGACGTACTAAAACAGGAGGAACAAAAATGAGCTTATCTACTCTGCTTATTGCCATTAAGTTCCTTGCTGCACTGCTTGAGTTGATTAAAGCCGTAGCATAAGAAAAGGGGGCGCGGCAACGCCCCCTCCCAAAACCAATCCGCTAACAGGGTTCACCCGAAAAAACGGCGCCCCCCGTGCTCAACCCTTAACCGTTCTCTGAAGCCGTTGTCCATGGCCTCTCCGCACCCCCTTACCGCCAAAGCTTTTCAAACCGCGCCGTATTGGTGTGTGTGGCGGAGCAGGGCGGGTGCGCGGGTAGGGGTAGGCCTGCCACCTCGCCATTAGGATGGTGATGGCGTTTGGCCCGAAGTTGTGGGGGTAACCTCAGGTCTTTCGCTCTTATCATCGTCAGTAGCGGTGATGGGACGAAGATCAAATTTATGCAAAATAACTCTTGCATGGTTCGGAGCGCCCAGTTCGTCTGGTATATTTACAAGGACTTGACTATCATCTTTAATTTCTCTAATTTTTACTTTTGTTTCTTTTGGAATATCTATAGTAATTTTGCGGACATCGCTAGGAACGTCCTCAAGAACCATGAACGCATTTTTGACATCCCAGTCCGTGACGGCGGACTTGTCGTTCTTCGTCACCTCCGGAGCATCTTTACGGCTTGGGGTTAAATAGCTGATCGGCATCTCGGCCATTACAACAGACGCCGACTTATCATTTGAAACCACTTGAACCTTAACGGAACTATGTCCTACCCAAAAAGTATCTGGCCCCCAAAAGGCTCCAAAAGCCTTAGACCAAGGTATAGTGTAGTTTTTATTTGATGACATGATACTAATTTCTGTTCCGGCCAGAATCTTTTTTGGCGTGCGTTCGCTTTTTGTGTTTTCAGTCCAACCAATGATATCATGAGTCGTTTTAGCATACTTCGTTTGGAAAGTGATCGAAGGGGTGCCAGCTGCTTCTTTGGCCTGTTCAAAAGCCTCAAAAATACTTTTGTTTCTTTCGGGGCCTAAATCTTGAGAAATAAAAGCTTGATAACCGCTGTAACAGACACAGGCAGCAAAGCCCCCCAAAAAAATATATTTCCAACCAGCTCTATTTATCCGGCGCAAGCCTTTGTAGGATAATACAACAACTTTTCCGGTGAACGCGCCGACGATGAAAAGTGATTCCGCCGCGCCTTTAATAGCGGGGCCGATCATGAACCCTCCCGCAATCAGTCCCATATTCATACCGGCTATGTTTTTATCAGACTCATCTTTCATTTTGAGCTCCAGTCCGAATTCAATTATTTTTTTACATAATTACACAAATGATTGCCTAGGACAAACTGCCGACGGTGTTACCGCCAAAGTTTTTCAAACCTTGCCGGGTTGGCCGCCGTATACCTGACGGTGTGCTGAATATTCCTGTGCCCAAGGTAGTCCTGAATTAGGCGCGTATCTGCGCCTTGGTCGGCCAGGGCGAAGCCGCAGGCGTGGCGGAGCATGTGAGGGTGGGCGGGGAGGGGGAGGCCTGCCACCTCGCCATAGTGCCGGATCGCAAGCCATGCCGTCTTGCGGCTCCAGGCTGTCCGCCGCTCACTCACAAAAAATGAATCCGTGTCCGGCTTCATCTTCGCCCGATCCGTGAGCCAAGCCTTGATAGCCCGCAGTTCATCGGCCCGCAATGGGTGGGTGGTGGAGAGGCCCTTTTTGAGCCGGGCGACATGCAGGACGCGGCTTTCGGTGTCCACCTGGGAGAGAACCAGGCCGCAAGCCTCCGACACCCGCAGCCCATGCCGGAACATGAGGAGCAAAAAGCACCGGTCGCGGGCCTCGTTCCGTGTCCCCTTGGTGGCGGCTATGAGCTTATCGACCTCGGCGGAAACCAGATGTTTTCGTTCGTTCATCATTTTGTCTAATGTTGGCGTTTGGGGAACCTAGAAAAATCGCGGCTTTCCGGCCTTCATCGGGGCAGACATTAGACAAAATACAATATTTTGTCTAGTCGCCTTCCCGCTGCCGCCCATGGAACGGATCGGAAAACTTCCACAAAATAAACATGGCTCTTTGCTTCGGCAAATTCGTATGGCATTATTTGAATGCAGAATCCAGCCGGATTCCCTTAACTCCCCTGCACTATAGCCGCTCTCATGACTAGACAAAATATTGTATTCTGCCTTGTGTTGCTCCTGACTGTCGCAGCGCCTGCCTTTGTGTTGGCAAAAGAGGCGAAGATTTCAGAGCAAGAGACGATTGGCGGCTTGACGTGCTTCACGATTGCACCGGAACTCTCGCGCGAGAAAGAACCCGAGCCTTGCGCCAAGCTTTGCGCCCAACAGGGCGCGGCTTGCTCTGGCGTCACCAGCCCCATGTCCCCGCCCAAAACCTGCGAAAGCCCCTCTGGCTTCGTCACTTGCCGCTGCTGCAAGGTGGAAAAATGAAAACGATCCTCGCCGCCATTCTTTTTTGCCTCCTTGTCCTTTCCCCCGCTCATGCGGGACAGAAAGGCATCGGCCAGCCCTGCAACAGCGACAACAGCGCCGTCGATTTCGACACCCTCGCCCAATGCAACGGCTCCACCATCATCAAAGCCCCCCTGATGCTCGGCGCGGTCGCCAGCCCGCCCTACGCCACAACCGCATGCGACGCGGCCAAGGCTGGCATGATCCAATACACCGGCGGCACCTTTCAGGGCTGCAACGGCTCCAGCTGGGGCGGGCTGCCAACCCTCCTCACCCTAGGAACCACCGCCACAAGCAACAGCCCCTTCCGAACAGGCGATGTGACGACGGGCCTTTTCAGCGATACGGCCAGCACCGTCAGCATCGCGACCGCAGGGGCCCAGCGGCTGATCGTGACCGCGACGGGCAGCGTGGGGATTGGGACGACGAATCCCAAGTGGAAACTTGAGACGCTAAACGGCATCATTTCTGTCAACAATGACGACGGCACATCTGATAGCAGGATTCTATTCAGACAGAAGAATGGAACCGATTATCCAACGAGTTGGATTGGCCAGCCGACTTGGGATAAGGCTGTTTTTTATATTTATGGACCGACGGCGACCGCGAATGAAACTGCGGCCACATATGGAGCGGCAACATGGCGTTTCCTAACCTCTGGTACAGAAGCCATGCGTATTACCTCCACAGGCAACGTCGGCATCGGGACGACGGGGCCAGCTTATAAATTGGACATCAACAATCCGGCAGGAAACTTAAGAACGGGCTTCCATTTGGGAAATGGCGGAACTGATGATCTTTTTCTTACCGACAATTCTTCCCTTATTAGCAGCAACGCTTTTTGGAATGGGGGTTGGTATTACAACTCATCAAGCGCAGCCACATACATCAGCATATCAGGCGGGACTTTTTCCTTTGCAACAGCGCCAACCGGAACAGCTGGCGCGACTCCGGCGTTCACAACGAAAATGTATATAAGCAATGCAGGCAACATCGGGATCGGGACGACAACCCCTACCGTTGCATTGGATGTCAATGGAGCTGTTCGAGCCGCCAACGCCATAATGGCAAAAGCGGTCGGAAGTTATGGTTCGATTAGCCTGCAGACCGGTAGCACCGTATTGCCCGGCTACATCGAATGGCGCAATCCGGCTGCGGAGGGATCGTCGGGGGCAAGACGCGGTTTCATGGGCTGGGATAGTGCAAATGTTGCGCTCGCGCTTGAGAACAGCTCAAACTTCGTTGTGTCTGGCGGCAACGTCGGGATCGGGACGGCGAGTCCGAGTGCTTTGCTTGATGTCAACGGCCAAGCCGTGTTTGGCGCAAATTCAGGGCAACGGATATCCATATATGGGGATCATATGGGGATTAATCGCCGCGTTTCCGATGGTGTAATCTATAATTCTAATGGACACGCCTATCAATGGGCTCATTCGCTAAGCACGACAAACACGTCTGATAATCTCGCATTGCAGGTATATACTCCAGCAGGTGGTAGTGTTACCTCAAGCGCTTTAGCGATCAATGGTGCTGGCAACGTCGGCATCGGGACGACGAGTCCGGGGTCTAAATTGCAAGTTAATGGAACCATTACACTTCCAAGCAGGGACACAAATGCCATTCAAGGCGATAACGCAAGCGCTTGGCTTGTGATCGGGAGTGACGCAGGGAGTAATGGAGGGGTAACAGGAACAGGGTCGCACATTGTTCTTCGAGGGTCTGCACAAAGTCAAAATATTGAATTCTATCAGGGAGGAGCACAACGTTTTCTTTTTTATCCAACAGGCAATGCCTTATTCTATGGAGCGCTAACACAAAACTCCGATATGCGCTTGAAAAGAGATATTAACCCCATCAAATTTTCCCTCAACAAACTTATACAAATACATGGCGTAACCTTTCACTGGAAAGAAACAGATAAAGATCAGTTAGAACAAATAGGGGTGATCGCGCAGGAAGTTCAAAAGGTCTTTCCGCAATTGGTCAAAGCCGACGAAAAAGGCATGCTTTCGGTCAACTATTCCGGCTTTGTCGCGCCGCTGATCGAAGCCGTCAAAGACCTCAAGACCGAAAACGAAAAGCTCAAGGTCCAAAACACTTCCTTTGCCGCACGCCTCGACGCACTCGAAGCGCGGGGAAGGTAACTTTCCCCTATCCCTCGGCCTTCGCGGCCTCCAAAGCTTCTTTTGACTTCGGCTTTCGCAGCGACACACGTCCATTGACCGGAAGGGCGTCCAATACAATATCGAGGCCTTCGCCGTCCTTGTGCTCAAAGGCGGCCCCGACTCTTAGCCAGTTCGACCGGCGCTTGCCATCCTGTTCAAAGTCCACAACTGTATAAGCATAAAATGCAAGATTAGCCATGATCCGCCCTCCTTTGTAGGTTTGCGGACTCACGCTGCCATCAATTCTTTAAAATCTACTTACCATTAAGATATTCATCGCAACTGTCGATGATTGCCCCGCACTCTGCCGCGTCGGGCCGCGCCTTAATAAGCTCGATCATCTTCAAGGCCTGTTCATCTGTCGGTGTCTGTTCAAGGGGGATTTCCCAAAGCCAGTTATTGACCAAGGCAGCAAGTTCAACCCTCGGCATGGTCAAAAGAACGTCCTGAAACGGAAGATATGCCTTCACCTGCCACCCCCTTCTTTTCCCTATTGCCCCAGCCTTCACCGCTTAAGGATATGCCGCCACCTCTCGCGCCATTGAGCCAGCATCCCCGCCGCCTTGAACACGCCCCATTCTTCAAGTGCGGCATCAAGGCCGAAACGCGGGCGGCGCGGTTTTTCCCGAAAGGCAGGTTTTGCGGTTTCCTCATGGTCCGAAGCCCATGGGCCGCGTTTCAATTTCTTTGCCCCTCCGGTTCGGCCTCCGCCCTGGGCTTGGCGGGGGCCTAGTCTCGTTCCCGCTCCCTCTCGCGCCCTTCGTCCCTGTCGCGGCCTGAACTGACACGAAGCCCCGCCTTTTCCCGCAAGGCGTCACGTTCCATCCGCGCCCGCTGCGCTTCGGTGATCTCGGCCTTGGCGTCCTTCCGTTCCGTTCTGGCAGCAAGGTCTTCCCGCTTCTGCTCGGCCTCGCCCTTCCGACCCGCGAAGGAGTTTTTCTCGCGCTGCTGGGCCTGCCGTTCGCTTTCCCACTGCTCGGCCTGACGCTCTTGAAGTTTCTTTGAGCGCTTTTCAAAGTCACGCTGCGCGTCCTGCTGCTGCGCCACCATCCCCGCCCTGCTGTAAGGCGCGCGCGTCTTCGGCTTGATCTTGGCCCATTCCCATTCCTCGGCCTTTGCCCGTTCAGCGCCTGCCAGTTCAAGCGCCGTGGTCCGAAGGGCAATTTTCAGGCGCTCCCGCTCTTTGTTCCGGGCCTCAATCTCGCGGTTCAAGTCGCCGCGCTCGGTCTGCTCTCCCTCGCGCTCCAACTGCGAAGCCGTGGGGCCTAAATGCTCGGTCGGTTCCCGCTCGACCCCTTGGGCCTCAAGACTCCGGTGATCGATACGGGCTTCGTGGCCGTGGCGCTCAAGGTAACGGTTGGCCGTCTTTTCCCATTTTTCCCGCCACTCTTGAAGCTGGGCCTTGCTGTTCCATTCTCGCTTTTTCTGGCCGAACCCATCCGGCCCGATCTCGCGCATGGTTAAGAGAATGTGCGCGTGGTGGTTCCGGTTGTCGCCTTCCCGGTCGGGCGCATGAATGGCCACGTCCGCAATCATGCCCTTACGAACAAAGTTTTCCCGCGTGAAGTCCGTAATTAACTGGCGGCGCTGCTCGTCGGTCAGTTCATGAGGTAGGGCAATTTCAACCTCGCGGGCAAGCTGGGCGTCTTTCCGCTTTTCCGCCTTCTCCACCTCCGACCACAGCCTTTCCCGATCCTGCGCCCATTCCGGCGCGTTCTTCGGGGTGAAGATACCGGAGAAAACCAAGCCCTCGGCCCGCCCGTAATCGTGGGCTTCGCCGGTGCGTTCGTTGGTTAGCTGCGCTCTGGCATTGTAAGCCGCTTTGGCAACGGAACTTTGTCCCTTGCCACGGCTAACCACTTTTGCGGAAAAGTGAAAAATAGCCATAAACTGCAACCTTGCGTAATCTTAAAATATCTTCAGTTTGCCGGATGGCAAGCGCCATTCGCTCTTCTCCCCTGCCGGATGGCAGGGCGCACACATTGCGAAGCAATGTATAAGTGCGCCCTTTGGGATTATTGCTCCGCTAACCTTCGGCTACCGTTTTCACAAAACCATGTCCACAGGCTACCAGCCAAAGACGAAGAAAAGACGAAAACCCAAGGCAATTTAGCGAAAACTCCTGTTCTCTTAATGAGGCCTTAACGGCAGGCGAAACAAAAAACTCAACAAAAGCAGGGATTTTTTAAAACCTCATGAAATATAATCCAATGAACGCCCCCGAATTGAGCCTTGATCTCTTGCATGATACGAACCCCAAAAAGGGGAATAGCTATGACCACTCCCGCCAAAATCGACCGCCTCAAGCAAAAAAAAGAGGAAATCGAAAAGCAGCTTGCGGAACTGGAAGCACGAGAAAAAAACAAAACCAGAAAAGAAGACAGCCGCCTAAAAATCTTGATCGGCGCGGCCATCCTTGCGGATACGAAAACTAAGCCGGAGCTTGCCACTGCGATTCAAAAAATACTTGATCGGGCCATTACCGCAAAGCGGGACCGGCTTTTTTTACAAGAAAAGGGATGGTTGCCGGGGCAGCCGGAGACGGGCAATAGGGAAGAAAAATAGGGCTACGCCGATCAGGTGGGGGGCTTGTGAGCTATGATTTGCTTTTTGCATGGGTGAAACGGGAGACGGTCTCAACCTTAAAACCTTATCTGAGCATGGCGGGCACAGGCCAACGGGCCGCCGGTCAGTTTCGCGTCAAATGGCTTCGGCGCGGTTTGCTCATGCTCTGGTGGATTGCGGCCTTCCTCACGGGGCTGGCGCTGTGCGTCGATCTGGTTTTTTCCGTAGCTGGCAACATTAATTTTAGGAACAGCCCCGAAGCGGGTCTTACGCTTCTCATAATCCAAAGCTTTGCCGGAAGCCTCGGCATTACAAGCCTGATTTTTGATCTGTGGGTGGCTGGCGCTCTTTACCACCTTGCCCGGGTCTGGCAGCAACGCACCCAAGGCGGACACGAAAAGGCGAAGATTTGGCGCGTGGTGGCCGCTGTCGCGATTATCCTTGGCCGCCCCTCCACTTTTTTGGTGATGTTCCTGTTTTCTTTTATCCCGAACAGTTGGTGGC
>NZ_WVUD01000065.1 GCF_009856865.1 Solidesulfovibrio aerotolerans | reverse complement strand
CAACTACCGATGCCCAACGCAAGGCCCTCCTGCCACAACATCTCGATCCCTGCTCCCTGATCATCCCTGCCTGAGCTTCTGCCGCTTCCTGCTCGCCCTGACAAGACGCGTCTTATTGAGCGCTTACTCGGGCTCTGCTTGAGAAAGATGATTTCCAAATTTATCCTCGGAAAGCTGTGAGGGAAGGTCTTTTGTCCCAGAATCCACGGTTTTCGATGTCCCAGCGACGGAAGTTTTCAGCGGAGTTCAAGGCCAAAGTGGCGCTTGAGGCCCTGTCCGGCGAGTGAACCTTCGCCCAAAGGGCGAGTCGGCCATGAACCTGGACCTGATGCGGCGTATCGGCGAGCTGTTTCTGGAGACGCCCTTTTACGGATCGCGCCAGATGCGGCTGCATTTGCAGCATCAGGACATCGTAGTCGACCGTGGAAGTGTGCGGCGGTTGATGCGCAGGATGGGGCTGATGGCGATCTACCAGAAGCCCAAGCCAGTCAGCCGCATCCTGCGCACAAGATCTATCCGTATCTGCTGCGCGGGTTGCAGATTGATCGGCCAGATCCGGTGTGGTGCGTCGACAGTACGTACGTGCCAATGAAGCGAGGCTTCCTGTATCAGGTGGCAATCATGGACTGGCACAGCCGGGCGGTGCGGGCTTAACGGTTGTCGAACACGAAGGATGCGGATTTCTGCGTGGCCGCCCTGGAAGAGGCCATGAATCGATACGGCGTGCCGGAAATCTTCAACACGGACCAAGGGGCCGCCAGCCTGTCCAATCTACCCGGACCACCTCACGACCGCCATCTCCTTCTTCCGCGGTGGTTTGGATCTCTATCCGGCAAGCTCCCGATCGGAGCTACCCTCGGAATACCCAGAAGGGGCAGGACTCTTTCATGAGCAATGTACTTATTCTGTTTGACTTTGACGGAACTTTGACAACTGGTGATTCATTTTTTCGATTTATCAGACATACTTCAGGATATGTTGGCCTTCTACTGCACCTGCCTCGGATCATCGTTACTGTTGCCTGCGTTTGTTTCGGTATTATTCCTGCTAAGCGTGGCAAAGAGCGCATCCTTGCCTCCTTTTACAAAGGAGCAACCCGCGAATGGCTTGCAGCACAGGGAAGAGATTTCGCGCGATATGTCCTTGCGTCCAAGCTGCGGCCAAACGCTTTGTCCCAGATAGAAAGCTACAAGCACAGCGGGGCTCGTGTCGTTATCGTGTCGGCTTCTCTGGAGGAATGGATCAGACCCTTCGCTGAAAGCCTCGGTGTGGAATATGTCTGCACGAAACTGGCCTATGACAGAGACCGTTTCACAGGGAAAATCCTGGGTGAAAACTGTTCCGGCGCTGCAAAAGTACGCCTCTTGCGGGAATATATTCCTGATATGGACAAATACAAAGTTGTTGTCTACGGTGACAGTGCCGGGGATAGGCAGATGATGGCCCTGGCTGCACCAGAGAACGTCTTTTACAAGCCGTTTCGCAGCGATGTTTCTTGCGGCGCCTGGCTGCGCTTGCTGCGTATCCCGCAGTGGACCAAAAGCAGCTTTGTTTTTTTGCCGCTGTTTTTCAGCGGCCGTTTTTTTGAGGGCCACGCCTTTGTGCAGACCTGCGTGACGGCGGCCGCCTTTTGCCTGATTGCCAGCGCGATTTATATTCTCAATGATATCGAAGACAGGCAGGAAGACAGGAATCATCCTGTCAAGCGTTTCCGGCCCATCGCGAGCGGAGAACTTTCCGTACGTGCGGCTTTGACGGGACTGGCACTGTTGATGATTGCCGGGGTGGTACTGTGTTTCATGGCTGGTGTGGCAGTCTTTTATTCAATTTCTTTATATCTTGCGTTGAATGTGTTCTATATTTATTATGGCAAAAAAATGGCCATTATTGATGTCGCGTGTATCGCCATAGGATTTGTTTTAAGGATTGTTGCCGGGTCTTTGGCCATTTCCCAGGCAATGAGCCATTGGCTTATCATGATGGTTTTTTTATTATGCATGTTTCTCGGTCTCGGAAAACGTTGGGACGATTTATGTCTTACGGAAAATGGCTGCGCTTCCATTCGAAAATCAATCAATGGCTACTCGAAGAATTTTGTCATGTCCGCACTGACTTTGTTGAGCACGACGAATGTAATTTGTTACATCATGTATACTGTTGACGTACAGACTATGGCGCGTTACCACTCTGTCTGGGTCTACCCGACTGCCTTTTGGGTTGTTCTCGGAAATCTTCGATATTTGCAGATTATCTTTGTTGATCAGTCCGCCATGTCGCCGACAAAAATTATGTTGAAGGATATTGTTCTCCAGTTCTTTGTTCTTTGCTGGGGTCTGCATATCAGTCTGCTGTTGTACGCCTAGCAGGGATATCCGCACATCCCGGAGATAATACCGATGGGAATCGGCTGACCTCCTACGAATACCATCAAGCTGCGGGGGAGCGGCGTACCGCAGACCCGTTCACAATCGTTGCAGGTAAAGAGTAACATCCCCCCGTGCTTAATCATGGCGGCAAGGGTTTTCAGGGCCACTCCGACGGCCATTGGCAAGCACATGCGCTCTTGCGTCCGCCACGATCCGGTCATGCCGGAAACGGCCGAATGGAGCCGTCCGGCATGGCCGGGCAAACCAGGTAAAACGTATGAAAAAAATCATTGTCACGGGCGGAGCGGGCTTGTTGGGTCAAAACCTGATCACCCTGCTTGCGGAGCAGGGGTTCACCAATATTATCGCCATGGATAAAAACGCGTCCAACCTCGCGGTGGTCAAAAAGCTGCACCCTGCCGTGGAGACCGTGCTCGCTGATTTGAGCCAGCCCGGAGATTGGAAGGCGGCCTTTGTCGGCGCGCAGAGCCTTTTCCTGCTCCAGGCCCAGATTACCGGCTCCACGTTCGCCCCGTTTCAGAAAAACACCCTCGACTCCACGGCCCAGGTTCTCGATGCGGCGCGGCAGGCCGGGGTTCCGTTTACAGTCTTTATTGGCTCGTCCGTGGTCAACTCCGTGGCCGATGACAATTATACCCGGTCCAAGCGAGCCCAGGAACAGATGGTGGACGCTTCCGCTTTGCCACACTGCACGGTCAGGCCGACGCTCATGTTCGGCTGGTTCGACCCGAAACACTTGGGTTGGCTTTCGCGACTGATGGCTAAAATTCCTGTTTTTCCGATTCCCGGCAGTGGCGAATACTTACGCCAGCCCCTGTACGTCCGCGACTTTTGCAAAGTCCTGCTGTGGTGCGCCACGCATCCAGAGCAGGCTAGCGGCAAGGTCTATGACATTGTCGGTCAGCAAGACGTCAATTACATCGACATCATCCGAACGATCAAAAAGGTGAAGCGTCTGCATACGGCCATCGTCAAGCTGCCGGTGCCTCTGTTCCGGTTCCTTATGCGCGCCTACGGGGTGTTCTCCAAGAATCCCCCCTTCGTGGCCGATCAACTCGACGCCCTGATGGCCGGGGACTATTTTTCGGGTGAGGACATGCGCCAGACGTTTGGCATTGTCCCGACACCCTTTGCAGAGGCTATCAAGGAAACCTTTACCCATCCGGTCTACAGCCGGGTGGTCCTGGAGCGATGGGAATGAGCCGGATTGCTGTCATCGGTGCCGGGCCCATGGGTCTGGCCTGCGCTTACCAGTTCGTCCGGCAGGGCCATGCTGTGACTGTCTTTGAGGCGGACGACCGTCTGGGCGGTATGAGCGCCAGTTTTGATTTCGACGGGGTGCTGCTCGAGCGCTATTACCATTTCATCAATCTGCCTGACACACACCTTTTCGACCTCCTGCGCGAACTCGGCCTGGAAGATACATTGCGGTGGGTGCCGACGAAAATGGGGTTTTTCCGCCGGGGTAAAGACGGCAAGGCGCGGTTGCATCCCTATGGAAACCCCCTCGCTCTGTTGCGCTTTTCCGATATCCCCCTGTTTACGCGCCTGCGCTACGGACTGCATGTCCTGGCCTGCAAGCATCTCAAGGATCTCTCGCCCCTTGATGCCGTCTCCGCCAAAGACTGGATCACCCGCTGGGAAGGTCCGGCCGGCTATGATCTTTTCTGGCGTTTTCTCTTTGAAAAGAAGTTTTTTGAATTGGCAGACCCCCTGTCGGCGGCTTGGATAGCCAGCCGGGTGCGCCGGGTCGCCAAATCCCGAAAAAGCCTTATGGAGGAGCGTCTGGGCTATCTGGAAGGCGGTAGCCAGAGCCTGCTCGATGTCCTGGCCGGGCGCATCCGGGAAATGGGCGGTGACGTCCGACTTTCCTGCCCGGCGCGACGACTGGTGCATGCCGGGGGACGGCTGACCGGCGTGGAGTGGTCGGAGGGCGTCGAAGCATTTGATGCCGCCGTGTCCACGGTGCCGTTGCCGCTGCTTGACGGCCTGCTCCCTGACTCGCCGCCTGCTTATGGCGAGAAATTGCGGCAGTGCCGCAACGTGGGCTGCGCCTGCGCCCTGTTTCGGCTTGGCCGGCCGCTGACCGACAATTTCTGGGTCAATGTGGACGTGGACGGCTGGGATGCCCCGGGCGTCATTGAGTATTCCAACTTGCGGCCCATGGACCGGTCCTATGTCTATGTCCCGTTTTACATGCCCCAGGACCATCCCAAATGGGCGGCCGACACGGCCACGCTGCTGGCCAAGGGGCGGGAAATCCTGGCCGGTATCAATCCGGCGGCGGCTGCGACCGAGGAAGCCGCTCGGCTGTTTCGCTACACCTACGCCCAGCCGGTATGTCCGCCCCGGTTCCAGGCGCAGTTGCCGCCTTACGCCACTGGAATTGACGGGCTTTATGCCGCCGACACGGCGCACGCCTTCCCCGAGGACCGATCCATCAACGAAAGCGTGCGCATCGGCCGCGAACTGGCCGACCTGGTTGGCTGACACCGTATGAACATCAAGGAATTCATCCTGTTTGCCATAAGCGGCGGTCTGGCCGCGCTGGTCAACATCGGCTCGCGCATGCTGCTCAGCCTCGTCCTGCCGTACGCGGGGGCAATCTGCGTCGCCTACGTCCTGGGCATGCTGTCGGCGTTTCTGCTCTTCAAATTCTTTGTTTTCCGGGCGAAAAGATCGGCCCGCACAGGCAGCGAAGTCTTCTATTTCCTTCTCGTCAACGCCATATCCCTGCTGTTGACGCTTGGAATCAGCATCGGCTTGGCAGAAGTTGTTTTTCCCTGGCTGCAGTTCACGTTCCACGCCCACGACATCGCCCACATTATCGGCGTGCTATCGCCGGTTTTGCTGTCCTATGTCGGCCACAAATATCTTACGTTCAGGAAGGATGTGCCATGCATCTGATGGATTGGGGGAACTACCCCGTCGTCGACACGACGCTGCTGCGTCCGCGTACCATTGACGCCGCCACGGAGGTCGTCACCAGGGCAGAGCATCTCATTGCCCGGGGTCTGGGCCGGTGCTACGGGGATACGGCTCTCAATGCCTCCCTGGTCGTGTCCGCCGAGAAACTGGACGAGATGCTGGACTTCGATCCGTCCACGGGGCTGCTGGTGGCGCAGGCAGGCGTGTCCCTGGCGGAAATCCTGGACGCCTTCGCACCTCGGGGATGGTTCCTGCCGGTCACCCCTGGCACCAAGTTTGTGACTCTGGGCGGGGCGATCGCCTCAGACGTGCATGGAAAGAACCATCATCTCGCCGAAACCATAGGCCGCCATATCGCATGGTGCGACGTGCTCACGGCGGAGCAGGGGGTTTTGCGTTGTTCACCAACCGAGCATCCCGAACTCTTTCATGCCACGTGCGGTGGCATGGGGTTGACCGGCGTGATCCTTCGTGCGGCCATCCGGTTGGTGCGCGTGCCAAGTGTCTGGATCCGCCAGCAGGGCTACAAGGCCCGGAATCTGGAAGAAATCATGGACGCCTTCGATACCTATGCCCAGGCCCCCTTTACCGTCGCCTGGATCGACTGCCTCAAGCGCGGCCCGGCCATGGGCCGCTCCTTTTTGATGGCCGGCGACTGGGCCGATCCCGATTCCTTGCCCGGCAAACAAAGGGGCCGTCCCTTTGCCGTGCCTGCGGTGCGCGAACGCAACGTTCCCATCCCTTTCCCGTCCGTGGTCTTAAACCCGCTGTCTGTGCGGGCGTTTAACGCCCTCTATTACGCCAAGGCCCCCCGCGGCACGAGTGAGTCCATCGTCTCCTACAACGCGTTTTTTTATCCTCTGGATGCGGTCCACAACTGGAATCGCATCTATGGCAAACGCGGTTTTACGCAATATCAGTTTGCCATTCCGCGCGAGGCTGCCAAGGAAGGGCTGCCGCAAATCCTCGACCGCATCGCGGCCAGCGGCCAAGGCTCTTTTCTGGCCGTGCTGAAGCTGTTCGGGAAACAGACCACCTTCCCGGGCAATATCTCCTTCCCCATGGAGGGCTACACCCTGGCCCTGGACTTCCCCATAACCCGAGCCCTGTTTCCGGTTCTCGATGAACTCGACGCGATGGTGTTGGATTACGGCGGCCGGCTGTACCTGACCAAAGACGCCAGAATGTCTGCGGCGACCGTGCGCCGGGGGTACGGCAAGGCCCTGGACGCCTTCCTGGAAGTCAAATCGCGCTACGACCCGCACAACAAGTTCCGCTCGTTGCAGTCGCAGCGACTTGGGTTGGGCGGGGCGGCATTTTTGCTCCACAACGATCACGCAGTGGCTGCACTGTGACGGGAGACACCATGTCCACGATGCTCATTCTCGGTGCCACATCAGACATCGCCCATGCAACGGCAAAAACCTTTGTCTTGGCCGGCTGGGACGTATGGCTCGCGGGCCGCAACCAGGAAGTCCTGGATAGCCGGGCCAGGGATCTGCAGGTGCGCAGCGGCCGGCCGGTGCACACCTGCTTGTACGACGCGTTGGCCTCGCCGTGGGAACAACAACGGTTTTGGGAGTCCCTGCCCGGGTGCCCCGACAGCGTGCTGTGCGCCGTGGGCATGCTGGGGGACCAGGAGGCCGCCCGGCATGACATGGATCTGGCCGAAACCATACTGCGTTCCAATTTTACGGGCCTTGTTCCGATCCTCTCCCTGGCTGCGGATGCCTTTGAAAAGCGCGGCAGCGGCACGATCATCGGCATCAGTTCGGTGGCCGGCGATCGCGGCCGGGCGTCCAACTACGTTTACGGCAGCGCCAAGGCCGGTCTCACGGCCTTCCTGTCCGGCCTGCGCAACCGTCTGGCCAAAAAAGGCGTGCATGTCCTGACGGTGAAGCCGGGGTTCGTCGCGACCGCCATGACCGCAGGGATGGAGCTGCCGCAGCGGCTCGTGGCCCAGCCGGAGGCGGTGGCCAAAGCCATTTACGCGGCAGTCGTCGCCAAGAAGAATGTCATTTACACCGCTGGAATCTGGCGTTGGATTATGCTTTGCATCAAGATGCTGCCGGAATGTCTTTTTAAAAAGACCAATATTTAAAGAGGTTCGCCAGTGTCCAACGTCGCCGACAACGCCGATCCTGCGAAGGCTTCATGCTCCGCTGTGAGTGGTACATTGGTCTGGAACATCATTATTGGTGTTTCCCTGGTCATAAGCTTTGCTGTTCTGGTTCTTTACCTCCAACAACCCATTACAGACGTCCATGGATTCCGCCAGACCCAGACAGCCCTGACATCGTTCTGGCTGCCCGAACAGTGGCAGATTTTCCGGTACCAGACGCCGGTGCTCGGCGCACCCTGGTCGATTCCGTTTGAATTTCCGCTCTTTCAGATATTTGCCAGTGTGTTGTGGCTTGCCGGAGTGCCGCTCGACGCGGCCGGCAGGATCGTTTCCTGGCTGGCCATGGCCGGGACTCTCTATCCGATGTATAAGATATGTGGCAGGCTGTTTGGCGATAACCGCTGTTTTACCTACTGCGCTCCGCTGTACCTCCTTTCGCCGATCATGCTTTTTTGGGGCCGCACGTTCATGATCGAAACCTTTGCGGTGTTTCTGCTCGCCATGTTCCTGTGGTATTGCATGCTGGCCATCGATACGGGCCATTTTGCGGCCTACCTCGCCGCTGCCCTGTTCGCAACGTTGGGGATGGTTGTCAAACTCACCACGGCACCACCATTTCTTGTGGCCGCAGGGCTCTATGCCTTGCTTCGGCTTCGCCAAAGGGGGATCTTGCGGTCCTGGCGCTGCGTGCTCGGTCTTGGGCTGGTGATGGGGCTGGCCCTGGGGATGACGTGGTGGTGGGTGGGTTTTTCCGATCACGTCAAACTGCAAAACACGTTTGGGCAACATCTGTCCTCCGGCAGCCTGACCTCCTGGAATTTCGGCACCTTGGCGCAACGGTTGGACCCGGTCAATTGGGGAGCCCTGCTGCGCCGCCTGAATTCTAGCATTCTTGGCGGGGATATATGGCTGTATGTCCTGGCCGCCGTCTCCGTCTTTGCCGCACGGCACTATCGGTTTATCGCTTTTGCAGCGGTATTGCTCTTCTTGTTGCCCATTTTGGTTTTTTTCAATCTGCACCGCGTGCACAATTATTATCAGACCGCCAACGCCGTGTTCATACTCATGGCCGGCGGTATTACATACGCTGGTCTTGACCGGTCCGGCCATGGTGTCTGGGCGCGCAGCCTCCTGATTCTCCAGTTGGCCAGCATGGTTTTTGTTTTCAACACCGGGGAGTATGCCGCTCCTCTGCGTCATCCATACATGCGGCCTGTGAACGTCGGTCATTTTGTCAGGGAGCATACGCCGGAAAAGACGGCCATTGTTGTGTTCGGATGCGATTGGAGCAGTGAGATCCCGTATTACGCACAGCGAAAAAGCATCGTGGCGTCCGACTGGATGCTTGGCAAAAGTCCGCAAATGGCAAATACCTTGGACCGGCACCTGGGAGACCTGCCCCTTGCCGCCGTCGTCACTTGTCCGCGCACCGAGAAGGAAGATCCACGGCATCCCGTAGCCGCGGAGGCCATCACCCATATCAGCAACCCGAAGGCGGCAGTGATTGACGGATGTACGGTGACGTATCAGGATGGGGAGGCCGGTGGGCAGACTGACGCCCAATAACCGGTTCTCGTCTCGCCGCACTGGGAATAGCGGGCTCGGTAAAGGATGATTATCGGGGGCGCCGACAATCCCAGGCCAAAGCCCGCTCTTTGTTCCGGCGCAACGAGCGCCTTTGCGCCTTTCTGGCAATGCTGGCAGTGCCTCTCGATTGAGGAGGATGTGCGTCACATCCAATTCAATTTCAGGAATCTCGACAATCTGGTGGATGTCGTATTGTTCAATGCCCGCGAGGTTGGCACAGCCGCAGATGCATTGCTACGCGCTCCCGCCATTGTACCCACGCTTCGGAAGATTGAGACTACCGGGCAACACGATAAAATAAAATTCAAGGGCAGTTCGAAACGTACGGAGAAGACCCTGTCTTCCCCGAAATGGATTTTGCAGTACCGGTCCAGGGTGCTGCCCAGTGTTTGACAGGACGCGTCAAAGCTGATCTGACGAATTGTTTCGAGGCAGGGTCTTCGGCCTTATCCCGGGCCTTTTGGCGAACTTGTTTGGTCGTTTAAAGGAGTTGGGGCATGGGCAATGCCAAGGTTGGGGTCAAGCTTTTCACCACGGTTTGCGTCACCTCCCTGGTGACGCTGGTCATTGGATTTATTGGCTATCAGGGCTTGCGCCAGACCGGGGTGGCCCTCTCGTCCGTGGCGGAGCAGTCTTTGCCCTTCGTGGCCGGCCTTGGCCTGGTCAAGGAAGGGCTGCTGGCAGCCCAGTCGGCCGAGCGCACCATCCTGGTGCCGGAGTTGGCCAATTCCAAGGAATTTGACCGGCAGCGGGCCAATATCCAGACCGGATTGGCTCTGGTTGACGCCGGGCGGACCATGGTTGACGGATTGACGCTGGACGAAGAAGAAACCGCCAAGTGGCAGGTTTTTAACGCAGCCCTCACCGACTGGCGCAAGACCAATGCCCAGGTGCTTGACCTCGTCTCGGCTGCCAAACGCAGCAACGCCCTGACCCTGTCCATCGGCACCTCCATGTTCTCCATGAAAAAGGCCATGGAAGCGCTCAATTTTTTGCTGGAACGCAGCCGGCAGGAAGCCGAGGCCCAAGCCCAGGCCGCCCTGGCCGACGCGGCCAGCCGTCAGACAACCCTGATGGTCGTTGCCGGGCTGTGCGTGGTCCTCTCCGCACTTCTGGGCACGCTTATCACCCTGTCCATCACCCGGCCGCTGCGACAAGGAGTGGCCTTTGCCCGAGCCGTGGCTGACGGTGATATGCAGGCCCGCCTGGATGTGGCCGGGCGCGACGAGATCGGCACCCTGGCCGACGCCATGCGGCGCATGCTCGTTTCGCTTAAGGACAACATCGCCCAGGCCACGGCCCGGGGCGAGGAGGCGGCGGCGGCGGCGGCCACGGCCTGCCAAGCCACGGAGGTGGCCGAAAGCCACCGGCAGGCGGCTGAAACGGCCCGGCAGGAAGGCATGCTCCATGCGGCCGGTCAGTTGGCCGATGTGGCCGGCGTCTTGACCGGGGCCACCGCCGCCCTGGCCGAGCACACCGAGCGGGCCACCCAGGGGGCGGCCGAGCAGTCGAGCCGTTTGTCCGAGGCCGTGGCCGCCATGGGCGAAATGAGCGCCACAGTCCTGGATGTGGCCCAAAACGCCGCCACCGCCTCCCAAACGGCGGCAGCGGCCCGGGACAAGGCGGCGACGGGTTCGGCCGTGGTGGGCCGGGTTGTGGACGGCATCAGCGCCGCCCGGGACAAGGCGCTTGTCCTGGCCCGGGACATGGCGGACCTGGGCAGCCAGGCCGAGGGCATCGGCCGCGTGCTTGGGGTTATTTCCGATATCGCCGATCAGACCAATCTGCTGGCGCTCAATGCCGCCATCGAGGCCGCCCGGGCCGGCGAGGCCGGACGCGGCTTTGCCGTGGTTGCCGACGAGGTGCGCAAACTGGCTGAAAAAACCATGACCGCCACGGCCGAGGTGGGCCAAGCTATCCGCGACATCCAGGCCGGCACGCAAAAGGGCGTGGCCGGGGTGCGCGATGCGGTGGGCATGATCGAAGCGGCCAACGCCCTGGCCGGGGAGTCCGGGCAGGCCCTGGCCGCAATCGTCGGCCTCGTTGAAGCGGCCTCGGATCAGGTGCGCTCCATTGCCGCCGCCTCCCAGGAGCAGTCTGCGGCCAGCGATTCCATCGAAGGGAGCATTGCCGATGTCAACCGGGTGTCCGAGGACACGGCCCGGGCCATGGAACAGGCCGCCGGAGCGGTGGGCGATCTGGCCGAGCAGGCCCGGGTGCTTGAAAACCTGATAGAAGCTTTGCGCGGTGATGGCGGGTTGACGGCCCTGCCGGCGGCAGCGGGCTGACCGGGTTGACCGGGAGGGACGAAGCGCTTAAACTGCCATGTTCTCGTTTCGGTCATGGTTCGCGCAATAAAGGCGCCATCCGGGAAGCTCCCCGGAAAACGTTTCCAGCACGGGGGTTGGATCATGGGGGTTCGGACTGATTTTATCTGGATGGACGGCGCGCTTGTGCCCTGGGATCAGGCTAATGTGCACGTCCTCACCCATACCTTGCATTACGGCGTCGGCGTGTTTGAAGGCATCCGGGCCTACGAATGCACCGACGGCACCTCAGCCGTTTTTCGGTTAAACGAGCACATCGACCGGCTGCTCGGTTCGGCCAAGGTCATGGGCATCAAGGTTCCCTACACCTTGGAGCAGTTGGCCGACGCCTGCATCGAGACGCTTAAGGCCAACAAGATGACCGCCGGCTATATCCGGCCCCTCATTTTCATCGGCTCGGGCGAGGCCATGGGTGTCAATCCCGGTCCCAACCCCATCCGCGTGGCCATTGCCGTGTGGCCGTGGGGTGCCTATCTCGGGGCCGAAGCCCTGGAAAAAGGCATCCGCATCTGCACCTCAAGCTACACCCGCCACCATGTCAACGTCATGATGACCAAGGCCAAGGTGGTCGGCAACTACGTCAACTCCGTGCTGGCCAAGACCGAAGCCCTGGCCGACGGCTACGACGAGGCTTTGCTCCTTGATCCCACCGGCTACGTGGCCGAGGGCTCGGGAGAAAACGTCTTTATCGTGCGCAAGGGTGTTATAAAGACCCCGCCCCTGACCTCGATTCTGGCCGGCATCACCCGCGACAGCCTCATCATCCTGGCCAAGGAGCTTGGCTACGACGTGGTGGAGCAGCTCTTCACCCGTGATGAAGTCTACATGGCCGACGAAGCCTTTTTCTCCGGCACCGCCGCCGAACTGACCCCCATCCGCGAACTGGATCGCCGGGTCATCGGCGAGGGCCATGCCGGTCCCGTGGCCAAGGCGCTGCAAGCCGCCTTTTTCAAGGTGGTCAAGGGCGAGAACCCGGCCTATGCCGGCTGGCTGCGCCGGTTTTAGCCTGTAACCAACCCCGGGCGGTCCAGCACTTTGACCCCTGGACCGCCCGGAAACGCCCATGAGCACTGTCAGTCTTACCGCCAAATACCGCCCCCAGCGCTTTGCCGACGTGGCCGGCCAGGAGGCTGTCAAACGCATCCTGTCCCGGGCCGCTGCCGAAGATCGGATCGCGCCGGCCTATCTGTTTAGCGGCACACGCGGCGTGGGCAAGACCACGCTGGCCCGGGTGCTGGCCAAGGCGCTCAACTGCGAGACCGCGCCCACGGCCGAACCCTGCAACGTCTGCTCCCAATGCCGCCAGATAACGGCCGGTGTCTCCCCGGACGTCATCGAGATCGACGCCGCCACCCACGGCAAGGTGGACGACGCCCGCCGGCTCAAGGAAGACGTGGGCTATGCGCCGCTCAATAGCCGCTACAAGGTCTTTATCATCGATGAAGCCCACATGCTCACCACCCAGGCCTTTAACGCCCTGTTAAAGACCCTGGAAGAGCCGCCCGGGCGCGTCACCTTTATTCTGGCCACCACCGAGCCGCACAAATTTCCAGCCACCATCATCAGCCGCTGCCAGCATTATCTCTTCAAGCGTCTGGCCCAGGGCGAGCTTGAAGCCCATCTGGTCAGCCTGCTTGACCGCGAGGCCGTGCCCTACGAGGCCAAGGCCGTCAGCCTGATTGCCCGGCGCGGGGCCGGCAGCGTGCGCGATTCCATGTCGCTGCTCGCCCAGGTGCTGGCTCTGGGCGGCACCGAGCTGACCGAGGCCGACGCCCGCAATGTGCTGGGTCTGGCCGGCCAAGACGTCTTTTTCGGCCTGATCGAAGCCATTGAGGCCGAGGACGGGCCGGGTGTGGTCACCGTGCTGCGCCAAGTGCTGGACAAGGGCCTGGACATCGGCTTTTTTTTGCGCGAGCTGGCCTCCATGTGGCGCAACCTGTTTCTGTTGCGCCAAGCCGGCGAGAAGGCGCTGTCCGTGGTCGATCTGCCGGCCGAGGAAGCCGGCAACTGGCTGGAGTGGGCCGGTCGCATCGAGGCCGCCCATATCCATGCCTGCTGGCAGATGACCCTGGAAGGCCAGCGCCGGGTCCAGACCAGCCTGGAGCCGGCCCTGGCCCTGGAACTGCTCCTGCTCAACATGGCCTATCTGCCGCGCCTGCTTCCGTTGCAGAATCTGGCCGCCTGCGCGGCACCGGCCGGTGCGACCGGAGCACCTGCGTCTGGCCCGTCTGGTCCGGCTGGGCAACGCCCGGCCTCCCGCCCAGGCCCGCAGCCGGGTGGGTACCGGCCGCAGCCCGTGGCCGACCGGCCCGGGCCTTATGGCCAGCAGCCGCCCCGACAGGCG
>NZ_WVUD01000064.1 GCF_009856865.1 Solidesulfovibrio aerotolerans | reverse complement strand
AAAAAGACCCCAGCCGTGTTTTTGGCCGACTTTTCGGGGGACTACTTGTGAGGTTTCAGCGACTGGTGCAGATAGGAGGGGTAGGTAAATACAGTTTTTCAGCTAGATGTGCAGTCTTCGTCCGGTTAAGTTCTGGCCAACCTCCTTGAGAATATTATTTTTTTTAAAACTATTGCCATCATAAACAGAAGTCAAGCCCCTTAGGGTCAAGTGCTCTTTTTTTGCTTGCCAGGCTTGCGGGGCGTCTCCTGCCTGTGGCTGTGAGCGTCCACTATACGCGCCTGGATACTGGGCGGAACCGGCGGCGTCGAAGTCCCCCTGTCGCATAAGTTCAGGTGGAGCGACGTCTTGCTGGTCGTTGGGTTTGCCTTTTATCTAGCCTGGGGCCTCGGCTCGCATGTTCAGTCCTGGACTGGAGTACTTGTTTCGACATGGTTGTCGGCAAAACAAGGGCACCCTCTCGGCGAAAGACGGTGCCCCTGGCTGGAAGTTCTACTTACATCGCATCCTTATATTCGTGGTACAGGCGAAGCAAACGTTCCTTTTCTGTCTCCAAGTCCCAGCATTGGCGGCAGGTTTCGTAGTCATGAAGGGCGCATTTGTTCTTCATTTCATCAAGCGCCACCTGTGTATCGGCGGCAAGCTCCAGGATGGTCTTCATTTTTTTTCCTTCAGTTTCATTTCCCAACTCTTGTCATCATGTAGTCTGTTTTTTAAAGGAGGCTCCGTTGGCACGTCGTCTTTCCTCTCGGCGATGCATACCGTTCTAGAATTCAATCACGACTTTCATCGCGTCAGCGTAACGCTCGATAAGGTCCGGGGCGTTCAGACAAAAATCTTCAGGATCGACCTCGGCGTCCAAATCCAGTTTAATGCGCGTCCCAGGAGGCATATCCTTGAGAGAGACATAATTTTGGACGACGCGAGCGAGCTCGTGCTTAAGCCCCAGTTCAAACGAATGGTCACAATGCCCAATTTCATTGCGATCTTTCATCGAAATTTCCTCCGGTAAATGTTGATACTTCGTGGCATCTGTCAAGCGCGGGAGCTTCGTCGCAGCGATGTACGCATGCACAACTTCGGCCAGGGCTGAGCCGAGCCCCGTGTTCAAGTTAATTTCCAAGAGATTTCCCTTTTCATCGTTGATTAAAGCGGTCATTGATGACCTCCTGAGTTATGTTTATCGTTCATTGCCCCTGCCGCTTTCGGCGAGATTCAGCATTTGCCTTCCTGCCTGCGGAATAAATAGTACATGCAAGGATCCAGTCAACCGCCATATTCCAATTTTTTTCAGTAAATTTTTAAGCGTTTTGCGGTTAATTTTTTTTCATTCCATTATTACTAGAGAGGTAAATTGGCTTAGTATATCTGTCAGTCTTCGTAGTGCATCCTCATGCTTCTTTGCCCAGGAGATACACGACGACTTTGGCATAATTTTTGAATAGGCTGACGATAAGCGGGACGGAGAGGGTTGTAAAGAATCATAAAAAACAGGGCGTTGAACAGGCTGCTGCCGGCCCCTGCCCGGTACGGGGGCACCAAATATGCGAGCAACGAGGAGTGGTGGAAGCAAGAATCAGGAGTAGGCGATGCTCGGGCAGGGTGATGCAGATTGCCACGCACATATTTCAGCGTTATTTCGTATGAAATCAGTGCTTTACAGTCGAAAGCAGCGGTCGGCGAAGGTGGCAAATAAGTATGCCGGGGCGATCCCGAGCAACGTCAGGACCGGCGTATCTCGGCCGTAGGGGTATTCTGGGTCAAGGGGCTGGCACGGGTAAAAGGGGGAAAAATTATTTTTGCTGCTGCTGGAATCAGGCGGCCCACTGCGCCGACAACGCCTCCGCCTGCTGGAGGACAACTTGGATGGCTGCGTCTTGGAGGTCGGGCGGGTAGCCATGCCGCTTAAGAATCCGCTTCACCAGCACTCGCATCCTGGCTCGGGCGCTTTCCCTGTGTGCCCAATCGACGGTGATGCTGCCTTTGAGGCTGGTTAAAAGTTCATGGGCGATGAGCCGCAAGGATGCGTCCCCCATGACCTCGACTGCGCTCTGGTTGTCGGCCAGGGCATCATAGAAAGCGATCTCGTCCTGGGACAGCCCCGTTGCCTCGCCACGAAGTCGGGCTTCCCGAATGTCCTTGGCCAAGTTGATCAACTCTTGGATCACCTCGACGGTGCTGACAGCATTGGTGTGGTACCGGGCAATGGCCTTTTCCAGGCGTTCGGAGAATTTCTTGGTCTCCACCACGTTGGTCCGGGTGCGGGAGCGGATTTCGTCGTTGAGCAGCTTTTTCAGCGCCTCCAGGGCGAGGTTCTTCTTCTCCATTTGCTGCACTTCGACCAGGAACTCATCCGACAGGATGGAGATGTCGGGTGTCGTCAAGCCGGCGGCGGCGAGGATGTCCACGATCTCAGTTGATGCCACAGCCCGGTTGATGAGCTGCTGGACGGCGAACTCACGTTCAGCCGAGGTTTTTCCTCCACCTATGCCAGTCTTGGTCAAGGCTGCTCTGATGGTCTGGAAGAAGGCGACCTCATTTCGTATGGACCGTGCCTCATCACTGGCCGCTGCCAGGGCAAAGGCTTTGGACAGGGCCAGGACGGCATCCTGAAAGCGACGGTGGGCTTGTTTCTTCTTGTCGTCGTCGGTTTCCTTCGCGGCGGCCTTATGCTGCTGCTCCAGAATCCAATCCAGGGCTTCGGCCATGATAATGAGCCGGTCGTAGGCGGTACCGTTGAGGGCACGTCGGTAATCGAACCCGTGGAACATCGCAGTCACGATTTCAAATTTCTCCATCATGACGGCGACGGCCTCTCCCTCATCAATGCCCGCCTGACTCCTGTCCGAAGCCGAGTACTGCCCCAGGGCGTTTTTCAGGCTTTGGCCAATGCCGATGTAGTCTACGATGAGCCCGGCCGGTTTGTCCCGAAACACCCGGTTTACGCGGGCAATGGCCTGCATGAGGCCATGTCCTTTCATGGGCTTGTCGATGTACATGGTGTGCATGGACGGGGCGTCGAAGCCGGTCAGCCACATGTCGCGGACGAGCACCAGCTTCAACGGATCGTTCGGGGCTTTGGCACGTTTGGCCAGCATTTCCCGGCGGGCTTTGTTGCCAACATGAGGTTGCCAGGATGCCGGGTCGGAGGCGGAACCAGTCATGACGACTTTGACCACGCCGGTATTGTCGTCCTCGCTGTGCCAATCCGGCCGGAGAGCCACAAGCTCGTTGTAGAGGGCGACGCAGATTCGCCGGCTCATACAGACCACCATGGCTTTCCCATCCATGGCCGCCACTCGGTCCTCAAAATGCCGGACAAGGTCCTGGGCGACAAGCTTGAGCCGTTTATCGGCCCCAACCAAAGCTTCGACCGTGGCCCACTTCCGCTTTAAAGCCTCTTGCTCGCTGACGGCGTCGTCCTCGGTCAACTCCTCAATTTCCTCATCGATCTTGGGTTTTTCCTCGGCTGAAAGTTCGATCCTGGCGAGGCGGCTTTCATAATAGAGTGGCACCGTTGCTCCGTCTTCGACGGCGCGGGTGATGTCGTAGATGTCGATGTAATCACCGAAAATCGCAGGGGTATTCACATCGTCTTTTTCGATTGGCGTCCCGGTGAAGCCGATGAAGGAGGCGTTCGGCAGGCCATCCCTCAGGTACTTGGCAAACCCGTAGGAAATCTCACCCGTCTTTTGGGCTACCTTGGCTTTGAACCCGTACTGGCTCCGGTGGGCTTCGTCAGCGATGACCACCACGTTGCGCCGGTCGGTGAGCAAGGGGTATTCCGAGTCGCCCTTTTCCGGTGTGAACTTTTGAATGGTCGTGAAGATTACACCACCGGACGCACGGTTGAGAGCTTTTCGTAAATCCTCTCGGTTGGTTGCCTGGACGGGAGTCTGCCGGATGAGGTCGCGGCACATGGAGAAGGTATTGAAAAGTTGGTCGTCGAGGTCGTTTCGGTCGGTGATGACGACGATGGTTGGGTTTTCGAGCTCAGGGCATCGTACCAGCTGGCCGGCGTAGAAAGCCATGAGCAGGCTTTTCCCAGAGCCCTGGGTATGCCAGATGACGCCGACCCTGCGGTCGCCCTTTGGAGCGGATGCTTTGACGGTATGGGCCACGGCATGGCGCACGGCATGGTACTGGTGGTAGCCGGCGATGATCTTGGCAATACCGGAACCGGTGTCGCCGAAGACAGTGAAGTCGCGGATCAGGTCCAGCAACCGGCGTTTCTCAAAGACCCCCTCGATGAGCACATGAAGTTCTGGCAGTCCTTTCTTGGCGACATCTTTCCCGTCTGTGGTGCGCCAGGGCATGAACCGCTCCTGGTTGGCTGTCAGGGAGCCTATGCGGGCCTGGAGGCCGTCCGAAGTGACCAGGACACAGTTCGTTCGGAAAAGGGACCGGACCTGGGCCTTGTAGGTTTGAAGCTGGTTGAAGGCGGCTTCCAGGTCGGCGTTTTCGGTGCCGGGGTTCTTGAGTTCGATGACGCCAATGGGGAGACCGTTCACGAAGACCACCACATCCGGGCGGCGGTTGACCTTGCCTTCAATCACCGTGAACTGGTTGACCGCCAGCCAGTCATTGTTGTCGGGATTCTCGAAGTCGATCAGGCGGACTTTGTCGCCGGCAATGGAGCCATCTTCACGAGGAAACTCGACGTCCACACCTTCAACCATCATGCGATGGATGCGGCGGTTCTCTTCGGTCAGATTTGGAAATTCGGTGGCGATCAAGGCCCGGATGGCGTCGTGCCGGGCTTCGGCCGGGATATGGGGATTGAGGGCCTCTACGGCGGCTTCCAGACGTTTCTTAAGGAGAACGTCCGAGTAAGCCTCTCGCTCCGGGGCATGGCCGTCAGGGCCAATCTGGAGGTCTGAGGTGGATGCGTAGCCGAGGCTGCCCAGAGTTTCGAGTAGGACTCCCTCGACGTCTGCTTCAGAGATGAAAGCCATGGACCCTCCCCTGATTCTTTCCGAAATCAAAATTTTGGCCTTGACTAATTCCCCCCGCTGTCTGATTTACCAACTGTGGGTTGGTCACTGCGTAGCGGGGGCTGGCCCCTTTTTATTTGGGCAAGGTCACAAGTCCATAACCCTCGATGACGCCTCGCCGGTTTCGTCTGAATTTTTCCTGGACGATGAACCAATCTTCTTTATCCGGCTTGCCCAAGACGTGGCGGCCGATGGGCGAAACTACCAGATCGGCCAATTGAAGGCCGGCGATGTTGTCCTTCTTGGCGCGGAGATTGAGTCCCAAGATGCGGTCCTCGATGTCATGGGCCTGGACGAAACGAGTGCCTTGGATTTTGAGGTTCAACCAAGCAAGGTCAAGCTGCCGGTCCAGGGTCGGGTCTCGTTTTTCAGCCACGATCAGCCCTCCCCCGCTCACCCGGCCGACATCAAAGCAAAACCTCTCCACCAGCACGTCGAGACTGAGCAGGTACGGGTCCAGGGCGGCGACGCCGTAGCGGCTGAGGTGCTGGTTTTTATGGATGGCGCAAGCGGCAACGGAGAAATGGAGCTGACGGAGCAAAGCGTTCAGGCCGGTGTAGAACTTTGCCCGGAAGGATGAGTTCTTTAGCTCCTCGAAACCGTTACGGTTCCTGGTGATGTCAGCGGTGTGCAAGACGATGTCCGTTCGCCCGAACATCTCTTGCTTGAAATCCGCCAAGGCCTGGGCCAGCGCTCCCTCAGCATAGGCTTTTTCCATGATCACGCCGCCCAGGACGAACATGGGGTACTGCGGGTCGATCACGGACAGGTTGTGGTCGCCGGACTCGTCGAGGAAGAGCACCTTCATCAGAGCACAGCCCCCACGGCTTTCTCGACATCCTTGACCCGGATTTCGCCGGACATGAGCTTGGGGAGAAGGAGGTCGCGGGTTTTGGCGATGGTGCGGGATTCGACCACATTTGACTGGATCTTCATGAACAAGGGGGCCGCTACGTTCTCAAAGCAGGGAAAAAAATCTTTGCCAGGAACTGGAAACGTAGTCGCCTCAAAGGTTTGACGCGTAATCGTTGAGAATACTGAGCCATGGGCCATCGATTTGAGCCGGTCAACCATGTGTTGGGCTGCAAGAAAGACAAAACAGTCTCCAAGGCCGCCATTTCCACGCAAAGCATAGCACGACTGGTTGAAGGTCATGTCACAGCCAGTCATTGCGAGATTTCCAACCGTACCTCGCGCAGATATAATTGTAGTCCCGGCAGGAACAAGGCGGGCTGAACTCTCTCTTAACCCGCACGACGTAATTGATTTTTCTGTTTCGACGACGAAGACGCATCCCGGTGGCGGAGTGTCGACGACAGAAAACCAAGGGATTCCCTCTCCCCAATACTCGGCTACAGAGGTTTTGGGCGTCCCTCCTCCGATGATTTCGAAACACTCTGCTAAAGGCTCTAGCACCCACCCCGCCGGCTTCCCCTCCTCATCCAGCGAATCCGGGAACAAATCCCAAATCTCCTGGGCAAGATAGGGGGCACGGCTTTCCATCTTGGCTCGCGTCGGGCCGAAGTCCACGAACCAGTCCTTGAAGATCGCCCGGGCCATGGCTTCAAGGGTTTCGTTCATGCGGCGGTTCAGGTCGATTTTGTCATCGAGGGAGCCAAGGATGGAGGCGATTTGTATTTGCTGTGCGATTTCAGGAAGTTGGACAGGAACTTTAAGAAGATGTGGAACTTTTATGCTCGGCTGCACAGAACTAATATCAAGCGAAATCAATCTCGACTTCGTTCTATTGTCTTTCAATAAATAATACAAGAATGGCGGCTTAACCACGTTCTTATTTGGACGAAGTGCAATAATATTTTGAGCCACACAACATTGTTCTGATGCAACAAGAGCTATCTCGGCTATCGATCCAACTGTCGAGAAAAGGATGTCTCCACTTAACGGATGTCCAGATCGAAACCAAAGTTCATAGACTTCTTTGCTGACATATTTCCCAACCCTCTCAAGTTGAATATGACGACAACTTCCAACAATTGCATTTATTTCGACGAGGGGGTACGGTGTTTTATCGAGTTGGTGTGGCGGGGTTTTTCCCCTATTGTCTATGATAGATGTTATCGCATCGCCTAGTATTAATGCTTTCCAGTCACCCATTGACGCCGACCTCCGCCAACTTCTGCCGGATCGTCGCCGTTAACTTTTCCGCCTCGACAAACTGTCCCTCCAGATTCTCCTTCAGCGCTCCGAACCGCTCCTCGAAAGGCGTGTCGTCATCCTCCGTCGCCTCGGCCCCGACATAGCGGCCCGGCGTCAGCACATACCCGTGCCCCTTGATCTCCTCCAAGGTGGTGGCCTTGCAGAAGCCGGGCACATCCTCATACTCCCCGGCCTCCTTCTCCCCACGCCAAGCGTGGTAAGTGGCAGCAACCTTTTCGATGTCCTCCTGCGAGAACTCCCGGCGGGTGCGATCCACCAGATGACCGAGCTTGCGGGCATCAATAAAAAGCGTCTCGCCCCGGCGGTCCCTGAAGCCGTGGTTGGCCTTGTTGCGGGCCAGGAACCACAGACAGGCCGGAATCTGGGTCGAATAGAAAAGCTGCCCAGGCAGAGCAATCATGCAGTCCACTACGTCGGCTTCGAGCATGGCCTTGCGAATGTCACCTTCACCGGATTGGCTTGACGACATGGAGCCGTTGGCCAGAACCACGCCAGCCGTCCCGTTCGGGGCAAGATGGTGGATAATATGCTGCAACCAAGCGAAGTTGGCATTGCCAGCCGGTGGAATGCCGTAGCGCCACCGTCCATCCTCCCGCAACCGCTCACCGCCCCAGTCGGAAATATTGAAGGGCGGATTAGCCAGGATGTAGTCGGCCCGCAAGTCCTTGAGTTCATCCTTGTGGAAGCTGCCCTCACTGTTCCAGCGGATGTCGGAGTCGATGCCCCGGACCGCCAAGTTCATTTTACATAGCCGCCACGTGGTATAGTTCGATTCCTGCCCGTAAATGGCGATGTCGCCGAGGCGGCCGCCGTGCTCGGCCACGAACTTATTCGACTGGACGAACATGCCGCCAGAGCCGCAGCAGGGGTCATAGACTCGGCCCTTGAAGGGCTCCAGCATATCGACCAGCACCCGGACCACCGAACGGGGCGTATAGAACTCGCCGCCACGCTTGCCTTCCGAGCCGGCAAATTGGCTGAGGAAATATTCGTAGACCCGGCCCAGGACGTCTCTGGACTGCCCCTGCTCGGTCCCAAGGCCAATACCGGAAATGAGGTCGATCAATTCCCCAAGCATGACCTTATTGAGAGCCGGACGGGCATAATCCTTGGGGAGCACGCCTTTGAGGCTTTCGTTCTTGGCCTCGATGGCAACCAGGGCATCGTCGACAATCTTCCCGATGCCGGGCTGCTTGGCGTTGGCCTGGAGATGGGACCAGCGGGCTTCCTTTGGTACCCAGAAGATGTTCTCGGCCAGATACTCATCCGGGTCCTCGGCGCAGGTAGGGTCTTCGGCCATCAGGGCTGTATGTTTGGCCTCAAAGCTGTCCGAGATGTGCTTGAGGAAGATCAGACCCAAAGCGACGTGCTTGTAGTCCGAGGGCTCCATGTTGCCCCGGAGCTTGTCGGCGGCTTTGAAAAGCTCACCTTCAAAACCAAGATTCGCTCCCGCCCCATTGCCTTTGCCATTGGTGCTGCCAGCTGACTTAGGGGTTCGCCCTTTGGGCTTCGGTGCTGTGGGCTCGGGCATATCTACCAAACTGGCCTGTGTCTCGTGGGCTACTGGGGTCGCTCCTGCCAAGGCGACAGATCCGCCACGGCCACGTCCTTTGATAATGATGCCGGCGGCGAGGAGTTCGTCACGAACCTCGTCATAGGCCGTCTCGGACCAGTTCAGCGCCTCACGGAGCCGTATATTGCCAGCGCTCCCGCCGAGATCGGCAAGGGCTTGAAGTAATTTGTCGTGTTGCTCTTGCGAAGCCATGTGCCGATACCTTTGATTCGGACGCGATGCGACCATGCGCGTCACCGGTGACAAGTCCACGTGCATATTGCTCAAAAAAGCCTGAGAGCGTACCTTCTAAAGAAGTCTCGAAATGGTTATGGTCGAAACCGTCGTTCGTCAATCGGAATGGCAGATTGTACCGCGAACGGACGACAAACTTTTTTTACCCGTGGGCACGGCCATGCCAAGTTGAATGGAAAAAGACGTTTCGAGTTTTCTGGAGAGACATCGCCAAAACGCATGCTGCAGCACGTTGACGGACTCGCCTCGAGACTGTATTATTAAATATTTTCAGCATATTAAATGGCACCAACGGTGTAGTCGATGAAACTCTCATTGCCCGACTCAGTCAAATTCAACCTTATCTTGGTGGTCATGGCCGGGATGATGCCTTTGCTCGCGGCCATGGCCAGTTCGGTTTGGGAGCGGTGGGACCATGAAATCGAGGAAACAGAGTCAACCTGCCGCCGTTTGGTCGCATATTACGCTGAACGGCAGGACGAAGAAATCCGACGTATCAAAACGGTTCTTGATGGCCTGGCGAAAACGTTACCTGTGCAAAACATGGACCCCGTGGCCTGCGATGAACTGTTCCGAAGCTACCTTGCCGCCAATCCTGGGTATGTAAATGTTGCTCTTATGGACCACCAGGGTAACGCCGTTGCTTCGGCCCTCCCTTTCACGAAACAGAGCCTCAAAGACCGAAAGGAAGTCAAGGAGGCCTTGTCCACTGGAGAATTCTCTGTTGGGGAGTTTTCAGTAGGTAAGGTGAGCGGGGTTGAGATTCTTCCCTTTGCCCTACCAGTGAAGGATGACAGGGGCGGGGTGAGGTGTGTCCTGATCGCAACTTTGCGGTTGCAAGATTTCAAATTGTTCTTCGAACGGGCAAGATTGCCCCAGGATTCCTATATGGGGCTGGTGGATGCCAATGGTCGACGGCTCTTCCGATTTCCATTCAAGGAGTCTACTCCCATTGGGCAAGACATCGCCCCCGACGTTTGGAGGAGGATTCAGTCCGGAGGACAAGAGGGAATCTTTACGGCCCAGGGTACCGATGGTCCGACCCGGATATACGCCGTGCGTCGCATGGAACTGGCTCCAGGGAAAACTCCCTACATGAATATATTTGTAGCCATTCCAAAAAGCGTTGCCATGGCCAATGCCAACGCGGCTATCCACCGACAAGTCTGGTGGCTCCTTCTCTCTCTGCTGTTAGCAGGAAGCACTGCTTGGCTGGTGGGCCAGCGCGGTATTTACGAACGGGTGAACGTTCTGTCTGCCATGGTCCGCCGTCTGGAGAGTGGTGATTTGTCCGCCAGGACAGGGCTTGACGAACCTCAGGGTACCTTCGGCAAACTAGGTGCCACACTAAATAAAATGGCCGAAACCCTGCAACAGGATATAATTGAGCGCGCCGAGGTCCAACGTAAGTTGGAAATAGAAATCCTCCGCAGCAAGACCCTGATGGAAAACAGCGGCGACGGCATTGTCATTATTGATCAGGATCATCGTGTGGTGGAGGCCAACCACAGGTTCGCGAATATGCTCTGTTATGCACAAGATGATGTGATCGGGATGGCCACTTGGGACTACGATGCCAGGATGAGCGAAGCGGACATCCGTAAGCGTTTCTGTCAGATTGACAAAATAAAAGCTATCTTCGAGTCCGAGCATCGACGCAAGGATGGTACTACAGTTTCCGTGGAGGTAAGTGCCAGCGGGACTAAGTTCCAAGGACTGTCTCTGGTCATGGCCGTAGTACGCGACATCGATGACCGCAAACAGAAAGAACAAGTTCAGCGAAACTTCTACGCACTTTTGGAGAACGCCGATAACATCGTAACATTCAAGAACACTGATTTACGATATATCCTAGTCAACAAGGCATACACACTGTTGACAGGGCATATGCCGCAGGATGTCATAGGTCTGACTGACCGAGAGCTCTTCGCCGGTAAAGCCACTCCAGAGCAGATAGAAGCCTATATTATTAATGACCGAGAGGCCCTGACCTTGCCGCAGGGGCAGTCAGTAACCGCCGAAGAGGGTGGTCTGGGGCCGGCCGGTGAGGTGCAGACCTATCTGACTAAAAAATTTCCGGTCTACGGCGAGGGAGGAGAACTCATCGGCGTAGGGACCATTGCCTGGGAGATCACCGATCGCAAAAAGGCCGAGATGGAATTGCGAGAAGCCAAGTCGATGGCTGATGAGGCGACCCAAACCAAAAGCCGATTCCTGGCCAACATGAGCCACGAAATCCGTACACCTATCAACGGAATCATGGGCATGGCCCAGTTGTTGAAAACAACCGAGCTCAGCCTGGAGCAGACTGAATATGTTGAGATGACGCTTCAATCCTGCCGGCGTCTTACCGGACTAGTCGGGGACATCCTTGATATATCCCGGGTCGAGGCTGGGCGCCTCCAGATCAGGTCCACATCCTTCATGCTTGAGGAAGCGCTTCTTGCAGTCAAACAGCTTTTCGACATGTCGGCACGCCAGAAAGGCATCCGCTTGATCCTGTATACGGACAAGAGAATCCCGGCCCAAGTGATGGGAGATAGTTCTCGGCTTCAACAGGTGCTGAACAATTTGATCGGCAATGCCATCAAATTCACTCAGGCCGGGGAGGTAAACGTGGAGGCCTACCTCTTGCCGTCTCCTTCCCCGGACAAAGTTCGGGTGCTCTTCTCTGTGGCCGACACTGGAGTCGGCATTGAAGATGTGATACTTTCCGCCCTGTTTGAGCCCTTCACGCAGGCCGATAACAGCTTCACTCGGAAATATCAGGGCGCGGGTCTCGGGTTGTCCATCTGCAAAAATTTGGTGAAGCTCATGGGGGGAGGAATCTCCGTCGATAGCGCGAAGGGAGTTGGCACCACGGTGCATTTCTGCGTCTTATTCGGAAAGGTCGTAGCGGGTTCTGAACAAGCCGACGTCAAAACGGTTCCCCGGACGGATTTAGCCCATGACGTCAAGGTGCTCGTGGTAGAAGACGACAGGGTTAACGCGATAGCTCTATCCCATTTTCTGAAAAAAGCCGGGTACGCTTTCCGACTCGCCGAAGATGGGCGACATGCACTGGATATCCTCCAAGGCGAGTGCTTCGACCTCATCCTCTTGGACATCCAGATGCCGGTGATGGACGGCCTAGAGGCCACACGCCGAATCCGAGCCGGGGAAGTGGGAATGGACAAGGCCGACATCCCCATCGTCGCCCTTACCGCCCACGCCATGTCGGGTGACAGGGAAAAGTTCCTGGCAGCAGGGATGAACGACTATCTCGCCAAGCCAGTTGAGATGGAGACGCTCAAGGAAGTAATTGGAAGGGTCGTCACAGCGCGCCGGCAATCTGCGTAAAGCGAAGATCAACCATCCCAAAACCATGCAATTCTCCACAGGATTTCTTGAAGAAATGAACTGACCAAAATCTTCATTCGTCAATCGAAATGGGCGGTTGCAGGCAGGTAAATCGCCCAGGCAAATTCCGACGGTTTTACGATGAAAAGACAGGAGAACCGCCCCTGGATAACCTCCCGGGTGGCTAACCTCTGGATAACCGCCAGGGGCCGGGCATGGGTCGTTTTAGCCGGAAAATGTTATCCGCCCCTGAAAAAAATCTAATTATTTCAGTCTATATGCCTCGTCATTGCTCCTTTGGGAGCAGGATGCCGGGTGTTCAAATCACCTCGCCCCGACCAATATATTTCAAGGGGATAGACCGTGTTCGGCCTGTCCCCTTTATCTTTTGGATAACCGGGCTGGATAACCTCTTGGCCAACCCTACAGGATAACGAGGGAATTTTGGATAACATTCGGGCAGGATGCGGCCCGCAAAAGGACAGGATGCGGGCTGTCCTACATGGGACAATCTGAGGGAGCGGCCAACACAAGCGTCCTGCGCAAAAAAAAGAGCACCCCTTCTGGGATGCCCAATAAACAATCAACTCGCTGGCCCGGCTATTCCAGCCGTGGCAACCGGGCTATGGTCCGACGCTTTTCGTTACCAAGCAGGTGGTAATAGTTGTTGGCGGTCATCTGGATCGACGAGTGGTCCATAAGCTTGCTCACCGCCGAGAGGTCCCCTCCCTCGTTCAGGAGGCTCGTGGCGAAGAGGTGCCGGACGTCGTACAGCACTACGGGATAGGTGATCCCGGTCCGCCGGCATGCCGTCCTCATGGCCCGGCTGATCTGCTTCACCGGCCGTCCATTATACTCCACGACACGATCGCACTGCGCCGAAGCCTTCTTCTCCTTGAGGCGTGCCAGGAACTCGTCGGACAGCGGGACAGTCCGCCTCGTATTGGTCTTGGTCGCGAAAACGTTGATGGTCTTGTCGGCCCAGTTGATGTCGTCCCAGGTCAGGGCAAGCAGTTCCGATGGTCCAGTCCGTACACCGAGGTTCCAGGCGACCTCGATGGCCCAGGCCAAATGGGGCTCAGCCTCCGCCTTAATCTTCTGAAGATCATCGACAGTAAGCTTCGTGTCCCGAGGTTTTTCCCTGGGCTTATGCCACTGGCGCAGCGGGTTCTTCTCGATGAGGTCGTGTTCAACTCCGAACTTGAAAACAGTTTTCAAGTAAGACAAGTATCGTCCTCGGGTCACCGGTGAACGCTTCTCGTAGGCCTTGGCCACGATCTTTACGATTTCATCGTACTTGATTTCCTCGACCGGGCGCTGAGCGAAGACGGGAATGAGGTGCCGCTTCAGGAACGATTTGATTTCGTTAAGGGTGCGGATCGAAGTCCCCTCGACCTTCCGGGAGTTGATGTACATCTGGGCAAGCTGGTCGAGAGAAATCTTGCCGGCGACAGCCACCTCTTCGGAGATGGCCTCTGGGGTGCTCGGCAACACCGGTTGTAAACGTCAAAAGAACCCCTTCTTACGCCTCCTGAATTTTCTGGCATGGAGTGTCCCCAGGAGGGGCGACCATGGTAGCATCGGCACCGGAGCATAGATCCGAAAAGGCGGCGTATTGGGCTGGAC
>NZ_WVUD01000063.1 GCF_009856865.1 Solidesulfovibrio aerotolerans | reverse complement strand
CTCCGGAGGCTTGCGGGGTACCAGCTAGGGGTACCAGGATATAGGCAGCGAGGGTGATTTTACTCTAACCTCTTAGAATCGTTTGGCGTCCCCAAGGGGATTTGAACCCCTGTTACCGGCGTGAAAGAGGCAGAGCAGACTCAAACACTTTTTCAAACACCGTCATATACTTAGATTTTTTCCGTTCATGACGCTCAAGAAACTCACCACGTTCATGGCGTGATGTGGACAAGCATGTGGACCAGCTTTTGACCGGCGAATTGGCGTACCTGCCCTCTATGTGCCTACTCCAAAATCCCCTCAAAGTTTTCGCCGCACACTTGGCTATCGTCGCTGAAGTTTTCCGGCTCAGGAAATACCGGGTTCCAGACGACTAATAACTGGAGGATATAGCTTTGAATTGAGCAAGCAGGCGCAACCCCACGCGTTACCGTACGACACGCCCTTTGAAGTTGCCTTTGTTATCATATAACTTTACAGACGATCCGTCGTTACTTGGTATCATCCGGCCTACAAAATTTCCTTTATTATCATAAATTCTTACATTGTCCCCTTGCCCGACTGTTCGTCCTTGAAATTTGCCTTGATTGTCGTAAATTCTTGCATTTTCATCAGGTTGATTTCCATTTGTATCAAGCGATTCCCTGGCTATACAATACGCAGGCGTGTTACACGTCAACAAAAAAAACGCAATGGCAAAGATTGTGCTTTTCATATGCATTTGCCCTGTATTAATCTTTTAAAAAACTTCCTACAGACTTGTGTTGTTGATGTTTTCTGTTGACACTGCAATCGACCTATGATTCAAACTCGGCATTTTTAAAATTTAGAACATTGCAGTTCTCTTTTACTGACCGCTGCACGCCGCCATCGAAGCCTATGGATGAATCTGCCCGAATCTCAATAGCGATTTCGACCTTCACCCCATGACGAGAAGTAAACTGCGAAACGACCTCATCGACAAGGTCTGAGAATTGTTTTTTTGCCAAGATGGGATCAAGATCGATATTGCAGTAGAAATGCTTTTTTACAGACTCTGCTACTTCTTTTTTATCCTTGCCGGTCTTCTCGTCTGTAGTTTTTTCTTTGCCAGTTGAATTCTCGTCGAGAGAGTCCTCTTCCTCAACACCCTGAGAATTACTATTTTTTTTCGCAATTGCAATTCGTTCAGCTTCTTCAGCGGCACGCTGAGCTTCGACCTGGTGCTGGTATGCTGCGGCGGCGGCGGTGGGCTCAATCAAGAGCAGCGCATTACTCAAGAGTAGTTCGGATGACGGGCTACATGCGAAGCCCAGGTAGCCCCCGTCCTCCTTGCCCTGCGCGAAGCCAAAAAAGTCATGGCCCTTTGCACCATCCATCATGGTCTTCTGAAACACAGCGTCGTCCTTCAGGCGGGGCAAGTACAACTGCTGGCAGGTCTGCTGCCAGACTTTGAGTGCACTGAATTCCTTGACGTCATCTTTCCAGAACCAATCCTTAAGCACCTTGGCCAAATGGATCGGAGCCCATGCAGTGATCAGGAGTTCATTCTCTTTGAGCACTCGCTCGATTTCCTGCGTCAGGTTCGGGGTGCCAGCGTTTATCTGGAATTGCTCCCACTTGACGTCAGACATACCTTTTCCCGGCTGGGCTTCCTGCATCGGGGCGACTAACCATTTGTAGGTCTCGCGGATCATCCGGCGCAGGGCATCTTCGGCATCGGTAAGGCTTTTACCTGCTTGCCGGGCCTGGAATTGATCCAGGTTGAGCTTCATCTCCTTGATGTCGCTGACAATGGACTGCCAGGCCAGTGTCGAACGGACCTGATCCTTGAGTCGATTGACAGTGTCGCCGTCGGCAACCAGAAAAATCAGGCGGTTTTGCTTGAAACGCGGCTGGTCACCACGATTTTTGAGAATCTTCCCCGCTTGTTCAAGGGCAAAGCTTGGCCCAGACTTACTTAATGCGGCGTCGGGAGGGAGCACCACAAGGCGCAGTTGCCAGTCATCGGGGACGTCGCTGCTGCCCGTGAAGACATGGGTGGCGTTAAAGACTCCGTTTCCCTGAAAGGCTTTTTTGACGTGCTCTCGGATGAACGGGAAAATGTCTTCCTTGTCCTGGAAGCGGCGCTTGCGGTCCTCCATCTCCCGGCGCAGGTTGGGACGGGTGTCAAACCAAAAGCGGTCATTACCGCTGTTCAGGTAATGGAGCCGGTCAACCAGACGACGCAACGCGTCCTTGTAGAGACCGACTTGTTGCCCAGGATGTGCGGCCCCAAGTGTGATCCTCTCAACCCCAATGCCTCGTACCATTTGATTTGGTGTACTTGGGGCGCTGCCCAGGAAGATCGTCCGGGCTGTACGGCGGCATGCTTGCACACTTCCCAGACGGGTATCAAAGCTCTCAATCTCCGTGGTCTCAGCCCGCTCTCCGTCGATGTCTTTTTCCACCACCGGGTCCCATCCCTGCGGCAGATAGTAGATCACCTCATTGCGGGTGTCGGCGTCGGCCAAGGGAAAGCTCCCGGGCATGATCAGCGGGTCTTTGTCGTTGTCCTTCCACAAGCGGTGGATCACCTTGGCCATGAGTTTCAACACGCCACGGGTGCGCTGGAAGTTAGCCAGGGATGACCAGTCCTCGTAGAGGCGGTCAAAGACCTCCGGATGAATCGGGTAGGCCTGCATCAACCGGTCGAAATAGTGGCTCTCCTGAGTATCGCGCGGGAAGGAGTCGCCGTTGGCGGTATAATAATCCGCAAAGGCCCGGCATACGGATTCCGCAGCGGCCTTGTCATTGATATCGGTGAAAAGACGGCGGCGGACTATTTCAAAGGCTTCTTCCGTGGCAACAGGCTTCCACAGGGCCTGGATGCGCCCGAAGTAGTGGGACAGGGCCGAAAGGGCCTGCACTCCGCGCTGGCTGCCAGCCTCCCTGTCCGATTCGGGAAGAGAAGCAAGCAGCACCGCCGTCGGCACCGCTTTGAGGGCCTCGGTAAGGGCCTGCACGAAGCTTAAATTAGAGTCGAGAGTTCCGCCGGTCAGGGTGACCCCTTCCGCAAACTGGCGCACATAGCCCACCAACTCGTCGACCAGGATCACGCAGGGTGAATATCGGCCGATCAGCGTTTCCAGGACAGCTTTCCCAGGAGAAGTTCCCGAGGAGTCGGCGTCAGCCACCAGGGCATAACCGTCGGCTTTGCCTAATTGCCATGCCAAGTCGCCCCATAGAGTCCGAATGGTCTGCCCTTCCCGCACCACAGGCTGGTTTGGAGATGACGTGATGCCATCGAGCACGACGACTTTCGCATGCGGCAATTCGGTGATCCCGGCGGCGTCAAGGATGGCCGGGACGCCTTGCAGGTCGCTGACCATGGTCTTGCCGCCATCTCGGCTCACAAGGTGGTAGACCGCCAGCATGGTATGGGTCTTGCCGCCACCAAAGGCGGTCTGGAGCTGGATGACCGGGTCCCCACCCCGGCCGGAAAGACGCTTGACCACGGAGTCCAGCAAAAGCCGCATCCCTTCTGTGATGAAGGTGCGCTGGAAAAATAGCGCCGGGTCCTGGTACTCAGCAGTTGCCGTGCCTGCATGAACACGGGACAGGTCGGCCGCGAACTCAGCCTGCTTGAAGGTGCCCTTGAGAACGTCCTCGTGGGGAACCGCGATTTCACGCCAAGGTTTGAGGCTCATAGTGACTTCCTTATGAGAGCAAGCTCATTTGCGTGCCGTGTCCGGTTTCCGTCGCAGCCTTTTCGATGCCTGTCCAGGCGGTGACCAGTTCATTATAAGCCCGGGCCTCTTCAGACCAGCCCTTGCGCTCGCACAGGGTGTACAGGCGATAGGCCAGGGCGCGGATCGGTTCCGCCTTTTCCGGCATACGGGTCAGGAGATGTCCAGCTGCCGATTCCCCATCCTGGTTCAGGGCACGTATCAAGTGGTGCAGAGCTTCCCAGATCGGGGTCCGGGTGTCAGTCTCCGGCGACCACTGCTGCGGCAGTTCACCCCACTTGAGCAATCGTAGGTTGCCTCCCCCGCTTTCCACGACGCCTGCCTCAATGAGTCCGCCGACGCTGGTCCCTTTGGCACGGGCCAGCACATCGGCCTCACCATACATGCCGGTGGCCCAACCTTGCTGCTCGAACCAGTGCAGGCAGAACTGGGTGTCGTGGTCAAAGTCGTCCTCGGCAAAGAAACGGTTGATCAGCTGGAGGGCGGTTTTCACACGCATTGGCGTGCCATCGGCTTCAAGCACGGCGGAATATTGGCTGAATATCGCCATGCCCGGTCCGATGATGGCCTGGGAAAGGTCCACCGGCGCGACGGGAGAGTTGACGCCGCCCCGGGTCATCTCGTCCAGGGCTATGGGCAATGAAGCGTTGAGTTCGCGCAGAAATTCGCGGCGGCTTACCGAAAGGGCATCCGGCGAACGTTTGCGGCAGACCAACACGATGCTGGAGGCGAGGGCATTTGTTTTTGCTTTTAGTTTGTTTGCTGACTCAGTCTGGATCGGCCATGTCCCTGTGATGGCGAACCCAGCTTTCAATACCGCCTCAAGGAATGTTTCCCAGCCGGTGCTGGAGGTGCCTGCCTCGCCCTTGGTTTCTGCTTGCTTGAAAGCATAGTATATGGTGACCGGAAAAGCCGGATGAGCCTGCTCGGCCAAGTTATGCATAGCGCGGGTCATGCCGTCAAGAAAGAACGCTTCGGCCTGCTCCTTGCCGCCGTGGCGGTAGGGTGTAGCTACCAGTTCTTCAGCTTTCGGTACTGAAAGTGTGGCAAAAAGATCAGGAAATATTGATCGCAGCGAACGACGCATCCACACATAGAAGAAGTCGGACAGGTCTGCATAAGCTATGTTGTTATAGTAAGGCGGGTCGGTGGAGACAACTTTCCCAGAAGTTTCATGTTGTTCTGTTGCGTCATGTTGAGCAGAAAATCCCACAACACTGCCATGGCTTAATGACGAAATGCCTTTAACCTGTCTTTCTAAAAGATTTGATATACTTCCAGTTGAAGTAGAAAAAACATTACATTCTGAAAAATCCCATACCATTGAAATCGCTTGACGTGAAAATGTGACAATCATTTGTTGATTGATGTTATTCCAACCACAAATCATACTGGATTGGTTGGATTGCTGATCTATTAAAAAAGCCAAATATACCCCAACGGCCTGTGCATAAGCGGTAGCCCCAGTTCCACCTTCGTCAATTCCTTTCCCATCATCTGGCACACCAGCGGCGAGAGCGTCATCGTGCGCCTTGGTGATGGCCTCGATCACCAAGGAGGAGAACGTCGTCAGGGCCACAAGCTGGCGGAGGGTGAAGTAATCGCCGAATACCTTGAAGCCATAAATCCGTCCTTGGGCATTGCTCGCAAAGGTGCCACGGCAAGGCGTTTCAGGTCGCCATTCGGGAGTAGCTTTGCGGGCAATGTTTTCATGATCACTAGTAGGGGGCAAATAGACACGACCACGTATTCCCTCGGCAACGATCGCCATCAACCTGGCCCCCATACGGCCAATATTGGCTTCATCATCGACATATTCATACTTGATGGGAGCCTCAGAAAATATGCAACGAAAGGCACCACGCGATACTTTTGTACCATTATTCGCCCCTTCCGGCGGCGTCCCCACCTTGACCGTGAACCGGTAGCTATCGCCCTCCACCACTGGTTCCACATAGGCCTCCTTGCCCGTCTTGCTAGAGAGCACGAACGTCGACGCTATTGGCACGTCGACATGGCTGAAGGCCGGGTTGGGGCTTTTCACTGTACGAGCCCAAAGCCAGGCGATCACCGTGAGTTTCTGCCCGACCAAAGGCTTCAAATCCGGGCGTTCAGCCGCCATAGCCTCGGTAACTTCTATCTTCGGATAAAGGTGGCCGATGCGCTTGAACGCCTCATCACGCATCCAAGCCCCATAGCGCCGCACGTCCTCGGCAAGCCCCATGGCTCCCTTCCAACCCTCGTGCAGTGCCCCTTGATTATCATCCTTCAGCCGAGGCCCCACAGGAGCCCTACCGGAGAACTTGGGGGGAATCTCGATCATGGCCTTGTTGATGGTCACGGCCACGGGGTTCAGGTCCGAGGCATAGGCCTCCAGTCCGAGCCGCTGGGCCTCCAAAGGCAGCGCACCGCCACCAGCGAAAGGGTCATGAAAGGCAGGCAACTTTTCCGGGTTGAATAGCTCGGCCGCTTCTGGATGATTCTTGTTCAACTCGCAGGTTTCACGCCAGGATCGCCATATCTCAGCCCTCGCCCGATCAAGAACCTCTTCGTTGGTAGTGTTCTCCCAGAGCACGAGGTCTTCGATAATCTTGAACAAGCGTTCCCGCTCGATGGCGGCCTTCTCTTTGTTCATCCCATATTTGAAGCCATCACCTGCCTGATAGCCGGGGTCATTGACCATTTGGGCGAAGATCACCGCCCGAGCCGCCGCCAGAGGACGACGTGCCCACCAGAGGTGCAGGGTGCTGGGGTGACCATGGCGAATGGATTTCTCACGGGCTGCCGCCACATTGATCTTGTCCAGGGGAAGGGCGACTTCGATGAGCTTTTTCGGGGACTTGATATTCATTTAATCGTCGGCCTCCCAGCCAGCTTTTCCTTCGCAATGTTCACAACCTGAAAGATATGTATCATTCATGCTTCCAGTACTTGACTCGTTGCACCACTGGCATTGCTCAACATTATCACTAGTGGAAAAGCAATTTGTACAAAAATACATGCCCTTCCTCATCACAACGGTGTGATACCCACAACACTCCCCACAATTAGCAGGATCGCAATCTTCTCCTCCATCCTTATATGATCGATACATTGCAGACGGGTCGGACAGAGCAGCTACTAAATGTTCAGGGTTAATTTTTTTTCCACAGTGACGACAGCGGCTATGCCCTTCCCCTGCAATAGAGATGCTCCGTAAACAATGCGGGCAATCTATTTCCACTTGTATTTCAGAGTGGTCGCAAACAAGACACGCAACAGGCGAGATAACTTCATCGATAGCTTCTGGAACAGCTGACTTATAAGAGCAGACGCTGCATTTTTTTGGAGTATTGCCTCCTTTTTTCACCTTTTCTAGTTCTGGCTTAAGTGCTTTGTATTTTGCGCTAAGATACTTCCTATGGCTTTTCATTAAGATTTCAGCGCGCGCAATATCACTGTTGAAGTCTGAAAAGTGGGCACCCCAGCGATCAAGCTGGCGGTAAAGATAGAACCAGGAACGGCATTGCTCGGACACGATTTGCTGTTTCGCTTTCCCCTCACTGTCCACGTCGCAATGGAAGAAGTGAACCATTTTATTTCTGTGTTTTGCTATCGTGCGAAAGCTATCAAATGCTTCGTTCGGTATCTCTACCCTTGCTATGTCTCGCAAACGCGCCCTTGCCTCATCCATCGTAACTGAAATAAAATCTCCAGACACAAATCTTGCATAATTAGCTTGCTCTGGTTTTGAGACAATCAACGACCAATGTTCCCTCATTAGACGTGCCTTCAAAATCATTTCAACGGCGGCACAAAAATGTATGACTGAATATTTTGGAAAGGATTCAAATTCAGTGACTGCTCTTTCCAAAAAATCAAAAGCATTCCGCACTAACGAATCAAAGATTTCTTTCTGATTCATCAGACCGACTCCGCCCGCGACAGAAGTTCTCCAAGGTCAAGGTTGATGCTGGTCACCGCCCAGTCGGGTTCCTGGGTGAACGGCTCACGCACGTAAAACGGCCCCTCATGCTGGTCGCCGTCAACCAAAACAATGGCGAGAATGAATTTGTCCTGCTGGTTCAGGCTGTAGAGGATTTCGTTTCGGGTAACGGTCACCGTACCGCTCCCTTTAGCTCGCCCTTTGACCTCGATATGGCGGGAGGATGGAAGTTTGCCGTCCACCGGCCTGGGCAGGCTGGTCACATCCCAGCCGCACTTCTCCGCAGAGACGTCGAAGACCTGATGGCCGAGACCGCGTTCAGCCTCCATGACCGCCTGCATGGCAATCCGCTCCACCTGTGCCCGGGCAGCCGCATCTGCGGACCAAACATCCACGGATTCCGGCTCTCCTTTGCGCTGGGCCAGAAGCCCGGCCGGGATAACCAATGCTCCGCCCGCGATAACTGGCGTGGCCGAAACGACATGACGCCTCGCCATAAGCTCCTTCTCCCGAGACTGGCGACGGGCCGTTAAGTCGTCAATGGTTCGACGGACGTTTTCCAAGGGAAGCCGGACGTCCTTGCCTGCCGCCATGTCATCTTGCAACTTGATGTACCGGTCAGACCAAAAATTGATTTCTTTGACGAGACGTTCGTGGACGGCGTTAAGCGTCTTGTCCACATCACGCTCCCGCCGGGACCGCACCTCATCGAAGTGCTCCGGCACAAGGTGGGTCGAGGCCTGGGCCAACGCGAGTTGCTCCAGGTTCTGCGTGATCCAGGAAGCACCGAGCACATCTTCGATCAGGGGAATGTCGGCGCTGGCAATGGGTTCCAGGTCGAGGTGGGGAGCCCATCCTGCATTGGTTGCCTCGCCCTGAGGGTCTATGCCGACGAACTGCATCCTGCGTGAGACCACCTGAGATGGGTCGGCTCCTTCTTTGACGCTGTGGTCGATAATAAAGATCACTTTTGGCGTGGTGCCCATATCGCTGGGGTCGACCAGCACCGCACCCTGCTTAAGTTTGTTTCGGTGTTGCTCCAGCACGATGTCGGTGACGGACTGCATGAGAGGATGCCCTGGGTGGAGCAGGCTGGCCATTGGCGTGCCAATGCGGTCGAGGAGCCGAACATACTGCTTCTCGAAACAAACACGTTCATATTTGCGCAGCACAGGATCCAGGTTCCGGCGGTCACGGCCAGTAATGCGACGATCACGCTCCCGGATCGCGGCAGGGACATGAGTGATCTCGTAGCGGCCAGTTTCTCGGGGACGAAGAGCACCACCAAGCTGCTGGAAGGCCTGACTGAAAAAGGAACGAATAAAATAGGGCTGGAGCTTCCGTGCCTCGGCCTTTTCCATCTCTTCCTTGACGGCAAAAAGACGGCGTTCGTCCATCACCTCTTCGCAGAGGGCGTTACGCTTGATGATGGATTCAAGGCGTTGGGAGTCGAGGGCACCTTCCACGACTTGAAGCACCCGGGCCTGAACTTCCGGGTCAGCGCCATAGCGGATGGCTCTTATCAGCAGGTCCTTGAGGCTCATCTCCTCAAAAACCTCACCCAGGATATCGAACACCCGACCGCCCAAAGCAGCCCGCTCGACCTCCAGCTTTTCGAACAGACGCTGAAAGACGTCACCTTCTCGGGTCTCATTGGCGACCATATTCCAGAGGTGGCAAACCTCAGTTTGGCCGATACGGTGGATGCGGCCGAACCTCTGTTCCAAACGGTTTGGGTTCCAAGGCAGGTCGTAGTTGACCATGAGGTTGGCATTTTGCAGGTTCACACCTTCGCCAGCCGCGTCCGTGGCGATGAGGACACGCACCTCGGGATCATTACGGAACATCTCCTGCACCTTGCGGCGCTCTTCCCTTTTGACCCCGCCATGGATCAGAACCACTGAATCTTCTCTGCCCACATCCCCGAGGAGACCACGAATCCTCACGGCAAGGTAGTTGAGCGTGTCCCGGTGCTCGGTGAAGATGATCAACTTTCGCTGGCGGCCATTGACGTCGTGCATCTCCGGGGTATTTTGAAGCAAGCTAGACAACTCATCCCACTTGCGATCCTGGCCGGAGTGCACCACTTGCCGCGCCTGCTCTTCAAGCTTTTCCAGGATAAGAATTTCGGCTTCTAATTCCTGGATGGTCTGGGCGGCGGTGGCCTGATCAACTACGGCTTCCTCGAATTTCTCGTAGTCATCGGCTGACATGGACTCCCCAGAGTCCCAGACGTCCTCGGGGGCTCCATTGTGCCCATTGTCTGGCCCATAAGGGATCAGGGTCTCGGCCAGGGCTTCACCTCGTTGGCGCAACTTCTCCTCTTCCACACGACGGGCGAGCTTATTCCTGCGGCGCTTGAGGGACTGATAAATGGCTTCAGGGCTGGAGGCGAGCCGCCGTTGCAAAGAGGTGAGGGCAAATCCCACGTTACCCTTGCGCTGACCATCGAGGTTGTCGGCCCGGTTCATCTCCTGCTTTACGTATTCGGTGACAGAGCCGTAGAGAGCGGCTTCGAGGTCGGAAAGCTTGTAATTGGCGGTATAAGCCAGTCGCTCCGGGAATAGTCGAGTGCCGTCGAAGCGGAACATCTCCTCCTTCACCATGCGGCGCATGAGATCAGAAACGTCCACCTTGTGCGCCCCGTCACGGAATTTGCCATAGAACCGGTCAGAATCCAGCAGTGACATGAAAAGTTGGAAGTCCTCTTCCTTGCCATTGTGCGGAGTCGCCGTCATGAGCAGAAAATGTCTGGTGATGGACCCGAGCAGTTCACCAAGCTGAAAACGTTTTGTCTTGTTGACCTTGTTGCCGAAGTAGCTGGCCGAAAGCTTGTGCGCTTCGTCGACGACTACCAAATCCCATTGCGAGAGGCGCAACTTGTCCAACAGGTCTTCATTACGGGAGAGTTGGTCCACCCGGGCAACCAATAAATCGAAATCATCGAAGGGATTGCCGCTGCGGGACTGTTCAACCTGCTCCCTGGAAAACAGCGAGAAGGACAGGCCGAACTTCTCGAACATTTCATCCTGCCACTGCTCGACGAGGCTGCCCGGGGCCACGATGAGGATACGCTTGGCATCGGCCCGCATCAGCAGTTCCCGGATGAACAGCCCGGCCATGATGGTTTTGCCTGCCCCTGGATCGTCGGCCAGCACGTAGCGCAAGGGCTGGCGCGGTAGCATCGACTCGTAAACTGCTGTGATCTGGTGAGGAAGGGGCTCCAGATTGGATGTGTGGACGGCCATCATGGGGTCAAACAGATGTGCCAGATTGATCCGGTAGGCCTCAACCGCGAGCTTGAAATCTTCGCCCGGAGCATCGAAGGCCCACGGTCGTCCAGCCTCGGCCAAAGACAGATTAGCCTCGTCGGTGCGGAAAAGCATGCGCTCCAGGAGCCTGCCATCGGACGTCTTATAGTAGACGGTAAGGGCGCTGTCGCCGACCGGCTCCGTAGTGACGATCCGGACGACTTGGCCGGGTTCTATCCCGGAGATGGCGGCATTCTTCTTGATAGCTTCGAGTTTTAGCATAGGCTTGGTGGCGATACCTTCCCAAGACGGTTCTAAAAAGGTTCCTGTACGATGCCACCGAATGGCCTGAAAACTGTCTCGCCCCGGGCAAAAGGCTGGACATAAGGTTTGGAATTCTTTACGCCCAAGTAAGGTCACAAGCAAGGAAACATGACAACTGGAACGCGGACCGGGCACATTTCTTGGTCGGGATGACCATACATGGCTACCCGCCCGACCTCCAGGACGCAGCCATCAGGTGGTACTTCGGCAGGAGGAGGCGTTGTCGGCGCAGTGGGTAGCCTGAATTTGAAAAGTGTGTAATAAGCCATCACCATCAAAGCACTTATTGAAAGTTTGTGGAGCTTCAGAATATAGATCATCAGAGAAGGAGGCAATTGACAATGCTCAAGAAGATCGACCAGTTCAATATTGAGTTCTATGACACCCTTGGGACGTCATATCTTCCATGTGACAAAGCTGGAATCATAGTAACTTTAGAAAACAAGAGAAGAATGTATGGCTGTAGGCAAAATATAGACGGAGTGTACGAGGCTTTTATTTGGAGTCCTAGATACGAAGAATTTATACCTGGAAAATTGCTCAAAGAAGTCACAGAAAGACATGCTGAACTCTTTCTTGAAGAATACACCGAAGACGACAGACTGCTTCAAAGGCTCATACTCAGATTTCCTATGGAACCAGACGAACAAGTTTTTACTGTCGGCGAGGAAATAGTCATCTGTATTGGAAGCCCTGAACCGTCCTAGTAGAAAATAACAGTGCAAAAAGTATGGCTAAGAATACGCTTTTTTGCACGCAAGCTCTCTTTGTACTTTCTCCGCGGCTAGCAACTCACATACTCGAGCGCTTGCTTTTTCTGCTTTACCCGTGACCAGCCCCCTGGCCCAGGATATCCTTCTGGCAAATTCCTCAATGCCACCAGGAGGGCCATCAAATGAGCCTTGGAGATGACCAGTTACTTGACCTGAAGGACTCGATTTTTGCCGCATTCCGCCCCATAGAGAGCTTGTTCAAGGTCATGGGCAGCGCGTCCGTGGACGAAGGCGGTGAGACGACTCGGCTTTGCTCGGAAATCGGATTGGAACTGGCCCGGATCTTTCGAGGCAAGCTTGATGCCGCCCTGGACATCTTGACAGCCGAGACACGCCGTCCCTGACGTTGCTCGAGACCAGCCCGGCGTACTTATTTGCCACCTTCGCCGACCACTGGTTTAGACTGTAACGCAGCGATTTCATACGAAATAACGCTGAAATACGTGCGTGGCAATTTGAACCACCCTGCCCGAGCATCGCCTACTCCTGATTCTTGCCTCCACCACTCCCAGCACGTGCTTATTTGGTGCCCTCCCCGAACCGGGCAGGCCGGCAGTGGCCTGTTCAACTCCCTGTTTTTTTATGATTCTTTACAACCCTCTCCGTCCCGCTTATCTCCAGCCCTTTTTCAAAAATCATGCCAAAGTCTTTGCACATCTCCAGGCCATAGAAGCATGAGGATGCACTACGAAAACTGAGAGATATACTAAGCGAATTTACCAATCTAGTAATAATGGAATGAAACAAATTAACCGCACAACACTTAAAAATTTACTGCAAAAACTTGAAATTGGCGGTTGACTGGTGCGCTTGCGTAGATATATCTTCCGCATGAAAGGAGACAAACGCTGAAACTGGCTGAGTGCGACAGAGGAAACGATTTTTTAACTTGCGCAGCAGTTGACTTATACGGTTGCTGTCGTATCTGTTCCGTAGGCAAGGAGGCAAATGCTGAATCTGACCGACAGTGGCAAGGGAAACGAACTCAAACCTCGACAATAAGGATTTATCATGTCTACGACACCAGAAGAATTTTTCAATTTAAGTTTTGAGCTGAAGATGGATTTAGCCAAGGCTTTCCACGATTTTGTCGCGAAGAGCAAGCTTCCGTTGGATTCGGTAGTGAGCCTCAGTATGACCGCAAAAGTGGAAGCTGACCATTACGATGCGGACAGTTTTGACGCGTTCTGTGACTATTTCGCGGCACTCAACGTCAGCATTTCTATCTAAAACTGGAACGGATGGCACATGGAGTGTTTTTACGCTACTTTTCACTACAGTAACATGCAACGAGACGACAATAATTGGAAAATAAGACTTTACGGAGAGATTATGAATAATATCTTGGAAGTAGTGGCCACAACTCAGGCGGCCATGGATGCGATGAAAGCGAACTGTGAACCTAACTGCACCCCGCATGACTACGAAACCTGTCACCAGTGTTGGGATATGGAGACTAAAATGGAGGGTCTTATGCGCCTCTATAACGAGGTTAAGAACGCAACTGGGCGTTAACTTGAGCAAGGGGCACCTTCTTCGCCGGGGGTGCCCCTTTTACGATTGCACAACTGGGCACGGCTGCAAGGCCATTGACCAGGTAAACATGCGAGCCGAGGCCCCATCCTTGAGAAGGGGCAAGCCCAACGACCAGCGAACACGCCGTTCCACCTGATCTTGCGCGACAAGGGGACTTCGACGACGCCGGCTTCGCCCAGAATCCAGGCGCTTATAGTGGATGCTCACAGCCACAGGCAGGAGACGCCCCGCAAGCCTGGCAAGCAAAAAAAGAGCACTTGACCCTAAGGGGCTTGACTTCTGTTTATGATGGCAATAATTTTAAAAGAAATAATATTCTCAAGGAGGTGGGCCGCAAAGAAACCGGACGAAGACTGCACATCTAGCTGAAAAACTGTATTTACCTACCCCTCCTATCTGCACCAGTCGCTGAAACCTCACAAGTAGTCCCCCGAAAAGTCGGCCAAAAACACGGCTGGGGTCTTTTT
>NZ_WVUD01000062.1 GCF_009856865.1 Solidesulfovibrio aerotolerans | reverse complement strand
CAGGCCGCTCGCGCCAGGGCCAGAGGCTACCGAAACGTCACGAACTTCATCACCATGATCTACCTAATCGCAGCCCCAATCGCCGACTTCCTTGCTCAATGAATTCCATTTGAAACGTCGAAGAACCCAATGTACTTGGTCAGCCCCGTCTCCTGAAAGCCGTCGGCCAGGCACAGGCCGCCTCCGAAAAGCAGGATGACATCCCAGGGAATCTTAACCGCCGTCTTCCAGTCGAGCAGAAAAACACCCTTCTTGAGATCGGAGGGGATAACAAACAGCAGCAACGCTCCGGCAATGGCCACGGAGGCGTCGGAAACGCCCTTGAATATCGGCCACTTGACCAGACCCATGAGAATCCACAAGGAAGCCACCACCGCGAACACGGCCACGATGAGCTTTTCCTCTTTCTTCATAAGGCCCAGCTTGGCCAGTTCGGTCTTAATGAGTGAGTCGCCCCGGCCCTGCAGGATGTCGCCCTTAACCCGGAACAGCACTTTGGTCAGCAGCAGCCAGGTGATGATGAGGAAGGTGGCGGCCAGGGGGACGCCCACCTTCATCCAGTCGAGAAAGCCGATGCTCTGGCCGTAGAGTTTGTCGATCTGGGCCACCATGATGGTGTTGGGCGGGGTGCCGATGATGGTACCCAGGCCGCCGATGGAGGCGGCGTAGGCGAGACCCAGCATGAGGCTTATGGCGAAGGGGTTTTTGTGCAGATCCTTATCGCCGGTAATCTCGGCGCAAGCCTTGATGATGGCCATACCAATCGGCATCATCATGACCGTTGTGGCTGTATTGGATACCCACATGGACAAAAAGGCCGCCGCCACCATGAAGCCAAGCACGATGCGCGAAGGACTTGTTCCCACGAGCTTGATCGTTTGCATGGCGATGCGGTAGTGCAGATTCCAGCGCTCCATGCACACCGCGATAAAAAAGCCCCCCATAAACAAATAGATGATGTGATTCGCGTATGGCAGCGTCGCTTTGGCGCTGGTCATGATCTGCAAAAATGGAAACAGTACGATAGGAAGCATCGAAGTTGCAGGAATTGGAATGGCTTCTGTTATCCACCATGTGGCCATAAGCGCTGTCACTGCCGCACAGTACATGGCCGGCTGTGACATGCCCGTAGGCAAGGGCAACAGGCAGATGAGCAGGAACAAGGCAGGTCCCAGAAACAAGCCGACCTTTTTGATGGTATCCATCCTCAACATTCTCCTTGTGCGTAGGGGACATGAAAATGCTTGCAAGGGTGTGCCCGGCGTGGTGGTAAAACGTACTGCTGTGGGAGACCTCCTATTCTTTCATGCGTTGCGACCGGCAGACCAGCACAGGTCCGCCGCCCGAAGGGGCGGGCAATCCGCATGGCATCCTTGACAATTCACCGCTTGTGCATGCTATCAGACAACACCAAGTTAGATGCAACCCAGTTATAATCTAAGAGGCCTTTTATAATGTCGGCAGACATCAGAAACGTGATTTTGGAAATGATCCAGAACTGTCCCAAACCGATCAAGGTTGTTGCCGCTGAGATCGGCAAGCCCTATTCAACGCTGATGCGGGAGCTCGATCCTGAAGACAGACGGGCCAAGCTCGGGGTGGAGATGCTGCTGCCGCTCATGCAGGCCTGCAATGGCGCAGCGCCGTTGCGACACTTGGCCGAAGCCATGGGCTACCGGCTGGTGTCCAACCGGGAGATCACACCCGACAAGCCGACCTTTCACGAAGAACTGCTCGACACGTATCAGGCCCTGGTGGACTACCATCGGGCCATGCTTGAAGGGCTGCCTGCGGACGTCGTGGGCAAGCGACGGGAGGTGCTCGTCCGGCAGCTCAAAGAAGATTTTGTCTTTTATGTCAGCCAGGGCGGCGGAACCGGGGAAGAGGCCGCGGACAACGCCCCCCAGGCAATGCACAAGCGCTGATCCCGACCCTTCCACCGGCCCCATGGCCTCTGGCCGCATTGCTCCAGGCAAGGTGGAGCAATGCGGCCAGAGGCCTGCCTAAAACAGCCTTCCTGCAGCGGCCAGGGACGGCCTGTTGCTTGACGGCCGGCTGGCGTTGGACGCTTCGGCCCAGGTGGACCGTGTGCCCAACCGGGCAAATGAGCCATCACCCGCTTCCGTCACCCCCTTTGTAGAGTCCTACGCCAGACAGTCCCCCCTCGCGCTCCTTTTCCTACGCACCAGCATCACCTGGAGTGTGGGCCGCCCTCCTTTGCAGCGACGGCGACCCGGCGACACCGAGGGCCAGCCCAATTGCCAAAATTAGATATTGATTATTAAAATCAATTCCAGTAGAAGGCCGTTGCCCGTGCTGCGAAACGAACGGCATCTCCTACCCAATCAATGGGTTATCTCAAAACAGGATGCTTTTTGTCGGAAATAGTTTCCTACGGAACACCACATGCTCACTGCAAAGTCTTCCCGTCAGTCCGTGTCTGTGCGGCACAGCATCCCCGGCCGCCTTCGTTTGCACCTCAGCCCTGCGCCACTGGCCCCTCGTTTGGGAGTTCTCTGCCAGTCCATGCCCGGCGTAACCAGGGTTCGGATAAACGCGGCCTGTGCCGCCGTCATCATTGCCTACCAGGCAGAAATGACGGACGCGGGGCGCTTGTTCCAGGCCGTTCGGGAAGCCCTCGACTCCGCCCAGCCGTTGCCCGCGCCGGCCAAGGAAACAGGCGGCTGCACCTGCCGTCCCGCGTCGCCGGGCAAGTCCGGCGTCGGCAGCAATCTGGCCCGGTTTCTCGCCCTGTCCGGGGTCATGGCCTTTGTGTTTGTGCGCAAGGTGGTTTTCAAGGCGGCGCTCTCCGAGGCGGCGTTTTCCCCCCTGGGGCTTATTGCCCTCGTCGCCGCGTTTCCCGTGGCCCGGGAGTCCCTGCGCCACGCCCGGGAAAAACGCTTTACCCTTGAAGGATTCCTGGCCGCCGGCTGCGCTGTGGCCACGCTCTCGGGCCAGGCTTTGACCGCTCTGGAAATCCTGTGGATCCAAAGCGGTGCCGAAACCCTCAAGGCCTGGGTATCGGAGCGCTCGCGCCAGTCCATTTCGGCGATCCTGGATCTGACGGCCAAAAACACGTTCATCCTGGCCGGCGACGTGGAGGTGGAGGTTCCGGTGTCGGCGGTCAAGCCGCGCGACATCGTGGTGCTGCACACCGGCGAAAAAATCTCCGTGGATGGCCGCATCGTCTCGGGCGAGGCCCTTGTGGACGATTCCCCCATCACCGGACGGGCCGAACCAGCCCATCTGACCTCGGGCGATACGGTCTTTGCCGGGGCGTATGTCCGCCAGGGCATCATCCACGTCCGGGTCGAATGCGTGGGCGACCGGACCTATCTGGCCCGCATCATGCGGCAGGTCGAAGACTCTCTGGAAAACAAGGCCCCCATCGAGTCTGTGGCCGATAATCTGGCCCGTTCCATGGTGCGGCTGGGGATCGTGGCCACGGGGCTCACCCTGTTGACCACTGCCAGCCTGTGGCGGGCGTTTACGGTCATGATGGTCATGGCCTGCCCCTGCGCCACGGTGCTTTCCGCCCAGACCGCCATTTCCGCCGCCATTGCCGCAGCCGCCAAGCGCGGCATCCTTATCAAGGGAGGCCGCTATCTCGAAGAGGTGGGCCAGGCCGATACCGTCTGCTTTGACAAAACGGGCACACTGACGAGCAACCAACCGCGCATTGCCTGTATCCATAATTTTTCCGCGTGCAGTGAGGAAGAGCTGCTCAAGTGGGCCTATTCCGCTGAAGTGCATAACCATCATCCGTTGGCCATGGCCATTCGCAACGAAGCGTTGGCCCGCGACATTGACCCCATATCCCACGTTGTCTGTGACTTCACGCTGGGCAAGGGCGTGCGCGCCGTTATCGGGGACGATGTTATCCGTTTGGGGAACAGGAGATATCTTGCCGAATCAGGCATCGAATCATCGGCCAGAGATAAAGAAGTCTCTTCTCTTAGAGAGCGCGGGCTGACGGTTATTTTCCTCGCAAAAAACACGGACATATTGGCGGCATTCGCCTTTGCCAATGAAGCACGGCCCGACGCTGGAGATACGGTACGCACGCTCAAACAATCAGGCGTATCAAATATAACACTTATAACCGGTGATGCCGAGCAAACGGCAGTCGATCTCTGCCGGCAGTTGGGCATAACATCCTGCCACCACTCGATACTGCCTGCCCAGAAGGGTGAAATTGTCGCGCAGCTACGGCAAGGCGGGCACAAGGTGATCATGGTTGGCGACGGCATCAATGATGCGTTGGCCCTGGCCGAGGCAGACATCGGCATCGCCATGAGCGCCGCCGGAGCCGATGTGGCCATTGAAGCGGCAGACATCGCCCTGGTGCGGGACGATTTGGCCGACATCCTCTATGTCCGCGAGCTCAGCCGCCGCACGCTCCTGGTGGCCCGCCAGAATTTCTGGATTGCGACGTCAACGAATCTCGGCGGTGCCTTGGTCGGAGCCCTGGGCCTTTTGTCACCGGTTGCCTCCGGGTTGCTGCATATCGTCCACACCTTGGGCGTACTGGCCAACTCCTCGCGCCTGCTGCTGCCCTTGGCCGGGCCGGCAGTGTCCGACGACTGCGCGCAAGCGTTGCCGGTCTGCCCGCAACCTGAACAGGAAAAGGCATGACAGCATGAACATGCGGGAACTTTTGGAGATGCGAAACCTGGTTGCTGTGGCCCACCATGTGCCGGGACGATTGCGGTTGCGACTGGACCCGCAGCTGCGCGAGCACCCGGCGGCCAGGGAATTTGGCCAATGGAGCGCCAACGGTTCCGGCATCCTGGCCACGCGGCTCAACCCGATGGCCCGCTCCCTCGTGGTCGAATACGATCCCAAACGCATTGACCCGGACAACCTGGAAAAATTTTTGGTCGGCGCCGATGACGAACACGCCATGGCTCTGGCCGAAACCCTCGCCAAAGTTTTTGGCGTGACACCGTAAGTCTAGAGGAGAACACGGAATGGAAAACGCGACGAAACAGGAAGGAAACGCCATGGGTTCGTCAGCGGCAGGCCCGCAAACGGGCTTCGCGGGGATGCCTGCGGCCGGGCCATCCGGTTACGCGCCCGCAGAGTCTGGAGCCGCCGCACAGGGCGACCTCCAGCGTCAAGCATACATCCAGGCTGGCAGTGCTCCCGGCAGTTGCGCAGAAGCCGCCGTCGCAGGCCAAGCCCAGGCCGCCCCGCAGGGCTATGCGGCCCCCCAAGGTTACGGCGAACCGCAGGGCTATGTCGGACCGCAAGGCTTTGCCGGACCCAAGGGCTATGGCGCACCACAGGGTTACGTTGGCCCGCAGGGTTATGTTGGACCGCAGGGTTACGTCGGGCCTCAAGGCTATGCCGGCCCGCAGGGCTATGCTGCTCCCCAAGGTTACGGCGGGCCGCAGGGCTATACCGGACCGCAGGGCTATGCCGGACCGCAGGGCTATGGCGCACCCCAGGCCCAGGCCGGTTCTCAGGAGCACGCGGCTTCCCAGGACAACGGCAAATCCAAGGGAGGCCCCAAGGCAAAGCCTGAAGGCGAATCCTCCAGTGAAAAATCCGGCCACGCTTGTGGTTGCGGCAAACACGAAGCCGACCCCGGCATGGCCTACGGCCCGCAGCCCGGTATGCCCTTTGGCGCTCCCCAAGCCGGGATGCCGTATGGTCCCCAACCGGGCTTGCTGTTCGGTCCCCAGCCCGGCATGGCCTACGGCCCGCAGCCCGGAATGCCCTTTGGCGCTCCCCAGCCCGGGATGCCCCAGGGTCCGCAGCCGGGTATGCAGTACGGTCCTCAGCCCGGCATGGCCTACGGTCCGCAGCCCGGCATGCCCTTTGGCGCTCCCCAGCCCGGGATGCCCCAAGGTCCGCAGCCGGGCATGCAGTACGGCCCCCAGCCCGGCGGTCCCTTCGAAGCGCCGCAGTCCGAACATGGCGGATGCGGCGGCAAGTCCGGCGCTTCCGGTGGCCCGGCCGGATTCGCGGGCTTCCCCGGTTTCGCCGGTCAGGCCGGTTTCGGAGCGCCGGCTTTTGCGGCCATGGCCGGTATGGCCGGCATGGCCAACGAAGATCCCCAGTTCCTGCATAACCGCTACGGCCAGATGCTCGATATGTGCAGCGAGATCATGCAGGGCAAGGCCGATCCGGTCAAAATCGCCTCGTTTCTCACGGCCAGCGGCACCCACTTTTGGAAAGGTGCCCTCGTCGGGGCGTTTACGTCTTTCATCCTGACGAACAGTTCCGTCAAATCCGCGCTGGGTGACAGCTTCTCGGCCATTTTCGGTGGCAGCAAGACCGAGCCGACCGCCTAACCGCCAATCCAATCAGAAGGAATCCCTATGTACCTCTCCCAGTACAAGCAGCAGTACCCCACCCAGCAGCGGCTGACCAACCTTCCGGTGGGCGCTATCGCCACCATGGGCCTTGTCGGGGCCATGCTCGGCGGGGTGGTGACCGCCGCCCGCGACATGCGCAAAGTAAACTCCGGGGCCATGACGCGCAGTGAAGTCGCTGGCGACGTGATCAAGGAAGCGCTGGGCACGGGTCTGGCTACGGCCGTGGGCACGGCCGCCGGCGGGGTGGTTTTCCGCAATGGCCCCTTGGCCCTGGCCACCATGGCCGTGGTCGGCGTGGGCACGAAGTACCTCTACGACGGACTGGTCAACGCCGCCTGCGACGCCAAGACGGCGGACACGGCTCCGGTCAAAGTCACCACTAAAAAGGCCTAGCCGGGAAAATAGCATGTCCCAATATCCGCACTATCCCCAGTACCCCTATGCTCCCGGAACCGGCCAGTACCAGACCGACCCTTCGGGCTCCTACGCTTCCCAGTATGGCTATTACACCCCGCCCCAGACCTCGTGGACCCAGGGTTGGTTCGCGTTTACGGACCCGGGCTATGTCAAGGGCCTGCTCCTGGGCGCAGCCGTTTCCTACGTCCTGACCAACCCCAAGGTGCAGCGGGCCATGGTCAAGGGCGTGGTCACCCTTTGGACCTCGGTCCAGGGCGGCGTGGAGGAAGTCAAGGAGCAAATCAACGACATCAAGGCTGAGATGAGCATGAAAGCCGATGCAGACAAAAAGTAACATCGATATCGCGCAGCAACGCCAGCAAGCGAAGCTTGGCATGACCGTTGCTCTGGGGGCGCTCGTGGCCACGGGGCTGCTGTCGCGCATGCAGGGCACCTGGACGCAGGGGGCGCGGACGCTGCACCTGTGTTCCGGCGTGGCCCTGGTGGGTTTCTCTTACTGGCACCTGACGCTGTATCAACAAAATGCGCGCATGAGAGGACACTCCGCATGACGCAAACCCAGGCGTTGCCGACGCCCGGGACGCGCGTGGGCCACTTTCGGGTGGCCCACGCCCTTTCCCGCCGCGTACGGCTCAAATCCGCAATCTTTGGCGACCCTCTGTTTGATGGGGTCTATTTCCAGGCCCTGCTGGAGGCCCTGCCGGGAGTCTCAGAGGCCCGAATCAACGTCCGGGGCGGCTGTCTGGTCGTGGTCCATGACGGACGCTTGGAAACCTGGGAGAAACTTCTCCAAAGCCTTAAAGGGATTCCCAACGAGGCTTTTCAGCACAGCCCCGAATCCGAGGCCCCGGTCACCGGCTCCGACGTGGGCATCAAGGCTCTGATCACCGTGTGTGCCCAGGCCCTGCCCTGGCCGGCCAAGGCTTTTCTGGGCTGGACCATGTCCATGGGGGTCATCGTCAAGGGCATCGAAGCCCTTTTTTCCGGCGGCCTCAAAGTGGAGACCCTGGATGCCACGGCCATTGTCATGGCCCTGGCCCGGGGCAAGTATTTCACGGCCGGCTCCATTACCACGCTGCTGGCCCTGGGACAGTATTTGGAAGGCCAAAGCGAGCAGCGCTCCACGCAACTGCTCAAAGGCCTGCTGCGGCCCCAGGTGGAAAAGGTCTGGGTGGTGCGTGACGGCGTGGAAGTCCAAACGCCAGTGGAGCAGGTCGTCCCGGGCGACAGGGTCGTGTGCGGCGCGGGCGAACTGATCCCCATCGACGGCGTGGTGGCCGAGGGTGAGGCTTCGGTCAATCAAAGCTCCATTTCCGGGGAATCCGTGCCGGTCCACATCCGCCCCGGCGAAGCGGTCATCTCCGGTTCCGTGATCGAGGAAGGACGCCTGACCATTGCCGTGGAACGTGTGGGCTCGGAAACCTCCATGGCCCGGATCGGCCGCTTTATCGACCAGTCCCTGCGCGGCAAGTCCAAAACCCAGACCAAAAGCGCCGCCCTGGCCAACAAACTGGTCCCCATCACCCTGGGGCTGGGCGGCCTGATGCTGCTGGCCACAAAGGATGTCAACCGGGCCACCTCGGTTTTGACCGTGGATTTTTCCTGCGCCGTCAAACTGGCCAGCCCCGTGGCCGTTCGCTCCGGCATGTACGCTGCCGGGCAGGCCGGCGTGCTGCTCAAGGGTGCCGCCGCCCTGGACGCGCTGCAGGACGTGGACACCATTGTGTTTGACAAAACCGGCACGCTGACCACTGGTCTGATCGCCGTTACCGACATCCTTCCGGACCAGGGCTTGGCCGAGACCGAACTCCTGGCCCTGGCTGCCGGAGCAGAGGAACATTACGACCATCCGGTGGCCCGGGCTGTTGTGCGGGAAGCCAAACGGCGCGCGATCGCCTTGCCGCCCATAAGCCGGGTTGATTTCATTGTGGCGCACGGCGTTTCCGCGTCCATAGACGGCAAACACGTGCTGGTCGGAAGCCACCACTTTGTTGCCGAAGACGAAGGGATTTCATGTTCCGATATGGAAGAGAAGGCCGCCGTTTTGCGCAGCCAGGGGAAATCGCTCCTCTATGTCGCCATGGAGGGCAAGCTCGCCGGTATCATTGCCCTGCGCGACGATCCCCGGCCCGAGGCCGGGGCCGTGCTTGACGCTTTAAAGGCCTCAGGAATCTCCAAGATTGTGGTTCTCACCGGCGACCATAAGGATACGGCCCTGGCCCTGGCCCGAACGTTGCCGCAGATTGACGATCTGCACTACGAGCTCAAACCCGAGGACAAGGCAGCCATCGTGGAGCGCCTCAAGAAGGAAGGACGCATACCGGCCTTTGTCGGCGAAGGTGTCAACGACGCGCCGGCCCTGGTGACCGCCCATGTGGGTGTGTGCATGCCCAGAGGGGCCGATCTGGCGCGTGAAGCCGCCCAGGTGCTGCTGCTGCACGAGGATCTGCATACGCTTGTGGTGGCCAGGGAAGCGGCCGCCAGGACGAACACCATCATCCGCCAGACCTTTGGAGCCACCATCGGGTGCAACTCCTTGATTATGTTGTTGGCGACCGGCGGCATGTCGCCGGTGCTCGCGGCGCTTCTGCACAACGCCACGACCATAGGCATCCTTGGCTATGCAGCCATGGCCGCTTCGCGCCCGTTGGGGCGAAATGCGGTTGTGGCCGCCAACACGCGGTGCCGGGAGGAAGTATGTTAACCACGCTTACCGACGCACCTGTCGGCGTTTCACTTGTCGTGTCCCGCATTGCGGGCCAGGGGTTTGCCGCCCGCATGGCCCGGCTGGGACTCTATGAGGGGGTGTTTATGACACGCCTTGACGACAGTGTGGCCATCGGGCCGGCCAGGATCATCGGCCCGGCGGGTGAAGTCACATTAAGCGGCTGGCTGGCCGCAAGGGTGGTCATCCATCTCGATGACGACCGGCGCTTGCCGCTTCTCGAATGCGCGCCGGGTGACTGTGGGCATGTGGAAGGTCTGACCGGCCACCATGCTATCGAAGAAACACTTGCCATGCTGGGCGTGCGGGAAAACGATCGCATCACGTTCGTGCGCCGGCTCCCGCCCATGTTGTATAAGGCCGTGCTGGACGATAAAGACCGGGTCCAAATCAACGAAGGTCTCGCCGCCAAAATCTTTGGGGATACGCCGAGCGGCTCGGCGCAGTTTTGTTCCATCGGCGTTGGCGAGGATTTCACTGTCCGCCGGATTTTAGCCGGTGCCCATGCCGCAGACACGCTCGCCACCTTGGGCATACGGCCTGGGAGTCGGCTATCGTTGACCCAGGTGGCCGCCGGGCAGGTGGTGTCTTTTTCGGGCAAGACCCCGCTCGTCTGCACGACGCGGGATGGCTTGCGCTTGTATTTCCAAGAGAAAGACGCAGAGAGAATCTTTGTGCTCAGCTCCGATGCCGCAGAACCTTGAGACTGGCACTGCGGTTTTACAATAGAGGTGGACTTCGTGTAGGCCCCAGCCGCCGAGGTCCTTGACAAACTTGGGCGGATGTGGATGAGATTGTGTTATGTTCTTTTGAGAAGACAGATCAAATCGCACCCCCTCCTTCGGGGATTCCAGGAGGACGGGAGGATATATGCCACGGGACAGAATGTTCTTTGTGGACAACATCCGACTGGTGATGATCATCCTCGTCGTCTGCCACCATGCGGCCATCAGCTATTGCGATATTGGGGCGTGGTATTACAAAGCGCCTCTCACGCCTGGACCTGTCACGAATTTCTTGTTCTTCCTGTTTGTAAGCTTTAACCAGTCATTTTTCATGGGCACTCTATTCGCCCTGGCCGGATATTTCGCGGCCAACACCCTGGAGCGCAAGGGGAGTGCGGCCTTTGTCCGAGGACGCCTCTTGCGCCTGGGAGTGCCAACGCTTTTTTACATGATCCTCCTCGACCCGTTGACTGTCTATCTGGCCAATGCCCGGGAGTTTCATTCCCTTGGCGACTTCACGGCCATATATGGGCATTTCCTGTCCACAGCCGGCATCCTGGCCGGGACCGGCCCCATGTGGTTCGCCCTGGCCTTGCTGGTCTTTTGCCTCATGTATGCCGGCTGGCACGCGCTACGGCAGGCCGCACCGACGACCGGCGGGCCCCGGCCCCTCACCGCGAAACTGCTGGTCTGGCTGATCGTTTGCAGTACGGCGGGCACCTTCGCCCTCCGGCTCGCCTATCCAATCGGGAAGACCGTAAGCAACCTGCAGCTCGGCAATTTCGCCCAGTACAGCATCCTGTTCATTTTCGGCATCCTCGCCCAGGCCAACGATTGGCTGCGCACCCTCGACGCACGGCTGGGGCGACGGTGTCTGCTGGCGGTGTTCGTTGGCCAGCTGGCCTGGATTGGGTGGTGGCTCCTGCTGGGGCTGGGTGAGATGACAACCGACTACCAGGGAGGTCCTCATTGGCAGAGCCTTATCCCATCCATGTGGCAGTCGATCAACAGTGTGTGCCTGACGGTGGGACTGGTCGCGTTGTGCCGCGAGCGCTGGAACCGCCAGGGCGGTTTCGTGGCACAGCTGTCTGCGAGTGCTTTCGCGGTCTACGTCTTTCACCCGCCGGTCCTGGTCGCCCTAGCCCAATTGCTTGAGCCGGTGTCGCTTGGAGCTCTGCCCAAAGCGGTACTCTTGTCCGCGCTGGCGGTGCCAACCTGTTTCATGGTGGCTTACGGCGTGCGACGGGTGCCGCTGCTACGGGACATGGTGCCGCAGTAAGGTGGACAGATCCAAACTCTTCGCACGACGTTTCGATCTGATTTGGGGGCGGTTTTTTCGAGGGTTTCAGCCTGAGCCGGCATCAGGCCGGCCACAAGGGACATACTCCAAAACCAGTTAGCGGGGGCAACTCCAGTCGCTGTCTATGACGCCAAACTCGCCGCCATCTGCAGGCAGTCCGCGGAGTGCATGAGGTTGTTGCAGGTTCCAGACATAGGTCCTTTTGCCGCCACGGCCATTGTGGCGGCGGTGAGCCAGGCCAAGGAATTTAAGAACAGACGGGTGCTTTTTGCTTGGCTGGGCCGCAATCGAGATATTACGTTGACGGCCATAAGCGATATGATTTGTTATTCAGAGTGCACAAATTTTTGCCAACGAGGTATTTCTATGAAAAACCTGATAGCCGCAGCTGCATTAATCACATGTCTTGCCATTTTTCAAACAGCGTTTGCGAAAGCGCCGACGGCTAACGAATTTTTAAGATGGTTCGAAGAGGTCCAATTGGCATACGTCATGGGCTACTGGAATGCGTATGTATTGCTTATGGCAAGCCATAATGAACAAGTCCCAGACGGAGTAACCTACCATAGGCTGCGAGACGCTTTTCGGAAATGGATAAGAGAGCACCCCGAGAAAAAAAATGAAAACCTGGGCGAGATTTCAATTGAAATCCTCGGCAGTTTATTTCCGATAAGGAAGCTTCATCCTTCCGGAAAATGGCCACAGTGACTCTGATCAGTTCTTCGACGTTTCAAATGGAATTTGACCCCTGCTCAGGTTGGGGGTAGCGGCCTCCTCGGAGGATCGACATGCGCACCAATGACATCTTCGCCCTGGGACTGGGTCTGACTCCTCCCTGGCAGGTTTTGAGCCCACGTCTGGACACCGATAAGACACACCGAGCCCTCCACCTGGTCCTCGGTGCCGATAGGGGTGCCACCTACCCGTAGCCGGGCCAAGCAGAATGATTGCTCGACCTATGACAGCATGGCCACGCCAGGGTCAGGCCAGGAGCCTGACCTGAAAGAGCGCCCGCGCCCCTCTCCAAATGCCACCAGACGAAAGCGCTTTACTCTCAAGTTCGATGACGGAACTCCGATCTTCAAACCGAAAAAAAGGATGGCTACTCCAACTTCACCTGATCGACTCGGCCATCGACGGACCAGTTCCCCCGGCGATAGGCGGCAGGCCCGACCAGGCTCCAATCATTGGCAATGGCATCGACGCCGCTCACGGTTTTGATCTTGGCGGATTGCGAGAAATACCCGGGTGCCAGCAACAAGACTCTTGTGGTCACGGTGGACCACTTGCCGGGCGTCATCAGGAACAGAACATCAAATTCGATACGACTCTCGGCTCCAAAACTCTTAGCGGCGACACGTGTTTTGAAGAGAAGATCAGTTAGACACCCTTCAAAAGACTGGAGTTCACCTCCGAGGTCGGCCGCGATGGCGTCGTCTCATGACTGCTTCCTGGCTCGTCGCTGTCGCAGCTCGATCCTTGCAGCACCCGGCGCATGACCACAAATAATTCATCTATTTCCACAGGCTTGGACACGTAACCATCGAGCCCGGCCGCCAGGAATCGCTCACGGTCGCCCTTCATGTTGTAGGCGGTGAGCGCCACCACCGGCATGCCCCGGGCCGCCTCGCCGGCCTCGCCGTCGCGGATGCGCCGGGTAGCCTCGACCCCATCCATCTCCGGCATCTGGATGTCCATGAGCACGAAATCGGCTGGTTCCTGGCACAACTGCTCCAGCACTTGGGTTCCGGACCCGGCCAGACGCACCTGGCAGCCGGCTTCAGACAGGAAATGCTCGAGAAAGAGCCGGTTGACCCCATTGTCTTCGGCCAGCAGCACCCGCAGTCCGGCAAAACTACCGGCCTCTGGCGCGCTATCGGGGCGCTGGGCCTCCCACGAGGATTCGATGGCCGGCCGCAGGGACACGGTGAATGAAAAGGTGCTGCCCTTGCCGGGTACGCTTTCCACATCGATGCACCCGCCCATCATCTCCACCAGCAACCGGCTGATGGCCAGCCCCAGGCCCGTGCCGCCAAACCGCTTGGTGCTGGTGGATTCGAGTTGTGAAAAAATCTGGAAAAGCTCGTGCTGCCGATTCTCGGGAATGCCGATGCCGGTGTCGCGCACGCTGTAGGCCACCAGCATCGGATCACCCGGCCGGGTCAGGGACACCGCCACTTCCACCTCGCCCTGTTCGGTGAATTTGAGCGCATTGCCAACGAGATTTCGCACCACCTGCATGATGCGGTCGGGATCGCCGTGGACCATAGCCGGCACTTGGGGATCCAGGCGCACGGTCAGAGTCAGCCCCTTTTGACGGGCCGAGAACTTGAAGGGCTTCATGGTCCGGTCGAGCGTGTCGCGCAGATCGAAATCTACCGGCAAAAACTCCATCCTGCCGGCCTCGATCTTGGAAAAATCCAGGATGTCATTGACGATGCCGAGCAGCGACCGGGAGGAATCGAGGATCATCTCAAGGTGCTCCCGCAGATCCTGACGCGGTGACTGGCTGAGCGACATCTGGGTCAGGCCGATGATGCCGGAAAGCGGCGTGCGGATTTCATGGCTCATGTTTGTTGATCAGCATGGAATATTGACCCCTCTTTGGATGAAATCAGCGTCCAAAGTTGACCCCCTCGGCAGCCCCCTTAGATGTCTTCGATCATCGGAGACGGGAGGGGCAGCGAGAGGAGATGCTGA
>NZ_WVUD01000061.1 GCF_009856865.1 Solidesulfovibrio aerotolerans | reverse complement strand
CAGCCTGGACGGGATGAACGAGGTAGCCATCGGGTCAATTAGCTGTAAGGTGAGGTTGCGAAGCCGCACCTGCAGCCAAAGGAGACAATGATGGCCAAGGACTGCATTGCATTAATCGAACTGATGCAAAATGGCTGGCAGCAGCGATTGTCTACGCTCCCTGGCGGAAGCAGTCTTGCAGTTTCTCCTGCCCCCCCCCCACTTCTTCAGTCCGCATTTGTTCAAATGATATTTAATCGTGTCAAACCCTTGTCCTTCTATTCGTAGCTTTCTGTACGTAGATAAGCAAAAGTCGTATTTAGCGCTTAGGAATTAGCGCACAAGATTGCAATGCTACGAGTGGTGCGCTGATTATTTGGGCTTAACATTGTTGTGGATATTTACGCAGGCAGGTATTTTGCAGACAGGTCGTCAAGAAGCCAGTGAAAAGCTTCGTGCTTACCCAGTCCGATGCGGACCTTTTCTAGTAGCTCAAAATCATCATGCATTGCTGTCAATGTGGGCACTCCAAGCAGTCGCTCGGCCATGGGAAACAAAACGTTATTCTCTTTAGCAATGTGCTGGGTCAATAATTCAATATAGTTGAGAGCTGGGGCTACAAAGGCCCGATGGTTCTCGTTGCCCGCCAGAGCGGTTTCCATCTCACGGATATGCCCCCGTCCGAGAGTGTGCTCATGAAGCATGACTCCAATTGGCCCACTGTCCCGTGGCATGCCAGCGGACTCCAAAGCGGGGAAAAGGATGTCCTCCTCTTTGCCGTGATGGCATTTGTCAGCAAATGTTATTAAAAAATCGAGAATTCCCAAGAGTTCATCTGCGGGTACAGCTTCACCCGCTTCAAGACGAGTGCTGAGAACTTGCATGATATCCAACATACGAAGAATGCCTGCGTGCTCCGCTCGGAGATCATCTGTTGCTGTCATACTCACCTCCTGAAGGTTGACATTAAAAATTTATCTTTTAAGTGTTAGGCTCAACCGTAGAAATGTTAAATGCAATCATCCACGAGGAAAGCGCTTGCGGACAGGGGTTATATCCTAGAGTACGGCGCGATAATTTGCTCATTTTGTTAAGTATTGTCGTAGCGAAACGGCTTAGTTGCGTTCTCTGTCCTGGCTAAAATGTGGTAATTTTATAGGGCTTGCGTTCAAAAGAGAAGTGATTTTTCCAACGGCCTGGGGGTTTCATCCAATTCAGCGAAATATCTTTCTTTGAATTTTGTCCACTTGTCAGGTTCGTGGTTGTACTATTTACGTAGGCTGTCACTGGGAGCTACTTCCTTGATCCACAGCCCGTGTAAATCTTTTTTTAAACCACGCGATCATATGCGATCCACTAAAATTCTAATGCCGCCTTCACCCGCTGGTTCGTAGACCCTTTTAATGAGAATGACCACATCATACTCCCGTCGAAGGGGAGAGGCCAGTTTGACCCCTCCCCTCTTTCTGGGTTTAGGACTTTTTAAAATAACTCAGCCATATCCCACGCAACAAGAACAGCAATAGAGAAAAAGCGCCAACAGCAAACACAACATCTGGAAGCGCTCGCATCCATGTCACCGTACGAATAAATTCGCTAGAAGCGATTTCCGGGCTGCGCGCATACCACAAGCCTTCCTTGATGGCGTGGTAAAACTGATAAAATCCTGACGGTATAAGACTAAATACCATCATGGCTGCTAAGCCGCAGTTGAGTCCCCAGAAACTCCATTTCAAGAGCCTGTCTGACCAAGAAGCTTTTGTGATGATATGACGCACGGAAAAGAGCATCAGAGAGATGGCGAGCATGCCGTACACACCAAAAAGAGCACCGTGCGAATGAATCGGTGTGGTATTTATGCCCTGTGCATAATAGAGGACAATTGGCGGGTTTATCAAGAATCCAAATACGCCTGCTCCAACTAGATTCCAAAATGCAACGGCTACAAAGAAATAGATGGGCCACTTATAGGCGAAATCCTTGCCTCCCGCGCCCACAGTCCGAAGGTTGTGCGCGGCTTCGAACCCCAAGAGCGAAAGAGGGACAACCTCCAGAGCAGAAAATACCGCGCCGAGGGCAATGATGATGGTCGGGGATCCACTCCAATACAAGTGGTGGAACGTGCCGATGACTCCGCTGCCGAGATATAAAAATACAATAAAATAAACACTGGTAAGAGCAAACTTTTTGCTTACAGCGCCAATGTGCGAAAGTAAAAAAGCCATGACAACTGTAGCAAAAACTTCAAAAAATCCTTCTACCCAAAGATGAACTACCCACCATCGCCAATATTCTGCATCAGAAAGGTGACTTCCCTTCCCGTAAAGCAGGCCTGCCATATAAAAAAGCGGTATAGATATGGAGCTGTACAAAAGCATATGCGTAAGGCCGCCATTGTCATGCTCGTCACGTATTGCTGGTTGTATTGCTCTCCAGACAAGAATAAGCCAAATTATCATTCCAACAATCAACAACACTTGCCAAAATCGACCAAGTTCGATGAATTCATATCCTTGGTGGCCAAACATAAACCCGTCGCCATTGAAAAATCCAGAGACAGAAAGCCATGTCCCACTAAGTGTTCCTAGCACAACAATTACTAACGCACCAAAAAGTACAAAAACCCAAAAAGCTTGTCTCCGAGGTTCCTTGCCAACAAACGGCCCAAGGAAGAGGCCTGCTGCCAAGAAACATGTGGCGATGAAAAAAATTGCCAATTGGATGTGCCATGTTCTAACTGCTGCATATGGCAAGAACGAAGATATGGGGATGCCGAAGAATGAATTTCCCTCAACGGTGAAGTGGGCTGTTACCGCTCCCAGGCTAAGTTGTAGGGTGAACAGTATGATCGCTGTCAAGAAATATATAAGCGTTGCTTTCTGGCTTGGAGTTGGAGTTGGTTCTGGGAAGTCGAACTTAAGCTTATTCCCCTCATCTCCTTGACCAATGTATCGTTGATAGACGAACAGCGAACCTGCAATGCCGAAAATAAGTAAAATTACGCTGACAATAGACCAAATAAGGAAGTCTGGCAGAGCTACGTTGCCGACCAGGGGGTCGTATGGCCAGTTGGTCGTGTAGGTGTGCTCTGCGTCAAGCCGCTGTGTCCCGGCAGCCCAAGAAAGCCATGAGAAGAAGATTGTTACAAGGCGACCTTCTTCCGCATTCCTGACGATCCCCGGCTGCAAGCCCATTCGATCGTTTCCGTTCTGAAAGAGCTCCGTGTAATAGACGTTTAGAGCTTTAAACGCTTCGGTCTGAAACTTCGTTGATGCCAGTACCCCAGTGCTGGGGTCGTAGCGGTTCTTTTTTATTTCCTGAGTGACTAAAACTTGAATCCGGGCCTGTTCGACGGGGTTTAATTTTTTAAAATCGTCATGGGTGAGTGCACTAGCTTGTGTAGCGTCAAGTCCACTGTGTCTAGCGGCCAGAAATAGACCCATGCGATGTAAAAAATCTGCTGACCAATCAGGTGCTAGATACGCGCCATGTCCCCAGATGGTTCCGATATGCTGTCCACCTCTACTATAAAAATAGTTTTGGCCTCTGATGATGTCTTCGCCCGTGAACAAGACGTTGCCGGAATCATCCAGAACCTTGACGGGAATTGGTGGTTTGCCTTTGTTGATGGCATAACCTCCAAAAATAAGTATGCCGAAAGTCAACGCGAGACAAAATAGGAGAACTGCCTTTACTTTTGGACTCGTCATCCTTTCCTCCCTCGTTTGATCAAAACAATACGCCCAAATAGTTGGGAAGCTCAACAAGATTTGAAGAAACTCACTTCAGTTTAATGGCAAAGGGGGAGCCGAAGCTCCCCCTTTCATTTTACTGGCCTGTCATCATGGCCGCGATGTCGTCCTGTACAGTGCCTATGGGCTTCAGGCCGAACTTCTCGATAACGACCTTAGCCACGTTCGGGGACAAGAAGCCCGGCAACGTGGGGCCGAGTCGGATACCCTTTACGCCGAGGAACAGGAGGGCAAGGAGCACGGCCACGGCTTTCTGTTCGTACCAAGCGATGTCGTAGGACACGGGCAGTTTGTTGATGTCGTCGAGACCGAAGACCTCTTTGAGCTTCAGTGCGATGACGGCCAGGGAATAGGAGTCATTGCACTGGCCGGCGTCCAGCACGCGCGGGATGCCGCCGATATCGCCGAGGTTTAGCTTGTTGTAACGGTACTTGGCGCAGCCCGCCGTGAGTATGATGGTGTCCTCTGGCAGAGCTTCGGCCACTTGAGTGTAGTATTCGCGTGACTTCTGACGGCCGTCGCAACCGGCCATTACCACGAAGCGCTTGACAGCACCGGACTTGACGGCTTCCACAACCTTGTCAGCAAGAGCCATGACCTGGTGGTGGGCAAAACCTCCGACAATGGCTCCCTTTTCTAGCTCCGTGGGCGGCGCACACTTCTTGGCTTGGGCGATTATGGCCGAGAAATCCTTGGCCCCGCCGGTCGGACGGTCCGTGATGTGCGTGGCACCCTCGTAGCCGACTACCCCTGTGGTGTAGAGGCGGTCGAGGTACGTGTTATCCTTCTTGAGCGGTACCAGACAGTTGGTGGTCAGCAGGATAGGGCCGTTGAAGGATTCGAACTCGGGATTTTGGTGCCACCAGGAGCCGCCGTAATTGCCGATCAAGTGTTTGTATTTTTTGAAGGCTGGGTAGTAATTGGCCGGGAGCATTTCGCCGTGAGTGTAGACATCCACGCCCGTACCCTCGGTCTGCTTGAGCAGCTCGTCCATGTCTTTGAGATCATGACCGCTGATAAGGATGCCCGGGTTCGTGCCTACGCCAATATTGACATGGGTGATCTCTGGGTGCCCATAGGTGCTCGTGTTGGCCTCGTCCAGCAGGGCCATGGTCGTCACGGCCACTTCACCTGCTTTCATCACCATGCCGACCATATCGTCCACAGACAGGTCTTTAGTTGTTGATGCCAGAGCCTCAAGCATGAATTCGTCGATTTCCGGTTTACGGAATCCAAGAATGGCGGCGTGTTCGGCATAAGCGGCTACGCCTTTGAGGCCGATGATAAGGAATTCCCGCAAGGAACGTACATCCTCGTTCTCCGATGCTAAAATACCCACGGTCTTCGCTTTTTCGGTGAAAGATGAGGATGGGCCGCTCCAGGTGGCGGCGTCTGGCAGCTGATCGCTGAATTCCTTCCCATGCTTTGCTTTGTAGGCTTCATGAAACTTCGTTTTGAGCGCATCGCGACGCTTCAGACCATCTTCAATCATGCCTTCGAAACGAACATCGTTCCAGTTGGCGTTGGTGATCGTGGCGAACAGACCCTGAAGCACGAAGTCATCGTTCGAGCGGTCAGGCTGTCCCAGGTCCTTGAGTCCTTCACCATACACGGCAATGCCCCGCAATACGAAGATCAAGAGGTCTTGAAGATTGGCAGTCTCCTCGGGTTTTCCACACATGCCCTTGACAGTGCAGCCGGTGTTTTTTGCGGTCTCCTGACATTGAAAGCAGTACATTACGCCTCCTTGAGGTTGATTGTTCTGTGATTCAAGCATGTTCTGGTTTAGTCCCGGCAGGTACGGCGACGCATGGCGTCCGTTTCTCACCTTGTTATCAATAGTCCTCCATTCATCTTAGACAGCATACCTGACATGGGTCAAAAGAAGCAATCGAGGCTTTCCGGGGGCGAGCGAGTGGTCATTTCCCGTGCCTTGCCTAACCATCCTCATATCATTCTGAATGATGAACCCACTGTCGCGTTGAATGTGATCTCGGGGCTAAGGGGTCAATCGAAATCCCGGATTGACAAGCGCTTCAACGCTTGTTAGTTGTTAATAACTAACCAAATGGGGAATGTCTATGGGGACGCGCAAGAAAAGTGCCGACAGAAAGGCCGAAATCGTGGCAGCCATGCTTACACTGGTTGCCGAAATGGGGCCTGGATGTGCGACCACCCAAGCGGTAGCCGATCGGGTAGGCGTTACACAGGCTGGCGTGTTTCGGCACTTTCCGGCGAAGAAAGACCTTTGGATTGCCGTTGCGGACTGGTTGATTAAAGAAGCCCAAGAACGCTGGGCGAAAGCACGCAATTGCGAGAAAAGTCCTCTTGATGGAATAAAGTGCGTCATAGAGGCGCAGCTTGAATTTATTCAGCACACTCCGGCGGTCCACTCTCTGATATTTTCACGCGAACTCCACGCACAAAACGACGAATTGCGTCGATCTTTTTACTCTATGAGCACGGACTTTCATATCATGTTAACCGATTTGGCTAAACAAGCCCAGGTCGATGGCGAGTTGTCAAGTGACTTTGCCCCTCATGAAATTGCCAGCGTACTGTTGACGTTGCCGTCAGGCCTAGCCACACGCTGGTCACTCAGCGGGCGCAGTTTCAACCTCGCGAAAGAAGGTGCACGGCTTTTGGAAGTCATGCTGTATGGCATGAGCAAGGTTCATTGACGCTCAAGGGGTATCGTTCATGTCCAGATACAGAAAGAGAGTGATATTGGCAGTAGCAGGGGGTATGGTCGTTGCCTTCATGCTGATTCACCTGAATTTTCGCCCAATTTCAGTCCGAGTCATGGAGCCGGTCGCACAGGGGGCGCTCCAGGTATTCGGCCTGGGCACTGTGGAAGCGAGAGTACTTTCCAAGGTAGGCTTCAAGGTAAATGGATTACTTCGTGAATTGAAGGTTGACCATGCTGACGAGGTAAAAGCGGGGCAGCTTCTGGCGTTAATGGACAGCGGCGAGCAAGAAAGTCAAGTGGCCAAAGCCTTGGCCAACCATGAAAAGGCTCAAGCTAACCTCAATCTGGCAAAGGCAAGTCTAAAGAAGTCCCGCACCAGCCTTGCCCTGAAGCAACAGCAAAGCCATCGTCGCCAAGCGCTTAAAAGTAAAGATGTTCTGGCTGAGGAAGAGGCCGAAGTTTCATTGGCTGCAGCGCAAACGGCAGAGGCAGAAGTGCTTTTGTCAGAGGCAGAGATGGCTGCTGCTGCGGCAACCGTGAAGGATGCTGAAGCTCAACTCAGCTTATCACGTGTAGTCTTGTCCCAACATCTTCTGGTGGCTCCATACGATGCCGTGATTATTGGTCGCCACAAGGAGGTGGGCACGATAATGCAAGCAGGGGAGCCGGTCTTCACATTGGTGGATCCCTGCTCGGTCTGGGTACGGGCTTTCGTGGACGAGGCCAAGGCCGGTTATATAGAAGTTGGGCAGCCGGTTGAGGTGCGACTCCGCTCCCTTCCTGGAAAAAGATTCCCTGGAAAAGTCGCGCGTATTGACCTGGAGAGCGATCGGGTCGGAGAGGAACGACGTATTTACGTAACCTGGGGAGATTGTCCCCGCGATTTCCATCTCGGCGAACAGGCAGAGGTGGTGATCAATAGTGGCTGGTTAGATAAAGTCGTGCTGGTTCCAGAAGCGCTTGTTTTCGAACGAGATGGTAACAGTGGGCAGATATGGATTTTGGAAAAGGGCCAACTCAATCGGTGCCAGGTGGTTTTCGGGCAAAGCACCCTGGATGGACGTCTTCCGGTGATCCAGGGGGTGCCTGAAGGAGCCCAGGTTCTGTCAGCCTTACCGTCCGGCCTACGCCAAGGAAGGAAGGCCACGGTGCAATCCGGAGGCGGTCTATGAACCTGGCGGTGCGCGATATCCGGCATAACCTCGGTCGGTTCCTACTGACGTGTCTGGGATTAAGCCTGCTGTTAGGTCTCGTGTTGTCTATGATCGGCATCTACCGTGGATTGGTTGAAGAAGCCCTGTCCTTGTCCAGGACACCGGGAGCCGACCTTTGGGTCGTGGAGGCAGGAAAAAGGGGACCTTTTGCGGAGTCGTCGCGGATACCTGGTGACACCCGCGAAGTAATCGCCAGTCTGTCACAGGTGGTGGAAACGGGATCAGTGACGTATCAATCAGTGGAAGCTATGCATAACGGATACAAATTGAGGCTTTACGTGGTTGGATATGAATCTGGAAGGCTAGGAGGACCTGCAAGTATACTTGCTGGCCGCTACATGACCCGTAGCCACTATGAAATGCTGGTCGACTCGAAGAGCGGGCTCATGTTGGGTGAACAGTTGCGTCTTGGTCGCAATGTCTTTACTGTAGTTGGATTGACCCGAAATCAAGTTTCTTCGGGTGGCGATCCTGTGGCCTATATTACGTTACGAGACGCGCAGCGCCTCCAATTTGAATTGGAACCCCCGGTAGCCCGACGGGAGGCCGAACGCGGCACTCCACAGGTCGGCACGGACATCGTCAACGCTGTGGTTGCCAAAGTCGCGCCAGGAACGACCCCGGATCGGGTGGTCGAGGCTGTCGGACGTTGGAAGCACCTCGCCGGATTGAGCCAGTCCGCTCAAGAGAATATTCTGACCAAGTCGGTGGTGGACAAATCTCGACGCCAAATCGGACTTTTTACAGTAATACTTCTTGTTGTTTCGGCAGTTATCATCTCGCTCATACTCTATACTATGACAATGGATAAAGTGAGGGAGATCGCCACGCTCAAACTAATAGGTGCGCCGGACAAGACCATTATCGGACTTATCATTCAGGAAGCCGTCGCCATGGCCGTAATCGGCTTCTCTGTGGGAGCTCTGCTCATCAACTTGACCAGAGATTTCTTTCCTCGGCGAGTGATACTTTTGCCTCAGGACGGATTCGCTTTGGCTGTTGTGGTGCTCGTCTTATGCGTGCTTGCCAGTGGGATGGGGGTGCGTCTTGCACTCAAGATCGAACCTGCCGTGGCTTTGGGAGGATAGGGCATGAATATGTCCACCCCAGGGACCCCTTTGGTAACCATCAGCAATCTTAACAAATCCTTCGGGCAGGGAGACGCGCGAGTCGATGCACTGAAGCAGGTCACGCTGCAAGTGTATGCCGGGCAGGTGGTGGGGTTGCTTGGCCCGAGTGGTTCCGGGAAAAGCACCCTGCTCAACATTATTGGTTGCATCCTGGAGCCAAGCAGCGGGCGCATGGAACTTGATGGGCAAGTGGTCTATGATGGCAAATGGCTACAGAGTGATTTGCGTCGCCTGCGTTTGGACCGAATCGGGTTCATCTTCCAGTTTCACAACCTGCTTCCTTTCCTGAATGCCATTGAAAATGTTGCCGTAGTTTTGGAAATCGCCAACAAAAGTGCTATGTCAGCCCGCCAGCGTGCTCTAGAGTTGCTTAGTTACCTCCAGGTAGAGCATCGTTGCGAAACAATGCCGTCAAGACTTTCTGGAGGCGAAGCACAGCGAGTGGCTATTGCCCGTGCGTTGGCTAACCATCCTCATATCATTCTGGCTGATGAACCCACTGCCGCTTTGGATTCAGAACGTGCTGGTGTCGTGATGGACCTGCTGCGTAAGGTAGCAGCTGAACAGGGAGCTGCGGTATTGGTCGTCACCCATGATGAAAAAATTTTCGACCGGTTTGATCAGATATTTTACCTTCGCGATGGGATGCTGACAGATATAGGTGGTGCGCAAAACAAATCGGAATAGCGAGGCCTTCTCACAAAGCGTCATCATCATGTGCAGGTGACGGTTACTGGTTCGCAAAAGTCACAGGAGTCTGTGAATCTGGACGTGCCACTGCCGCGTTGTCATCTCTGTGGCTGTCTAACCACTGTCTCACCAACTGCGCAACCACTTCTACTAAAGCCCTGTTGGCGGCACGTTGGCTCCACCGCCACTGAAAGCCACAAAACTGTTGGTAGGAGCCAAAATGTTACGTTGGCAACGGTTGGCTGGCTAGCCAAAGTCTAATGATTTCAGCATGTTGCTGGCATGGCATTCAGGCGCGCTAAAGACGAGCAGTGAATGATTGCAGGGCTTTACATGGGCGCTCTTGAATGAATTTTCAAGCGGCAGGGGCGCTTGAATTTATATTCAAGCGTTCCAGGTTCGAAATTAATCATTTTATGTCGCCAGTGAAGAAAAGATGATTTGGCGTTCCATGAACAGGAAGGGTTGTCGGATGCATGGAGCGAAGGGATCATGCCGGTAAGACTCGCACATTATAAGTCCATTTGAAAAATGAACAAATTCTCTTCTACTTCTCGCTGAATGGATCATCCATATCGATGAGGCCCTTGCGCATGGCATAACGAACTAAATCCAATGGGGTTTTCAGATTGAGCTTGAACATTATGTTTGTTCGATGGTTCTCTACTGTCTTCCTGCTGATATGAAGCTTGTCAGCAATGTCAGTGCATGATTGGCCTTCGGCCAACTGGCGAAGCACTTGCTGCTCGCGGCGGGTGAGCTCAGCATAGGAGGATTCACCCTGGCGGTCCTTGCGCGCACGGTATTCAAGAAGGCCCCGGATGACTCGCGGAGAGATGGAACTGTCCAGGAATTGTTCGCCCCGGAGCACGGCCTCTACAGCCTGGATAAGTCGTTCTCCGGCGGATTCCTTGATGATGTAGCCCATTGCGCCGGCCTGGAAACATTCCGCTACCATCTCGATGGCGGAATGCATGCTGAGAACTACAACCGTTGTTTGAGGTGTGGTCTCCGCGAGCTCTCTTATGAGCGAAACACCGCTGCCGTCCGATAGTCCGATATCCACGAGCACCAGCCGGGGGTTCAGTTCCCTGACCAGGCGTCGGGCCTCAGCCAAGCTCCCAGCATCTCCCGCGACCCGCAAGTTAGGGGCTTTTTCGAGCAGCGAACGCACGCCCTGGCGCATGAGCGGGTGGTCGTCTACAATGAGAATGTTCACGGGCGTAGTCATGCGTTTCCCTCTCCGGGAACGGGTATCTCAACCTTAATGCGTGTGCCGCCTCCCGGGCGCGAGCGCAGGCCGAAGGTCCCACCCAGAAGGCGCGCCCGCTCGCGCATGCTCAACAGACCCATTCGGGCGTGTTCCCCATCTTCTGTCGGCCTCGCAGAAGGGTCGAAACCAGTGCCATCGTCCTCCACGCGCAGGATAAGACTAGGATGTGTTGCCACCAGCAGCACGCGCACCCGGGTGGCCCCCGCGTGCCTGCGGATGTTGGTAAGAGCCTCTTGGACGATACGGTATAGGTTAATCTGGGCCTCGAAGTCCATGCCGAGCGCATCAAGGCCCTCGCAAGAGAAGTCCACGTCCAGCCCCTGCTCGTCGCCGAACCTTAAGCACAAGCGCGACGCTGCCGTGGCCAGTCCCAGCTGCTCGAGCTCTGGTGGCATTAGAGCATATGAGAGCCCGCGCACCTCGCTGATGATCCCAGCCGCCATATCCACCAGGCGGCGCACGTGGCTCTCGCCGGTTCCAGGCGGCTGCCCTGGGCGTCCAAGCAACTCCTCGATGCCGATCTTGAGAAGGGAGAGGTCCTGGGCGGTCTTGTCATGCAACTCGCGTGCGATGCGCTGACGCTCGGCCTCGCGCGCCTTGATGAGCTCTCGGGAGAGTCTGCGCAGGCGCTCTCCGGCGCGCCGTGCCCGGATAATCTGCCCCAGAAGCTCGGCCACGGCGTCGATCAGGTGGCGCTCCTCAGCCAGGAACGGCCCTTCGTCGCTGGGCGGGCACTGCTCCAGGTAGCGCACCTCCACGAGCCCGACCTCCTCTCCCTCGACCATTACCAGTGCCGACTGCGCCCACTGGGTCTCCTGGTAGCCCGGAGTGCGGTGCTCGCAGCCCTCAGAGAGAACCCGGGCGCATGCCAGCTCAGGGTACTGCCAGGAGCGGCGAAGCTCCTCGGCCACTCCCTGGGCGAGCTTTAACGCGCTCAGATCCTCCCGTTGAGCCAACCGAGTTATCCCGTAAAGACAGCCAAGCTCCTTCACTCGCTCTTTAAGCGCGTTGCAGGTGCGCTGATGGCTTGTGATAAGCTGGGCCATTTCTTCGCCCGGATGGTCGGCGGGCAGGTCTTCCACTAGTTCGCCTCGTCTGTCCGCGTGTGGCGTGGTGCCCGCGCACGACAATTCGCGCGCGGACCTTTTCTACCAAACAGTCGCTTCCGGCGCCATACTAAGCCAGCAGGATGTTGCGTGCGGTTTCATCCTGGACATCAGTGATAAATGGAATCTTCGTCTCGCGCTCAGTCTCGCGGTTGGCTGAGGCGAGGTCGTCCCGGCTGATGCCGGTCACCCGGAACTTGCGCGCACCGGCCAGGAGCTGTTGCAGGCCAGCCCCCAACTTGTCAGCCAGGGAGCAGATGGCCACCGCGCCGTAGGGAACACTTCGCATGGCCTCAGGGCCGACCTTGGCGCTCACTGCAGCCCAGGCGGCAAAGAGCTCCTCGGGGGTCGAGCCGATATCTTTGACCGTCTTAGGCAAGGAGTCCCAATTGCCGCTCACGGCCTCGCAACGCTCGGGATGGAGGGCTCCCTCAATGTTGGCTCCAAGGAAGCCTGGAATCATAATGGCACGGCCCATGCAAATCAACTTAACGTAGGGAGCGCCCAGGGCCAGGGCTTTGAAGATATGATCCTCTCGCGCGAAGCCACCGGCAAACGACATATCTGTCACCTTGCGGCCTCGGGAGGCCAGCAGGGCAGCGTACTCATAAGCCTTGGCATGCAGGAACACCGAGGGAACCCCCCAGGTCTCCATCATGTTCCAGGGGCTCATACCTGTACCGCCGCCGGAGCCGTCGATGGTCAGTAAATCAAGGTCAGCGTCGCAACTGTAGCGCATGGCCATGGCCAGGGCCTCCATGCCGTAGGACCCCGTCTTGAGCGATATGTTCCGGTAGCCCAAGGCGCGCAGGCTCTCCACGTTCGACATGAAGTTCTCTTGCACGGCGTCCTCGGAGGGAAGATCAGTGTAGCCTAAGCGCGAATGGCGGGCGAAGCCTTTTACAGCTCCTTGGCGGTAGGCGTCCTTCACCGCAGGAAGTTCTGGGTCCGGGTCCACCAGGTAGCCGCGCTTCTTCAAGAACAAGGCATAATCGATGTCCTTGACTTCGATCTCTCCGCCAATATTCTTAGCTCCCTGGCCCCATTTGAGCTCGATGACCACCTTGTCGCCGAATTTGTCGATAACGTACTCGGCCACGCCATTGCGCGCGTCCTCAACATTGAGCTGAACGATGATGGCCCCGTACCCATCGAAGAAACGCATATAGCCGTCAATGCGACGGTCTAGTTCAGGTGCGGCTACCACCTTGCCGTTTTTGAGTTCAGCCTTGCGGTCAACGCCGACCACGTTCTCGCCTACGACGATTGGGATTCCCGCGAGTGCGCACCCGGCCGCGAAGTTGTCCCAGTACTTAGCTGCGATGAATGTGGAGCCGAGCGCTCCGGTCATCAAAGGCAGGCGGGCCTTAAGACCCTTGCCGAAAGCTGTTTCAAGCCCGACCCCCGTGAAGAGGCAATCGTCAGGGTTCGTAGTGCGCCCGGAAGCCACTCCTTTGGCCCCATAGTTGTATCCCTGGATTCGCAACGAATTGTAGCTCACTCCGACATGTGTGGTGTTGCCGCTGCCCGCAGTGACCAGCCCGAAGTCGCGCGGGTAGAGCATGGCCCGCCCCTTAAGACTGGACATCCATGTCTCGCACTTGCCCGCGCAATCGGCCCTGCAAAGAGTGCACAGCCCGGATTCGGCCACGTTGCCGCGGTTCGTGGTCCCTAGAACATCGTTGTTTTTAGAAAGGTTGAGCATTTTCCCTCCTGCGCGGGTTATGATGAAGTGTGCCCCAAACCCGGGACTCGGAAGGATAGACACTGGAAATACAAGCATTTGTCCATGGGTAAACATCCTGGAAATCCGGGATATTCTCCCGATAATCGGGAGGGACACCTCGGGCAAGAATACCGAATTATTCCAAAACAATGCGGGAGTATTTCCCGATATTTTCCTCCTTGGCCCTATGTACAATTGAATGCGGATTAGTATCTGAATGAAAATCGATAACTAAAGAGCGCGCTCCTCCATAAGCGCTGAAAGGAGGCAATATGTCTGTAGATGCTGAATATGCCCAGAAACAATTACTCAAAGAAAGAAAACGCCGCTCTTCAGGCAGAAGCAATCTCTGAGAAGGTGTTCCTTCTCTCAAGCCGTATGGACTCACTGCAAATAGCAATGAATGATATTCGGAATGACTTACGTAGCATAAAGCTACACATTGGCGCATAGCTTTGATCGTACACATCCGACATGGAGTCCAAAACCAGAAGTTGTCGTCCCAGTTGGCTGTCTAACCACTGTCGCACCAACTGCGCAACCACAGTCACCAAATACCTGTTGGCGGCACGTTGGCAGGACCGCCACAGAAAGCCACATTTCCGTTGGCAGACGCCAAAATGTTACGTTGGCAATCGTTGGCTGGCTAGCCAAAGTCTAATGATTTCAAAAGACTGCTGGCATGGCATTCAAGAGGTCGTGGGTTCGATTCCCTCCAGCTCCACCAAGAAGAATGCCAAGGGGTTACCTAGAAATAGGTGACCCCTTTTTCTTTACGGGGCCGCCAACGCCGCCAACACTAGGGTTTGGCGGGTATGTACCAGGGCAGAACCATTTGCCAGCCCACCTGTTAGACCAAGAAACTATTCCCCGGTCGCTTGAATTTTTTTCAAGAGGTCGCCCCCCCCTCCGCCTCTTTCGCTCCTGTCAAAAATATTTCCCACACTTGACGCATAGTTGCACAAGGAAAGAAACCACGGTCGCTTGGGCGGTTTTCAAGCGATCCCCCTCCCATTTTGGACTTTTGGACTTTTAGGGTGTCAAACAGCACCGAAAAGTGACCCCCAATCAGCGTCCAAAATTGACCCCCTCGATGTTGATGTCCGCCCTCCATCTAATCGGGGGGGGGGGGCGCCTCATTGGCTTCTGTGCTTGAGCCTCCA
>NZ_WVUD01000060.1 GCF_009856865.1 Solidesulfovibrio aerotolerans | reverse complement strand
AATATGTCCAGCCCAATACGCCGCCTTTTCGGATCTATGCTCCGGTGCCGATGCTACCATGGTCGCCCCTCCTGGGGACACTCCATGCCAGAAAATTCAGGAGGCGTAAGAAGGGGTTCTTTTGACGTTTACGGAAGTGCACAGACCGGAGGGGTTCGAAGTACGCGCAGGCGCGTTCCGACCAGATCGTGGGAGGAGACCGCCTGTTTCGGCCGCGAAATCAAGGGAGAAATAGGAAGCGGGTGGACAATTTGGGTTTATCCGGTACATGCTGCGGCATGGCGCACGAATTTTAAAATCGCCAGCTCGCCGATAAGCCGCCGTGCAGGGATTCGTAGCCGGGCCGGAAAAGCTCAGTCCCGGCGTTAAGCGAAAACTTGAAATTCGAGTTGAACACCAGCGCCATATTTCCTTGCAGCGACAAGCTGTCAACGGCGGACGTCAGTTTCGTGTCGAACTTCCTGGCCTCGTAACCGGTAAACGCCGCACGCACCGTTTGTGTCGGGTCCAGCAGTTCGTGCATCCACTGCGCGCTCACGTCTGTCTTAAAAAGCAGGCGCTCGCTCAAGGGGTGCTCAAGGCGCGCTTGCGCGCCCAGCCCCGAGCGCAGGCTATTGTAGCTTGCCGCATCCAATGTAAGGCGCGTGCCGCCGCCGTCGTATTCCTTGATTTGAGGATGCGCCAGGCTCGTGTAATCCAGCCCGACGATCGGCCCGAGCGCCACGGCGCCGAGGCGTCGCTCATAGCCCGCGCCGACGTTCGCCGCACCGGCGAAGCCGATCCAGTCGCTGCGGCTGGTTCGCTGGTAGTCGCTCAATCCGATCGCACGGCTCATCTTGTTGTTTTCGACCCCGAGGCGGCCCTGGCCATAAAGGAAAACGCCGCCCCACGCATCGGGCCGCAGCAGGGCGTGGCCGCCGATGTGCAGGTACTCCGTCACGGACTGTGCGTCCGAATCGATCCGGATTTCGGCTTGACGTTGGCCAAGTGCGGCGTGCAATCCGGCCGTGAGCCCCGTCTCGTCGAAACGGTGTTCAAAGCCGCCGAGCAGTCCCGAATCCGTTGAGGAAAAGCCGATCGCGGAGCCGCGCGCCTGCTGGCTCTGCGTGCTGCCGTACATTTCGACAAAAACGGACCGCTCCCCGGATTTGGCGTCGCCGTTTGCCGTTGGGGCGTCTTGCTGCGCGCGTCCGCTACGGCTCATCATGCCGCGCAGCAGGGTTGCCGAAAGCATACGCTCCGCGTCCAGCGAAGCCTGCACGGCGCTGTTGTAAGCTTGCGGAGAAAGTTGGCCCAAGGCCAAGGCCACCTCGCTGCCGTCGCGAGCAGAAAAGTCCAAGGCGTTAAAAAGTGTTTGCGTATCGCCCACGGCGATGTCGCCTATGGTGCTCAGCACGCTGCCGACGCGGACCGAATTGCTGGAAGTTCCATATTTGCTGTAGGCGTTGGGAGTACGAATCGTCGTGACTGTGTATGCCGGACCGCCTGACATACACATTTGCAATGTGGGGGATGACGAAAGCAAAAATATGTCTGCCACTGTCGGGAGTGAGCCGCTGGAACTCGAAAAGAGCGGAATGGATGTCGTCCCTGAGTAGTAGTCTCTCACAGGTGTAATGGTTACAGTTCCGCTGTTAGTGAACATTCCGCTCACGTTCAGCTGATCAGACTCCCCCCTTGCGTTGAATTCCATGAGCAGATTTCCTGAGTTAAAAAAATTCCCGACGATATTGATGGCGCCGATGCCATTTCCGGGGGCGATGGTTCCAGCGTTGGTGACGGGCGTCGTATTGAGCGTTACAGAGATTGTGCTGTTGCCCATAAGCGTCGCGCCCGCATCGACGCTCGCAGTCGTGACGTTCGCGGTTCCGTTAAGCGAAAGGGCGCCGCCGCGGACATACAGGCGCATGCCGTTTGGAGCGACGATGTTTCCGTAATAGCGCATGAAAAAGTTTGAATCCGTGTCTCCCGGCGTCGAGGAGCCGCCGAAGTTTAAATCCGTCAGATACTGCGTCCCGACGCGCGAGTATTTGGTCGGATTCCACTCAGACACGATATCGCCGTAAATGGCGGCGGAAGAGCGCACATTGATGGCCGCCACATGCGCGTCGTTGTCAATTTTAATGGCGGCTTGGCTCCCGCGCAGGGTCCCTGAGACGTTAAATGCGCTCACCAGCGGGCCGTTGAGGTCCGAGTTCATCTTGGTATAAAAGTAGCGGTTGTCAGAGTTGGTTAAGGTATCTGGGTCCGAGTAGTTGAAATACGAGTTGGCCATACCGATCCCGAAATGCGCGCCAATGCCCATCTGCCCGGTGGCTTCGACGGTCCCTTGCAGGTTTATGACGTTGTGTTTGCCGTATGACGCAAGGAGGCCCGTGCCGTACGATCCGTTGGCGGCGACGGTTGTCCCGCCGGGAATTGTGACGGTATTGTTCGTGCCGTCGATGCGGATGCCGCCCGCTCCGAATCCGCTGGCGCTGATGTCGGCGGCTTGTATGACGGTCAGCCAGTCGCGGTATACATGCAGGCCGACGCCGTAAGAGGCGCTGCTGTTGAAGCCGTTTGCGTTGGTCACGCTTAAAGGCGTTTCCGCAAGGTAGGCGGCATTGCCCAGAGCAAAATTCGGATCCTGCGTCAGCATGCCGCCGAGGTTTGTCGGATAATAGCTTTTGCCGAAAAACTGGCTGAGATCGATGGCGTATCCCATGTCTTTGAGCGTCGCTAATTCCAATTCGCTAAAAAGCATATTGCGCAGCGGCGAGTACGACATGATGGAGCCAAGCAAAGCGGGATGCCCCAGCACATTGCCGCCGTCAATTTTGTAGTCGTCCCCGTTGCCCGCCATGAGTGGCATTCCTTTACCGTTTGTCAACGCGTCCACGGCAGGACCGTGAAACGTGGGGAAAAAGCTAATTTGGCCGAAAGCAAAGGTCGTGGGGTCGGCGTTAAACTGGGGAAGGACAAAGTCTCCGCCGGAACGGTTGGTGGGGGTGGCGGAATTAAACGCCAGCATATCCTGCGTGGCTCTGTTTCCGTTGATGTCATACAGGCGTGATGCCCAGGCTTGCCCGAACGACATGTCTATATTCCAGTTGGTACCTTGCCATGTCGCCGCGTTCTGGTTGGTTGGAACAATACTGCCGATCATTCCCAGTGCATGCATCAATTCATGAGAGATAGTGCTGGTGATGGAGTTGTCATCCATGAGCAAGCGAGTGGTGTTTGGGGTATAGTCTGCGATGAAACCAATAGACGTATTATAATTGCTCACGGGGTTTGGAGAGAAGTATGTGCCGTTCACAAGATAAAGATAGAGGTCAGGATTCACTCTCCCCGTATCCGGTGTATAAGAGTAGGCTGTGCCGTCAGGCGTATATGGAACTTTTGCGAGATTGACGATGATTGCCGGGGCATAGTTGCCGCCGATACGCTCGGCCCAATAGTTTGCAGCTCCGAGGACGGATTGTATCTCCTGGGAACTGAAATTGCGCGCTACGGTAACATAGCGATCATTTTCATAAAAATTTTCCCCCTGGGAGCGAACGTTAAAAATGAACGGTCCGGCCGTGTACTGCTGCGAGCATATCCCCGTTGCAGGCATGAAAAGGAGCAAAAATAATGGCACGATAAGTCGCAGCTGCATGCTGTATTTCTCCGCGGCTAAAGGTCGTTGGCCTTTTCTGTGCAAATCACCTTTGTTGTGTGTGAAACTGCGCTGTATTTTGCGTTGATCACTGCATCATATTATACGGAGGGTCTGTTATAATTAAATCAATCTGTCCCCTGTATTTATATAGTGCGACCATAGCTTGTAAATTTTCGCCCTCGATCAAAAATATTCTTTGCTTGATCTTCGGCTGATCCAACATTGAATTTAATTTCCCTTCTCATGATCCTTGGGCGAACTTTTCTAGCAATTTCAGGGGCAGCTCGTTTGCCATGAAAAGAAAGGGCGACGCCATTGTTTGTCAACGACTTAACTAGCCGCACTAAGTCTTCATGGTCCATTCTTTCAAGGGCAGAATTGTTTGTAAATTCTGATCCATTCAAATAACTGCAAGGCATTGGCAGCCTATACTTGTTTGCAATTCAAATAGGTGGGGTTTCTATCGCTTGAGGCATCTAAGATTCGACACCAGATATCCCCTTGCCCGGGGCTATTCTGGTTGCCCTCCATTTTCGAGCGTGGGGTGTTAAATACTTTCCGCCATTAGGGTCTGTTCACATTTAATGGTTTACTAATCATCTGAGATCATTCAAATCTGTCTCCCAGGGGAGACAGAGGCATGGAACGGTTACTTTTACGCGATGACCAATGGGCTCGGTTGGCGCCACTCTGTGCGGGAAAGCAACAAGATCGTGGCGTAACAGCAAAGGATAATAGATTATTTCTGGAGGCTGTGCTTTGGATAGCACGAACTGGTTCTCCCTGGCGTGATCTGCCAAAGGAGTTCGGAAATTGGCACAGCGTGTATGTACGATTTGCTCGATGGTGTGAAAAAGGAATCTGGCTTCGATTAGCCGAAGCTGTATCTGGTGATCCATATCTAGAAATGCTCTTCATTGATAGCACCATCGTTCGTGCCCACCAGCATGCGGCAGGTGCCCAAAAAAAGAAGGGCCGCAAGACATCGGACGTTCGCGTGGCGGACTGACGACAAAGATTCATGCTGCGGTTGATGGACTGGGAAATCCCGTTCGTTTGCTTTTGACTGGTGGCGAAGCTGCGGACATAACGCAAGCCCAAGCCTTGGTTGATGGATTTGATGCCTTGGCGATTGTGGCTGACAAGGGATACGACTCCAACGCGTTTGTCATCAGCATTACGTCTCAAAACGCAGAGGCGGTCATCCCCAGCCGGAAAAACCGCATTATTGGGCGAGAATACGATCACCATGTTTACAAAGACCGCAACCTCGTTGAACGATTTTTCAATCGTATCAAGCAGTTCCGGAGATTGGCGACGCGCTATGAGAAACTTGCACGGCGATTTATGGCGATGTTGCATCTCGTCTTTGCCTTCATCTGGCTGCAATAATACAGTTATTGTGAACAGGCCCTAGCACTAATACAATTCTTTTTGGCGAATTTGTTCGGCTGATATGCTTAGGTGACCCAGAACCTTCGACAGTTTCAGCCCCTTATACTTCTTGGGTTTGCTCTCGTCCAGGCAGGAGTTTTTCGGCTCTTTGCCCGGACAACCTAATACCACCCCCACCTGTGACCTTCCATCTTTTCCATGCCCCATTCACGAGGGTGAAGAGAATGATAGCTTTGTAAGCGCTCAATAAGACGCGTCGGCACCGTCAACTTGTCGGCCGAGAGGTTGCTTGAAACGTCGCATCCGGGTATTGAGCCGCATGTCGACGCACCCTAATCCCCGTTTTGCCGGTTATCGCTACCCCGCCGAGGTCATTTCGACCGCTGTCTGGCTGTACTTCCGCTTTCCGCTGAGTCTGCGAATGGTTGAGGAAATGCTGGCGGCACGGGGTATCACGGTCAGCTATGAGACGGTCCGGCAGTGGGGGCTGAAATTCGGCCGCGATATCGCCAACACCCTGCGCCGACGGGCACCGCGCCGGGGCGACAAATGGCACCTGGATGAGGTCGTCCTGGCCATCGGCGGCAAGCGCCATTATCTCTGGCGGGCTGTGGACAAGGATGGCTTCGTCCTTGACGCGCTGGTCCAGAGCCGGCGGGATGCGAAGGCGGCCAAGCGGCTGCTGCGAAAGCTGCTCAAGAGGCTGGGTGTGGAGCCAAGAGTAATGGTGACCGACAAGCTTAAAAGCTACGCCGCCGCCAAGCGCGAGACTATGCCTGGCGTCGAACATCGTCAGCACAAGGGTCTCAACAATCGAGCCGAGAACTCCCACCAGCCGACGAGGCGACGAGAACGGCAGATGAAACGCTTCAAGTCGGCTCGCCAAGTCCAACTATTTCTCTCCATCCACGACCCGATCGCCAACCTCTTCCACCTTCGCCGAGACCACCGCTCCGTCGCCGACTACCGAACCGTCCGAGCCCAAGCCTTCGATACCTGGGGCGAAGTCGCCGGCGCTCGCCTCGCTGCGTGATCCTGGCATGCCCAGCCAGACACATTGCGGTGCCCTATGTGCAAACCGGCCCAAACAAGTTGACGGTGCCGTCTTGACAAATCAAGAATGGAGAAGGTATTATAAAAAAATGGTTTGTTCAAATTTTGGGTATAAACACTAGGTGTTGTCCGGATCGCTTGCAACAAGCAGTTGCTTTAAAAAAGCGGACATAGGCTACCGGCAGGGAGGGTGCCACGGACAAAAGTGGTTGCCGCTTCGTGCGAGCAACGAAATATTGTTGTCCGGTTTTTCAGGGCGACTTTGCTTCACGAGCCAGCAAGCTTTTGCGTCAAGTCTGCTCGCGGTTTGAAATTCAAATCCAGCAAGGAGTTGCGAGCAAAGGCTATGTTCACATTTTGGTTTCTGCTTCGCCGTAAATCGCGCCATCTGCAATAATACGCCGCATCAAGGGCAGAACGTCCAGCAAGATATTTGGGGATGCGTTTTCTGGGCGAGGGGCTCTTTCTGCGTGAACGCTGGAGAGCTTGCCAAAGCAATGATCCAGGAGTAGCTTGCGCATCGTTTCGAACGTGCCCCCATGAAGGGGCGGTGACGAGCACCTCGCTGCGTGAAGCCTACTGGATTGTAGCTGGACTTGCAGTCCGCTGGTTTGCACCAGCCAGCTTTCGTTGGTGGGTGTTTCGTTTTAGAACTCAAAACATTCAAATTATGTCTCGTATCTTACAATATTTAACTCTCAATCTAGACAAGCTGTTCGGCATAGAAGCGCATCGAGCAATATTTTTGCAAACATTGGTTTTGTGGTGTTTTTTAATAATTTCAATAATTACCTTAGCTGTTTCATTGAGATATAACTTTTGCTTTTTGTACGCTGGGAGGCGTCAGCATGGCACATATTAAAATAAAAAATGTTTCGCTTGATATCCCCGTGTACGAAAATACAGAGCGAAACTTAAAAACAAAGCTTGTCAATCTAAGTCTTGGTGGTATTATACAGAAAAACACGAAGCATCCTGTGATCCGTGCTTTGCATAATATCGATATGGAAATCAATGAAGGCAATTCACTTGCTCTTATTGGTCGCAACGGTGCCGGGAAATCAACCCTCTTGAGAGTGCTCTCTGGTGTTTTCACGCCAACTCAAGGATCAGTGGAAATTAGTGGAAAAGTTTCATCCTTATTGTCAATGGGCATGGGGGTGGACTACGAACTGTCTGGTTACGAAAATATCTTTTTGATAGGCCTCCTTCTCGGTTTGACCAAAAAACAGATCAAAAGCAGAACGCAGGAAATTATCGACTTTACTGAGCTTGGCGAGTTTATAAAATTTCCTGTAAAAACCTACTCTGCGGGCATGGTCATTCGTCTTACTTTTGCCATTGCCACATCAATAGAACCGGAAATCCTTATGTTGGACGAAGGAATCGGAGCAGGCGATACAAAATTTGTCCACAAAGCTCAGGAAAGAGCTCAAGCGTTGTACGAGAAAACAAACATCATGGTAATTGCATCACATGACAAGTCCTTAATAGAAAAGTTTTGCAACAAGGCTATTTTACTGGATCGTGGCAGGATAATCGCGCAAGGCAGCGTAGATGAAGTTTTCCAGGCCTACAACAAACTTTAAGCTTTATCCGAGTTCTTGACCAAGAGGCGTAAAATTGTAGTGATTGCCCTCGCTCAGCAATTTTGGCATAATCTACTGTATCCAGCTGATTGTTGAGGTTCTCATTGAAATCAACATAGGTTTAATATTTGGCTAATCTTCGACCCTGAGCAATTCTCCTTGACAACCTGTTTTTGGGATGCAGAGATTATGATAAAAGATCTTGTATTGGGATTTATTCGCTGGCCGATGTGGGCTGTTCTCGCTTGGGAAGATATCTGCCAACGCTACCGTCGCAACATCCTTGGCCCTTTTTGGTTGACCGTGAGTACTGGTGTCTCGACCTCGGCCATGGCTTTGATTTTTACAAAAATATTCCATATCGAAAATGACATTTTTATACCTTACTTGACGGCTGGTATGATAGCTTGGAGCTTTATCAGCTCGTCGGTAATCGAGTCCATTAACGTTTTTATTCAATCAAAACCAATAATGATGTCTATCCAGCTCCCCCTTTCGTTTCATGTTTATCGACTCGTTCTAAAAAACTTTATCATATTTTTACATATCTCCGTAATTTATTTTCTTGTCACTATATTCTTTCCCGTCGAACTTAACGTCTACACATGGATGGTTATTCCTGGCGTTATAATGAATCTGGTCCTTTTTTACTTCTTCGCGATTCCTGTTGGCATGGTGTGCGCCCGATTCCGTGATGTCGCACAGATTATAATGTCCATATTGGCTATTTGCTCATATGTTACGCCTCTTTTTTGGATGCCGGACATGATTGGCGATAACGCTTGGCTTTTGAACTACAATCCGTTGTATAGCTGCTTGGTCATCATTCGCGATCCGCTTCTTGGAAAAATGCCGACCTTATTCGCGTACGAAGTCGCTGGAGGCTTGGCTTTTGTTTTGTTTTTGCTGTCCTGTTTTACCTACAAAAAGTACATGAGCAGGTTGATTTTTTGGCTTTAACGGTTGCGGTATGGCTTCAGACCGTTGGCCTTGGCTGTCTCGATGAGGCTGCAAATGGTGGACGAGGCGTCAGGGTACCGTCAACTTGTCGGTGGAGAGGTTGCTGAAAACGTCTCTTCCGGGTATTGAGCAGCATGTCGACGCACCCTAATCCCCGTTTTGCCGGTTATCGCTACCCCGCCGAGGTCATTTCGACCGCTGTCTGGCTGTACTTCCTCTTTCCGCTGAGTCTGCGAATGGTTGAGGAAATGCTGGCGGCACGGGGCATCACGGTCAGCTATGAGATGGTCCGGCAGTGGGGGCTGAAATTCGGCCGCGATATCGCCAACACCCTGCGCCGACGGGCACCGCGCCGGGGCGACAAATGGCACCTGGATGAGGTCGTCCTGGCCATCGGCGGCAAGCGCCAGTATCTCTGGCGGGCTGTGGACAAGGATGGCTTCGTCCTTGACGAGCTGGTCCAGAGCCGGCGGGATGCGAAGGCGGCCAAGCGGCTGCTGCGAAAGCTGCTGAAGAGGCAGGGTGTGGAGCCAAGGGTAATGGTGACCGACAAGCTTAAAAGCTACGCCGCCGCCAAGCGAGAGACTATGCCTGGCGTCGAACATCGTCAGCACAAGGGTCTCAACAATCGAGCCGAGAACTCCCACCAGCCGACGAGGCGACGAGAACGGCAGATGAAACGCTTCAAGTCGGCTCGCCAAGTCCAACTATTTCTCTCCATCCACGACCCGATCGCCAACCTCTTCAACCTTCGCCGAGACCACCGCTCCGTCGCCGACTACCGAACCGCCCGAGCCCAAGCCTTCGAGACCTGGGCCGAAGTCGCCGGCGCTCGCCTGGCTGCGTGATCCCAAGATGCCCTACCATACACGTTTCGGCACCCTGTGCGCAAACCGGCCCAAACAAGTTGACGGTGCCGCTTTGAGCAACATGTCGACGTCCAAAAGGAGTGTGTAGTGCCGGCAGTAATGTCTTCCCTCGTCAGCGTGGTGTTGCCCTTTGAGGACGAATCCGGCCTTGGCTGTCTTCTGTCAAGCATAAAGGAGCAAGATTATACCCGCATTGAATGCATCCTTGTAGGATGCCGTCCTGGCATGCCAGCCATTGACCTCAGCGAACTGCCGGGCTTTTCCTATCGGCCGCTGCCGGAAGGCCGCTCTCCGACCGGGGCAATCAATGACGCAGTCAAGCAGGCCTCGGGATCATACATCGCCATGGCTTGGCCGGAGACGATCTGGTCGCGGGGTAAGCTTTCCATGCAAATTCGCATCCTGGAAGAGCATGCAGACTGCGCCGCGGTATTTACCCAGCTCAACTGCATTGATGACCATTGCTCTAGGCTGCTGCGAAGCCGCGGTTCCAGCTACACGACACGCAAATTTGGCAATCCGAATCACTCCCAAGCCGAATGGATCCGCTTCTTGTGGGACGATGGCCCCTGCCTACCATCCTGCACGATGCTGATTCGGAAGGACGCGTTGGATGACGGCGTGCTCTACAATGAATCTCATCCGCTGGTGCGGGAAGAAGAATTTTTGCTCCGCCTGTGCTCTTGCAATAATGTACATTTCTTAAAACAAACGCTCGTCAGGACATACGAAAACCAACTTTCTGTGCATTTTGACCCGGCTTGGCAGATTTCTTATTCCAAAATGCTCCATTGTTTCTTGGAGAAAATTTCGGATGATCTGTTTGTGGAGGCTTTCCGTGACGCATTTGTGCTTCCTGAAGCTGACTACCCACCATTTTTGCAAATTGAACGTGCGCTGTTGCTGCTCAGGACGGAAGGTCAACTGACCGGCCTGGAGCGTCAGCTAGGGTTGGAGTGGCTATTGGATCTGCTTGCCAAGCCGGAATATCATGCACTGTTACAAGAGCATCGAGGTCGGTTAGTCACCGCCATCAGCCAGTTTTCACTCAAAGGCAATTGTTACGCAGCCGCCGGGCCGGTGGTATCGCCGCTGGTGGCCGCCTTTTCGGCGAAGGAGCTGGTGAGCGAACTGCTTAAACGGGTGCAGAACAAGCCCAAAGGGCTGATCGCACGCCGGGGGCTGGAGTTCCTCGCCCAGTTTGTGCGCGAACAGGGCAGGCGCGCCCTGCAGCGTATCCGCATGCGCAGGGCGAATGCCCTGGCACGAGCTGCGTCCGCTTCCACCTCGTCTGTTCAGGCGGGAGACGTGGCACCGCAAGAGAAGATTCGCATTCTCTTTGTTGGCATTGCCAACAGCGCTCACACCTATCGGTGGGTGAGCAACCTTGTAGGCTGCCCGCGCTATTCGCTTTATTTCTTTCCGACCTACTACATTCCCGAAACGCCGAACCCGTTTGTGCCGGAAGACGGGGTGACCTTTTGTGAAGACGGTGATCTCAGGGCGTTTATCGACGAAGTTCGACCCCACATCATCCACACCATGCACACGCAACAGGCCGCCTATCCCATGATCTGCTTGAAAGACCAGCTGCGCAAGCTGGGCACAGTCTGGATGCACAGCCTATGGGGGAGCGACCTGTACTTCTGGGGCAGGTATCCCGAGCACAAGATGCTCCTGAGGAAAAGCCTGGACGGCATCGATGTGCTGCTGACCGAAGGCAAGCGGGATATCCCCCTTGCCCACAATCTTGGCTTTCATGGCAAAATGATCGACTCCATGCCGGCTTTTGGCGGCTTCGACCTCGCGGTCATCGACAGCGTCAAGCGCGTCCCGCCGTCCCAGCGCAAGGAAATTTGCATCAAAGGCTATGTGGACGTGGTGGGGCGGTTCTTCGTGGGCATTCGGGCCTTGGAACTGGTCCGCGACCTGCTTGATGGCTACACAGTCAATGTGTTTTCCATCTCCACCCCCTCGCGCAGCGTTGCCGAGCTTTTCGGGATAGAACACAACATCCAGGTGCACCTGGTCGAACGCGTCTCCCACGATCAGATCCTGGCCATGTTTGCGCGCTCCCGCTTCTGCCTCAGTGTCAGCCTGAGTGACGGGTTGCCAGCCTCGCTGGTCGAGGCCATGTCCATGGGCGCTTTCCCCGTGCAGACTAACACTTCCATTGCCGATGAATGGTTTGAAGACGGGGTATCCGGCCTGCTCATCCCGCCCAATGACCCTGATGTCATCGCCAAGGCCCTTCGCAAGGCCCTGACTGACGATGCCCTGGTGGACGAAGCCGCGCGGATCAACCAACGCACCATCCGCACGCGCCTGGATCGCCAGACGCTCGCCGCCAATATTCTCACCATGTATGATGAGGTGTCTCGTGGGCGGACCGTCTCATAGCTGACCGTGATGCCCCGGGCAGGTACCGTCAACTTGTCGGTGGAGAGGTTGCTGAAAACGTCTCTTCCGGGTATTGAGCAGCATGTCGACGCCCCCTAATCCTCACTTTGCCGGTTATCGCTACCCCGCCGAGGTCATTTCGACCGCCGTGTGGCTGTACTTCCGCTTTCCGCGGAGTCTGCGAATGGTTGAGGAAATGCTGGCGGCACGGGGTATCACGGTCAGCTATGAGACGGTCCGGCAGTGGGGGCTGAAATTCGGCCGCGATATCGCCAACTCCCTGCGCCGACGGGCGCCGCACCGGGGTGATAAATGGCACCTGGATGAGGTCGTCCTGGCCATCGGCGGCAAGCGCCAGTATCTCTGGCGGGCTGTGGACAAGGATAGCTTCGTCCTTGACGCGCTGGTCCAGAGCCGGCGGGATGCGAAGGCGGCCAAGCGGCTGCTGCGAAAGCTGCTCAAGAGGCTGGGTGTGGAGCCAAGAGTAATGGTGACCGACAAGCTTAAAAGCTACGCCGCCGCCAAGCGCGAGACTATGCCTGGCGTCGAACCTCGTCAGCACAAGGGTCTCAACAATCGAGCCGAGAATTCCCATCAGCCGACGAGGCGACGAGAACGGCAGATGAAACGCTTCAAGTCGGCTCGCCAAGTCCAACTTTTTCTCTCCATCCACGATCCGATCGTCAACCTCTTTCACCTTGGCCGAGACCACCGCTCCGTCGCCGACTACCGAACCGCCCGAGCCCAAGCCTTCGATATCTGGGCCAAAGTCGCCGGCGCTCGCCTGGCTGCGTGATCCTGGCATGCCCAGCTGTACCCATTTCGACGCCCTCTGTGCAAACCGGCCCAAACAAGTTGACGGTGCCCTCCCGAAAGTTGCAATTCTATTGTGCACCTACCAGGGCCAGTGTTATCTTGCCGAGCAGCTTGACTCTTTTGTCACACAGTCGCACACTAATTGGGATGTATGGGTCTCTGACGACGGCTCCCGAGATAACACTCTTTCGATCCTTGAAGACTACCAGCATAAATGGGGAATAGATCGTCTTTCACTCCATTTCGGGCCGAACAAAGGCTTTCAGGCCAATTTTCTTTTCTTGACATGTAATGTCAACATCGATGCAGATTATTACGCCTACTCGGATCAGGATGATGTGTGGGAAGTAGATAAACTAGCGCGAGCAGTGAAATGGCTGGAATCAGTTCCACAACACATACCAGCACTGTATTGCACGCGCACTCGATTGGTGGATAGAAACAATAACCACATTGGATTTTCACCACTTTTTTCAAAACCTTTGAGTTTTTCAAATGCATTGGTTCAGAACGTAGGCGGTGGAAATACAATGGTTTTCAACAACGCGGCTCGCGCATTGCTGTGCAAAGCTGGTGCAAACCTTCCCGTGGTCACGCACGACTGGTGGGCATATCTAGTGGTCACGGGGTGTGGTGGAAAGGTCTTCTATGACAGCAAGCCAACGCTGCGTTATCGCCAGCACGACGACAATCTAGTTGGCATGAATGCCACTTGGATGGCCCTATTTGAACGATTTTGCATGCTGATGCAAGGTAAATTCAGTCATTGGAACGACGGTAATATTGCTGCTTTACGCAAGTTGCACGAAAATCTTACACCTGAGAGTTGTGAAATCCTGGAGCACTTTGTCAAAGCTCGGCAGATGAGCTTTGTCACGCGTTTGATGTATTTGAAGCGCTCCGGCATCTATCGCCAAACCTTGATCGGCAATCTTGGCCTGATTGCCGCAGCAATTTTCAGGAAGATTTAAGAGCCTGTCCCACCAATTGTAGTCGTTATAGCCCCGGTCAAAGACCACGATCGATCCTTTGGGAAGTTTGAGCAGCTTGGCGATGTTGACCTCATGGCATTTGGCTTCGGTGACGGTGACCACAGCCGGGTGAGGTGGTCGCGGAAAATTGGACAGTCGGTTAAGCTATAGTCCTCAAGCGAGGAGGACGGTTTCGATGTCCAAGCGACGGAAATTTTCTGCGGAGTTCAAGGCCAAGGTGGCGTTGGAGGCTCTGACCGGCGAGTTGACCTTGACCGAGTTGGCCAGCAAGTACGACGTGCATCCAACGATGATTGCTGACTGGAAGCGCCAAGCCAAGGAAGGGATGGTGGCATCCTTTTCCGGGAAGGCGGCGACCGCGAAAAAGGACTCCGAGGCCGAGATCCGCGAGTTGCACGCCAAAATCGGCCAACTCACTGTGGAAAAAGATTTTTTAGAACGAGCCTTCGCCAAACGATGAGTCGGGAGCGAAGGCAGGGGATGGTCGAAGCGGATCATCCACGACTCAGTATTACCCGGCAGTGCCAGGTACTTGGGCTGGCCAGATCGACATGGTACCATCGCCCTCAGGGCGAGAAGGCCGTGAATCTCGACCTGATGCGGCTCATTGACGCGCAGTTCTTGGAAACGCCGTTCTATGGCTCACGGCAGATGCAGCGGCACTTGAAAAATCAGGGCCTCTTGGTGGGACGTACTCGCGTGCGGCGGTTGATGCGTAAAATGGGGTTGATGGCCATTTACCAAAAGCCCAGGACCAGCGTTCCACATCCCGAGCACAGGATCTATCCGTATCTTTTGCGTGGGCTGCGGATTGACCACCCGGATCAGGTGTGGTGCGCCGACATCACGTATGTACCCATGAAACGTGGATTTTTGTATCTGGCGGCAATCATGGGCTGGTACAGTCGGGCCGTGCTGTCCTGGCGACTGTCAAACACCATGGACGCTGCTTTCTGCGTGGACGCTCTGGAAGAGGCCATGAATAGATATGGAGTGCCTGGAATCTTCAACACGGACCAAGGCTCGCAGTTTACCGGTCTGGAGTTCACCCAGACGCTCAAGGAGGCCGGCGCATCGATCTCCATGGATGGCAAAGGCCGATGGATGGACAACGTCTTCATCGAACGCCTGTGGCGATCAGTGAAATGGGAATGCATCTATCTCCGAGAGCTGGAGAACGGCAGCCAAGCCCGGCAAGCGCTCGACGACTGGTTCAGATTTTACAATGAGCAACGGCCCCATACCGTTTGTGACGGACGGCGGCCCATGGAAGTATACCGGGACGGCCAAAGGGCATCCAAGGCGGCATGACCACCAACCGGACTATAGCTTAACTTCGCCGCCAACCTGTCCAAACAAACGGGACCAGCTCTGCCTTCCCGTTCGCCCAGGGCCTCGTAGCCGCTATATCCGTCGGTCTGCAGATAACCTTGGAAGTTTCCAAGGATTTCTGAGGCCACACAGCCGGCCCGAGTCGGATGATAGCGAAAGAGCACGACCGGTTTTCCCGGCGTTCCGCCCCGGGCGACCCACATGAATGATTTCGTGGTATTGG
>NZ_WVUD01000005.1 GCF_009856865.1 Solidesulfovibrio aerotolerans | reverse complement strand
GGCGCGGAGGGGGCGGGCGCGGCCGCCAGGGCGACCAGGGCCGCGCGCCGCTCGGCCTGGCTGCTCCGCAGGCAGGCGGCGTCAGGACAGGCGTTTCGCGCCGCCAGCCATTGGCGTTGGGAGGCGCGCACGGCGGCCGGATCTTGGGCTGCGGCCACGGCAGCGGCAAAGGCCTCGGCCACGGCCGCATCCGCCGCCACAAGGTCGGGATCAGCGCAAATACGCAGTTCGACCGGGGTCTTGGCCTTGGCGCAATCGATGCCGGCGGCGCGAGCCGGGGAGGCCAGGAGCAGGCCGCAGGCGAGCAGCAGGAGAAGGTGGCGCATGGTCATGGAAGGCTCCTTGGGGGCAGGGTGGGGCCGGGCGCGTTGTGTGCCAACAGCAGGCACAGGGGGGCGGTGGGCCGGGCGCAGGCAAAACGGCCAAGCTGGGCGCCAGTGTCAGGCACAGGAGAAGCTGTGGGCCGGGCGCGGGCGGGAGGGCCGGCAGCGCGGTGCCTCCTGCTTTTGTGGCGGGCGGCGGCAGCGCCGTCAACGGGTTTCGGGGCACAGCAGACAGGTCTTTGGCTGTAGGGCTTGTCGTTGCCTTTGGGTTGCGGCAGGATAGGGGCATGCGGCGAACGATTTCCCAGGAGGCCCCGATGCGGTTGACGCGGCGGATGTGCGGCGGTGTGCTGGCCCTGAGCCTGCTGTGGTCTGCAACAGCGGCTCTGGCCCAGCCGCCGCCGGCCAAGGATGCCTCGCGCGAGGCGATGCTCCACACCATTGGCATGCTGGCCGGGCAGGGGCTGCTGCTGGGCCATGAGGCCCTGGCCGGGTTGGCCGCGCGCTACGACAAGCGGTTGGCGACCCGGGAAGCGGTCGGGCAGACCCTGGCCGACATGGGCCGGTATGCCGAGTTGGTCCAGACTGCCTTCAAGGATCGGCTCATGAACCGGCTGGGGCCGGAGGAGCGGCGCGATCTGGGGCTTTTGATCGGATTTTACCAGGTCGAGGGCGAGGCCGTGGCTGCCCTGGCCGCCTATGTGCGGGGCGAGACGAAAAGCCGTGACGCCTTTGACGCCGCCCTGGAGCGGCTGGCCGCCATCATCCGCCAGATTAGCCTCGGCAAAGGCCCGGCCTGATCGGGCGAGTCCTTATCGGGCCTTCTTGCCAAGGGCCGCGCAGGTGTGCCACAAGGGCAGATGAGGGGTTGCGCCGCAGTGTCCGGCCTCCCTCAAGCCAGGAGAAGGATCATGAAAAAACTGCTCTGTCTGGGCTTGCTGGCCGGCTTCCTGCTGGCCGCCGTGGTCGTTGCGGGCGAGGCCGAAGCGCGCGGGCCGTGCCCGCCGGGCTATTTCTGGGATGGCCCGCGCGGCTGCATGCCGATTCCCTATCTGCCGCCACCGCCGCCGCCGGGGTATTATCCGTATGCACCGGGCTATTATCCCTACGCGCCGCCGGTCTGTCCGCCGGGTACCTTCTGGGAGGCCGGAGCCTGCCGCCGGGTTCCCCGCCCGGCCCCGGGCATCCAGCTCAATCTGCCGCCGATCTACATCGGACCGTAGCCGAGACAAAAACAAACCGCCGTTCCTGCCTGGGCAGGAGCGGCGGTTTGTGCATTTGCGATCGGCAACGGCCCGTCGCGAGGCTGACGGCCGGCTTATGGGCCGCCACCAGACTGCCGGACGACCTCTGCCAGCAACAAGCAAACGGACGCCTTCTGGGCCGTCAGGCTACCGGACGGCCTTACGGACCGTCCTGGGAGCGTTCGGCCGGCCGCATGTCCGGGCTGGTGTAGAAAAATTCGATGCGCCGGTTGCGGGCCTTGTTTTCGGCCGAGGTCGGCGGCACCAGCGGCTGGCTGTCGGCCAGCCCCACGGCCCGCAGGCGGGTGGTGGGGATGCCTGTCTTTTCGGCCAGATAGCGCACGGCGGCAGCGGCCCGGGCGGCTGAAAGCTCCCATTTGGACGGGTAGGCACTGCCTTTTTCATCATCGTCGGCGTGGCCGCGCACGGTGAGATTGATCTTGAAATCGCGCAGGATCTTGGCCACTCCGTCGAGCATCTTCTGGGCGGCCGGGGTCAGTTCCGCTACGCCGGGCTTAAACATCACCGAGTTGTTGATCTGCATCAAAACACCCGAGGAGTCGTTGCTGACCCCGGAGTTCTTTTTGACGTCCAGATCCGAGGTGATGAGCTCCTTGATCAGGATGGCGACTTCGTATTTGAGCTTGTTTTCCTGGTTCAGCTTGAATTCCGGGCTGCCTTTGATGGCGTCGGGACTGATGAAGGTGGGGACTTTTTCCAGGTTCTGGACTTTTTCCTTGGAGGCCACGTTCTTGTCCTGAAAGACCAGGGACAGCTCCTGCTTGCGCGAGGGTTTGAGCGACACCACCAGCCACAAGAGCAGAAAAAAAGCCATCATGGCCGTCACGAAGTCGGCGTAGGCCACCTTCCACGAGCCGCCGTGATGGCCGCCGTGGCCTTCGTCGGATTCGCGATAGATAACAACGGTCTTGCCGTCATTTTTTCCCACGCAGCCCTCCTTCCATATCTTCCATGCTCGGCCGCACGTCGTCGGGGATGGCCCGACGGCCCATTTCCACGGACAAAAGCGGCGAAAAGCCGGAGTTGAAGGCGGCCAGGACTTCCTTGACCACATGCAGCATGTGCTGCTGGGCCTTGGCCTGGTATTCCAGGTTTACGGCCATGGGGCCGACAAAGCCGTAGCTTAAGAGAATGCCGAGAAACGTGCCGACCAGCGCCGCGCCGATACTGTGGCCAAGCACTTCCGGCGGCTCGTTGATCTTGCCCATGGTCAAAACGATGCCCAGTACGGCAGCCACGATGCCAAGGCCAGGCAAAGCGTCGGCGATCTTGGTCACGGCCCCGGGGGCGATCATGGCGTGGTGGTGCATGGTGGCGATGTCGGTGCGCATGAGGTCGTCGTAGCGGTGGGCGTCGATGCCCTCGGACAGCAGGCACTTGATGTTGTCGCAGATGAAATAGGCGAGCTGCTTGTTTTTGGCGATGGCCGGATATTTGTTGAGGGTGGCGGACTGGGCCGGTTTGGAGACGTGGGGCTCAAGGGCCACGATGCCGTCGCGGCGGGCGATGTTGATCAATTCAAACAGGAGTGTGAGCAGATCAAGATAGTCGCCGGCCGAGGGTTCCTTGCCGGTAAAGACGTGCATGATGTGTTTAAAGGTGCCCAGGGCAATGGACTTGGGCGCGGAGATGAAAAAGGAGCCAAGGGCCGCTCCGCCGATGATGAGCAGTTCGATGGGCTGGAACAGCACGCCCATATGGCCGCCTTCCAGCATGAAGCCGCCGAAGACGCAGCCAAGAACCACCACAATGCCGATTATCGCGAACATGGCCCACCGTACGGGCGCGCCATGGCGGCTGCCCGGGAATCGTTGGCAGGGGGATTGTCCACCCGCCGGATCGTGTCAAAGGAACGCGCCTTGTGCGCCTGATTTCCTGGTGTAGAAAAATCCAGGCCTCCGGGCAAGGGGCGGCAACGTTTTCGCTCCCGCCCCGTGACTCTTCAGGCTACTTCGCGCCGTGGCACTTTTTATACTTTTTGCCCGAGCCGCAAGGGCAGGGGTCGTTGCGCCCGACTTTGGGCGCCTCACGCCGCTTGGGTTCCTTTTTGGCCTCGTCCGGGCTTTCGGCCGGCCCGGAATACTGCACATTGGCCGTTTCGTCCTTGTGCTGGAACTCCTGCTCCTGGACCTCGGCCCGGATGCGCACCCGGGACATGGCCCGGATGGCGGCGTCGCGCATGCTGTAGATGAGTTGCTGGAACAGCTCAAAGCCTTCGCGCTTGTATTCCTGCTTGGGATCTTTCTGGCCGTAGCCGCGAAGGCCGATGCCGTCGCGCAGATGGTCCATGGAGAGCAGATGCTCTTTCCAGTGGCGGTCCAGGGTGTCGAGGAGGAAATAGCGGGCCACTTCCTTGTAATGCGCCCCGGCCGTGTCGGCCAGTTCGCGCTGGCGGCCCTTGACGGCGGCGAGCACGGCTTCTTTTTCGGTCGCGTCGCCGGTGGTCAGGATGACCTTGTGGTCGAGGATGTCCTCGATCTGAGCGGCGGCCACTTCCATCAGTTCCGGGTCGGGCGTGCCCTTGGCCGCTTCCAGGGGGGCAAAGATCTCGTCCACGATGTCTTCGATGTGTTCCATGACAAAGACTTCGGGATCGGTGGTGGCCATGAGTTCGCGGCGGCGGGAGTAGATGACCTCGCGCTGCTGGTTCATGACGTTGTCGTATTCCAGGAGCTGTTTGCGGATGTCGAAGTTGTGGGCTTCCACCCGTTTCTGGGCGTTTTCGATGGCGCGCGAGACCATGCGGTTCTCGATGGGCTCGCCGTCTTCCATGCCCAGCTTGTCCATGAGGCCCTTTAAGCGGTCGGAGCCGAAAAGGCGCATGAGGTCGTCATCAAGGGCCAGATAAAAGCGCGAGGAACCGGGATCGCCCTGGCGGCCGGAGCGGCCGCGCAACTGGTTGTCGATGCGCCGGGATTCGTGGCGCTCGGTGCCCAGAATATGCAGGCCGCCAAGCTCGACGACGCCGGGTCCGAGCACGATGTCGGTGCCGCGCCCGGCCATGTTGGTGGCGATGGTGACCTTGGCGGCATGGCCGGCCTGGGCCACGATCTCGGCTTCTTTCTCGTGGTTCTTGGCGTTTAAGACGTCATGGGGCACGCCGGTCTTTTTGAGCATCTCCGAGAGCAGTTCGGATTTTTCAATGGACACCGTGCCGACCAGCACCGGCTGGCCGAGCTTGTGCAGTTCTTTGACGTCGGCTGCAATGGCCTCAAATTTCTCGCGCTGGGTCTTATAGACCAGATCCGGGAAATCCTTGCGCACCATGGGCTGGTTGGTCGGGATGGAGAGGACTTCCAGATCGTAGATTTCGCGGAACTCCACGGCTTCGGTGTCGGCCGTGCCGGTCATGCCGGAGAGTTTTTTGTACATGCGAAAATAGTTCTGGAAGGTGATGGTGGCCAGTGTCTGGTTTTCGGCCTCGACCTGGACCAGTTCCTTGGCCTCCAGGGCCTGGTGCAGGCCGTCGGAGTAGCGCCGTCCGGGCATGAGCCGGCCGGTGAACTCATCGACGATGACGACCTGGCCGTCTTTCACCACGTAATCCACGTCGCGCTGGAAGATGTGATGGGCTTTAAGGGCCTGGAGCACGTGGTGCTGCAGGGTGATGTTGGCGGCGTCGAAGAGGTTTTCGACCTTGAGCACATCTTCCATGCGGGCCACGCCTTCGTCGGTCAAAAGGACGGTGCGGGCTTTTTCGTCCACGGTGAAGTGGGTTTCGCGGTGCAGCATGGGAATGAGCGCATTGACCCGGGCGTAGAGCACCGAGGAATCCTCGGCGTGGCCGGAAATGATCAGCGGCGTGCGGGCTTCGTCGATGAGGATGGAGTCCACTTCATCGACGATGGCAAAATTGAGCGGCCGCTGCACGAGCTGTTCCTGGTAGAACTTCATGTTATCGCGCAGATAGTCAAAACCGAACTCGTTGTTGGTGCCGTAGGTGATGTCCGCGCCGTAGGCGACTTGCCGTTCCTCGTCGGTGAGGCCGTGGAGAATGACGCCAACGGACAGGCCCAAAAAGCTGTAGAGCTTGCCCATCCAGGCCGCGTCGCGCCGGGCCAGATAGTCGTTGACGGTAATCAGATGCACGCCCTTGCCGGACAGGGCGTTTAAGACCACCGGCAGGGTGGCGACCAGGGTTTTGCCTTCACCAGTCTTCATCTCGGCGATTTTCCCCTGGTGCAGGGTGGCTCCGCCGATGAGCTGGACGTCGTAGTGGCGCATGCCCAGCGAGCGCACCGAGGCTTCGCGCACGATGGCGAAGACTTCGGGCAGGATCTCGTCCAGGGTTTTGCCGGCGGCCACTTCCTGGCGCAATTCGGCGACGCGGGCGCGCATGGCCTCGTCGTCAAGGGCCTTGACCTGGGGCTCGAAGGCGTTGATCGCCTCGACAATGGGGCGAAGGCCTTTCAAATAGCGTTCGTTTCGCGACCCGAACACCTTTCGGGCAATGGCTTTGAGCATAAGCGGGACTCCTTATGGGTGCGAGGCGGCGTATGGCTGCCTCGAAATCTGTCTTGGATTGCGGCGGGGCGGCCGTTAGCCGATCAACTCCAGCCAATGGCCGACGACAACGCCAGCCGGGGCGGCGGCGCGCAACTGGGTGACGCAGCCCGAACAGCCGGTGACAATCTGCTCCCCGGGTTTGGGGGCGTAGATGGCCAGGGCCATGGCGGCCACGGCGTCGGAGAGGTCCGGCGAGGTCAGTTTGGTCAGGCCCCCGAAGCCGCAGCAGGGGGTTTCGTTTTCGTTAAAAATGAGGCGCTCGCCCATGGCCCGGCGCAAAAAAGCCAGATCCTGGTTGCCGCCGGCCCCGTGGCAGGGGCGGTGGTAGCGCACGGCCGGGGGGGCGCCAGGACCGATGTCAAAGCTGGTGTCACCCAGCAAATCGGCCAGGGACACGAGCTGATCCCGCCACAGGCCGATTTCGTCCATGGTCAGGCCCAGGTCTTTGCGGGCATAGGCGCGCAGGCCGCAGCGGCAGGTGGCGCAAAAGGTCACCAGCAGCGGCCGGCCGGCCGTGCGCCAGGCTTCGATATTTTGCTGCTGCATGGCGGCCTGGGCTTCGGGCGCGCCGGAATGGCCCAGGGTGCAGCCGCAGCAGGTAAACCCCGGGTCGGGCAGGATCTCAAGGCCCAGACCGGCCAGCAGGCGCACAGCCGAGACCTTCCAGGCCGGATTGGCGTGTTCAGCCACGCAGCCGGCAAAGAGCACGGCCTTTTGGCCGCGCCGGCGGGTGTCAAAGGTGCGGGGGGCGAGCCAGGGGGCGGGGGCGTCGCCCGAGCCCATGGCGGCCAGGGCGCCCTTGGCCCGGCCCACGGCCTCGATGGGCACGCTGCCCGGCAATAAGCGCGTCAGGGTGCGGGCCAGCGGCCACATAAGCCCGGCCCGTTCGATCCACAGCTTCCAGAGAAAACCGGCAAAGCCAGGATGGGCCGCCCGCAGCTCGGCCACCAGATCCGGCCCGCAAAGGCCCAAGGGACAGGCGTTTTCGCAGCGCCCGCAAGACAGGCACATGGTGGCCAAGAGCTCGGCGGCCGTGGCCGAGAGCTCGGCCCGGCCTTCGGCCACGGCCCGGGCCAGGAAAAATTTGGCGCGCGGGGAGAGCTCCTCGCGGCCGGTGGCGGCAAACAGCGGGCACACGGACAGGCAACGGCCGCACAGAATGCATTCCGGGCGGCGGCCCTGGCCGTGCAGACAGTGGATGGGGGTCAGCGGCGTGGCCATGGCTAGTAGGCCTTCCCGGGATTCATGATGCCGTGGGGATCGAAGGCGGCCTTGACCCGGGCCATAAGGGCGCGTTCGACCGGCGAAAGCTGCTGGTCGAGAAAGGGCAGCTTGGCCAGCCCCACGCCGTGTTCGCCGGACAGCGTTCCGCGCAAGGACAGGCACAGGGCCAGGATGCGTTCCCGGGCGGTTTGCGCCCGGGCGCGTTCGTGGCTGTCGGCGGCATCATGCATGATGTTGACGTGGAGGTTGCCGTCGCCGATATGCCCGAACAACAGGATTTTAAGGCCCAGTTCCCCGGCCGTGGCGGCAATGCCGGCAGCGGCCTGGCGCAGGCGGCCGCGCGGCACGGTGACGTCGTCACTGATCTTGTCCGGGGCGACCTTGAAGGAAGCCGGGTTTAAAAGGCGTCTCGGTTCCCAGAGCGCCTCCTCGTCGTCGTGGCTGACAGCGGCCTGACGCCACAGGGGGGCGGCCGATTGGACAGCCGTTTCCACCAGCCGGATATCGGCGGCCACGGCCTCGGCGGAGCCGTCCACCCGGATAAGAAGGACCGCCCCGGCCCCGGCGGGCCAGGGCACGGTGCTGATTCCGGCCACGGCGGCCAGGGCTTCCCGGGCCATAAATTCCAGGGCCTGGGGCAGGATGCCGGCCGCAAACACGCTGGCGGCGGCCGTCAGCGCCGTATCCACGTCGGCAAAGGCCAGGGCCAGGGTGGCGGTGGCGGCGGGCAGGGGCAGGAGCTTGAGCGTTAGTTTGGTCATAACGCCTAGGGTGCCCTCGGAGCCGACGAAGAGCCGCGTCAGGTCGAGGCCCACCACGTTTTTGTGGGTGCGCCCGCCGCAATGCACCAGTTCGCCGCCCGGGATAACGGCCTCAAGGCCCAGGATATGGTCGCGGGTGACGCCGTATTTGACGGCCCGCATGCCGCCGGCGCAGGTGTTGGCGTTGCCGCCCAGGCTTGAAAATTTCACGCTGGCCGGATCAGGGGCGTAAAAAAGGCGCTGCTTGGCCAGGGCGGCCTGCAGATCGCCGGTGACCAGACCGGGTTCGACCACGGCCACAAAGTCGTCGGGATCGATTTCCAGGATGCGGTTCATTCTGGCCATGGACACGACAATGCCGCCGGATGCCGGCACGCAGTCGCCCACGGTGTTGGTGCCGCGCCCGCGGGCCACGATGGGCAGGCGATTGGCCTGGGCAAAGGCCAGCAGTTCCTGGATCTGCCCAACGGTTGATGGGCGCACCACCGCCGTTGGCATGGCGTGGCGACGGGAGGCGTCGGTTCCGTAGACGAACATTTCCTCGGGGGTAAAGGCGGCGGCGTCGCCGGGGAAGTGCTTTTCCAGAAAACGGCGGGCCGCGCCGGAAAGAACGTGGGCTTGGCTCATGGGGTCAATCGGCCTCGGCGGTCCAGGTCAGGGTGTCCACGGCTCCGGCCGCGTCAAAGGTAAACGCCAGTTCGTTGTAGCCGCTCATGTCGGAATAGCGCCAGATGTTGTCTTCCACTTCCTCGGGGGTGCCGATGGCGTTGGTCAGGCGTTCCTTGGGGGTGCCCCGGCAGATTTTGCGGGCAAAGCAGGCCGGCGCGCCGTAAATACGGATCTGGTGGTAGAACTGGCGCTGGCCTTCTTCCATGCTGTACAGCGACACGGTCAGGCCTTCGTAGGTGAGCGTGATGATCTCGTAGGGTTTGTCATCGTGGGGGCTGGTAAAGGGCACGGCCTGACGGTCCCTGGGCGGGCCGAGGCGGCGCACGACTTCGGCTTCCGAGGGTCCGAAGAGGGCAGCCGTTTCATCGAGAAAAGCCTCCACGCGTTCGTCGGCCTCGGCGGCCCGGGCCGTCGCCGCGCCGGCAAAGACGATGGCGAGGACGAGAATGAGGAGAAGGGCGTGGTATTTGCGGGCCATGAGTGGTTCCTTCCAGCGGTTTGCCGTGAGCGGCGCGCAGGCGCGCCCGGGACCGCGTCCCTAATGCCGGGCCAATTCCCGGGCCGCGTCGCGATCGAGATCCCGGGATTTGAGGTCGTCGCGGCGGTCATACGTCTTTTTGCCCCGGACCAGGGCGATTTCCACCTTGGCCCGACCGTTTTTAAAATACATCCGCAACGGGACCACGGTCAGCCCCTTTTGCTCCACCTTGGTGCGCAGGTTGTGGATTTCCCCGGCGTGCAGCAGCAGCTTGCGCGGCCGTTCCGGCTCGTGGCCGAGATCCCCGGCGTTGGCATAGGGCGCGATATGCACGCCGATCAAAAACGCCTCGCCGTCCTGGAACTTGACGTAGCCGTCCTTGTAGCTGACATGCCCGGCCCGAAGCGATTTCAGCTCGGAGCCGACCAGCACCATGCCTGCTTCGAATTTTTCGAGAAATTCGTAGAGGTGGCGGGCTTTTTTATTGAGGGCGATGAGTTTTTCGCCCGATTCTTTCGCTGCCATGACATCCTTTAGTGGTCAAACCGCGCCCGTTTCGCGTCAAATGCGCGCCAGAAGGGCTTGCCCCGGGCGGGCGGCGGCGTCACTGCCGCCTTGTGGCGCAGCCCTTGGGCCGTTGATACGGCCCGGCGGCCGGGGCGGTCAATGGGTCGGGGTCTCCTCCCGGTCGAGCAGGGAGGAATAAAACATCAACTCGTCCGGAAACTGCCGGAAGATGGTTTCCTGGACCAGGGCGTTGGTCCTGGTCACGGACGGGCTTTCCAGGACCAATTTAAGCAGGATTTTGCAATCGTCCATGGTGGCCTGGCGAATGATGCGCTTGATGCCGGGGATGGCCTGGGGAGTCAAGCTTATGCAATCGATCTGCATGCCCATGAGGATGGGCACGCAAAAAGGATCGGAGGCCATCTCGCCGCACAGGCTCACTTCGATGCCGGCCTGATGGGCCGCGTCCACCACGTGCTTGATGCTGCGCACCACGGCCGGGTGCAGGGGCTGGTACATGTGCGACACGTAGCGGTTGGTGCGGTCGATGCCCAGGGAATACTGGATGAGGTCGTTGGTGCCGATGCTGAAGAAATCGACTTCCCGGGCCAGTACTTCGGCGATCATGACGGCCGAGGGCAGCTCCATCATGATGCCGACGGGCAGTTCGGTGTCAAAGCGCTGGCCTTCCTGGCGCAGTTCGGCCCGGGCCTCGGCCAGCATGGCCTTGGCCTGGCGGATTTCGCGCAGCCCGGAGATCATGGGAAACATCACCGAGATGTTGCCGGCGACCGAGGCCCGCAGGATGGCCCGCAACTGGGTCTTAAAGATATCGGGGTGGTGCATGCACAACCGGATGGCCCGAAGGCCCAGGGCCGGATTGCGCTCATCCAGCGCCCCCAGGGTGCTGACGAACTTGTCGGCTCCGGCGTCGAGGGTGCGCAGCGTCACGCGCCGGGGCGACATGATGGTGGCAAGATCCAGGTATTCCTGGTATAATTCGTCCTCTGTGGGGAGCTTGGCCCGGTTCATGTAGGAATATTCGGTGCGATACAGGCCAATGCCCTCGCCGCCGTTCGTAACGACTGTGGGCACCTCGTCGAGCATCTCGATGTTGGCTTTGACCTTCAGGCGATAGCCGTCGATGGTTTCCCCGGGCAGATGGCAGCCGCGCATGATGCCGGCCTGATAGGCCTCAAACTGGTATTTGAGATCGGAGAGCCGGGCCAGTTCGTCTTCGGACGGGGAGAGCACCACCACGCCGCGCAGCCCGTCCACCACCACCAGATCACCGTCGCGCACCTCGCGCTCAAGCTGGGTCACCCCGACCACGGCCGGGATGCCAAGGGTGCGGGCCAGGATGCCGGTATGGGAGGTCTTGCCGCCCTGGACCGTGACCAGGGCCATGATCTTATCGGTTTGCAAACTCGCGGTGTCGGCCGGGGAGACGTCGTGGGCCATGAGCACCACCCGGCTTTCGATGGCCCGGGTCTCGGCGGTCTGGCCGGCCAGACGGGCCTGGACCCGGCCGGCCACCGTGCGCACATCCTGGATGCGGTCGCGGAAATAGGGGTCGTCCAGAGCCTCAAAGGCCTTTTCCAGATCGGCCACGGCCTTGTCCAAGGCCCATTCGGCGTTGATGCCAAGGCTTTGCACATAGCGCTTGGCGACCCCGGAAAGCTTGGGGTCTTTGAGGATCATCATATGGGAATCGAGGATCAGGGCGTGTTCGCGCAATTCCGCCGGGATGCGCTCCCTGGCCTGCTCGATTTCCAGGCCGAACTGCTCAAAGGCCCGGTCCAGCCGGGCCAGTTCCGGCCCGACCAGGGCTTCGGGCAGGGTCTGGCGGGGCAGGGGACCGGCCCCGGAACGGTTGAGGAAAAAGGCCCGTCCGATGGAGATGCCGGCCGAGACGGGAATGCCTTTGAGGGTTGCCATGTCGGGCTGGTCCTTGGCGTCGCGCACGGGCTGTCTGGGCGGTCCGGGACGCGTGGGGGTTGAGGTTGGCGGGCGGCCCTGGAGGTGCTTTTTAAAAGGGCCGGGGCCTTTTGCGCGGGCGCGGCCCTTTTCTGAGCGCTTGGCTGCACCTGCCTTTACACGGATTTCACGACGGCGACACTGCCTAGCGGAAGCGGTTGTGAAACAGGGCGCGCAGATGGCGCAGGGCTTCCAGGGCGTCGGGACCGTCGGCATGGAGTTCCAGTTCGCTGCCGTGGCCGGCGGCCATGGTCAGGATGTCCAGAATGCTCTTGGCGTCCACGGCCTCGCCGTCATGGCGCAGATGGATGGAACAGCCAAATTTCTGGGCTTCCTGGGACAGTCTGGCGGCCGGCCGGGCGTGCAGACCCTGTTCGTTGAGCACGCGCACGCGCAGGCGGTAGCCGTCGTTTGCGGCCAGGATATCATCGACGCCCGTGGTCGGGGCTTGCATGGATGGCTCGGTCATCGTCCACCGTATCGGCGGTTGTCCCGGCGTGGTTGCCGGGCGGTTTTGCCGGCCGTCAGGCCGGCCACATGGAACGGACAAAAATCCAGCTGCCGGCCAGGGCCAGCAAGGCGATTTCCCGGGCCACCGACGGTCGCGTGGCGGCCCAGGCGGCCAGAATGCCGATCAGCGCGGCGTCGGCCAAAGCTCCCGGACCGCCCCGGGGGCGGGCCAGAATCCAGAACAGGGGCAGCAGCACGGCGTTGAGCAACTTGACCCGCCGGCCCAGATTGACCAGATCCCAGCGCTTGAGCCGGCGCAGCACCGCAAACCCTTCACGATAGCCCTTGTGAAAGGTGACGGCCTTAAAAATCTGGACCGCCAGAAAAAGCCCGGCGGCTGTGCCCAGCAGCAGGCCGTACCGGCCGCTGGCGGCCAGACAGGCGGCCGAGAGGCCCCACAGGCCCATGATGCTGGCCGAAAAAAACGTATCACCGATGGCGGAGAGGGTGAATGCCGTTGTGGTCTTGACGTTGTCAAGCATTTCCGCCGGTGCCAGTCCCTGGGCGATTTTTTCCTCCAGTGAGAGGAACAGGCCAACGAGCAGCGGCGTCCAGAAAAAATGGGTGTTGTAGAGCTTTAAATAGCGGGCAAAGACCTCGTCGCGCTCGGTCGCGTCGGGATACAGGGCGATAAGCCCCGGCTCCATGGCAAAGGCCAGCCCCACGTGCTGGAGTCCACGGGTGTTGTAGGCGGCCCCCACGAGATAGCAGCGCAGAAAACAGGACACAAGCGTCCTGACCCGCAATTCACCGCTTGGCGTCCCCAACGCTCCCCTCGCCTTGCCGCCGCGTTGCTGCGGCATCGCGTCAGATTTTCCCGCAAGTCTTACCCGCAGCCGGGCTTTTGGTCAAACGTCCCGGGGCGGCCCCAAAGCCAGAAACCGGCCAAACGGCGTGCCGGCCAGCCGTTCCCGCAACGGCGCACCGGCCAGACGGGTGAGATCAGCGGCCACGTCGCAATCGGGCAGGGGCGGCAACAGGGCCGTGGCCCGGCCGGCGTCGGCCAGTCGGGCCAGGGTCAAAGCGGCCACGGCCGGCGTGCTCCAGGGCATAGCGCGAAAAACGTCGGGCAGATAGCCGGCCCGGGTAAAACCGATCAGATAATAGCCGCCATCGTCGGCCGGCCCAAGAACGGCCTGGTTTTCGGCCAGCAGCGCCGCTGCCTGACACAGCAGGCGGCCAGTCAGCAGCGGCAGATCGGACCCGATGAGCAGCGCCGCCTCGGCCCCGTCGGCAAAGGCCCGGGCCAGGGCTGCGTCCATGCGCGCGCCGAGATCGTCGCCGGATTGGGGCAGGTAGCGACGCTGGCGGCCGCACAGTGCGGTGACCTGCTCCAGTGCGTTGGCCGGGGCATAGAAAAGGGTCGTGGGCAAGCCCGAAGCGTCGGCAGCGGCCAGGACATTGGCCACCATGGCCCGGTAGGCGGCCAGGGCAACGGCGTCGCCAAGGGTTGCGGCCAGGCGGGTCTTGACCAGCCCGGGCAGCGGGGCCTTGACCAGGAGCAGCAGGGCGGGCAGCGTCATGACGGCTCCCCGGGGGATGATCCGGGCAGCGGCGGATAGTGGCGGGCCAGCCGCGCCGGCGAAACGCCCAGGGAAAAAAGGAGCAGCAGAAGCAGATTGCGCAGGGTGGTGCGCAGGATGCCCCCGGCCTGCCAGCGTCTGGCCGAGGTGACGACGCAGGAGGGCAGGATAGCCACCCGGCCGCCGGCCCGGCGCAGGGCGCGCACCAGTTCCACGTCCTCCATGACCGGGATGTCGGCGAAACCGCCCAGGGCCTCGAACAGATCCCGGCGCATAAACAGGGCCTGATCGCCATAGGGCAGGGAAAAAAACCGCGAGCGCCAGGTGGCCCCGGCGGCAATGAGCCGCAGCAGCGGCTGGCTTGCGCGGATGGCCAGGGAAAAGGCCCCGAGCTCGGCCCGGTCCTCCAGCAGCGCGGCGGCGGCCTGGAAGGCTCCGGCCGGCAGACGGGTGTCGGCGTGCAGGAACAGCAGGGCTTCGCCCGAGGCCGCCGCTGCCCCGGCGTTTTGCTGCCGGCCCCGGCCCGGCGGGGCGGTGAGGCCGGTGACGCCCGGACGGTCGATGGCCCGGATGGTAGTGCCGGCCGGGTCGCCGTCCACGACGATGATTTCGAGCGGCAGCCCGTAGCCGGCGGTCCGCACGTTGTCCACCAGGGCGTTTATGCGCCCGGCTTCGCCCAGCACCGGGACGACGACGGAGAAGAATGGTTGCAGGGAGCGCGACGGCGACATGGCGGCCTCTTGGTGGGGCGGTTGCTTGGGCCGTGCATAGATTTTTTTTCGGCAAACCGCTAGGGTGGAGGCTCTTGCGGCCTGGCCTGCCGACAACGGCCGCGAACAGCTCGCAGAGGATATGGTCTTCGTGCTTGAATCCGAATATGCGGCCATGTTCGGGGTTAAAGAAGGCCAGTGGAGGTCATTGTTATGGAATTCGGAGCCATTGCCCTGGCGATCATGGCCGCCTTTACCGGCGCGGCCCTGTATATCAATCTTGTCGAGCATCCGGCCCGGCGAGTCCTTCTGGACGGCGAGATGTTGGCCCAGTGGCAGGCGAGCTATCCCCGGGCGCGTTGGATGCAGGCGGGTCTGGCCATGGGCGGCTTTTTCTTTGGCCTTATGGCCGCCTACTGGGCCGGCAAGGCGCTCTACATCACCGGCGCTTTGTTCTCCATCGCCAATTGGGTGGTGACCTACCGGTTTATCATGCCGCTCAACCACAAACTCCTGGCCGCCGACCCGGACACGGCCGACGCAGGCATCCGGGCGCTGCTGGAGAAATGGAATCTGCTCCATACCGCGCGCACCGGCCTGGGATTTCTGGCCGTGGTCTGCTTCTTTCTAGCCATCTCCTGATAGCAATACCCCCACAGCAAGCCATGCCCCCGCCCCCTGCCATAACCCCACCCCCCCAAATAACTTTTCCCGTCGGGGGGTCCGGGGGGATCATCCCCCCGGCCGCCGGAGGCATTCTTTTATGACCATCTGCGACGGCGAGCACGCCAGCGTTTGTCGCGGCTGCCATGGCGGCTGCGCCGCCCGGGTGACGGTGGCAGATGGGCGGGTGATGCGGGTGCGGCCGGGTTTGGGCTCGCCGTTTAATCTGGGGCAGATGTGCGTCAAGGGCTTGTCGATTCCGGCCATGCTCTCTCACCCGGATCGGTTGACCGTGCCGCTTAAGCGGGTGGGCGAGCGGGGCAGCGGGCGTTTTGCGCCGGTTTCCTGGGACGAGGCGTTGGGCGACATCGCGGCCCGGTTGGACGGCTTTCGCCGCGAGACCGGCCCGGAGTCCGTGGCCCTGGGCCAGGGCACCGGCCGGCCGCATTATTTCCACGTCATCCGCTTTGCCAACACTTTCGGCACGCCCAACTGGTACGAGCCGGGGCTGGCCAATTGCTTTATCCCGCGCATAACCGTTTCCAATCTGACCTACGGCGGCTTTGTGGCCGGGGATTACTACGGCGACACGCCGCCGCGCACCATTCTTTTTTGGGGCCACAATCCGCTGGTATCCGGGCCGGACGGCGAACTCTCGTTCCCGGTCAAACGCGCGTTGGCCGCCGGGGCCTTTGGCATTGCCGTGGACCCCAGGCGCAGCGAGACGGCCAAACGCTGCGGCCTGTGGCTGCCGATCCGCCCGGGAACCGACGCGGGGCTGGCTCTGGCCATGATCCGGGCGATTATTGAAGAGGGCTGGTACGACCGGGACTTCGTGGAGCAGCAGACCACGGGCTTTGAAGAATTGCGCGCGGCCGTTGACCCGTACACCCCGGCCTGGGCCGAGGCCGTAACCGGCGTTCCGGCGGCGGCGATGTTGGAAGCGGCCCGGCGCTACGCCCTGGATCGGCCGTCCATCCTCGATTGGGGCGTGTCGCTGGAGCAGAATCCCAACAGCCTGCAGACGGTGCGGGCGGTGGCGATTTTGCGCGGCCTGACCGGCAACCTCGACGTGCCGGGCGGCGACGTGTTCGGCCATGACCTTCTCGGCGCGTATCCGGTCCTGCGCCAGGAGTTGCCGGCCGAGGCCCTGATCCGGCGCATCGGGGCGCAGCAATTTAAGCTTTTGGGCGGCTTTCGGGCCTTTATGCCTTCGGCCCACATCCCGGGACTTTTTGCGGCCATGCGCACGGGCGACCCCTACCGGGTGCGGGCGCTGCTGCTCTTTGGCAACAATCCGCTGGCCACGGTGGCCGATTCCCGGGCCGTGCTGGAGTCGCTTAACGCCCTGGATCTGCTGGTGGTTACGGACCATTTCCTGACGCCCACGGCCGCCCTGGCCGATTACGTGCTGCCCGGGGCCATGTGGCCGGAGATCGACGGTGTGATTGAGCTGCCGCTGGTTGCCCCGCGCGGGGTCTGCGCCCATCGCAAGCTGGTGCAGACCGGCCAGTGCCGCCAGATCGAGCATATTTTAAATGATCTGGCGGCCCGGCTGGGGCTGGCCGGGGCCGACGAACCGCTGGAGTCGATTTTCGATGCCCGATTGCGTCCGGCCGGGGTTACCTTTGCCGAGCTGGCCGAGCAGGGCATGGTGCTGGCAGCGCCGGCTTACCGGCGCTATCTGGAAAAGGGCTTTCGCACGCCGTCGCGCAAGGTGGAGCTTTTTTCCAAGCCGCTGGCGCGGCTGGGCTATGATCCGCTGCCCAGCTACCGCGAGCCGCCGGAAAGTCCGGTGGCGACGCCGGAGGTGGCGCGGGCGTTTCCGCTTATCCTCACCACCGGGGCGCGGCGGCGGGAATTTTTCCACAGCGAGGGCCGGCAAATTGCATTTTTGCGCGCCCGGCGGCCCGAGCCGCTGGTGGAGCTTGGGCCGGCGACGGCGGCGCAGTGCGGTGTGGCCGACGGCGATTGGGCGCGGGTATCGAGTCCGCGCGGCAGCATTCGGATGCGGGTGCGCGTCACGCCCGACATCATGGAAGGGGTGGCGAGCATCGACCATGGCTGGTGGTTCCCGGAGCGCGGCGCGGGCGATTTCGGGGCGCTGGAATCCAATGCCAATGTCCTGACCAACGCCGGCCCGCCCTACGATCCGGCCTTTGGCTCGTATCAGTTGCGGGGGCTTTTGTGTGCGGTGGAGAAGGAGTGAGGTGCCATATGCGTAAAGATGAATTTGAAAAATTTCTTCAATAAAGGGGGTCCGGGGGGGATTATCCCCCCCGGCCGCCGGAGGCCTCTTCTGCCTCCTCCTCTCCTCGCTTACTCGCCCGCCGCCCGCAAGGCCTGATCCAGGTCGGCAATGATATCTTCCACGTCCTCGATACCTACTGAAATGCGCACCATGTCGGGTGTGACGCCCGCTTCGAGCTGTTCGGCCGGGGTGAGCTGGGAATGGGTGGTGCTGGCCGGGTGGATGACCAGCGTCTTGGCGTCTAAGATGTTGGCCAGATGCGAGCAGAGTTTGACCGAGCTAATAAACTTCTTGCCGGCGGGGATGCCGCCTTTGACGCCGAAACCGAACACCGCGCCGGGGCCGATGGGGAAGAGCGCCTTGGCCCGGGCGTGGTCCGTATGGCTCGGCAGGCCGGCGTAGTTGACCCAGGTGACGGCCGGGTGGGCTTCCAAGAACTCGGCCACTTTCTGGGCGTTGGCGCAATGGGCCTTGGCCCGCAGCGGCAGCGTCTCCACGCCCTGGATGACCAAAAAGCTGTTAAAGGGCGAAGGCGTGGCCCCGATATCGCGCATAAGCCCGGTGCGCACCTTGGTGCAAAAGGCCGAGCAGGGCGTGCCTTCCAGGGTGCACAGCATCTCCCAGAAATTGGCTCCGTGGTAGGTGGGGTCCGGGGCGGTGATTTCCGGGAATTTGCCCCCGGCCGACCAGTCGAAGCCGCCAGCCTCGACGATGGCCCCGCCGATGGCCGTGCCGTGGCCGCCGATGATCTTGGTCAGGGAATAGACCGCGATATCGGCCCCGACGTCGAAGGGATTTAAAATCGGCGGCGCGGCCACGGTGTTGTCGATGATAAAGGGCAGTCCGGCGTCGTGGGCCACCTTGGCGATGGCCGGCAGATCATCGACGTTGCAGCGCGGATTGCCAATGGATTCGGTGTAGACGAGGCGCGTATTGTCGTCGATTGCGGCGGCGAAGTTGGCCGGATCGGAAGAATCGACGAAGCGCACCTCGATGCCGAAGCGTTTGAGGGTGTGTTCAAACAGCGTATGGGTGCCGCCGTAGAGATTCAGCCCCGAAACGATGTTTTGCCCGGTCCTAGTGATGGCGGCCACGGCGTAAAAGATGGCCGACATGCCCGAGGCCGTGCACACGCAGGCCGAGGCCCCGTGCAGGGCGGCCAGCCGGCGTTCCAGCACATCGGTGGTAGGGTTGCCCAGGCGCGTGTAAATATAGCCGGCCTGCTTGAGGGCAAAGAGGTCGGCGGCGTGTTCGGGGTCGCGAAAAAGATAGCTGGTGGTCTGGTGGATGGGCACAGCCCGGGAGAGGGTGTCGGAATCCGGGGTGTGGCCGGCATGCAGGGCCAGGGTCTGGGCCTGCCAAGGGCTCTTGGGCATAGGCGTCGCCTCGCTGTTTGACGGTCCGGCCCGAGGGGATCGGGCATGATGCTCGTATATACCGGACCGCCCCGGTAGGAAAGAGCAAAGTGACGTGTCCCGGCCCTGGTGCACCTTGGTTCTTGACAAGGCCGGGTCCGAAATCCACCATGCGACGTTCGGCCGTGCGGGCCGGATTTGTCCTTTGTCTGACCGGAGGTTGCCCCATGCGCTTGCACGCATTCTATCATGTTCCCTTTGAAGATGTCGGCTCCATCGGCCTGTGGGCCGCCGAGCGCGGTCATGCAGTCACGACCACCAGCTTTTTTGCCGACGAGACGCCGCCGCCGCCGGCTGACTATGATCTGCTCGTGGTCATGGGCGGCCCCATGGGCGCGTATGACGAGAAGGAATATCCCTGGCTGGCCGACGAGAAAAAGGCCATTGCCGCAGCCATTGCAGCCGATAAGGCCGTCCTTGGCGTGTGCCTGGGCGCGCAGTTGCTGGCGGTGGTCCTTGGCGGGTCGGTATCGCGCAATCCCGTGCCGGAGGTCGGCTGGTTCAAGGTGACCATGACCCCGGAGGGTCTGGCCGAGCCGGTTTTTGCCGGCTTCCCGGAGTCCTATTACGCCTTCCACTGGCACGGCGACACGTTCACGATTCCGCCCGGAGCAGTCCAGGCCGCCTCGTCAGCCGCCTGCCCCAATCAGGCCTTTGTCTACAAGGGCAAGGTTGTCGGGCTGCAATACCATCTGGAGACCACGCCTGTTGGCATGCAGCGGCTGATCAAATACTGCGCCGAAGACGTGGCCCAGCCCGGTCCCACCGTGCATCATCCCAAACAGATGCATGCCGGGCGGGAGGTCTTTAAAGATATCAAGGCGCTGACCTATCAATTCCTCGACGCCCTGGCCGGGGCCTGACGCGGCGACAAGTTGCCCGAGCGGGCAAAGGAGTGGGCCATGCGGAGAAGAGAACGGGAAATCACCGACAAATCGGTGCTGGAACAGTTGCTCATGCAGACGCAGATCTGCCGTCTGGGCCTGTACGACGGCAAATGGCCGTATGTTGTGCCGGTCAACATGGGGTATGAAGCCGGGCACATCTATTTCCACTCGTCCAAAAAGGGCAAGAAAATGGAAATCCTGCGCCAGTGTCCCAACGTCTGCTTTGAAGTGGACAGCGATGTGGAGATCGTCACCGGCGAACGCCCCTGCGATTGGACCACCAACTACAAGTCGGTCATCGGTTTCGGCACGGCGGTCATCCTCGAGGACGAGGCAGAGAAGCTGATCGGCATGCGCGTCATCATGCGCCGCCACGGCGGCCCGACCGAGGGATTCAAGCCCGAGTCCCTGGCCGCAACGGTGGTGGTGCGCATCGACATCGTATCCATGTCCGGCAAAGCCAACCCGCCCCACGGCGAATGGGGATAGATTTCGAGGAAGTGTGAGAAGAGAAGGCAGAAGAGGCCTCCGGCGGCCGGGGGGATGATCCCCCCGGACCCCCCGACGGGAAAAGTTTTCAAGGGGTTCTGGGCGTTGGCTGGCACACTGGCCGGACCCCCTTGGCGGGAGAAGTATTTTAAGGGGTTATGGACGTTGGCTGGCACACGGGCCGGCTGGAGGAGGACGACATGCGCATCGTTTTCGTCGGCGATTCCCTGACGGTGGGCGTTGGCGATCCGCAGTATCTCGGTTGGCCCGGACGGCTGTGCGCCGCTTCGCCGGCTGCCGGGCTGGGGCTGACACTCTATAACCTTGGCGTGCGCTCGGAAACCAGCCGTCACCTCAAGGCCCGCCTCGGGCGCGAACTGCCGCCGCGTCTGCTGCCCCGCGACGAGGCCCGGATCGTGCTGTCCTTTGGCGTCAACGACGCCAAAATCGAGAACGGCCGGCGCAAGGTCGAGCTGGCCGAGTCTGTGGACAATCTCTTCGACATCGCCAGCCGCGCGACGGCCCTGTGTCCGACGCTGGTGGTCGGGCCGCCGCCGGTGTTGGACGACGCCTACCGCTGCCGCATTGAGGAACTTTCCGACGTCTTTGCCGGCGTCTGCGCCGAGATGGGCGTGGGCTATCTGGAAATGTGCCGGCCGCTGTGCCGGGAGCGGGCCTATCTGGACAGTCTGGTGGCCTCCGGCGACGGCTACCATCCCGGGGCCGAGGGCTACGCCGCCTTCGCTGCCCGGGTGGCGGCCTGGGACGCCTGGCTGGCTTGGTTTGTATGATCTATATTTATTGGCTTGACAATTTTCCATTTTTTTTATTTTGGCGAAAAATATAGAGGTTATATGATCAATCCTATTGATACTTTGCGGGAGTTGGGTCAAAAAATCGATTCAGCATTTTACTATGGCAAGAATGAAGAAGGATTGCAGCTGTTGAAAACAGCGTTGAAAGAATCAGTAGATGTTGTGGGGTATAGCCTTTATTTTCAAAGTGAGTATGAGAACTATATAAACAGAAATGAATGCAAAAGCATTGAATTATTGCAGAAGGCATACGAGGCATTGCCGCATGATATCTTTATAGTATGTAATCGCGCAATTGCTTTTTTTGACCAAGGCGAAAATGAAAATGCAATGGATTTGTTTAATAAAGTTCTCGCCGAAGACCATAGCTACAGTAAGGCGATGGTTGGTGTCGCCGTTATATTGTCGATCCAGGGTCATATCGATCAGGCGCGAGAATTTTTCTTGAAGGCGATTGCTTTGAACAATACAGATAGCCATGCAATGACTCAATTGGGAGTGTCCTTGGGCGAAAACGGAAAAGATTTAGAGTCACTGAAGTGGTTTGTTAAGGCATTGAGCATAAATGACAAGGAATTTAATGCAATGCGAGAAATAGGTGTATTTTTTTCGCGCAAAGGAAAAGAAGATAAGGCAGTTAAGTGGTTTGAAAAATCCTTACATGTGAATGAAGGCGATGCTTATACTTATAGGTGCTATGCAGTTTCTTGTGTTAATTTGGGTGATATGCAGAAAGCTCTTGGATTAATCAAGAAGGCACTGGTGTTAGATTCGCGGAATAAAGATTTTCAACAGATTTTAGAATATATTTCATCTAATCTCGGTTTGAAATTCGAAGATATTCTTCGAGATATTGATCCAACGATTGTGGCGGGTGAAACAAGTATTGAAGCTTTGCGGGGCCTTGTGCGGAAGACCCAGGAGCGTTTTGCTAAAGAGATATGTGAGTTTGGTAAGAAAATGGTTGCTTCCGAAGATAGACTTAAGGATTTTTTGGGCTTGTCATCTAATGTTCAGTGTGACCGTTCCTTGCTATTGACGTTGAGAAGATGGAACTCATATACGCCAACAATTCCGTCAATAAATGAAGAAAGATATGTGGGGGGGGGGTATGTCATTTATCACCAAGGGCGGGCGGTGGTCATAGATCCTGGTCACAATTTTATTGAGAATTTTAGTCAGGCCGGCGGAATGCTGTGTGATATTGATGCGATTGTGATGACCCATGCACACAGTGATCATACAAATGATTTTGAATCCCTGTTAACGCTTGTTTATGAATATAATCAGGCAAATGAGTTAAAGATGGGGATGGAAAAGTATAAGAAGATTGATATATACCTTAATGTTGGCGCGATGAAGAAATTTTCTGGTCTAATTGATTTGAGGGGAAGTGATTATATCAATCAAGTCTGTGTAATGACACCTTTTGTGAAGTATACGCTTGCCAATGGCGTTGTTGTTTGCCCGTTACCTGCATATCATGATGAGTTGATTACAAAGAAATACGCGCTTGGGCTGCATATATCCGTGCCTGTTCTGAATGGAAAGAAAAAAAATATTTTATTTACGTCTGATACTGGATTATTCCCCCAGATAAAAAAGAAAGTTGGTGCAAAAAAAGAAGCGACGGTTGCCGACGTTACAAAGGATGAGATATTTCGTTTGTACGGGTCTTTGGGAAAAAATGTTGATCTATTGATCCCGCATTTGGGGTCAATAAAGCCAGAAGAAATTACTTCTAAAATAGACACGGAATGGGAGGAGATCTTCTATCCAAATCATCTTGGGGTGTTGGGGGTGATTCGTTTGATCGCTGAAATTAACCCAAAAATAGTATTTATTTCAGAATTTGGCGAGGAATTAATAGGATTCCGCAGTGATTTAATGAAGATGTTGCAGGAAGTTGTTAGTAATTTTTTTGAGGGACGTAGTGAATGTCCTGTTGTGTTGCCAGCAGATACTCCGCTTATATATGATATTATAGATGACAAGATATATTGTGTGGTTACTCAAGCATTCCAAAGTGCTAGTGGGGTTCGGTTTAAGCAAGTCAATGACACGTTTTATTATTATAAAAGCGAATCAAAGTGTACGGATAGTCAGTTTGGTTTGAAGTGTCAGATGTTTAGTCTGAAGCTTCAGAGTAGAGAGGACTTGTACTTCAAAGGCAAGGCATAGATTTGTAGATTGATAAGCGGTTTTGTTTGTCAGACGGCGAGTTGATTATACCGCAGCGATACTATTAAAAAGCGAGATGGCCGGGCCGAGGAGGGCGCAGGTGACTCCGGCCAGGATCATGACCAGTCCGGCGATGGCTCCTTCCTCTTCGCCTTCCTCAAGTGCCCGGGCCACGCCGGCCCCGTGCGCCCCCATGCCGAGCATGGCTCCCCGGGCCAGGGCCGAGCGCAGGGGCAGCACTTTGAGCAGCATCCCGCCCAGCGACGCCCCGAGCACGCCCGTGGCAATCACGCACACGGCCGCCAGATCCGGCGCGCCGCCCACTTGCCTGGCAAAGTCCATGGCAAAGGGTGTGGTGATCGAGCGGGGCAACACCGACAGCCGCATGCCGGCCGGCAGTCCGAGCAGCCCCGAAAGCAGCCAGGAACCGCCAAAGGCCAGCAGACAGCCAAACCCCACCCCCACGGCCAGGGTCGGCCAATGGCGGCGAATAAGCGCGCGGTGTTCGTAAATGGGCACGGCAAAGGCCACCGTGGCCGGTCCGAGCAGCAGCAACAGCCATTGCCCGCCGCGCATGTATTCGCGGTAGCCCGTGTGCAGGACCACGGTCAGGCCAAGGCACAGAACGCAGGTTAACAGCAGCGGCGAGGTCCACCAGGCGCGCAGATAATGGTGGGCGATGCGCGACAGGACATAGGCGGCAAGGGTTGCCGCCAGCCAGAACAGGGGGGTGGAGCTAGCGAACATGGCGCGACCTCAGATGCATGGAAAGTTCGACGATAAGGGCTGTTCCGATCATCACCGACACGATGCCGGCCACGATGACGGCCAAAAGTTTCAGCCCCAGCGGGCTGAGGAGTTCCGCGTGATCGCGCAAGGTGATCACGGCCGGGACAAAAAAGAGCAGCATGTGGTTGAGCAAGCCCTTGGCCCCGAGCGTCAGGCGCGAGGCCTTTAACCGGCCGGTGGCCAGGGCGGCCAGCAGCGCCAGCATGCCGATGACGCCGCCGGGCACGGGCAGGCCCACAGCCTTGGTTGCCGCGTCGCAGATCCACCACACGCCTATCAAAAAGACCGTCTGTCCCGCCGTTTCCAGGAACGTGCGGACCCGGCCACTGTGGTTGTTGGTTGTTGCATGCATATGACAGGCTCCTTGCCTGTCTGTGAGATAGGGTCGGGCAGCCCATTTGTGAAATGAATTGTCGGAATGAAAACTATTCCGTATTGGAATGGGCATGGAACTGCGCAATCTCAAGGCCTTTGTGGCCGTGGTGCGGCTTGGCGGTTTTTCCAAGGCGGCCCGGGCGCTTTTCTCCACCCAGTCCACGGTCAGCAAGGCCGTTTCGCAATTGGAGGAGGAGTTCGGCCAGGCGCTCCTGGAGCGTCTGAGCACCGGGGCGCGGCCGACCGTGGCCGGGGAGCTGGTCTATACCCGGGCGGTGGCCATGCTGGCCGAGGGGGACCATCTGCTGGCCGAGTTGTCCGATCTGCGCGGGTTGCTGGCCGGCCGGCTGCGCCTGGGATTGCCCATTTTTGGCAGCGCCCGGCTGTTTGCCCCGCTGTTTGCCGAATACCGCAGCCGCTATCCGGGCGTTGAAATCGAACTCATGGAACAGGGCAGCGCCCGGCTGGAAGAGGCGCTGGTGGCCGGCGAAGTGGAGCTGGCCGTGTCGCTTCTGCCCATTGCCGAGGCTTTTTCCTGGCAGCCGGTGCGCGACGATCCCATGGTTGCGGTGCTGGCAGCCGATCATCCGCTGCGCGACCGGCAGTCCCTGCGTCTGGCCGAACTGGCCCATGATCCGTTTATTCTTTTCGAGCAGGGCTTTGCCCTTAATCCGCGCATCGAGCATGCCTGTGCGTTGCGCGGGTTTACGCCGCGCGCCGCCGCCCGCAGCGGGCAGGTGGATTTTATCATCGCCCTGGTGGCCGCCGGTCTTGGCGTGGCGCTTTTGCCGCGCATCCTCACCGAAGGGCGCAACCTTGCGCCGCTGGGCGTGGTTCTATTAGATGAGACGGATCTGCGTTGGCGGGCGGCGCTGTTGTGGCGCAAAGGGGCGCGGCTGTCCCCGGCGGCGCGTGCCTGGCTGGGACTCGCCCGCGAGAAGCTGCCGCAGGGAGTTGTGGAGGAATAGGGAGCGAAGAAAAGAGAATAGAAGAGAAGAAATAAGTAAATCGGGGCGCTGCCCCGAGCCCCGCCGGGGGGATGATCCCCCCGGCCCCTCGCGATGGGGGAAAGGGTGGGTGCGGGTGGGGAAAGCGCACAGGGTGTTCAGGCTGTGGCTGGCTCCAGCCGACAAAGGCTGCATTTGAGGGGTTCGGCCCCACAGTCCGGGTCGAAATGCTCGTGGCCAAACAGCAGGTTGACGCAACTCTCCCGCCAGCCGTGTTCCGGTCCGGGCTGCTCGGGATACCACCAGCCGTGGTCGGCCTGGACCACATCCGGAGACAGCCCGGCATCGGGCCGAAGGTGCAGTTTCGCCCGGCCGGCCGGCGTGACCACCCAGACCGGGTCGCCCGGGGCGAGCCCCAGCGCGGCGGCGGTATCGGGATGGACCGCCACCTGCGGGGTCGGCCGCAGCCGGCGCAGGGAATCGATCTGCCGTCCCTCGGAATGGAAAAAGGGCAGCACCTTGCAGCCGGTCATGAGAATCAGCGGATAGGCAGCGGCGATTTCCGGCGAGGAAACCGGCGAGTGCGGCGGTTCCACATAGACCGGCAGGCTCGGCCGGCCCAGCCTGGCCATGACCGAACTGACCAGTTCCACCCGGCCGCTTGGCGTGGGGAAGCCGTTGGCCTCGTGCTTGCGGTAGCGCATTTCGCCAAAAAGGATGCACTTTGCGGCAAAGGCTTTAAAATCAAGGCCGGACGGTTCCAGGAGCCAGCCCAGATACGACGGCCAGTCAGGCCAGGGGAAGGCGTCGTCAAGGCCCAGGCGGTGGGCCAGCGCCAGGATCACCTCCCGGTCGTCGCGGATTTCGCCCGGATCGAGCACGCGTTGCCGGGCCAGCACGCACCAGATCTTGTGGAAATAGACCACATCGTCCTGCTCCAGCCAGTGGGCGGCCGGCAGCACCAGATCGGCCAGCTCGGCGGCCGGGGTCATGAAGAGATCCGAGACCACGGTGAATTCCAGATGGTCGCGCAGGGCCGCCTCAACCACGTCGCCGCGCGTGGCCGTCAGCATGGGATTGGTGCCGACCAGCCAGACGGCCCGGGGCCGATACGGCTGGCCGGTCAGGCAGGCGTCCCAGAAGGTTGGCTGGTGGCAGCCCGGTACAAAGGGGAACTTCCCGGCCCCGATCATCCGGGCCTTTTGTTCGGGCGTAAGAAACTGCATCCCCAGGATGTTTTTGTCTTCCTGGGGCGATTTGCAGCGCACCCCGGCCGGCGGCACCCAGCGCACCATGCCGCCCGGCACGTCGAGATTGCCGGTGATGGCCATAAGCAGCAGCAGCGCCCGGCCGGTTTGGAAGGCATTGACGCTGGTGTCGATGCCGTTGCCCCAGAGGAGACAGGCGGGCTTGGCCGTGGCAAAGACCCGGGCCGCCCGGCGGATGTCTTCGGCAGCCACCCGGGTGATGGGCGCGGCCCAGTCCGGTGAAAAAACGGCCACATGGGCGGCCAGCTCGGCAAAGCCCTGGCAATGCCGGGCCACAAAGTCGCGGTCGTAGAGCTCCTCGCCGACAATGACATGGAGCAGGGCCAGGGCCAGGGCGCATTCCGTGCCGGGGCGCAGTTGCAAATGGAGATCGGCTGTGGCGGCAGTTGGGGTGCGCCGGGGGTCGGCCACGATGACCTGATCCGCCTGCCGCAGGGCCTTGCCGGCCATAGAACCGCACAGGCCGTCGGCCGCGCCGGTCGCCATGGAATTGCAGCCAAAGACAAAGACACAGGCCGGGCAGCCCCCGCCGCGCCCGTAGACGTCGGCCACAGGCAGCCAACCCACGGTCAGGGCCGAGGCGATGTTTCGGGGCAGGAAGCAGTTGTGGCCCGGCGAGACGAAATTGGGCGAGCCCAGGGCGTGGATGAAGCGGCCGGTAAACTCCGTGTAGGGCCGTCCGGTTCCCTGGCAAAGCGCTACGTATTCGGGGCCGGACTCCCGGCGCACCGCATCAAAGGCGGCGGCCATGCGTTCCAGGGCCGCGTCCCAGGAAATCGGTTCGTAGCGGCCGGACCCGCGCGGACCGACCCGCTGTAACGGGCGGCGCAGCCGGTCCGGGTGGGTGGCCTGTTCGATAGCCGCGGCACCCTTGGGACAGATGTAGCCCCGGCTGGTGGGGCTGTCCGGGTCGCCGGTCACCTTGACCGGCCGGCCGCTGGCGTCGCAATGAACGAGCACCTGGCACACGCCGTGGCAGCCGCGGCAGGACGTTTTCACGATGGAGGAAGGGGCCATGGCTTCTCCCTGTTTGAGGCGAGCTATGCCCACAAGCCTTCGGCACGTCAATGCGGTGGGAAAAAAGCAGGCGGCCCGATACCTCCCGGGCCGTGAAAACCGGCAGGAGGCATCGGGCCGCGATGGGACAGGGGCTGTTGGCCGCTATTTCTTCATGGCCTCGTAGACGTGGCCCACGAGCTTTTCCGAGGGGGTCAGGGTCTGGCCGCCCGGAACCCACTTGGCCGGGCAGGCTTCGGCCGGGTTGGCGCGCAGATGGACGTTGGCCTGGCATTTGCGCAGCAGTTCGTCGGCGTTGCGGCCAACGTTGTAGAAATTGACTTCCTTCGACACCATGATGCCGTCGGGATTGATGATAAACGTACCGCGCAGGGCCAGTCCCGACTCTTCGTCGTAGACGCCGAAGTAGCGCGACACTTTGCCGGTGGGGTCGGCGGCCATCTTGAATTTGACGTTTTCCAGCAATTTTTCCGTGGTGCGCCAGGCCAGGTGGGCGAACTCGGTGTCGGTGGACACGGAGAAGACCTCAAAGCCCAGCTTGACCAGCTCGTCGTGCTTGGTGGCCAGATCGGCCAGTTCCGTGGGGCACACGAAGGTGAAATCGGCCGGGTAGAAGAACAGGATGGTCCATTTGCCGGCTTCCTGGATCTTTTCCATGTCCATTTCGCCGAAAAAGCCTTCGACCGGATCGTACACTTTGAGCGAAAAATCGGCTACCGGCTGGCCCACTTCGGCGGCAGGGATCTCTTCGTTGCAGCCGCAATCGTCGTCGTCGTATTCGAGCTCGTGTTCGTGATCGTGCATGGATGCGTCCTCATCGGTTTTTAAGGTTTGTCGGGCAAGGCCCGTAGCGGTCATCGTTTCAGGTTATGAACCGAGCGCCGGCAAAAAGCAAGCCGGCCGGGTGGCCCTTTCGCGCCGGGGGCGTGTCGGCACCGGACGTGTTTGCAAGCCGCCCTCCCGGGTGCGGCGACCCACCCGCCGGCGCGTCTGGCAAGGCGTGCGGGTGGACAGTCCGGCGGGCGCACGGGGACCAACACCCTGGCGTGTCTGGACAAGGCTGGCCCGACCAGCTAGGTTCCCGGACAGTGGAGACCGAAGCCGCGCTGCCGGGAGGAACTATGTTCAAGCCGTTTCATATCCGTCTCGCCTGTCTTGTGTGCCTGGTCGGGCTGGCTCTGGCCGCAACGCCTGCACCGGCCCAGCAGGTCGATCCCTACGGCGGGTGCTGCGTGGCCCAGGTGACCATGACCGGGGTCACCACCTGGAACGTCACCTGCGGTTCCTGCGCCAGCAATCCCGGCGTGTACGTCATTTCCCAGCCGGACCCGCAGCAGCTTGTCTTTGTCGGCCCGGGCGGGATCAAAGCCGATAGCCGTTACGATGCCGCTGCAGCCGTGTGCCAATGTCCCTCCCAGGACGCCCAGCGGGCCTGGGAGAAAAAAATGCGCACCTACGACGGCAACTAACATTCCCGTCAGGCCGGCAGTTGTGCCCGGCGCACTGGCTCCAAGACCGCCCCGGCCCGGTGGCGCTGTTTGGCCCCGGGGCACGGCGTTCGCTTCTGGGGCCATTGCGCCGCAACTCCGCCGGCTCCGCGTCAGGGGGGCGGCACAGGGGCAAGCGGTCTGGCTCCGCGCCAGCAGCGCAGGCATCCCCTGCCAGGGACCATGGCCCAGTCAGGCAAAAAAATCAATCCAAATGATTCCTATTTTCAGCTTAGTGCGGCATGCGCAAAAAGCATTTACATTTACTTGTGAACAAATATATTAAATTGAGTGTGTTAACAATCGGTTAACCATGGCGGCAATGCGCGAACGCAACGCTTGAGCAGGCAAGGAGGCGGGCTATGTACGGACGTCGGCTGCGTTGGGCCGTGTTGGGGGTGGTTGTTGCCGTTGTGGCGACTGGTTGGGGCTGCGCCGGCCGGCCGCAGCCGGCTGCACCGGCGGATGCGGCCAGCGTCTATCGGGTGACCGGAACGTTGGTCAATCTGCTGGCCTGCCCAAGCGTGACCTGCGCCGTGGTGGAGGATCTGGGTGAAGGGCAGCAGGTGGTGCTGCAAGCGGCTTATCCCGGAGGCTGGGCCGAGGTGCGTACGGTGTCATCGGGCCGGGAAGGCTTTGTGCTGCGCCGGTTTCTGGCCCGGCCGTGACGCGTTTGCCGCGCGCAGGCGATGGGACTGCGGCGGGAATGCCTCTGGGCCGCCTTCGGAGCGGCACCGGTCTGAAACCCCTGGGGTTTGTGAAAATTCGGATTTATTTGTCTTTGGAATGGTAAAATTCGCCGCAATCCTGGGAAAACGACTTTGCAGAGGGTATGTTTTATTATAGGTTAACCCAGCTTCCTAAATGCAGACAGCCTTGTGCGTTATTTCACGATTCACCCCGGGAATTTCCTTCCCCGGTCGGCTTCGGAGGCGTCTATGCGGCTGACTCTCACCGGAAAAATCATTGCCCTGCTCCTTTTCACCGTCGCGCTGCTGACCTTGGCCACTTCGCTCACCGTCCATATCTACCTCTCCGAAGGACTCAACCGGATCAGTCAAAACGAGATCGACACCAAGGCCGACGCCGTGGATGCGATCCTCAAAGAGGCCACCCAGGAGGTCAAGGGCATCACCTACCTGCTGGCCGGCCGACCGGACATCGCGGCGGCCATCGTTGCCCGGGACACGCCCAAGCTGGTGGAAATCGCCAAAGCGGCCGACAAGGAACTCAAGATCGAATTCGTCACCATCGCCGACGCCCAGGGCGTGGTGGTGGCCCGCAGCCACTCCGATACCATCGGCGATTCTGTTAAAAATCAGATCAACGTGCAAAAGGCCCTGGCCGGCCAAGGCTCGGTCGGTCTGGAAGAAGGCTCGGCCGTCAAATTTTCCTTGCGCGCCGGCTATCCCGTCTACCAGGATGGCAAGATCGTGGGCACGGTGACCGCCGGCATCAACCTGTCCTCCAGCAACGCCTTTGTGGACGAGATCAAAAAGGTGCTCGGCACGGAATGCACCATCTTTTACGGTGACACCCGGGTGGCTACCACCATCGAGCGCGAGGGCAAGCGGGCCATCGGAACCAAAATGGACAACCCGCAAGTGCTGGAGGAAGTGCTTCGCAAGGGCGGCCGCTTCCTCAACATCAATGCGATCCTCGGCAAGGACTACACCACCGCCTACTGGCCGATCATGGGGGCCGACGGCAAGATCGCCGGCATGTTGTTTATCGGCCGCGACCGGGCTTCCATCGCCGCCACCGAGCGCACCATCCTCTATTCGACCCTGACCGCCTCCAGCATCGTGGCCCTGGTCGTGATGCTCGTGGGCTTTTTCACCGCCCGGGGCATGACCTCGCCCCTGCGCCGGGTCATGGAACTGGCCCGCAAGGTGTCGCGAGGCGATTTCGACGCCGTGGCCGAGGGCCGCTTTTCCGGCGAAATAGAAGAGCTTAAAAACGTTATCGAGCGGATGGTGACCAGCCTTAAAGCCAAGATCGCCGAGGCCGAAGCCATGAGCTGCGAGGCCAATGAAGAGGCCAAATGCGCCGGGGAAGCCCGGGAAGAGGCCGAGAAGGCCCGCGCCATGGCCGAAGTGGCCAAGCGCGAAGGCATGCTGGAAGTCGCCGAAAGCCTTGGCTTTGTGGTCGAAAGCATCATCGCCGCCTCGGGCGAGCTGGAAACCCAGGTGGAGCAGGTGGGCCAAGGTGCCGCCCACCAGCGCGACCGCCTGCGCGAAGTTGTCGAAGCCATCGCCCAGATGACCTCCACAGTCCTTGACGTCGCCAAAAACGCTTCCCGCGCCGCCCAGTCCGCCGACGACACCAAGTCCAAGGCGTCCTCCGGCGCGGCCGTGGTGGCCGACTCCATGCGCTCCATCGACCGGGTCAACGCCGTCTCCGCCGATCTCAAGGGAGCCATGAGCGCCCTGGGCGAACAGACCCAAGCCATTGGCCGGGTCATGTCCGTCATCTCCGATATTGCCGACCAGACCAACCTGCTGGCCCTAAACGCCGCCATCGAGGCCGCCCGGGCCGGCGAAGCCGGACGCGGCTTTGCCGTCGTGGCCGACGAGGTGCGCAAGCTGGCCGAAAAAACCATGACCGCCACCAAGGAAGTGGGGCAGGCCGTGGTCAGCATCCAGCAGTCGGTGTCAGGCAACATCCAAAACGTGGACAAGGCGGCCGAGGCCGTGTCCGAAGCCACAAAGCTGGCCGGGAAATCCGGCGAAGTGCTGCGCGAGATTTTGCAACTGGCCGAGGCAAGCGCCCGCGAAGTGGCCGGCATCGCCGCCGCCGCCGAACAGCAATCCGCCGCTGCCGAGGAAATCAACCGGGCCATGAACGAAGTCAGCGGCGTGGTGGAAACCACCAGCAATGGCATGCAGGAGTCGGCCCAGGCCGTACACGCCCTGGCCGACTTATCCGGCGACATGGAACAAATCATCGGCAAACTGCGCACTGCCTAGTATAAAATAGGAAGAAGCGAAGAGGCGAAGAGGCCTCCGGCGGCCGGGGGGGATAATCCCCCCCGGACCCCCTTGATAGAAGAAATATTTTAAGGGGTATTGGGCGTTGGGTGGCAATTCCTTCGGCTGCCAGCTCGATAACCGACCCCGCTCCCAGCCACCGTCGCGGCAACGCCGTTCCCCATGAACCCCTTGCCTTCCAGGTGGGATTCCAAAGGGCTGTCACTCCCTTTGGCCGCCGGAGGCCTCTTCTGCCTCCTCCCTTGCGGCAACGCCGTTCCCTCGCGCACCCCTTAAACAACTTTTCCCGTTGGGGGGTCCGGGGGGATCATCCCCCCGGCCGCCGGAGGCACTCTTCTGCCTCATCCTCCTCCTCTTGCCTTCTTCTCCTACCGTCCCCCCGCGTCCAATTTGCGGACAAGGGCGTCGTATTGGCGCTGTTGTTCGCCCAGAGAGCCGGGTTCGCCGTGAAAGACCAGGGCGTTGCCGGGGCAGATCAGATAGCAGTAGAGGCATTCCAGGCAGCCTGTCCGGTCGCCTGTGGTCGCGACGTGGGCGGGGTCCAGGCTGGCCGGGCAGGCGCGGCGGCAGGCCCCGCAGTCGTTGCAGGCTGCCGCGTCCAGGGTCAGGCTGTCCAGGCGCATGTCCTCGCGGCAAAAGACGTCCTGGCGAAGGCCGGTGGCAAAGAGCAGTTTGCCGAACCAGTCCGTGCCGGCCAGCCAGGTGAAAAAGGGCGTGTTGCGCACGGCCAGGAAATATTTCTGGCGTTTGGGGCTGTGGATAAACGTGGCCAGGGCACCGGCCACGGGTGGGGCAAAGGGCCGCCCGGCCAGGAGCGGCAGGCTTAAGCTGTCGAGAAAGGCGTCCATGGCCGGCGTGACCAACCCGCGCTCCCGGGCCTTGGCCAGGGGGCGCACCTGCTCGTGGGGAAAGCCGGCCAGCCGGGCGCAGGCCAGATCGATCAAAAACGGGTTTTCGCCGAAAACGAGGGTATCCAGGCGCAGCGGCGTGCCACGCGTGGGGCCGAGGCCTTCCATGGCGATAAGCGCGTCCACGATATGCAGGGCCGGGCGCACGGCCTGGTTGAGGTTGACGATGTTGGCGGCCAGGCTCAGGTGGGTTTTTTTCTTGTTTTCCTGGCCCACCAGACAGCCCATGATATTTTTAAGGCACACCGACATGCCCGCCTCAAAATGGGTTTTTAATTTGGGCAGATTGATGACCAGGGCCGCCTCCAGGACCGGCCGGGCGACAAGGGCCGTAACGCCGTCTTCAAAGGCCACGGGCGCGCCCGGCGCGTTGTTGAGATCGATGGCCGGGCAGCCGAACCGGGCGGCGACCCGGTCCACCCGCAGCCGCTCGATGACGCCGATCTTGTTGCGATAAAAGCCCGAATTGGTGCCTTCGCCAACGGTGACGTTGGTATAGCCGGCGTCGCGCAGATGGCCGAGCAGGGCGAAAAGCAGGCGCAGATCGGTGGTGTTGCCGGTAAGCGCGTTCATGTTGGCGTTGAGATTGGGCTTGACCAGGATGGGCGCGGCCGTATCGGCTGGAAAGACGTGGGCATAGGCCGGCAGCGTTTCATCCAGGGCGCGGCGCACGGCTGCGGCGTCGGCGGCTTGGCGGATATGGAGGCAAAAAGGGGCGTCGGGCATGATTTTTCCCTTTTAAAGGCTTGGCGTTGGCGGCGAGGCAGGGCCTGACCGGACAGTAACGGGCCGGCCGGGCCGGGGGAAGTGAAACCTTGGGGCGGTTAAGAGCGACCACGCCGGCATGAATACTATTGAAGCCGCCTGCCACACCAGATTCAGCGAGCAATCGCCGCGTCCCCGTTCCAACCGCCGTATGGGTGCCGGCCCAAAGCAGCGCATCGGCCGCCTGGGGAAAACATGTCTGCTCACCCTGGCCACGACGCTGCTGCTTGTTGGGTTCGGCGAAGTCGCCAGCCGGCTTGTGGTCGCGCTTCTGGATCAGGTCGCACTGTATCCTCTGGGCGACAGCGCCGATCTGACGGCGCTGAACTACAATGACACGCCGGTCCCCCTTGTAAAGACTCCCGGCGAGTTTCGGCTGCTGACCTTTGGCGATTCCTACGTTTACGGCACGGTGAAAACGGACGCCACCTTCCAAAGCATTGCCGCCGGGGTGCTGGAGCAGGCCGGGGTCAAAGCCAGGCTGGTCAATTTCGGCGAACCTGGAACCTCGTTTTTCCAGTATCGCAAGGCCCTGGCCCACTGGACCGGGCGTGTCGAGGCCGATGCCGTGCTGGTGGGCATGTTTTTGGGCAACGACTGCACCGAGGTGGCCTGGAATGCTGTGCCGGACGATCAGCCTGTAAACGGTCTGTTGCGCGACACGTATGTGGAAATCACCACCAACCGCAAACGCTTCGCCGCGGCCCCTCGCATACACGGCTCGCGACTGCTCGACTATGCCGCCGCCGCTGTCGACATTGAAACAACCGGGGAATACGTGATAAGCACCATCCCGGAACCCTTTAACAGCCTCTACAGCCCGATGCCGGAGAAAAAATATCAGGAGCAGATTCTGTTTCAGGCTGCCGCCGGAGAAGGGGGGCGCTGCGGCGAGTTGTCCAGGGGATGGAAGGCGTTGGCCGATCTGGGGCGTGATTTATCCCGTCTTGGGCGCGAGCGGGGGGTGCAAACGGCTGTGGTGCTGGAGCCGGCCGAGGCGGCGATCAATCCTGGCCTGTGGCGCGAAACCGCCGAGCGGGTAGGCGTTGACCCCAAGCGTTTCGATCCGTCGTTGCCTGGACGCATGGCCCGGGCTGTGCTGGCTGCTGCGGCCCCGGACGTGGCCGTTCTTGATCTGACGCCGGTCATGGCCTGTGCTGCGGCCCGTGGGGACAGCCTCTATCCTGCCCGGGAAATTCATTGGAATGCGGCCGGCAATCGGCTGGCCGGCCAAGCCATTGCCCGGTTTGCGGGCCAGACCTGGCTTGGTCAGGCGGCGGACGCCTTTGTCGGGCTTGATCCCTGTCTGGATGCCGCCCCGCTGCCGGAGGACAGCGGGGCGGACGTGGTGGCCTGCCTGGGAGCAGCAGGGCCGTTTGGCCCTGGGCAGTGACTTTTAGCGCAGGACCAGCGCGGCCACGGCCTCGATATGGGCCGTGTGCGGGAACAGGTCCACGGGGGTGACGGCTTCTACGTTGTACAGCTCGCCAAGGATCTTGACGTCCCGGGCCAGGGTGGCCGGGTTGCAGGACACGTAGACGATGCGTTTGGGCGCAGCACGTAAAAGCGCTGCCAGCACGGCGGCGCTGGCTCCGGCCCGGGGCGGATCAAGCACAGCCACCACCGGCTTGGTGTGGGACAGGTTGTCCAGGGCCGCTTCCACGTCGCCGGCAGCAAAGACGCAATTGTCGATCTCGGACAGTTCGGCCGAGGCCTTGGCGCTTTCCACGGCCCGGATGTCGATGTCCAGACCATAGACCGTCTGAAAGTGCGGGGCCAGGGTCAGGGCGATGCCGCCGCAACCGCTGTAGAGATCCCAGGCCGTGCCGGTCGGATCGCTGCCGGCGGCCTGGGCCACCACGTCATACAGGGCCGCGGTGGCTGCGGTGTTGGTCTGGACAAAGGCGTCGGGCAACACCCGCAGCCGCACCCGGCCCACGTGCTCTTCCAGCAGCGGGCGGCCCAGGGAAAAGACCTGCCGCTCGCCCACGGCCACGGCCGCAGAGGCCCGGCGCACCGAATGGACAAAGCCCGTCACGGCGGGAAACTTTTTCATGAGCGTCTCGCCCAGGGCGTGGACGGCGTCGCCGGCCCCGCGCGCCGGGCCGGTGATCAGATGGACCAGCCGCGCCCCGGTGGCTGCCGACTGGCGCAGCACCAGATGGCGCCACACGCCTTTGCTGGTGCGGGAGTCAAACGCACCAAGGCCGGTGTCCAGGCAGGCCTGGCGCAGGTAGCCCACCATTTCGGCGGCCCAGGGGTCCATGAGCGGACAGGTTTGGATATCGAGCACCCGGTTTGGCCGGGCGCGTTCGTGCAGCCCCAGATACAGCTTGCCGGCAAAGGCGAATTCCATTTTGTTGCGGTAGCCGTACAGGGCCGGCGAGGGGATGGTCGCGGCCACGGGCACGTCGGGCAGGCCGCCCAGGCGGCCCAGGCTTTCGACCACCTGCTCGCGCTTCCAGAAAAGTTGGGCCTCGTAGTCGAGATCCTGCCAGACGCAGCCGCCGCAGACCCCGAAATGGGGGCATTGCGGTGTGACGGCCTGGGGCGAGGGGGTCAGGGTTTCAATCACCCGGGCCTCGGCAAAGCCTTTTTTCACCTTCTCCACCCGGGCCAGCACCGTGGCTCCGGGGAGCCCGCCGTCCACGAAAAATACCAGCCCGTCGAGGCGGGCCACGCCTTTGCCGCCAAGAGCCAGCCGGGTTACGGCCAGTTCCACTTCCATTTTCTCGGTTATGTCCATGGCGGGGTTATGCGCGTGGCCGGCGATTGGCGCAAGGGGCCAACTTTGCAAAAAAGGGCACCGTGTTCGGTGCCGTTTCGTAACCAATTGCAGGGACGGGGAAAAACAGGTATCCAAAAGGAAGCTGGAGAAGGCCTATGACGCGCAAACACATCATCGCCGCATTCCTGTTGTTCGTGGCTCTGACCCTGGCCATTGCCGGCATGGGGTATCGGGCCAAGACCGACGTCGAGGCCGTGGTCACTGACCAGTTTAATCAGCAGCAACTCCTGCTCGCCCAAATGATCGCCGAGAACATCGGCGATCATTTTGCTTTTTTGCGCACCTGCCTGGAAAGCCTGTCCCTTATGTGGCGCGAACAGGTCGCCTCCGACGGCCGGCCGTGGCTGGCCATGCCGGCCTATTACAGCATCTTTGCCGAATGGAACGTGGCTGCCCTGGGCGTTGTGCCCCCGGGCGGGGGGGAGCCGGTCTTTTCCGATGCCTCGGGGCAGACCGTAGCGGCCCAGGGGCTGTGCCCCCAGGCCTGCCGCGAGGCCTTTAGCAAGCCGGCGCGCCTGGGACACAGCTCGCTTGGCCGGGTGTTTTCGCCGGCCACCGGACCCTTTGCCGGTCGCCAGCTCATCGTCATGACCATGCCCCTGGCCGACGATATGGGCCGGGTGGGCGGGCTGGTCCTGGTGATAGACGCCCGGGCCGTGGCCGGGCGCTATGCTCACAACGTGCGCTCGGGCGAAACAGGCTATGCCTGGGTGCTTGACGATGCCGGGGTGTTTCTCGACCATCATGAAGCGGAATTTATCGGCCGGGAATCGCTTGCCGTGCGCCGCCAGCGCGATCCCAACATCGACTGGAGCCGGCTGGAATGGCTCATCGAAAAGCGGGTCTTGACCGGCCAGCGGGGCATGGACTGGTATTTTTCGGGCTGGCACCGGGGCAGCATCGGGTTGGTGAAAAAATTCGTGGCCTTTTGCCCGGCGCCCCTGGCCGGCAGCGAAGACCCCGCCAACCGCTGGGCCGTGGCCCTGGCCGCGCCCGAGGACGAGGTGCAGGGGCTTATCGGCCGGCTGCTGGTGCGGGAGTGGGCCATTGTCGGGCTGTTTGAGCTGGTGGTCTTTGGCATGTTCGTCGCCGCTGTCCATCTGGCCCTGCGCTGGTCGCGGGCCCTTAAGCAGGAGTGCGACAAGACCGGCCGGGAGCTGCTTGGCACCCAGGAAAAGCTTATCCGTTCGGCCCGGTTCGCGGCCATCGGCGAAGCGGCGGCGCGGCTGTCCCATGAGATCAAAAATCCGCTCATGCTCATGGGCGGCTTTGCCAATCAGGTCCGGCGGCATCTGCCGGCCGACGGGGCCGACGCCGAAAAGCTCGGCATCATTGAATCCGAGGCCAAACGCCTGGAAACGCTTTTAACGGAAGTGCGCGATTTCACCCGGCCGGCCCCGCCCCAGATAGCACCCCACGACCTGGGGGCCACGGTGCGCGAGTCGTTGGCGATTATGACCGATGCCATGGCCTCGCGCGGGATTACGGTGGCAACGGATTTGGGGCCGGGCCTTGAAGCCGTGCCCCATGACGCGGCGCGCATCAAGCAAGTGCTGTTAAACCTGCTCAAAAATGCAGCCGAGGCCATGGAAGGCGGCGGCACGATCACCCTGACCACGGCTGTGGCCCGGGGCAAAGCCTGCCTGACCGTGGCCGACACCGGCGGCGGCATCCCCGAAGATGTCCGGGGGCGGGTGTTTGATCCCTTTTGCACCACCAAGGAATCCGGCACGGGCCTGGGGCTGGCGGTGTGTCAGCGCATCGTGGAGGACCACCACGGCGACATCCGCTTTACAACCTCGCCAGCCGGGACGACGTTTTTTGTGGAGTTGCCGCTGCGCTAAGGAGCCGCCGCGCCGCGTCGGCCTTGTGGTTGTGGGCGAGGCAGGCGAAGAGGGTGGGGTGGACAGCGTCGTCGAGCATGGAGTCCGGTTCGTGGACGTCGTAGTAGCCGCACCACGTCGGACTGCTGCGGTCGTCGGGCAACCGGTCCAGCCCCACACGGCCCAGCCGGCAATGGACCAGCCGGTTGTGCCAGCGCAGCGTCGTTTGGTAGTACCACTGGCCCCGGTGGTTCACCACCGGCCGGTAGCCGTAATCCGCCAAAATCCTGTCGATCAGTGCCGCTTGGTTGCCAAAGGGAAAATCCATGTTGGTCATGGCTGTCCGTGCCTCCTGCCTCGGGCCGGGACGGCGGGGCGCGCCCTCGGGACAGTTCCCGGCCGCTCCCGGGGAGCGGCGTCGTCCCGTTCCGGGTTTTATTTGATCCTGGCGTTGTCAGCCGGGGCGCTGGCTCCGGCGTCAGCGTTCGTAACGCTCTCCCGCCTGGTCCCGGCGGCCGGCTCCCGGCGGGACGCGCCCAGAAAACTTTTGGCCCAGCCTGTCGTGCGGCTCTTGGACGAAATCGAGGTGTGCGACAGCATGTCTTGCCTCCTGGCAGCTCCTGCGGCCGGCGGGATCGCCGACGTGTCTGAAGAGGCTTCTATCGATAATGAAAATCATTGTCAATAGTCGGCCGAAGATTTCCATAATCCGCCGTTGCGCTATTCTCTCGTGGACAGCCGCCTGCACCTGTGCTTTTATGAGTGGCTAAGATAATAAGGGCGAGCCGGTTCCTGTCCGGCGCTTGCCCGCCGAGGCCATCCATTTATGCATAACGCTGCCGCCGCGCACCGTCCGCGCACCATACGACTTTGGCTCACCGGCCTGGTCGTTGCGTGCGTGCTGCCGGTGTGGGTCTGCGCCGGGTATTTTGTCCACTCCGTCTATACCGGCAAAAAAGCCCTCATTCAGGGCCATTTGCTTGAAATCGCCAGGAATCTCGCCTTGGATGCCGACCGCGAGCTCTCTGTCGTCCTGGCCGTGGCTGAAGGCCTTGCCACCTCCCCGGCCTTGCAAAACGACGATTTCGAGGCCCTGCGGCGCCAGGTCAGGATGCTCCTCGCCGGCTACCCCGATTCCGATGTCATCGTGGCCAACGCGGACGGGCAGCAGGTTTTTAACTCGTTTTTGCCCCCGGGCAGCGCCCTGCCCAGACGCAATGTCCCTGAGATCGTGCAGCGCGTTTTTGCCACGGGCAAACCGGCCATCGGCAATGTTTTTCGTGGTGCCGTGACCGGCCGGGCCCTTATCAGCCTGGACATGCCCGTCTATAAGGACGGCACCGTGCGCTACGACCTCGCCATCACCGTGCCCGCGGCCCGCTTCACCGGCATGCTTTTGGCCGAGCGGCTGTCCCAGGGCTGGGCGGCGGTCATCCTCGACACCAAAGGCGTGGTGGTGGCCCGCTCCCGGGATAACGACCGCTGGGTCGGACAGTCCGCGGTCCACCTCCTGCCCGGCCGTGGACCGGATACCCCCGCTGACGTTGCCTTTGAGACCACCAATCTGGACGGCGTCGCGGTCCTGGCCGCCTTTTCCCAGGCCGAGGACTCGGGCTGGTCCGCAGTGGTCAGCGTTCCCCAGGCCATCCTGCTGGCCGAAGTGCGCCAGTGGCTGTGGTGGACTGGCGGGGGGGCGCTGGTTTTGTCCCTGGGCGGCATTGCCCTGGCCACGTCCCTGGCGCGACGCATCGCCCATTCCATCACCGTCCTGGTCAAACCTGCCGAGGAACTGGGTTCCGGCCGGCCCATTATGCCCGGCCGCTCCGATCTGGCCGAAACCGAGGCCCTGGCCCGGGCGCTGACCAGCGCCGCCGCTCTCCTGACACGGCGCGCCAAGGAGCGCCAGGACGCCGATGCGGCCCGCCATGCAGCCGAAGTCCGCCTGGCCGAACGTGAACATATCTTTCGCATCGTGGCGGACAACTCCCACAACTGGGAATTCTGGAACGACCCGGACGGGCAATGCCGCTGGGTTTCCCCGGCCTGCGCCCGCATTGCCGGGCGCCCGCCCCAGGCCTTTCTCGGTCCGTCGGGCCTGACCATCCGCGACGTCCTGCATCCCGATGACCAGGAGCGTTGGGACGCGCATTTTCTGGAGCATCCCGATGGCCTGCCGGCGCACGAGGAAATGCCGTTTCGCGTCGTCCACAGCGACGGGCGCATCGTCCACATCGGCCATGTGTGCAGCCGCCTGACCGGTCCTGGCGGCGAAGAGCTGGGGCGGCGCGGCTCCAATCGCGACATCACCGAGCAATACCGCTACGAACAGGAACTGCTGCGGGCCAAGGAGTTGGCCGACGCTGGCAGCCGGGCCAAAAGCGAATTTCTGGCCAACATGAGCCACGAAATCCGTACCCCCATAAACGGCGTCATGGGCATGCTCCAACTGCTGCAAACCACCGCTTTGAATACGGAACAGCAGGAATATGTCGCCATGGCCACCCGGGGCACCAGCCGCCTGAACCGCCTGTTGAGCGATATCCTTGATCTGAGCAAGATCGAATCCGGTTCCCTGGTTGTGCGCGAAACCACGTTTGGGCTTGAAGACATCAAACAGGCCGTCCTGGATATTTTTGCCCCCATGGCCCGCCAGAAGCACCTGGGACTGACCTTCGAGCTGTCGTGCAGTCTGCCCGCCTCCGTCCGGGGCGACGACGCCCGGCTGCGCCAGATTCTGCTTAATCTGGTCGGCAACGCCGTCAAATACACCGAGGCCGGGGCCATCCAGGTCACCGTCGCAGCAGCCTCCCCCACAGCGGCCGTGGTCCCGGGCGTTCCCCTGGACGTCGTTTTTACCGTGGCCGATACCGGGCGCGGCATCCCCGCCGACAAACTCGATGCCATTTTCAAGCCTTTTGTCCAGGTGGACGGCACCTACACCCGCCAGGGCGGCGTCGGATTGGGACTGGCCATCGTCAAACGCCTCACCGAACTCCTGGGCGGGACCATCGACGTGCAGAGCTGGGTCGGCAGTGGAACCACCATGTGCGTCACCCTGCCGCTGACCCCCATTGAGGCCGTCGTTGCCCCGACCGCCGAAGCGAAACACCTGCCGCTGGCCCCCCCGGGCTGCACGGTCCTTTTGGTCGAGGACGACGACATGAACCGCAGTGCCGCCAGCCGGATGCTCCACAAGGTCGGCTACGCCGTCCGCGAAGCCCCCAATGGCTCGGCCGCTCTGGCTATTCTGGCCCGGGAACCGGTGAGTCTCATACTCATGGATGTCCAAATGCCCGTTATGGACGGTCTTGAAGCCACCCGGCGCATCCGGGCCGATGTCTCAGGCCTTTTCGATCCCACCGTTCCCATCATTGCCATGACCGCCTTTGCCATGCCCGGTGACCGGGAGACATTCCTTGAGGCCGGCATGGACGACTATCTGGCCAAGCCTGTCAACGTTTCGGAGCTGCTGGACGTGATGCGACGCGCCCTGGAGCGCCGGCCCGGCAGAATCGACTGCCGCCCGTACGCCGGGACCGAGCCGCAAGAAAAGGCTTGACGCCGCCCCCCCGCAGCGTTCCAAGCGTCCTTGGCCGGACGCCGTCCGTCGCCAAATCGTCCCCAAAGGGTATCGCCCGTGCATCACGATCCGTCCTGCCCCATCGGCATTTTCGACTCCGGTGTCGGCGGCCTCACCGTCGCCCGCGCCGTCATGGAACTGCTCCCCGACGAAAACATCATCTATTTCGGCGATACCGCCCGCGTTCCCTACGGTGTCAAATCACCCGAAACCGTGGCCCGCTACGCCGCCCAGATCACCCGGTTTCTCCTTGAGCGCCACGTCAAACTGCTCATCGTCGCCTGCAATACCATGGCCGCCGTGGCCCTGCCGGCTATTACCAGTCTCTCGCCCGTGCCCGTGCTCGAAGTCATCGACGCCGGAGCCCGCAGCGCCTTGGCCGTCACCCGCTCCAAACGCATCGGCATCATCGCCACCCCCTCCACCGTTGCCAGTAAGGCCTACGAACGAGCACTTTCGCGCCTTGGCGGCCCGGACGTGCATACCGTAGCCAAAGCCTGCCCGCTGTTCGTCCCGCTCGTCGAAGAGGGCTGGCTCGACCACCCGGCCACCCGGCTGGTGGCCGTCGAATACCTGGCCCCCCTGGCCGCCGAAAACCTCGATACCCTCATCCTCGGCTGCACCCACTACCCGCTGCTGGCACCCCTGCTCGCCGATGTTGTCGGTCCCGGCCTGCGCCTCCAGGACTCGGCCACCGCCGTGGCCCGCCAAGCCGCCGCCATCCTTAACGAGCAAGGACTGCGCAACCCCGGCCGCCAGCCCCGCTACGATTTCCACGTCACCGACATGCCGCATCGCTTTTTAGAGATCGGCCAGCGGTTTCTGGGACAGGCCATGGTCAACGTCCACCTGGAGACGATTTAAGCGAGCGCGTAAGCGCGGGTGGGACGGTGGGGAGGCGCAAGGCGGAAGGCGGGACGGTGGAAGGCAGAAGGCAGAGGGCAGAAGAGAATCGGGGCTTTGCCCCGAACCCCACCGGGGGAATGATCCCCCCGGACCCCCCGGCAGGGGAGCAGGGGATGGGAAGCGGGTTGAGGGAGGCTCTGGGGGCGTGGGCGTGGGCGTGGGGGGAGCGGGAGCGGGAACGGATGGCGGTCGGGATTTGGGGGGCTGGGTCAGCCGTCAAAGCCCGGCTGGCCCAGCCCCCCAAATCCCGACCGCCAAGTCGCCAGCGGCCCAAAGGGCCGCATTTGCTTGGAGAAGGAGCAACCAGATTGGCTGGGGGAACCGGCCCGGTTTCTGCTTGGGCGTGATCGCTTTCCCGATCCAAACTGACGCTATCCCGTTTCCTCCGAGTCAGACCGACGCGATCTCGCTCCATTCAATCCAGACCGACGCAATCTCGTTCCCTTCGACCCAAACTGACGCGATCCCGCTCTCTCCGATCTGTCCGACGCGATCTTACTCCCGCCCGCTGCGTCCCTGGGAGGCAGCGCCCGGCCTAGCGGACGACGACGCAATTGCGGCCGGCTTCCTTGGCGTCGTAGAGGGCGGTATCGGCCCGGGCGATAAGGGAGTTGGGGGTGTCGTCGGGGCGGTTGGCGGTGACGCCGAAGCTGCAGGTCACCTGTCCGATGGCCGGAAAGGAGTGGTTTTCGATTTCGCTGCGCAGGCGCTCGGCGAGCTGCCGGGCCGCCTCAATGCCGGTCTGGGGGGTGATGAGGAGGAATTCCTCGCCGCCGTAGCGGCCAAACGTGTCGTGGTCGCGGACATGGCGGGAGACCAGGTGGGTGAGCGTGGTGAGGACGACGTCGCCGGCGGGGTGGCCGTAGGTGTCGTTGACGACTTTAAAATGGTCGATATCGAACATGATGGCGCACAGGTTGTCGGCGTGCCGGGAGGTGCGGTTGCATTCGCGTTCCAGGGCTTCGGCCAGTTCGGCCCGGTTGGCAATACCGGTCAGGGCGTCGGTGGCGGCGCGGATGCGCAGGATGCGGCGTTCCTCGGCCAGGGGGGTGATATCGGTGAAGGTGATGATGGTGCGCCCGAGTTCGGGGAAGCCGGCCGAGGAGACGAGGTAGGTCCGGGCGCGGTCGGACCCGATGGGCAGGGGGGTGAAAACGGCCTGGTGGGTATGGTTTTCGTGCTGCCCCAAAAGTGCAGTCCAGGACAGGTCGGCGGCATCGAAGCCGCGTCCGTCGAGTTCCAGGAAGCGCCCGGCGTGTTGGCCGAGTTTGAGAGTCGCCAAATCCGGGGCACCGAGGAAATCGAGGAAGGTGCGGTTGATGTAGTCCACTTCGCCGGCGTGCAGGGTGAGGATGAAATTGGGGTTGATGTCGAGGATAAAGCGGAACATGCCGGCCCGGTCTTCGGCGGCTCTGGCGTCGAGCAGGGTTTTGGCTTCCTTGGCCAAAAGGGCCAGGAGGTTGTCGGCGTCGATGGGTTTGACGACGTAGCCGTCGATGCCGATATCGATGGAGCGCAGGAAGAACCGGGTGTCGCTGTGGGCGGTGACGAGGATGACCGGGGTGTTGGGGTCCATGGCCTTGATGGCTTGGGCCATGTCCAGGCCGTCGAGGCGGGGCATATTGATATCGGTGACAACGATGTCGGGCCGCTCGAACTTGTAGGTCTCGAGTCCCTGCGCGCCGTCGGCGGCGGTGGTCAGGCGGGCGGCGAAGCGGGACAGGAGCAGGCTTAACTGCTCGCGGGCGAAACGGTCGTCCTCGACCACGAGGATATGCATGGAGCGCAGCGGACGCAGGCGTTCGGGCAGCAGTCTGGGCGGGGTCATGAGCCGTCTCCTGGGGTATCGGACCGGTGAAGCGGTCCGCGGGCTGCTGGGGCGAGCGGCAGGCGGATGGCCATGCGCGCGCCGTGTTTGTGGTTGGCAACAGTGAGCGACCCGGACATATGGTCGGTGATGATGGTCCTGGACATGTACAGGCCAAGGCCGGTGCCGTCCTGGCTGCCTTTGGTGGTGAAGTAGGGGTCGAAGATGCGATCCACGATTTCGGGGGACAGGCCGCCGCCGTTGTCGCTGATGTGGATCGCGGCCTGCCCCTTGCGCTCCATGACGCGGATGGCAATGCACCCTAGGGCGGGTTTGTGGGCCAGGATGGCGTCCTTGGCGTTACTGAGCAGATTGAGGATGACCTGGGAGAATTCGCCCCGAAAGCCTTCCACGCGCGGGTTGTGCCGGGCGACGAAGTGCAGGGCGATGCCGTGTTGGGCCAGGCTGGCTTCGATGAGGAGCAGGGCGTCGCCGATGGCGTCGACAACCAGGAAGGGTTCGCGTTTGCGGTCGGGTTTGAAGAAATTGCGGAAGTCGTCGATGGTGGACGACATTTTGCGCAGAATTTCGAACGCCTGTTTGTGGGCGACATCGAGGGCGCGGGTGTCGTCGCACACGGCGTCGTATTCAAAGCGCAGATTGGCCAAAAGGATGCTCAGGGCGTTTAAGGGTTGCCGCCACTGGTGGGCGATGTTGCCGATCATTTCGCCCATGGCGGCAAGCCTGGTCTGATTGAGGAGCAGGATATCCTTCTGGCGGTTTTTCTCGGTTTCCACGCGCACCCGCCGGGCCAGATCGCGGTTAAGGGCCGAGATTTCCTCCTGGCGGGCGGCCAGGGCGGCCTGGACGCGTTTGCGTTCGGTGACGTCGCGCACGTTGGCCAGGATGACGTTGTTTTGCCCCACGGACAGGCGGCGCAGATAGACTTCGACAAAAAAGTGGCTGCCGTCGTGGGGACGGCGGGCTTTCCATTCAAAGAAGCGTTCTTCGCCGGCCATGACGTCGCGCCAGTATTCGGCCAATTTGTCCTTGGGGTTGTCCTGGCTGGAGTAGTCGGCCTCGATGCCAAACGTCGCGGCTTCTTCGCGGCGCACGCCGTAGAGTTCGAGCATCTTGTCGTTGACGTCGAGGATGGTCCCGTCGGCGTTGTGCAGGAAGATGGCGTCGTAGGTGCTGTTAAAGACCTTGCGGAAGTGGTCTTCGGAATTGCGCACCCGCTCTTCGTTGTTGCGCCGTTCGGAGATGTCCCGGAAAAAGGCCAGGATGGCCGGCTGGCCGCCGTAGGCGATGGCCTGGCCTGAGATGTCGGCGTGAAAGGTTTCGCCGTTTTGGCGGCGGCAGGGGATGGCTTCGAGCAGGCGGCGGTTGCCGGCGGCGATGTCGGCGAAGCGGCTTTCGGCGCTGTGGCGTTCGGCCTCGGGGTGCAGCTCGCCGGGCCGGATGGCGGTGAACTGGTGCGGTGCGTAGCCAAACATCCGGCAGGCGGCGGCATTGACCCGGATAATGGTTTGGGCGGTGGCGTCGGCGATGACCAGGCCGTCGGAGGTCTCGTTGTAGATGGCTTCGAGTTCCGCGTTGGTTTCCCGCAGCCGGGCCAGGGCGTCGCGGTAGGCGGTGATGTCCCGGGAGAGGACGACAAGGCCCTTGGGACTGCCGTCGGCATTGAAAAGCGGGGCCTTTATGACGTCGAAGTGGCGTATCTGGCCGCCGGGGGTGGGTATGGAGATGCCGTAGATGGTGACGGCGCGGCTGGCCCAGGTCCGGGCGTCGGTGGCGGCGGCGGCGGCGAAGGCCTCGCCGCCGCTGGCGGATTTTGCGGCCAGTTCCGCGTCGGTGCGCCCCTGCCAGGAGATGCCGGTCAGGCCGAAGTCCTCGATCAGGGCCTGATTGGCCACGATCCAGCGTCCTTCGGCGTCCTTGAAACAGACCGGGTCGGGCATGGCGTCGAGCAGCGAGCGCAGCCGCTGTTCGCTTTCGGCCAGTTCCTGGGAGGCCCGGCGGCGTTCCGACGTTTCCAGAGCCAGGCTCAGCATGTCGGCCATGGAGCCGGCAAAGGCCTGCTCGTCGTCGGACCAATGGCGTGCGCTGCCCAGATGCTCCAGGCGCAGCACCCCGGCCACCCGGCCGGAGAAGCGAAAAGGGGCGTCGAGGAGCGAACCGATGCCGCGCGGTTTGAGGTAGGGCTCGAGAAAACAGCGCAGCAGCAAGGTGTTTTCGACATCGACGGCGGCAATGACCCGCTCATGGGCCACGGCTTCGAAATAATCCTGCGCCGCGCCGCAGGCCAGGGAGACGCCCTCGTCCTGGCTGGCGGGGCCGCTGCCGAGCAGGCACACCAGCCGGTCATGGGTCGGCGAGAACACCCACACCCCGGCCCGCCCGATACCGATGACTGCCGTGGCCCGCTGCAACAGGGCCGCGGCAAAATCCTTGAAATCGCCGCCTTCCAGGGATTTGACGCCGCCCAGATCGAAGATGGCCCGGGCCTGGGCGCTCAAACGGACCATGCGCCCGGTCAGTTCCTGCTCCCGGCGGTTGATCTCGCGGAAAAGGAGAGCGTGGGGCCGGCTGATGCCGATCACCACAATAGCCTGGCAACTCAGGCAATAGCCAAGGACTTTAAACGTGTGCCCGAGCATGCTGATCGCCCCGCCGGGACGGCCCGCAGCGCAAATGGCCGCCGATATGGCCAGACAGCACAACGAGGCCAGGAGCAGATTGCCAATGGGGCCGGGCGACAGCGTCCGGGTGCTCCAGACCCCCACGGCAGCGGCCGCGAACAGCAGCGCAGCCAGGCCGTTTCCAGTCGCTTCGAGCAGGGGCCGGCCCTGCTGGCCGGGGCCGGCTCCGGGCACCTCCCAGACGCGCAGCGCAGCCAACGGCTCCCACGGCAGAAACACCAGCGCCAGGACCACGGCGGCGCAGCCCAGCCAGACCCCGACAAGGGCAATGGAAATCCGTCGGCGCTGGGGACGCCAGGCCCCAAAGCACAGGGCCAGGGACAGCAGCAGCATGCCGGCCGGGCGAAGACCGGCCAGGATTGCTGCCGACGCGGACAGGCCGGGTTGGCTGGCGACCAGGACCGGCCGGGTTCCGTCAAAGAACGCCGCCGCCAGGAAGGCCAGACCCAGAATCAGAAAAAAATCCTCATCCACATGGAGTCTGGCGTTCCACACGACCAGAAAGGTGGCGGCTCCGGTCAGGGCGCAGGCCAGATCGGCCAGGATGGCAAAGAGCGGCAACGTAAAGCAGCCCACAACGGCCAGGGCTGCCACAACCGAGCCCAGCAGCCAGAGATCCTTGGTCAGGGTGGCGGTGGGAAAGGGCGGTGGTGGACTGGGAGGTGTCGGCATGGGTGTTACGGGCGGTCCGGGAGCAAGGCCGGCTGCTGTCCTGCCGGAAACGTCAGACGTACACGGGGGATGGCAATGTCTGGAAACGACTCGGAAAAACGACGCACAGCCACTCCAATGCGAAAAAAGGGACGATGCCTTCCTAAGACTATTACCCTCTACGTTGGTCGGGTATGGCCGTCAAGTTTCTCCGGCCGAGGCGGCGCAACGGCCGCGCAAAGGGGATTGACAGCCTTTTGAGTCGGGATTAATCCTTTATTTTTCGGGTGTTTCAGCGAATGTTTCAGATGGCCGCGCGGGAGCGGGTTCACCCCAGCGGGTTCGCCCAGCGGGTTCGTTTGATACGGGAGGCGCGTCATGTCCCCATTGTCCACCTTGTTCCAGTCGCGACCCAGAATCCTGCCAGCCGTTCTGCTGCTGCTCCTGCTTCTGGCCGGTTGCCAAAAGCAACTGCCGCCGCCGAGCAGTCCGCCGCCGCCAAGCCCGGCCGAGCGGCTGCAAAGCCTTAAGCAAACCGTTGCCGCCGGCAATTGTGCCGAGGCGGTGCCGGCCCTGGCTGCCCTTGTGGGCCAAATGCCCGATAGTGCCGAAGCTTTTTTGCTGCTGGGGCTGTGCAGTGCCCGCCAGGGACAGCCCGAACGGGCCGAAACGGCCCTCTCCCGGGCTGCCAGCCTCGATCCCGGCAATCCCAGGCCCCAGGAAGCCCTGGGCATCCTGCGCTACGGCCAGCAAAATTTTCCCGCAGCCAAAGACGCCTTGACCCGGGCGGCGGCGCTTGGCTCAGCCAACCCCCAAACCTATTACTACCTGGGCAATCTGGCCATGCAGGCCGGAAACTGTCCGCCCGCCCTGGAAAATTACCGCAAAGCCATGGCCAAAGACCCGACCTATGGCGACGCCTTCAAAGAATACCGCGCCGCCGTTGCCGCCTGCGCCAAAGTCGGCCAAGGGGGCGGCAAGCCGTAGCGGGAGGGGAAGGAGGCAGGGCGCGGTCTAGCGGCCCTGGCGCATTTCTTCGCGGGAAAACAGCTTGTCCAGATCAAGCAGGATCAGCAGGCGATCATCGAGCTTGCCGACCCCTTTGATGTATTCGGACTCCACCCCGGCCACGACTGCCGGCGGGGCCTCCACCGTATCGGCTTTGATCCGCAGCACCTCGGAAACGCCGTCAACCACGAACCCGATGATCATGCCGTGGATCTCAATGACGATGATCCGGGTCTGATTGTCGTAATCCCGCTCCGGCATGCCGAAACGTTTGCGCAGATCAATCACCGGAATGACCCGGCCGCGCAGATTGATCACGCCCTCCACAGCCGGCGGCGAGTTGGGAACCTTGGTGATGGGCATGATGCGGATGATTTCCTGCACCCGCAAAATCTCGATGCCGAATTCTTCCTCGGATATGGCAAACGTGACAAGTTGCAGCAGTTCGTTCTCTTGCTTGATTCCCGGTTCGTCGTCCATACGCGCCTCCATATAGGGATAGGTCAGGCCAAGGAAAAGTTACGCCTTCCCTTCCGTACGCCAAGTCGCGGCCGAAGGCGAGGCCTTCGCCGCCAAGGGCGTACGCCGCCCCCCGGGACAACGAAAAAGGCCGCCTGCGCGGGGACGACGCAGGCGGCCTGGGAACAGTCTCTACGACCTGACGGGAACGTTCGGATGCCGCAACCGGGCTAGATGTAATCACCCCGGTTGAACTTGAACTTTTCGGTAACGGTCATGACTTCCAGTTCATTGACCAGGGAACCGAGACCGGAGCTGGTGCCGGCGGGCAGATCTTCCTTGAGCTGCTTCACGCCGCTTTCGATGTGATCAAGGATGCCGTAGGCCTGCTTGAGGGAATCGCTCCCGGAGCCGGTGGCCAATTTGTCGGCGTAGCTCTCCCACTTGGTCAGCAAGGTGTCCACGTTTTCCATAACGGCGCGCTCTTGTTCGTTGATTTCCTCCGAGGCCTCGGTCGAGTCGATGCCCTGGAGACTGGAGAGATCGATGCCGGAAAGGCTTGAAAGCGGCGGCACGGTCAGGCCCGAAGACGGGGCGACGCTGGCGGTACCGGTTTGCTGGGCCAAAAGGGCGGCAAAGGCATCCGAACTGTCCTGTGTCCCCTTGGACTGTTCCGTGGTCTGCCGCAGGGCGGTCAGTTGGTCGGTCTGGATCTTCATCGCCTTGCCCCCTGTTGACGTTTGCAAGTTACAAGCAAAAAGCTTGCCACTGGCCTATTATATGTCAACATCATGCAATTTAAGGATAAATTAAATTTGGCAGGCGGAAAATTTTGCCTCTTAGGCTCTGGCCTGCCCCCACTCCATATGACACCGGAAACGCCTTGTCTATTGCCATTCACTTTGGCATCCTGGCCTAACCGGGCCGTTGTCCCCTTTTCGGCCGGCCCGGCGGAAACTTGAGCGCGGGAAGTGCCCACGCCCGGAAAAAAGGAGCGCAGCATGCTGAGCGTAAAAAAAATTCTGTGTGCAGTGGATTTCTCGGAAAGTTCTCCCCAGGTGGCCGAATATGCCGCCACCCTGGCCGCCGCCACCAAAGCCGAAATCCTGTGCGTCTACATCGCTCCGTCCCTGGCGGAATATGTAGGCTTTAACGTGCCCCAGGCGGCGCTGGACACCTTTGTCGGCGACGTCGTGACCTCGGCCGGCACGACCATGGACGATTTCGTGGCCGCTCATTTCCCGGGCTTGCCGGCCAAGGGCCTGGTCCTGGCCGGCTATCCGGCCGAGGAGATCCTGGCCGCCGCCGAGGAACAGCAAGTCGACATGATCGTCATGGGCACCCATGGCCGCACCGGCATTGACCGCATTATTTTTGGCTCCGTGGCCGAAAAGGTGGTCAAGGCCGCCGTCTGTCCGGTGTTGACGATCAAGCCCCACGAGGCCGCGTAGCCGTCTGCTGCCCATGCAGCCAGCCACAGACCCTGCCTGCCGCGCCCGCGCCACAATGAGGACAACGCCCCCCGTTGCTCCCGTTGTGGTGGCGCGGCAGGGCAAACCCACTTTGGAGTACGCCGATGCAGCCGAGCGACCGGGTCCGGGACGATGTGCGTGAATTTACGCCCTACGCTCCCGGCCTCTCCATGGAAGAGATCAAGGAAAAGTACAACCTGACCCGCGTGATCAAGCTGGCCAGCAATGAAAACCCGCTGGGAGCTTCGCCCCTGGTCAAGCGGGTGCTGGGACGCAAGGCCGACATGGTCTTTCGCTATCCCCGGGCCGGCAATCCCGCCCTGACCGCCGCCCTGGCCGCCTATCACAATGTGCCGCAAGACTGCGTGGTGGCCGGCAACGGCTCAGACGAGATCATTGACCTGCTGGTGCGCGTCACCTGCCGGCCGGGCGTGGACAACGTGGTGGCCTTTGCCCCGTGTTTTTCCATCTATGTCCAGCAGACGCGCCTGTGCGGGGTTGCCTTGCGCCAGCCGACGCTTGGGCCGGATTTCACCTTCGACCTGCCGGCCCTGGCCGGGGCCTGCGACGAGCACACCTCGCTGGTGTTTCTGACCAACCCGGACAATCCCTCCGGCCATGCCGTGCCGGCCGAAGAGATCCTCGCCCTGGCCCGGTCGTTGCCCCAAAAGGCGCTCTTGGTGGTGGACGAGGCCTATGCCGAATTTGCCGAGCCGGCCGAGCGCTATTCCATGCTGGCCCGCTTTGGGGAGTGCGGCAACGTCGTTGTGCTGCGCACCTTTTCCAAGCTCTACGGGCTGGCCGGGCTGCGCCTGGGCTTTGGCGTCATGCCGGCCTGGCTGGCGGATTATCTGCTGCGCGTGCGGCTGCCTTTTAGCGTCAACCTGCTGGCCGAGGCCGCCGGGCTGGCGGCGCTGGAAGACGCGGATTTTATCGGGGCAAGCCTTGTAACCGTGCGCCGGGGGCGCACTCGGCTGGCCGAGGCGCTGGCCGGGTTTGGCTGCCGGGTGTATCCGTCCCAGGCCAACTTTTTGATGTTTAAGCCGCCGTATCCGGCCGCCGAGGTGTTTGAGGGGCTGCTTCGGCGCGGCATCATCGTGCGGGCGCTTAAAAGCTACGGCCTGCCCGACCTGCTGCGCGTGAGTATCGGCAACGACGAGGAAAACGAGGCCTTTCTGGCAGCGTTTAAGGATATCCTCGACCATGCCAACTAAGGCGCGCCGCATCATCACCCTGGACGGACCGGCCGGGGCAGGCAAGACGTCTGTCTCGCGCCGGGTTGCCGGCGAACTGGCCCTGGCCTACCTCGACACCGGGGCCATGTTCCGGGGGCTGGCTTTGCGCCTGGGGCCGCAGGGGCATCTGCTGCCTGAGGCCGCTATTGACGCGGCCCTGGCCGACATTGTCTTTTCGCTTTCGGGCTGCGGCAGCGACACCCGGTTGCTTCTCAACGGCGAAGCGCTGCCCGACGCCGCCCGCACCGAGGAAGTGGGGGCCAGGGCCTCGAAACTGGCCGCCCTGCCGGTGGTGCGCCGCCGGCTCAAGCTGGCCCAGCAGGCCCTTGGCCGGGAAACCGATCTGCTGGCCGAAGGCCGCGACATGGGCACGGCGGTTTTCCCCGAGGCCGCCCACAAGTTCTTTCTCGACGCCTCGCCCGAAGTGCGGGCCGCCCGCCGGGTGCGCCAGCTTGCCGCCCTGGGCCGGCCCCAAGACTACGAAACCATTTTGGCCGCCATCCGCAGCCGCGACCATGATGACCGCAACCGGCTGGTTGCGCCCCTGTGCGCCGCCCCGGACGCCCTGGTCATCGACACCTCGGCCATGACCGAAGACGCCGTGGTGGCCCGCATCGTTGCGGCCGTCGGCACGTAAACCGTCCCACTGCCAAGGAGTCCGCTCCATGCTCGACCGTTTCAAGAAACGCTCCCGCCGGGCCAAAGGGCTTTCGGCCGAAGCCGCCTCGCCTTTTCCGTCCCGGTCGGGCTTTACGCCCCATATCGTGGTCTATTCGCTCAATGGCAACGGCGTGACCATTCAGCGCTACGACGCCCTGGCCGAGGGCGAGCCGGTCCTGCCGGCGGGGTGCGTGGCCTGGGTGCGCGTGGTGGGGGTCCACGACGTCGGGCTGGTGCGCACGGTGGGCAAGCGCTTTGGACTGCACAGCCTGCTCTTGGACGACGTGCTCGACACCGGCCATCGGCCGGTCATTGAGGATTACGACGAGCATATCTTTATCCTGCTGCGCCTTTTGGCCTTTGATGCCAAGGAAAAACGGGTGCTGGCCGAGCAGGTGGGGTTGGCGGCCGGGGACGGCTTTGTCCTGACCTTTCAGGAGCGCGAAACCAACCTGTGGGACGACGTGGCCCTGCGTCTGGAAAAGGGTGGCAACAAATCCGCCCGGCGCGGCCAGCCGCAGCTGACCCACGCCCTTCTTTCCGCCATTCTCGATGACTACATCCTGACGCTGGGGCAGTTGGCCGAGGAGATCGAGGGCCTGGAACAAGCGCTGCTGTCCAACGGTGGCGACCAGCTTCTGACCGAGATTTACCGGCTCAAGCGCGAGGTGCTCTTCCTGCACCGCTCCTTGTGGCCCTTGCGCGAGGTGCTGGGACGCTTTGTCAAGGACGAGTCCATTGCCTCAGACCCGGCGGCTGCGGTTTTGTGGAACGACATCCAGCAGGATGTCTATCAGGTGCTTGATGCGGTGGAGACGTTGCGTGAAATGCTATCGGAGATGGTGGGCCTGTCCATGACCAAGGCGGAACTGCGCATGAACGCCGTGGGCCAGTATCTGACGCTGGTGGCCACCATCTTTTTGCCGCTCAACTTCCTGGTCGGCTTTTTCGGCATGAATTTCGACAATTTGCCTTTTAAGCAGGAAGAATGGGGCATTTATGGCCTGTTGGGGCTCATGGGCGTCATGGTCATCGGCATGGCGCTGTATTTTAACCGCAGGCACTGGCTGCCTTCGGGGCCTGAGCAAGGAGAGTAAAACCGCGCCTGCGCCGGCAGGGGGCGCGGGTCAGGGGGTGGCCGGCCGGTGTTTGGGCGGGAACTCGGTGAAATAGCGCTCCACGAATTCGTCTATGACCAGATCGGGTTTGGTGGCTTCCACCGTGGCCCAGTCAAAGACGCGGCTCTCGCGCGGGTTGGACGGGTAGGGCCACAGGTAGACGGCCTGTTTGAAATGCTCGGACAGAAAGGGCATGAGTTCGTGGGCAAAGGAATCGCGAAACACAACGGCCGTGGGCAGGCTGGGATCGTTGATTTCGGTGGTCACCGTTGGCTGGAACAAGGACTTGGGGGCCAGGGGGTTGTCGACTTCCACGGCCTGGCGCGGCGTGTGGGGCGCAAACGTCACCCGATCCTCGGGAAACAAATCCGCCAAGGCCAGCATGCTGGACAAGCCACCCGCGAGTCCCGGCGTGATCTGGATGTCGTAATCCCCCCGGATGGTCGGCGCAAAATCCCACGGCATCCGGGCCAGACGGTGCATGATTTCACTATAGCCGACAAACGCCCCGGACGTCGTCCAGTGGGTGTCGGTGCGGTAGTAGAGCAGCCCCCCTTGCTTGGCCGCAAAAAGGGCCGGCCGCAAATCCAGAACGGCCACCCCGGCCGTCTCCAGGGCATGGACCAACTGGTCGGTGCGGTTGATGGGGCTGACCCGGTTATACTGCGGCGGCAGGAATTCCGGATAGATCGTTTCCTTGTTGGGTGCCAGCACGATCAAATAGCGGATGCCCTGGGCTGCCAGCCGGTCCTGTCGCTCCCGGTAGACGTTCACCCACCAGGCCAGATCCTCGGGCGTAAAAAGCCGGCTCCCCCGGTAATCCTCCACCACGTTAAGTTCGGGGTTTTCCTGAGCCAAAAACAACCATTGGCCCTGGCCGGCGACAACGCTTTGATACTGGGTCGAGGAGTGCAGGACGTATATATCCAGCATGTTCTGCCAGCGCACAAGCTGCTTGCGAAACCCATAGGTCTTGTCCAGAAAGCCGCGTTGCAGGACATTAAACGTCCGAAACACCTCGGATATGGAAAAATCTGGCAAGGGCGTCGGGGCGTTCTCCATGAGATCGACCTGGGGCGCGAAATGCAACAGATTGTCTGCTGCAGGAAGGCCGATACAGACACAAAAAACGGCCACGGCCGCCCAATGGATGGCCCGACGGCAAAATATCTGGGGCAGTGCCATGCCCGATCCTAAAACTGGAAGTAGATAAAAGGGTTATGCGTGCCACTGGCTAAGGACATGGCGCACAGGACAAACATTGCCGGCATGATGACAAGGCTCACCGCACATTCCAGCCCGTCGTCCACCAACAGCGGCCCCACCCGCCAGGTTCGCAGCACCCGCTCGCGCCAGGCGGAAAGCCAGGGCACGATGGGCGTGACCCCGATCAGGCCCAGGACGAGCGCGATAAACACCTTGGGGTTGAGAAACAGTCCCATGTGCCATTCCACCCCGGAGCCTTTGGCAAAACCGGCCATGGCCTGAATATAGGCCAGGGCCGTTGGCAGGGTGTCGGCCCGGAAAAACACCCAGGCCACCATCACCACCAGCATGGTGTAGGTATGGGCCACCAGCCGCGAGCCCTGGGTCAGGCGCTTGCCCAGGGGAAAGCGTTCCAGCACCGAAAAAAAGCCGTGGAACAGGCCCCAGATGACAAAGTTCCAACTGGCCCCGTGCCACAGGCCGCACAGAAAAAAGATCGCCACCAGATTGCGGTACATCCGCGCCTGGCCGCCCCGGTTGCCGCCCAAAGGAATATAGAGGTAGTCGCGAAACCAGGTGGACAGCGAAATGTGCCAGCGCCGCCAGAATTCCTGGATGGATCTGGAAATATAGGGGTAATTGAAGTTTTCCATGAACTTGAACCCGAACATGTGGCCCAGGCCAATGGCCATGTCCGAGTAGCCGGAAAAATCGAAATAGATTTGAAGCGTATAGCACAGGATGCCGAGCCAGGCCACCGGCGTGGTCAGATGCTCGGCCGGGATGGCGAAAATTTTGTCTGCCGGCAGGCCCACCACGTTGGCGATGAGCACTTTCTTGCCAAGGCCAATGATGAAGCGGTTAATGCCCTTGGAAAAACGTTCCACATCAACGCTGCGATGGGTGATCTGGGCGGCGATGTCTTTATAGCGGATGATGGGACCGGCCACCAACTGGGGGAAAAGCGAAATATACAGGGCCGTATTGGGCAACGACATCTGGGGCGGCGTCTGTCGGCGGTAGATATCCATCAGATAGGATATGCAGTGGAAGGTGAAAAAGGATATGCCGATAGGCAGATGCACCTGCCCGATGGTCATGGTGGGCAGGCCGCCGGCCTGGAGCAGAAGATTGGCATTGGCGACGAGAAAATTTGTGTACTTGAAAATAACAAGCAACAGCAAATTAAACGTGATGGCGACCGCCATTTGCATTTTGGCGTTGTTGCGTTCATGTGACTTGTAAACCCATATGCCGAACAGATAGTTGGCAAGGATGGAAAGCAACATGACAACAACGTATTCGCCTTCGCCCCAGGTGTAAAAAAACAGACTGGCAGCCAGGAGAATCCAGTTGCGCAAATGCACGAATCGCACGCTGGCAAAATAGAGCGCCAGCACGATGGGCAGGAAATAGAATAAAAAAGATGCGGAGCTAAATACCATGGTGCTTCTGGGGTAGGGGGTTGGCCGACGCGAAACGAAAGCCCACGCCAACGGGGCAGCCTTGACAGGCTCGCCAAAGCTGTTTGGCACGCGGGTGATCGCTCTTACTCAAGGCGGCCGGCTTTGACAACTCCCCATCCCGGTGCCCTTGGCAGACTCCCTGTTGTCCGTTATCCAGGCACATGCTTATGGATTCACCTTTGCCGCCGCCCCTGTCCCACATCCGCACACTCCTTGCCGCCCTTGGCCCCGAGCGCATCTGGCGGCCTGTCCCGGCCCCGGACGGCAGCCTGCTGGCCCCGGGCGACGGCTGCGACCTCAGGGATCTCGAAGGCTATCTCGGCAACCTCGACGTGGCCGGGAAAACTGTGGCCGATCTTGGCTGCAATCTGGGCTACTTTACGTTCCTGGCCCGGCGGTGCGGGGCCACCCGCGTCCTTGGCCTGGACAGCGACCCGGAGATTATTCACATCGCCGGCCAACTCGCTACGCTGCATCGTCTCACCGACGTCACCTTCACTGCCTGCGACTTTTTGCGCCAAGCCCCGCCATCGCCCTGCGACATGGCCCTGCTCATCGATTTCATCGGCCGCCGGATCATCACCAAAGGCCGCATCGGGCTTGTCGCCACCGCCGCCAAACACTGGGGTGCCCACGAACTCTTTTTTACCCTGCGTCCCATCTATCAGCTCAGCGATCTGCCGGCTTCGCCCGACCTGCTGCAGGCCCACTACCCCGGCTTCGTGCGCGGCGACGCGTTTTACCTGGCTGATGCCCTGGCCCACGCCCTGGGGCCGGACTGGTCATTGCGTTATTTGACCGACGGGCGCTTTGCCGCAAGCGTCGATCAGCGCTGCCACAAGGCCGCGTTGCTGTTTACCCGCCACGCCTCCCGCTAACGGCGACGGAACAGGGGCATTGCCCAGACCCGACGCCACGCGCGGCGAATTTAAGCGCCGACCCCGCTTACGAAAAAGGACGTGGCATCGCCCAGACTCCGGCCGGACCGTTTTCTGAGGGGCTTGCGTCGCCTGCCTGATTTTTTTCGCTTTCCGCTTAGGGTGCTGCCGCCGACAAGATGGCGGCCACGGTGTCGGGGTGGCGCACCACGGTGGTACGCGGGCAAATTGCTGTGGCGCGCGTTGCGAGATCGTCGCGGTCGGTGACGAGGATGGCCCGCAGATCGGTGCTCCATTCGGCCATGGCCGCCAGCAGGGCCACGCCCTGGGGACCGGCGCAGCAGACGAGGTGCGGTCCGTGGGCGAGGTTGAGGCCCAAGGCCGCATCAAGGTGGCGCAGGCCCTCGGCCGGGGAGAAGTCGTTCCACAGATCGCGTTTGGCGGCGGTGGGGGTGACGGTGATGTCGTGGCCGTCGTCATCGACCCGGAAATGCTGGCGTTCGGGGTCCACGGCGTCGATGACGTCGTGGACGTGCTCCAAAAGCGCCAGGGAGGCGTCCTCGTCAATGGAATTGGCGTGGTCCTGGCGGGTGATGCTGGTTTCACCGCGTCGAAATTGCAGGCCCGCGCCGACATAGGTAAAAGCCAGCCAGGCCGGATCGGCCATGAGCGACGCCAGGCGTTCGTTTATGGCGTCGAGCAGGGCGGTTTTTTCCGGCGAGAGCGGGGCCTGCCCCTGATTGCCCTCGGCGTCCTGCCACTGGCGGCCCAGGGAGCCGGCATAGGCAAAGGTCTGAGGCGGCACGACGGCCCGGTCAACGATGCCGGGACCGGTCAGCGGCGCTTCGGACCACAAGAGCGGTTTGCGGCTGCGGGCCATGGCGAAGCGACAGGCGGCCACGGCGTTCCAGGCCGGCTGGACAGCGGTGCGCACGCGTTGGTCCGGGGCGCGAAACAAGGCGTCGCAGTCGCACACCAGGGCCTTGACGGTTTCGCCGGCAATGGTTTTAAGGCCGCGGCGGATGGCGTCGCGAAGGCCGGAGCGGTGTTTTCCCAGGCGTTTGACCAGGGCTTCCCGGCCGTCTTCCAGGTAGACGCCGTCGTTTTCGAGCTGGCGGATTTCCTCGGCCAGATCAAGCCGCAGGGAGACATCGTCGCCCCGGGTCAGTTCGGCGATATGGTCGCGGCCGGCGGCTTTCCGCAATTCCTCCAGGGAGTGGGCCAAGTGCGCCGTCACCTCCGTCGGCAGGGGCCGGCCGGCCAGCAGGGCGGCGACAGCGGTGCGGCGAAGGACTGCGACCTGGGCCATGAGTCTGGTCAGGTCATCGAGGCTGGTCAGGCGTTGGGCGTGGGGCGGGGGCTGGTGCATACGTTTACCTCAGGGTATTTCACCGCAAAACGTCCCGGCTGGCAAAGGAAATATCGTTTCGCCCGGCGGCGCGCCGTTTTGGGGGCGGTTGCTTCGGCGCGGTGCTTGGGCTAAACAGGGCAAACGTGCGCCAACGCGGACGCGGCAGCCAAGGAGGTTGGGGACATGCGGCTTTTGACGCGATCGGATTTCGACGGGCTGATTTGCGCGGTGTTGCTCAAGGAAGCCGGCGTCATGGACGAATGGGTCTTTGTGCATCCCAAAGACGTCCAGGATGGCAAAGTGGAATGCGGCCCGAACGATATTCTGGCCAACGTGCCGTATGCGCCGGGTTGCGGGCTGTGGTTCGACCACCACACCAGCGAGGCCGACCGCCTGGGCGATTTTGAATTTACCGGCGTTTCCAAGCCTCTGCCGAGCTGCGCCCGGGTCATCTGGGAATATTACGGCGGCCATGCCCGGTTCCCCAAACGCTTTGACGAGATGCTGGCCTATGTGGACCGCTGCGACAGCGGCGATCTGCGCGCCGAGGAAGTGGACGCGCCCCAGGGCTGGATTTTGGTAAGCTTTCTCATGGACCCGCGCACCGGCCTTGGCCGCTACCGCGATTACCGCATCAGCAACTACCAGCTCATGATGCAACTGGTCGAACTGTGCCGCACCGCGTCAGTGGAAGACATCCTGGCCGATCCTGACGTGGCCGAGCGGGTCAAACGCTATTTCGAGCAGGAAGAGCAGTTTACGGCCATGCTTTGGGAGCGCTCCAAGCTGGTGGATAAGGTGCTGCTCATTGATCTGCGCGAGCAGGAAGAAATTTTTACCGGCAACCGCTTTTCGGCCTACGCCCTTTTCCCCGAAGCCAACGTCAGCGTCCAGGTCATTTGGGGCAAGGCCAAGCAGAATGTGGTGCTGACCGTGGGCAAATCGATCTTCGACCGCTCCAACCCCACCGACATCGGCCGGCTCATGCTGTCCTACGGCGGCGGCGGCCATCGAAACGTCGGCACCTGTCAGGTGCCGCAGGAGCAGGCCGAGCAGATTATTGCCGATGTGGTGGCCGTGCTTAATGGCGACGCCCCCCCGGCCGCCAACGCCTGAGCGCGCGCACGCCTGACGTTTCTCGCGGCGCAGCGGAACGCGTTCCGCTGCGCCGCGGTTTCCCCTGATCCCGTAACCGTCTCTCCCCAGGAATCCGCCTTGTCCGAGCCGCTTTCCCCCCCGTCCCCAGCTTTTGGTGACGATCTGCTCGCTTCCTACCATTTCGATCTGCCTGACGGCCTGATCGCCGAGCGCCCCTGCGCGGTGCGCGACGCCTGTCGCCTGATGGTGGTCAACCGGGCGGCCGGGACCACCGGCCATGCCGTTTTTTCCGAGCTGCCCGATCTCCTGCCCCCGGGCGCGCTCCTTATCGCCAACGACACCAAGGTGGCCCCGGTGCGCCTGCTGGGCCAGCGCCCCACCGGCGGCGCAGTCGAATTTCTGCTCTTAACCCCCGTCGCCCTGCTGACCGCCGCAACTGATCCGGCCACGGGCTGGACATCGGCCCCGGCTGCCGGACTGTTGCGCGTCTCCCGGCCGCCCCGGCCCGGGGATCGCTTCGAATTTGCCCCTGATCTGGCCATCACCACCGTTTCCCGGGGAGCCTATGGCCACACCGAAGTGACCCTGTCCTGGCGCGGCAGCCTGCCGGAAATCCTCAGCCGCATCGGGCACGTGCCCCTGCCGCCGTATATCCGCCGGCCCGATGACGCTAGCGACCGCACCACCTACCAGACCATCTATGCCCGGGATGACAAGCTCGGCAGCGCCGCCGCCCCCACCGCCGGCCTGCATTTTACCGTCGAACTGCTGGACACGTTGACCGCGCGCGGCTTTGGCTTTGCCACCGTCACCTGCCATGTGGGCGTGGGCACGTTTTCCCCGGTGCGCGTGCCTGACCTGCGCGACCACGCCATGCACCGGGAATGGATCGAAATTTCCCCGGAAACGGCCGCTGCCGTGGCCCAGGCCAAGCGTGATGGCCGGCCGGTCATAGCCGTTGGCACCACCGCCGCGCGCACCCTGGAAGGGGTTGTGCGCGAAACCGGCGCGTTTGCCCCCTTTGCCGGGCAAACCGATATCTTTATCCGGCCCGGCCACCAGTTCGCCGTGGTTGACGGCATGGTCACGAATTTCCATTTGCCTGGATCATCGCTGGTGATTATGCTGGCCGCCCTGGCCGGGCGTGAGCAAATCCTGTCGGCCTACGGACAGGCCATCGCTTCCGGCTACCGCTTTTTTTCTTACGGCGACGCCATGTTGGTGCTGTAACCGGCCGGCGTCTCCCCACCGCCTTGCCTATTTGGGCCTGGGCCGCGCTCCATGGGAGGAGTCGCGCCGATCCCCTGCCCCCAAGGAGAAACAGATGTCGCGGATTGTCATCGACGAGCAGCGCTGCAAGGGCTGCCTGCTTTGCGTCGAGGCCTGCCCCAAGTCCATTGTCGTGGCTTCAACGCGGTTTAACGCCAAAGGCTACAAAGTGGCCGAACTGCCCGAAACCGACATGGACAAATGCACGGGCTGCGCCTCCTGCGCCCAGATGTGCCCGGATGTGGCCATCACGGTCTGGCGCACGGCCAAAAGCAAAGCCAAGGAGAATGAGTGATGTCGGCCAAACGCATCTTTATAAAGGGCAATGAAGCCATTGCCCAAGGCGCTCTGGACGCCGGCTGCCGTTGCTACTTCGGCTATCCCATAACCCCCCAAAACGACATCCCGGAAATGCTGTCCTCGGCCATGCCCGCCGCTGGCGGCGAATTTGTCCAGGCCGAATCCGAAGTGGCCTCGGCCAATATGCTGCTCGGCGCTGCCGCCTGCGGCGTGCGGGCCATGACCACCTCGTCCAGCCCCGGTGTGTCGCTCATGCAGGAAGCCATTTCCTACATGGCCGGCTCGGAATTGCCGGGCGTTATCGTCAACATGAACCGGGGCGGCCCGGGCCTTGGCGATATCGGTTCCTCCCAGGGCGACTACTACCAGTCCGTCAAGGGCGGCGGCCACGGCGATTACCGCACCCTGGTCCTGGCCCCGGCCTCCTGCCAGGAATGCTACGATCTGACTTTTGAAGCCTTTGATCTGGCTTTTAAATACCGCAACCCCGTCCTCCTTCTTGGCGACGCCATCGTCGGCCAGATGAAAGAGCCGGTGACCCCGCGCCCGGCCCTGCCCCTTGACCCCGAAGCCGGGGCCGACTGGAAACTGACCGGTCGCGGCGAGCGCGCTCCGCGCATCCTCAAATCGCTTTTTCTCGACGACGGCGCCCTGGCCGGCCAGAATCTGCATCTGCAGCAAAAATACCGGTCCATGCAGGCCGAAGTGCGCTACGAAGCCTTCGAAACCGCTGACGCCGAACTGATCGTGGTGGCCTTTGGCTCCATCGGCCGTATCGCCAAGTCCACGGTGCGCTCGCTGCGGGCCCAGGGCTTTAAGGTCGGGCTTTTCCGCCCCATTACGCTCTTTCCCTTCCCCGAGGCCGAGCTGCGCGCCCTGGCCGGGCAGGGCAAGCGGTTTCTCACCATCGAGCACAACCTCGGCCAGATGGTCGATGATGTGCGTCTGGCCGTGCGCGGCCTGACCGATTCGGACTTCTTCGGCTTTCTCCCCGGCAACATGCCCACACCCGAAGACTTCGACGCGCCCATCCGCGCCGCCGTGAAGGGGGCCTGACATGCAGGAACAACTCGTTTTTAAACGGCCGGACGTGCTGGCCGACGTGCCCACCCACTACTGCCCCGGCTGCCAGCACGGCGTGGTGCATCGCATCGTGGCCGAATGCCTGGAAGAGTTCGGCGTGGTGGAGAAAACCATTGCTGTGAGCGCCATTGGCTGCTCGGTGTTTCTCTACAACTACATTCTCGTTGATACCGTCGAGGCCCCCCACGGCCGCGCCCCGGCCGTGGCCACCGGCGTCAAACGCGCCCGCAAGGACGCCTTTGTCTTTGCCTACCAGGGCGACGGCGATCTGGCCTCCATTGGCCTGGCCGAAATCATGCACGCCGCCAATCGGGGCGAACGCATCTCGGTCATCTTCGTGAACAACACCGTCTACGGCATGACCGGCGGCCAGATGGCCCCCACCACCATGATCGGCCAAAAGACCACCACCTGCCCCGGCGGGCGCTGCCTGGAACGCGAAGGCGGTCCCATGCACATGGCCGAAATCATCGCCACACTCGGCGGCGTGGCCTACTGCGCCCGCACGGCCGTCAATACTATGAAAAACATGGCCCAGACCAAACGGGCCATCCGCCGGGCCTTTGCAACCCAGATAAACGATGAAGGCTTCGGTTTCGTCGAGATCCTGGCCACCTGCCCCACCAACTGGAAGCTCTCGTCTGTTGCGTCCAACGAACGCATCGGCAAGGAAATGATTCCCGAATTCCCGCTCGGCGTCTTTAAGGACGCAGCCAAGGAGGACGAGTCGTGAGCCTCTACCAGGACGTTATCATCGCCGGTTTCGGCGGCCAGGGCGTCATGCTCATCGGCAACCTGCTGGCCTACGCCGGCATGGAACATGGGCTTAACGTCACCTATATCCCGGTCTACGGGCCGGAAATGCGCGGCGGCACCGCCAACTGCACCGTCGTCGTCTCCGACGACGCCATCGGCTCGCCCATCATCCGCAGCCCCAAAAGCCTTATCATCATGAACCGCCCGTCCCTGGACAAGTTCCAGCCGCAACTCATCGACGGCGGCGTGCTGGTCGTCAACTCCTCGCTGGTGGACCCGGCCCTGGCCGACGCTTCGCGCGTGCGCCTCGTGCCCGTGGCCGCCAACGAAATCGCCGATTCGCTCGGCAACACCCGCATGGCCAACATGGTGGCCCTTGGTGCCTACGTCGAGGCCACCGGCGTGCTGCCGCTCTCGGCCGTCGAAGACAGCCTCGGCCACGTCATCGCCAAGCACTACAGCCACCTCATCCCCAAAAACGCCGAAGCCCTGCGCGCCGGCGCTGCGGCAGTGGGCAAGGCGTAGAAAGAAGAGAAGGGAAGAGAATACAGTAAGATGCCTCCGGCGGCCGGGGGGGATAATCCCCCCCGGACCCCCTTGCCAGGAAAAAGTTGAGGGGTAAGCCATCTGTTTGGTTTTGCGGTCGTTGTTTCGGTGATTGTCCGCCTTGGCGAGACAGTCGGTATTGCCCATCCCCCCTTTAAAAGTTTTTGGGGAAGGAGGGGGTGTGGGGGAGGGAACCCCTTTTTCCCAAAAAGGGGTTCCCTCCCCCACGTCTTCGCCTCTCACTCCCCCCCAAGGACGTGCTCGCCATGCAACGGCAATTTGGGATTATTGGCCATCCGTTGGGCCATACGTTAAGCCCCCTGGTGCACAACTGGGGGTTTTCGCGTTTTGACCTGGACGCCAGATACCGGCCCTGGCCGACGTTGCCCGAGGATTTGCCGGCCTTTATGGCCCGGTTTCGGGAGACGCCCATTGAGGGCTTAAGCGTTACCATACCGCACAAGACGGCGGTCATGGCCTACGTGGACGAGATTACGGACCTGGGGCGCTCGGTTGGGGCGGTCAACACGCTCTATTGGCGTGATGGCCGGCTTTGGGCCGATAATACGGATGTCGAAGGGTTTAGCCGGCCACTGCTGGTGCGCGGTATTGCCCCGAAAAAGGCTCTGGTGCTTGGGGCCGGCGGCGCGGCCCGGGCTGTTGTTGCCGGGCTGGTGCGCCTGGGCGTGGCCGAGGTCGGGGTGACCGGGCGAAGCCTGGACAAGGGTCAAGCTTTGGCCACGGAATTTGGTGTGGCCGCCGTGCCCTGGGACGACCGGGGCGGCTACGGAGCCGATTTGCTGGCCAATGCCACGCCCATAGGCATGGCCGGGCGGTTCGAGGGTGTCTCGCCGTTTCCGGCCGAGGCTCTGACGACCGGGACCGTGGTCTACGATCTGGTCTATAATCCCCACGACACCCGGCTGGTCCTGGACGGCGTTGCGGCCGGGGCCTGCGTGGTGCCGGGCATCGAGATGTTTCTGTATCAGGCGGTGGAGCAGTTTCGGCTGTGGACCGGGCTGACGCTGCCGGATGATGAATTGCGGCCGCTTATCATGGAAGCCCTGTACGGCAACGACTCCCCCGGGGAGACAGAGGACGACATCACATGATGGATACGCTTCGCGCCCTGGTGCGGTTTTTCGAGTCAGTGGGGCAGGTTGCGGCGGTTGTGCTGCTGGTGGCGGTGGTGGTCGGCGTGGTTTTATTCATTTGGCTTGGCATGGTGAGCCGCAAAATGCCGGCCTCGGTGTCGCCGACAGGGGGACCGCTGCGCACGGGTGATAGCAAGCCCAACTGGGTGTCGAGCACGGCCCCGAAACGCGACGTGCTCCACTACATCGCCCCGCGCCCCTGCGTGGCAAATCCCATCCCGGCCCTGGAAGCGGTGTTGCGCCAGGGCGGCTATGCCGTTGTGGCGGTCACCGAGCGTTACATCCAGGCCACGGCCCGTTCGTCCCGCTTTGGCTTCATTGACGACATGGAATTTCTCTACGATCCGGCCGCCGGCCTGCTCCATGCCCGCTCGGCCTCCCGGGTGGGGCGCAGCGATCTGGGCATGAACCGTCGTCGTTTGACCGAGATTTTTAAGGAAGCCGGGCTGTAGCAGAAGTCGCCTCGTTGCCTTCCAGACGGATGCCTCCGGCGGCCGGGATGATCCCCCCGGACCCCTGCACTTGGAGAAGTTTTTTAGGGGGTTACTGGGGCTGGGACAATGCCGTTCCCCTTTAACCCCTTGCCTTCCAGGAGGGTTTCCAAAGGGGCCACCCCTTTGGCCGCCGGAGGCATCTTCGTCTTCTCTTATCTTATCTACTCTTCTCTTTTATTGACTATGGATGGTCAACTGGGAGCCGGTTTGCAGGGCGTTGCTGCTTTTGATGTTGTTCCAGGCCATGAGCGACGACGGATCGACGTTGAATTTTTTGGCGATGCCCCACAACGTATCACCGGGTCCGACCTTGTAATTGACGGACTTGCCAGCGGCTTTGCTCGCCTGGGCCTGGGGTGCGGCGGGCTGTTTGGCGGCCGGGGCCGGCTGGCTGGAGGCCTGGGCAAACGCCTTGGCGGCCGGGACTATCGGTGCCTGGGCAACGGTCTTGGCGGCCGGCGACTGGGGCGCGGCGATGGGTTTGGCCGGGGTATCGTTTTTGGCCGGCTCGCGGTTGGCCGGGGCGGCTGCGACCTGGGCCGGGGCTTTGGCCGAGGCCGGCAGGGTGAGCCGGTCGCCGGGGCGCAACTTGTCCAGGCGGCCGGGGTTGGCGGCGGCGAGCTGTTTGGGATCGACCCCCTGGGTGCGGGCGATGGCGTGGGCCGTGTCACCGGGCTTCACGACGTAGGAGCCGGCCGAGGCGATCTGGACCGGTTCCGGGGCGGCCCTTTCGGGCGTTTTCTGGCCGGGTTTGCCCGGAATGGCCAGCCGTTTGCCGGCGAGCAGTTCCTTGGGCGAGCGCAGGCCGTTGGCGGCCATGAGTTCCTGTGTCGTCACGTCGTACTTGGCGGCGATGGAGCCGACAGATTCGCCCCTGGCCACGGTGTGTGTCTTGCCGGCCTCGCCCGGGACGGGGACGGCGTTGGGCTTTGCGGCGAGAGTCGGTTGGGCTGGTGCGGCCGGTTGGGAACCGGGGATGTTGAGCCAGGAGCCAAGGGTCAGGCGGCCGGCGCGTTTCATCTTGTTGGCGGCCAGCAGATCCTGGGTGGACACGCCGTATTTGCGGGCAATGCCGGGGACGGTGTCGCCCTTGCTGACGTGGTGGCGCTGGGGTTTGCCGGAAGCGGCCAGGGGTTTGGGGACGCAGGCATCGGGGCCTTCGGCCAGATTCGCGTTGTCGGCACCCGAGGCGCTCAGCGCGATGCGAACGGCCTGTCCGGGCGGCAGGGTTTCGGGCAACCCGGCGTTTAACTGGCGCAATTCAGCCACGGGCATGCCGGATTTGCGCGCGATATTCCACCAGGTTTCCCCGGCCTGGGCAGTGTAGACTTGCCCCCCGGTCGGCTGGGAGTTCTCGGGATTTTTAAGAAAGGCCAGGGCGACCTGTTCCTTGGCCACGGGCACGTAGACGTTGACGGTCATGTCCGGCGGGCTGACCTGCCGGCGAAAACCCGGGTTGTATTCGCGAAACTGCTCCCAGGGCATGGAGCAGGCCTGGGCCAGGGCGGCCAGATCGGTGCCGCCCGGGGCCGGTACTTCCTTGAGATTGGGGCCGGCCTGCCAGTTGACCTTTTTAAAGCCCAGGGAGTCGAGATTCTGAAAGATTTTGAGCACAGCCAGGAATTTTGGCACGTAGTGGCGGGTTTCTTCCTTGAGCAGCTTGGGGTCTTTGGCGATGTCGAAGAAGTCGCACTGGCCGCTGGCGGCCATGACCCGGGATATCTTGCCTTCGCCGGCGTTGTAGGCGGCCAGGGCCAGATTCCAGTCGCCAAACATCTGGTAGAGCTTGGTTAAGTATTTGGCGGCGGCCACGGTGGATTTGTAGGGATCGCGGCGTTCGTCCACCCACCAGTCAACGGTGAGGCCAAAGCGGCGGCCGGTGTAGGGCATAAACTGCCACATGCCGCCCGCGCCCACGGGCGAATAGGCCATGGTGTTGTAGCCGGATTCGATAAACGGCAGGGCGATCAGGTCCGGCGGCAGGTTGTAGCTGGCCAGCACGGCCCGCACATAGGGCAGATGGGGTTCGGCCCGGCGCAGCCAGGTGTCCATGGAGCCGCGTTTGTCGATGGAGAAGTACTGGAGAAACACCTGCACTTCTTCATTTTCTTTGACATCGAGATCGAACTGGATGGCACCGCGCGAGGCGAGCGCCTTTTTCTCCTGTTCGGTCAGCGGCCGGCCGCGCTGGAGATTGTCAAGAATCTGTGAGGTATTCCAGAGTTCCGGCTCCAGGTTGGCTTTCATGTCAGCGTTGGATTTGTCGTATTGCTTGCCGGAACACCCGGCCAGCAGCAGGAAGGCGGGAAGAAGGACGTAGAGGAGAGATCGGCCCATGCACCTTACTCCAAAAGGAAAAAAGACCGGGGGGCGGTTTCGCCGTCCCTGAAGTCTGTCGAAAGTGTCTTAATAGACTTAATCTATTAATAATTCCATACTGTTTAGTCGAATCTTGACGAAAACGCAAGGAAAAAAGCTTGTGGTCCTGGCTGGTTTGGGTCATTTTAAGGCATGACCAAAAATGAACGCAATAGCCGGCCAGCTCCCAAGCGCCGGTCTGACGGCCCTTCCCAACAGCGCGACGACAGCCGCGCAGGCTCCGGTTCCGATAAACGCACGACGTCCGGTTCCAGCTCCGAGAAACGCCATACCTCCGGTCCCGGTCGTCCGTCCAGTCGTCCGTCCGGTCCCGGTGCCGGCAAGCGCGACGATAATCGCCGCCCCCGGCGCGACGGTGACCAGAAACCCGCCCGTCCCGCTGGTGCACGCGGCGATTCGCGCGACCGCACCGATGACCAGAAACGCCCGCGTCGCGACGGCGACCAGCGTCCGGCCCGCCCGAATACTGCACGCGGTGATTCGCGCGACCGCACCGACGACCAAAAACGCCCGCGTCGTGACGGCGACCAGCGTCCGGCCCGCTCCACCGGTCCGCGCGGGGATTCCCGCGAGCGCACCGGCGACCAGAAGCGTCCCCGCTACGACAGCGACCAGCGCTCTGATCGTCCGAGTAGTGCGCGCAACGATGCGCGTGAGCGCGACAGCGACCAGAAGCGTCCTCGCTATGACAGCGACCAGCGTCCGGCCCGCTCCGGCGGCCCGCAGGGGGATTCCCGCGAGCGCACCGGCGATCAACGGCCCGAGCGTCAGTCCGACCGGCGCGACGGTTCCCAAGGCAAGCCCGAAAGCGACCGCCAGCAGCGCTACGACGCCGGCCGCCGGTATGGTGAACGCCCTGGTGGCGAGGCCGAGCAGCGTCCGATGCAGAGCCGCGCCGAGGCCGTGGCGTTGCCCGAAGATATCCTGCCGGGCCGCAAGCCCGTGCGCGAAATCATCGAGCAAAGCCCGAAGAGCGTGGATGATGTGATTTTGCGCCAGGGCCTTCGCGGCGCGGACGTGGACGCCATTGTCACCGCCTGTACCGCTGCCGGCGTGCGCTACCGGTTTATGCCCGCCGGCGACATGGACCGCCTCTATCCCGGCAACCATCAGGGTTTCCTGGCCCGTCTGGCCGCTGGCGAGATGGCCAGCCTGGAAGATGTGCTGGCCGCCACCAAGGCGGCACCGCTGCAGGTGTCCCTGGCCCTGGACCGGGTGCAGGACCCCGGCAATGTCGGCACCCTGGCCCGCACCCTGTTTGCCCTCGGCGGCGGCGGCCTCATTGTGCCCAAGCACGAAGGGGCGCGTCTGGGACCGGGCGCGGCCAAGGCGTCGGCCGGCACGTTGGCCCGTCTGCCCGTGGCCAAGGTGTCCAACCTGTCCCGGGCCTTGGACGAGGCCGCTGCGGCCGGGTTCACCATCCTGGGCGCGGCTGGCGATGCCCAGGCCCACAACGTCTATACGACCGTCCCGACTTTCCCGATCATCCTGGTGCTTGGCAGCGAGGACGAGGGCATCCGGGCCGGTGTACAAAAGCGCTGTCAGGCGCTGTTGCGCATCCCCCAGGCCCGGCCGCTCGATTCCATAAACGTGGCCCAGGCCGGGGCGATCATTCTGGGACGTCTGGCTTCGCTTCTGGATCAGGGGAGCTAAGCGCCTCGCTGCAGGCGGCCTGGGAAGCGCGCCGCGGTCGGGCAACCGACCAGGGTGCTTCCCAGGCCGGCGGGGCGCAGTAGGCGGCCCCGGGCAACTGCACCCGCCAGGCATGCAGCCGCATGGGCGGCGCGCCGCCGCCGTATTTGGGGTCGCCGACAATGGCATAGCCCCGTGACGCCAACTGGGCGCGTATCTGATGTGTGCGGCCGGTTTCCAGACGCACCTCCACCAGACTGGCTGTGGGGATGGCCGAAACAAGGCGCACCTTGGCCACGGCTTCCTTGCCCAGCTCGCCCGCCGCCATCCGTTCCCGGCCCGGTCCGCCTTCCTTGGCCAGCCTGTCGCGCAGCGTCACCCATTCGTTTACCTCGCCCAAAAGCCAGCGTCCCCAGACCCAGGCCAGATAGTCCTTGCGGGCTTCGCCGGTCAGCATGGCGTCGTGGATATGGCGCAAGGCGCGGTAGCTCTTGGCCACGAGCAGGATGCCGGTGGTGTCGCGGTCCAGGCGATGGGCCGGGGTGGGGCGAAAGGGCGCATCGGGATAGCGGTCGGCCAGCAGCGTGGTCAGGGCGAAGGGATGGCCGGAGCCGGGATGGACCGGCAGGCCGGCCGGTTTGATGACCACCAGCAGTTCGTCGTCTTCGTGGAGGATGTCGAGCGGCGGCGTCACATGCTGGGGCGTTTTGGTCCGGGCAGCCGCCGGCTTGGCCGGAGTGTGGGCTGGCCGCGTTTGCTTCGCCGGGCCTGGCGTCGTGGCCGTTGGCCGCTGCTGCGCCCGGTCCCCAGCGCCGGGGGGTGACACCTGGGCGTTGGGGACAGCCTGGACCGGCCCGCCCGTGCCATCGGTTTCATAGGGCGGCACCCGCACAAGCTGGCCCTGGCTGACCCGGTCAAAGGGTTTGCAGCGCTTGCCGTCCAGGCGCACCTGCCCGGTGCGGATAAAGCGTTGCAAGGCGGCCGGTGGCAATCCCGAGCCAAGACGCCGGGCCAGATACTGCAACAGCTTCTGGCCGGCCTCGGCTGGGGTGACGGTGAAGGTCTGGACAGGAGTTTTCATAGTGCGGCGGCGGATGATGCGGATTGGCGCGGGGAGTCGGGCTGGAAAACCCCCCTTGAAAAGTTTTTGGGGAAGGGAGCGCGAGGGAAACCCCTTTTTTCAAAAAGGGGTTTCCCTCGCATCTTCGTTTTGCGCTTCGCCGCGACGCGCCGCGCCTACGGGGCGAGCTTGAAGCGGTTGGAATCCACGATAAGCATGACCATGGAATCCGGCCCCAGGCCGTTATGGTCCTGGGCGGACAGCGTGTAGACACCGGAGACGCCGACCACGCGTTCGAGTTTTTCCAGGGCGGCGCGCAAGGCTTCGGGGTCGGCCTTGCCGGCTTTCTCCAGGCCGGCGCGCAACAGCGTCAGGGCGTCGTAGGCATAGCCGGAGTGGGTGTTGAGCGGAAACTTCTCCTGGATACCGTTATCCTTGTAGGCCTTGACGAAGGACTCGATGACGATCTTTTGGGGATCTTCGTCGGCCAGGGATTCCGGGGCCATGAGCTTGGTGCCGGGCAGCACCGTACCGCCGGCCGCTTCACCGGCCAGCTCGAGGTAACTGGGGCCGGGCTGGCCGTGGCTTTGCACCAGCAGCGGGCGTTCGCCGGGCAGGGCGGCGAAGTTTTTGGCAGCGATGGCCCCGGCCGGTCCGATGGTCCAGACCACAGCGGCCTGGGGCTTGGCGGCTTGCAATTTAAAGGCCTGGGCCGAGAAGTCCGTGCCTTTGTTGTCGAAGCTCTCTTCGGCCACAATCTCGATGCCGTATTTGGCGGCGTTGGCTTTAAGGTCTGCCAGGCCGTCCTGGCCAAAGGCGTCTTTTGAGTTTAACACCGCGATTTTCGTGATTTTTTTACCCTGTAAGTAGTCGTAAATCTTGGCCACGGCGGTGGCGGTGCGCTGGGGGGCCTTAAACGTCCATTCATAGGGACCGAACTTGCCGCCGGCAATAACGGCGTCGCCGCCCACGGTCATGATGATGGGGACGTGCTTTTCCTCGGTGTATTTTTTGACAGCCAGTCCTTCACCGGTGGAGGTGGGGCCGATGATGGCCAGGACTTTGTCGCCTTCGACGAGTTGTCTGGCCTGACGCAGGGCCACGTCTGGGGAGGATTCGGTATCGTAGGCGATGAGCTTGAGGGGACGGCCGAGCACGCCGCCCATGTCGTTGATCTGCGCAACGGTCATTTCGGCCACGAGCTTGCTCGGCGTACCGACCACGGCGGCCGGGCCGGATTGGGCGAAAAGGCCGCCGATGACGATAGGATCGCCGGTGGCCTGGGCAAGGACGCCCGTGGCGGGCCAGCACAGGAGCACAGCAAGCAGGAGCAGGACATGGACCATGGGGAAGCCTCCGATACGGGATGATCTGGACGAGCGTGGCAGCGAATTTTTACCGTATCGGCGGGCGTTGTAAATCTTTTTTGCAAGGCCGGGGGTGGAGCCCGCCAACGCAGGGGCGTTGGCGGGCGATGGGGTCGAATTGAATGGCGCTTAAGACAGGAAGGGGAAAAATTTCGCTAGAAATGGCAATGTGCTGAGGATTGTTGTTATTATTTCAGAGGCTTTTGCGATGCCTGTGCTGACGGTTTTAATCTTTTGATCCAGCGCGTTGAGTTCGCGGGCAAATTCATGAAGGGTGCTGCTGGCCGCATTGAAGATAGGGTTGTCCATATTGCTGGCTATCGTCGACAGGTCCGTAGCGAGGGAGGCGGCGTAAATTGCAGTTGTGTTCAGCGAGTCGTGTTTGTAATTTGTAACAATATATGCACTGTTGAGGCTTGTTGCAAGTGTAGTAGCCTTTGTAGCCATGTTTGAAATGTATTTATACTGAGTTGTGGAGTTGTCAGGTACCGATATCGCATTTTTGTATTCGATAATTTGTGTTTGAAGCTCTTTAATTTCTTTTGATGATTTTATTTGTGTGATAGTTTTTTCAATATCTGATAGTTTGCAATCAATTTTATGTGCATCGATAAGAGTTCCAATTAAATACTTCGTCACGCTGTCGTTAGTTAAAATATTCAAACGCGTAAGAGCATGGATGACTGCATCTATGTTGCTAGCCTCATTAATGTGGTCATCCTTTTCTATCTTAACGTCATGGATTGCTTTTTGAATAAGCGTTTGAATGTTCGTATTCATAATTTATTTCTCCTTAGCCCCAAGAATGTTCAGGGCCGTTTCGATGGTTTGGATTTGAAGAGAAACGTTTGTTATGGAGGTAGTAAGATCCCCGCTATCTTTATCAAAAGCTTTTTCGAGATCGGCGTGAAGCTGGGCATAGTTGGCGAGCATGGTGTTTGTCGCATCAAGAAGTGTGCAAGTGAGTTGGAGTTTTTGTTTCTTTTGTATTAATGCTTGGAGCGCATTGAATCTTTCGCGAGTTTTCTCCTTGTCCAGTGCATTTATTGCATCAAATTTTTTTTGGTCTTGAGTTAGTGATTCGTTGTAATAGTTGGTAACCGCTAACGCCACTGAACCAGACGGCAAATTCTTCGACGTGCATGACCCTATATGCATGGCCATTCGTCCAAGAACATCCCGCAGAGGCGGCGTCGTTTGGGTTATTATGTATTTAACTTTTTCATTTCTGGCTTTCTCAAGGCCAAACGTAATAATTGCGGCTGCGCCATTAGCAATTTCTGAGAATGATGTTGTTGTAAGGCTGGGTTCAACTTTTATCATAACATTGGTCTTGAACGCATCCATTGTTTTGCCAAAATCTTTAATATTTGTGTTGAGCTCTGATATGCTTGAGCTGGACATTATTGATTTGAGAGAATTTGAATACATTGAGAGATACTGGAGGTAGGAAACTCTGGCTTGAAAATTTTCTGCATAAGTTGTTTTGAACGGATTCAAGTTTTTGATGCCATAGTCATCTTCAAGGACATTCAGGCGTTGCTTTCCGTCGTCTATCGCTTTGAGCAGCTGATCTGTTTCATGGTACTGGGCTTGGGGCAGACTGAGTAGGTCTATTTTCGGGATATCCTGCGTAATTGATGCCGTCACTTTCTGGAAACTGTCAAACCGGCTGGCAGCATTTTTAGGTGTTGACGTACAGCCTGCCATCCCAAAAAGTACGAGGTAGAAACTCAAAAGTACGAGACAGCGTAATAATGACCTCTCCTGGCGCCAAAGTCCGTTCATCGTGGTGCCTCCCGTAAAAAGTGTTAATTAAATTATATAACTAGTAAATAAATTATAGTATAAGCAATTTGATATATGGCCGCTTCATACCAAATAGAGAACCAGAGTCAATGGCTCTTGCAGAAAAAGGGGGAGAAAAGGCGAGAAACTGCTGAAAAGAAGGGAGATTATTTTTTGATACGCCAATAGCCCGCGAGGAGTGCGGCGCCCAGGAGCAGGCCGTTGACCAGGGTGCGGGCGTCGCCAAGCACCGACAGCCAGCCCATGGCCGTTTCCAGGACAAGCGCTGCCACCAGGGGCCGCAACAGATTGCCCGGGCCGCCGATGACCAGGAATAAAAGCGCTTTGAGCGACAGTTCCAGATGAAACTGCTCGGGGCTTATAAAGCCGGTGTAGTGGCCGTGGACCACCCCGGCCGCTGCCGAAAGGCCGCCGCCCAGGCCAAAGGACAAGGACCGCACCGCTGCCCGGTCGATACCCAGGCTTGACGCCGCCTGCCCGTCGTCGCGACAAGCCGCCAAGGCCCGGCCCAACCGGCTGTCGCGCAGGGTCAAAAACACATACGACCCCAGGGCAAGCAGCCCCAGAAACAGAAAAAACGTCAGCTTGTCGCCCCCAAGCGCCCCGATGCCGGGCAGCGCCAGCGGCCGCTCGACCATAAGCCCGGCCGAACCGCCGGTGACGCTCTCCAGGGTCAGCACGAGATTGGTAAAGACCAGGGAGACGCACAAGGTGGCCATGGCCAGAAAGCCTTCGCCCAGGCGTTCCATGGGGCGGCTGAGCGCTGCGGCCAGCAGGCCCGTGCCCAGCACCACGCACGGCGCAATGAGCAGGCTGGCCCCGGGGAAGAGTGCATGGAGCAGCACCGAGCCGTACGCCCCGAGCCCGGCAAAGGCCGCCTGGGCCAGGGAAATCTGCCCGCCAAGGCCCAGACAGAAATTGAGCGCCAGGACGTTGACCGCCAAAAACAAATGCTGGTTGACGGCCAGCAGCGCAAAGCCCGGCGTGAAAAGGCCGACCCCGGTCAGGGCGGCGAAGAACAGGGCCAGGGATACGTTGCGCGGTACGGCCATGGCTTAGGGGCGCTCGTCGTGCTCTCGCGGAGCAATCACGAGCAGGATGATGATGAGCGTGTAGGTGGCGGTTTCCTTAAATTCCCCGGACAGCGTCAGCACCAGCGCAGCCTCGATAAGCCCGAGAAGGATGCCGCCGGCAAAGACTTTGCCAAGCGAGGTGTAGCCGCCGATGGTGGCTGCTGCGAAACCTTTGAGGCCAAGACCCAGCCCCATATCGTAGCGAAGGCCCGTCTGCGGTCCGACAGCCAGGGCGGCCAGGGAGGCCAGCGCCCCGGCCAGGGCAAAGGACAGGGCATGGCAGAATACCGTGTCCACGCCTTGCAGCCGGGCGGCCACGGCGTTTTGGGAGGTGGCCCGAAGGGCGCGCCCCAGCCGGGTGCGGGTTAAAAACAGGCCCAGCACCACCATGCTGACCACGGCCAAAAGCAGGGCCGTGGCCGTATCGCGGCCCAAAAACAGCGGTCCCAGGCGCAGATCCGGGATGGGGAGCAGCCGCGGCGGCATGAGCGGATTTTTGCCCCAGGCCAGGATGGCCACGCCCTGAAAGACCAGGCTCGCGGCCACGGTGAGCATGAGCTGGCGCAGCGGCGAGGCCCGAAGCGTCAGGCCAAGCGTGGTGGCAAACAGCGCCCGGCCCAGCAGATAGCCGGCCGCACCGGCGGCGAAAAGGGCCACCAGCGGGGAGAGCTGCATGACGCCGGCCAGGGTCATGATCGACAGCCCGCCAAGCAGCAACAGCTCGCCCTGGGCGAAATTGATCAGCCGGCTGGCGGAAAAGATAAGGGAAAAGCCCAGGGCCATGATGCCGTAGACGGCCCCCAGGGCCAGTCCCGAATTGATGATCTGGGCCAGATACAAGGCGAGCAATGCGACCTCGGCAACCAGGGTTGGAAACGTAAAAACGGGGGAACCGCCGCAGAATGCGGTTCCCCCGTCGTGGCGTCAAGGGGTCGGACTATTCAGACTGGTCGATGCCGAACTCGCCCGGCTGGCTCATGCTCGACCCGTCCAGCTTGTAGGCCAGGACAATGGTGCGGCGGGCCGAGAGTCCGGCGGCACCGGGCCAGGTGGTAATGCAGACCACCAGCTCTTTCTGGCCGTCGTTGTCGATGTCGGCCAGGGCGTAGCCGGTGACGGTGCCTTTGATGCGCCGGGTCTTCCACAACAGGTTCATGCCCACGCCGTCCCAGTACAGGGAGTGGATCTCGCCCTGGGAGAAGGTGCGGAAAGTCTCGAAGAACTGGGCGGCCAGGGAGATGTTCTTGCTGACCAGCACTTCGGAGCGATTGTCCTGGCCCAGATTGGCCACGATCATGGGCAGCGGGATATAGTAGTAGGTCCAGAGGTGGTCGGTCTTGGGTTTTTCCATGGGGGCCATGAGCGGGTCAAATTCCAGTCCGATGGCCGAGCCGCAGTATTGTTCTTCGGTGGCGGCCACGCGCTCGCCCTTGGCGGTGTAGACCACGATGTGGTCCTGGTCGTCGTTTATGATGACCTTGTAGCCGCTTTTTTCCGGCATAAAGACGAAATTGAACGGGTTGGCCTTGCTCGGCAGGGTGATGCGGGTGGACAGCTGGGGCTGGCCGCCGGAGAAGATGACGTTGTGCACACCCGGGACGAAGATTTCCTTCTGTTCGCCCCTGGAGCCGACCAACTGGCGGTTGAAGTCCGGGGCCACGGGCACCACGTTGAGATAGAGCTTGATGTCTTTGTACAGCTCGCTCAACTTGTTGCCTTCAAGATTTAAGATAAACGAGCGCGGCTCCTTAAAGTAGCTGACCGAGACGATGATCTCGGCCTTGCCGTCGCCGTTGATGTCCAAGGTGCTGATGTTGAGCAGATTAAAGTTGGGGGCCGTCTCGTACTTGGCGATGGGCATGAGCTGGCGGTCTTTGTACTGAAAGACCTCCACCGAGTGCTGGGCCAGGATGGCCACTTCGTTTTGGCCGTCGCCGTTGAAGTCGGCCACGGCGATGCCGCGCGACACGATGGGCATGGACTGGCTGCGCCACACGCCCGCAGTGTCGGCCGGGCCGGCATAGCGGAAGTTCGGATTGAGGTATGTCTTCTGGGCACCTTCGGTGGTCTGGTTGACCACGAAATCCGGATTGAGCTGCGAGGTGGGTTCGCCGCCCTTGCCGCCGGCAGCGGCCGAAGCCGGGCGCTTGAATATTTCGTTGTTGAGGGCCTGGGCGGTGCGCTCCATGGCCGGAATCAACTCCGAGACTTTGGTGTTGAGCGACTTGGGCCATTTTTTGCCGTCGCGGCCAACGACCATGATGTCAACGCTGGCCTGTTCGCCCGAGACGGTGACCGAACCATAGGCCAGATAGTCCACGCCAAGCTCGCCCGCGATCTTTTTGGCATCGGACTCCGAGGCCGGGGATTTGGCCAATCTGGCCCCGGCTTTGGCCTTGTCCATGGGGGCCAGATGGCCCGGCCAGTTCATCCGCGATTCGAGCATGCTTTGCACGCCCTGACCCAGATATTGGTATTTTTCAGGTCCGTGCACGGTAAACGGGGCCACGGCGAACGTTTTGACCTCGGCGGTCAGGGCGGTCGCCGGCAGGCACAGCAAGGCCGCAACCAGCAAGGCAAGGCGACGGAAAATCGTCATAGGGGGTTCCTCCGGGTCCGTAGTGGACCGTGTTGTCCGGGAGCGTGACGACGGCAAACGGGGCCGGATCGCCGCGAGGCCCTGCATTACTATCAAGCCAGGGGCGTTGCAAGGCCCGGCAATGCGCTTTGGGCTGCCCAGGTTTCGTCATGTCGCGTTTGGCGCGTCCTGGTTACACCCGGCCGCGCCCGGGGCGCGGTCTTTTGTCACGCTGTAACCCAAACGACGTCGGGCAGGCCTTGCCAGAACAGGCCGCCAGGGCTACCCCTCGTTGCGCGTTTGCTTTGGAGGGAAATGTGTCCATGGCTCGGATGGTGTTGCTGGCAGCGGCGCTTGGCGTCGCCTTTTTGTTTCCCGTGTCCGCGTCTCCGGCCGCCGCCCAGGCCGGGACGACTGCCGCCGAACCCGAAATTATCACGGTCGCCGCCGACAAAACCGTGCGGCCGACGACTCGGAAACTGCTCGGCATAAACCTCAATTATCTGCTGGATAACGACGTCAACCGTCCCCCGGGGGCGCGCCCCCTGGCCCAGGCCGTCACCGATCTTGGCGTCGGCTCCCTGCGCTATCCCGGCGGTGCCAAATCCGATGTCACCCTGTGGGCCACGCCGCCGTTTCGCAAGCCCGGCCCCGCCCTGGCCCTGCTCGGACCCGCAGAATGGCCGGCCAACGACCGCCGCGTCTACAATCTGGAGACCAGGCAGTACGTCCACAAACCCATGGATTTCGATGCCTTTATCCGCCTGTGCCGCAAGACCGGGGCCGAACCCGTGGTCGTCATCCCCCACGATGCGATGTACCGGCCGGCCCAGGACGGCTCCGTGATCCCGGATAAGGCCACGCTGTTGCAAAACGCCGTGTCGCTGGTGCGCTACGCCAATATCGAACGCGGCTACGGTGTCAAATACTTTGAGATCGGCAACGAATCGTATTTCTATGTCTATGACGGCGGTTCCCGGGCCATGGACTACGCCCGCGACCTCAAATTGTTTGCCGCGGCCATGAAAGGTGTCGATCCGTCGATCCAAATTGGTGCCAACGGCCCGGCGGGCGCAACCGACATCGGGAGTCTCGACAATATGGCCGGCGATCAGACCGTCTGGTGGCAGGCCGTTTTTGCCGAAGCCGGGGCGAGCATCGACTTTGTGTCCGTCCACGAATACCCTTGCTACGCGTGGTTTGGCTACGACGCCTACCGCACCCAGCCGGCCCCCATGCTTGGCGTCACCGAAATTGACAAGGCGGCCCGGACCTACGGCCCTCCCGATCTGGCCGGGCGGCTGCGCTACCTGCTGACCGAAGTCAATTCGGCCGACTGGTACGGACACCCCCAAAACCCCGGCTGGAAACATGAAAACACCCTGGGCCATGCCCTGGTGCTTCTGGATATGCTCGCCCAGGCCGTCAGCGATCCACGGGTCGTCACGGCCCAGATCTGGGCCACGAGGTGGCTTAATAACGTCAATACTCCCGAACTCTGGGATGCCCTCGATGCCCGCAACAACCTCCTGCCCACCGGGATGGCGCTGAAAATTCTGGCCGGGCATCTCGGCACGCGCATCGTCGCCACGACCGACGCCCCGGAAATCCGCACTTTCGCCACCCGAAACGACAAAACAAACACACTCGATCTGCTGCTCATCAATAAAGACGCCTCCCGGCCGGCGGTCATCCGTGTGCAGGGCGCCCGGCCCGGCAAGACGGCCACCAGCGTCGTCTGGGCCGGCAACGGACCGGATGATCAAGCGCCGCAGTTGCACGGACAACGCGCCGTCCCCGTGGCCGACGGCCAACTGCGGCTCACCCTGCCGGCCGTGTCGCTCACCATCGTCAGCGTGCCGTTGGCGTCAGCGGAGGGCGCGGAGCAGCGGTACGGGAGTCTGAGGCGAGGTAGCGCGGGGAAGTGGAAGAAAGAAGAGGCGGGGAGGCAGAAGATCGGGGCGCTGCCCTGGCCGGGTCCGGGACAGCGTCCCGGTTCTTAGTCCGCTTTGGCCGCAGCCGCAGCGGTGGCAGCCCGTTTGTGGCGCAGATATTCGATGAGGCCGGGCAGGACGGAAATGATGATGATGACGAGGATGACAACGCTGAAATTGCGTTTGATAAAGGGCAGATTGCCGAAGAAGTAGCCGGAATAGATGAACAGGGCGACCCAGACGACGGCACCGACGATATTGTAGGCCTGGAATTTGGGATAGGTCATGCGGGCGATGCCGGCCACGAAGGGGGCGAAGGTACGGATGATGGGCACGAAGCGGGCCAGGATGATGGTTTTGCCACCGTGTTTTTCGTAGAAGGCGTGGGCTTTGAGGAGGTGCTCTTTCTTAAAAAACCGGATGTGGTCGCGCTCGAAGATGGCCGGTCCGACGCGGCGGCCGATCCAATAGTTGACATTGTCACCGATAAAGGCGGCGGCGATGAGCAGGCCGGTCATGAGGTGGGGGTCCAGGACGCTGCCGGCGCACAACGCCCCTGCCGCGAACAGCAGGGAGTCGCCGGGCAGAAACGGGGTGACGACAAATCCGGTTTCGCAAAAAATGATCAGGAACAAAATGAAGTAGGTCCACAGACCGTAGTCTGCGGCGATGGTGTTTAAATATTTATCGATGTGCAGGATCACGTCGATTATGTGCGTAAGATATTCCATGCAGGCTCCTCGCGGTCATTGTTGTGGTCGGCGGCCTCTACCTATGCAGTGGGATGGCGTTTGGCAAGAACGTTTCGCGCCGCCGGCCGGACGGGGTGTGGCTGGGTCGGGGCTTTTCAAGGCGTGGCCGCCGGGGTAGGGTGCGGGCATGGCATTTTGCGAAGACGATGCAGCAGCGGCGGGGGCAGGCAGAACATCCGGGCGCAGTTTCCGGCTGGTGTGCGAGGCGGGGCAGCGTGCGCTTGTGGAAGCGCTTTTGGCGGCCACGGGGCATGTGGCCGAGCCGGAGCCTTTTTCGCCGTGGTGCCGGCGCATCGTGGCCGAGCCGACGCCCTTGGGGTCGTCCATGGCGGCCCGCTTTGGCTACATCCATATTCAGGATCGCTCGTCGATGCTGCCGCCGCTTTTGCTTAACCCGCCGGCCGGGGCGCGGGTGCTCGACATGTGCGCGGCCCCTGGCGGCAAGACGGGTTTTCTGGCCCAGCTTGTCGGGAGGGCGGGCTTTGTCCTGGGCAACGAGCCGTCGCCGGACCGGCTGGCCACGCTGCGGCAAACGCTTTCCCGGGAAAATCTGGCCAACACGGCCACCTGCGCTGCGGCCGATCTGGCTCCGCTTTTGCCGGCCGGCTCGTTTACCCATATTCTCCTTGATCCGCCGTGCAGCGGCTGGGGAACCTTGGACAAAAATCCCCAGGCCGCCAAAATCTGGGCCGGGGACAAAGTCGCGCCGCTGGCTAGCCTGCAACGCAAGCTCCTGGCCACGGCAGCGGGCCTGCTGGCACCGGGCGGGCGGCTGCTTTATTCCACCTGCACCACCAATGTGGCGGAAAACGAGGAGCAGACCCGCTTTGCCCTGGATCATCTTCCTTTAAAGACCGTGCCGCTGGCCGCGCCGGCGGGCTTTGTCTTTGAAGCCCCGCAACGCAGCGACGTCTGCGGGGTGTTGCGGGTGGACAGCGCGGCCTCGGCGGCCCAGGGCTTTTATATGGCCCTTTATGAAAAGACCGGGGGCGAGGCGTATGACGCCGACGGGGCCTTGCCCGGGGAGGTTGTGCCGGACAAGGCGCTTTTGGCCGCCGGTTGCGAGCCGTCGGGATTGCCGCCGGGGGCGGTGCGGGCTTTTGGGGAGAAGGTGTTTTTTCTGCCGGCCGGGGCGGCGTTGCTGCCGGCCGGATTGCGCTACCAGGGCTTTGGCCTGGGCACGTACCGCAGCGGGGTGTTTCGCCCCCAGGCCCGGGCGCGGGTGCTGCTTGGGGCTGGCGGGCCGGGGTTTACCGAGGACTCGCTTTCCCGTATCGAGGCGCTGCTTGCCGGCCAGAGTTTGCCGGCCGGCGATCTGCCGTCCCGGGCGGGCCTGTATTGGCGCGGATTACCGCTTGGGTTTTTGACCCGAAAGGGCGCGCGGGCCTTGTGGTCTGATCGATAACGACTGGTTTTTTTGGGAGGATGCATGCACGGGAGCGATCGCAAGCTGGCGCGGCTTTTTCACCCTGTCACGGGCAAGGCGGTTGTTGCGCCCCTGGATCACGGGGTTATGGAAGGGATGCTGACCGGGCTTGAGGAATTGCCACGGCTGTTGGAGCTGGTGGGGGATTTTCCGGTGCAGGGTATCATGCTGAACAAAGGTGCCCTGCGGGCGCATCTGGCCGACGTGCCGGTGGACGTCATGGCCATTGCCCAACTCTCCGGCGGCACGCGGCACTGCCAGCCGCCCTATGCCCGAAGCCTTATGTGCTCCACGGCCGAGGCGTTGCGTCTGGGGGCGGACATGGTGGCGGTGCAGGTCAATATCGCCAACGAGTTCGAGGACCGGATGCTGGCCGACATGGGGGCCATCGTGGACGAGGCCCATGGCCTGGGCGTGCCGGTCTTGGCGCTTATCGCCCCCAAGGGCGAGCGGGTGATCAACGAGACGGACCCGAGCCTTATAAACCACTGCATCCGGCTGGGGGCCGAGCTTGGGGCGGATGTGACCGGGGTGCCGTATTCCGGCGATGCGCGCAGTTTTGGCCGGGCGGTTGCGGCCTCATCGGCCCGGGTGCTGGTGACGGGTGGGCCGTCGCGGCCGGATTTCAAGAGTTTTGCCACCATGGTGGAGGCTGCTTTGGGGGCGGGCGCGTGCGGGACGTGTATTGGCCGCAACGTGTTTCAGCATCCCAATCCGGTGGAGGCCATGCGGCGCATTGTCGAGATCGTGCATGGCCGCGAGGTGCTGGAGATGGCTGCAGAAGCCTTGAGGGCGCTGGGCGTTGCAGACGTCTCGGCCGACGCGGCCGCAGCGGAAGCGGCCCGGGACGCGGCCGGGGATTAGGGGCGGCGCGTCTGGCGTTTTGGAATGGCAAAAGGCCGGGGCGACCCGGCCTTTTGCATTGGCACCCCCGCCCGTCTCAGCGCACCAGAATGTGATTTTTCCCTGTATGCTTGGCGTCGTACATCAAATGGTCTGCCACGGCGACCATTTGTCCAAACGAGTCTTCGTGGCTGGTGCATACGCCGATGCTGACAGACAGGGGAACGGGCAGGCAGTTATGGATGTAAGGTTCCTGGACGATGGCCAGACGCAGCTCGTTGTAAACGTCGTAGGCCTTGGTCTTGTCCATGTTGATGTTGACGACGCAGAATTCCTCGCCGCCGTAGCGGGCCACGATGTCCGACTCCCGAAAGCGGTTGCGGATGAGGGCTGCGGTGTGGCGCAGGACGGCATCGCCCACGTCATGGCCGTGGGCGTCGTTGATGCGTTTGAAATCATCGATGTCTATAAGCGCCGCCACCATGCCGATGTTGTTGCGCTTGAGGTTGGCGTAAAACTTTTCGCCCGTCTCGGTCAGATACTTCCGGTTATGCAGCTTCGTTAGGAAATCCTTGTTCACCAAATCGTTAATCGTTTGGAACTGATTTAGGATGTCCACGTTCTGGGAGACGCGGCAATAGAACTCTTCTGTCAAAAATGGCTTAGTGATGTAGTCGTTGGCACCATTTTTGAGAAAACGCACGGACATGGACGCGCCACCGTGGCCGGAAATGCCGATGATGGCCAGATCTTTCTTACTGTGCGTCGAACGAATGATTTTTGTCAGTTGCGCGCCGTCCATGTCCGGCATATTGTAATCGATGATAACTATTTTGATGTCCGGGTCTGCCGCGAGGGCGTCCATGGCTTCGCCGGCGTTGCGGGCACAGTGCGGCTGGTAGCGGTGGGCGGCCAGCAAGGCGGAGAGGTGGTTGCGCACCATGCTCGAATCGTCCACCACCAGTACTTTGAGCTTGGGGTTGTCGCGCAAACGCCGCAGGGAATCGATAATGTAATCGACACTGGCGATGTTTTGCTTGAGCACATAGTCGATAATGCGCTTGGACCAGAACAGATCACGCATATCGTCGTTGATTTCGGCGGTAAAGATCAGCGGCGCGACACCCTGGGCCAAAACGGCGTCCACGATTTCCCCGTTGGGGGCGTCGGGCAGATTGAGATCCAGCAGGGCGGCCAGATAGGACGCGCCGCCCGTCGCGGCCAAGGCCACGCCCGTGGCATAGTCCCGGGCCACATCGCAATCAATGTCCAGTTCGTTTTGGATTCGCCGGGTCAGCAGGGCAACAAACGTCTTGCTGTCGTCAACGATGAGCACCCTGTGGCGCGGGGCCGGATCGGGCGGGGGAGGGCAGGTCGAGTCCATGGCGTCCCCATTGCCGACAGTACGATCTGTTGGGCGGGAATATGCGGCGTCTCCCCGGTACCACAAAAGGGAATGCCGCGTTGCGCGGCGATTATAGGCCGTTGTGGTGCGTATGAAAAGGGGCAAAAAGCGTCGTTTCCCGGTGGTCCGGGCCGCTATCAGGACGTGGCTTTGATGACCACCAGCGTCACGTCGTCCTCCAGGGGCAGCCCGGCTTTGAAGTCTTTGAGATCAGCCACCAGGGCGTTGACGATGGCCGAGGCCGGCCCGGCCGCTTCCCGGCGCACCACGGTCTCCATGCGCTCCTTGCCATACATGGCGTCGCCCGGGCTCCTGGCCTCGTGGATGCCGTCGGTATAGAGCACCAGCACCTGCCCAGGCTTGATCCATGGCCGGCGCATTTCGGCATACGTCCAGTCCGGCACCGCCCCCAGCGGGATGCCGGTGCCCTGGAGCTGCTCGAAGTCGTCGCCGGCCGGATCGTAGAGCAGGCCCGGATCATGCCCGGCCCGGCACCACACCATCTCCTTGGACGAGCGGTCCAGGCGCAGGAAAAACAGGGTGATAAACCGGCCGGTGAGATGCGTATCCTGGCACAGCAGCGCGTTGACTTCGGTCAAAAGGGCACCGGGGCCGGGCTGGCCCACGGCCCGACCGCGCAACAGCGCCCGGCCCGTGGCCATGAAAAGGGCGGCCGACACGCCATGGCCGGTGACGTCGCCGATGACGATGTCGGCGTGGGTGGCGTCGTCCTGGCAAAATTCCAGAAAGTCGAAGTAATCGCCGCCTGTTTCGTCGCAGTAGAGGCTTAAGGCAGCGATATCCATGCCTTCCATGGCAGGCGGGCGGCCCGGGAGCAGATGCTGCTGCACTTCCATGGCCAGGGCCATGTCGTTTTTGAGTTTCATGCGTTCCAGAAGCTGGGGGGCCATGTCGTTAAACGACTGGGCCATCTCGCCCAATTCGTCGCGCCCGCACCGGGCGACCCGGGCCGAGAAATCGCCGGAGGCCAGTTTGCGGGCCGCCTCGGCCAGTTCGCGCACCGGCCGGGTCACGGTCTTGGAGGCCGTGACAGCCAGGGCGGCGGTCAGCAGCACCGCCCCGATCAGAAACCAGCCGATCTGTCCGGCCAGCCCTGAAACGGCCGTGATGACCCGGGCCTCGGCCTGCTCGGCCGCCGCCACCACCTCGTCGCGCGGTGCAGCCAGCACCACGGCCAGCCGCTTGTTGGCGATCGGGGCAAAAGCCAGGAAGGTGTCCTCGCCCCGGTAGATCAGCCGGCGCACGCCGCTGCGTCCGGCGGCGAGTTCATGGGCCACCTCGCTAAGGACTGCGGTGTCCGGGGAATCGATGCGCTCCAGTTCCACCGGCGCGGTCCAGTCGCGGCTTTTCTGGGCATAGTCGCGGCAGGCCACGATGACCAGTTCCGGCTTGCCTGCCATCCCCTGCGTATCCAGGGAAACGAGCATGGACCGCATCTTATCGCTCCAGGTCCGGGACAGGTCGCTTTGGAGAAACAGCCGGGCCATGGGGATGTCCAGCCCGGCCACGCCGAGCACCCGGCCGCTGTCCGTGCGCAGGGCCAGGGCCATGGAGGCCACGACCTGCCGGGTCGCAGCGTCGGTCATGACGTCCCAGGTGACGCCGGGCTTGGCTGCGGCGTTTTGGTACCAAGGCCGCCGCCTGGGGTCGTAGTCGACGGGATAGCCGCCGTGGCCGGGATAGGCGCAGTGCAGGCCCGAGGCCAGTCCCACGTAGCCGAATTGCATGAGGCTTTTGTGGTGGGCGAAAAGCGTGCGGTAAAAGGGCGTCAGGCCGGACATGGCCCGCATTTCCGGCAGGGCGGCTTGCTTGGTCAGTCCCGGGGCGAGATGGAAGACCATGTGGTCGTAACTGGCGTTCACGTCGGACCCGCCGATGGGGGTGAGGACGGCGTCGGTGACGGTCCCGGCGTCGAAATCGCTGTCCATGGGCATCAGCGGCGGCGGGGGCGTGGGGCTTTGCACGTCGAGCAGATGCATGGCGGCGTCGGCGGTCAGCGCCAGGGAGGTTTCCAGCAGGTCAAGGGTGGCGGCGCAGTGTTCGCCAAACATGTCGGCGGTCTGGACCAGCTCCCCGGCAGCGTTGGCTTCCAGGGCTTCAGCGGTTTTTTCGGCCAGTTCCTGGCCAAGCGTTTCGGTCTGCCGCCAGGCATAGAGGCCCAGGGCGCACAGGGGTGTTATGACCACCACCAGCAGGAAACACAGCAGCTTGGTCCGTATGCGCATGGCCGCTCCGGGAATCTGTTTTGGGATTGTCCAAAAGGCATAGGCTGGAAGCGGCCTGGGGGCAAGCATCCTGGCGGTTGCGGGCAGGCGGTTGCCGGGGCGGGAAGGCGGCCTGGACACAGGCCTGCCCAAACGGCCAAGGGCCTGTTGTCCCTTGGCCGTTTGGGGACTCCCGCCACTGGCGGGAGTCCGGGCGGCGGACGGCTTTAGCGGCGCGCTGCCGGCAAGGCCGGGCGACGGCGCACGGCCGGCAGGCTGTTGCCCCCGGAGCCGCCGGCCTGCATTTCGTCAATAAGGCCGCGCAGCATGCGGGTCTGTTCCGCCAGTTCGGTCACCGAACGGGAGGATTGCTCCAGGGCCGTGGACGAGTCTTCGGCCAGACGGTTTATGTCCACGATACTGCGGTTGATCTCTTCTGTGGTGGCGGATTGTTGTTCCGCCGCCGTGGCGATGCTGCGGACCTGATCGGTTGTGGCGTCGACCAGGGCGACGATGGCCTCCAGGGTCTGGCCGGAATCCTTGGCCAGTGTTGTGGCATCGTTGATTTTTTCAGCCGCCATTTCGACGTTGTCGATATTTAAGCGGGTTCCCTGCTGGATGTCGCGGATGGCCTGGCCGACTTCCTTGGTGGCGGTCATGGTTTTTTCGGCCAGTTTGCGCACCTCGTCGGCAACGACGGCAAAGCCGCGTCCGGCGTCCCCGGCCCGGGCCGCTTCAATGGCGGCGTTTAAGGCCAGCAGATTGGTCTGGTCGGCGATGTCGGAAATGACGCCCAGAATGCGGCCGATGCCTTCGGCCTGCTGGCCCAGGGCGGTCATATCCTCTTTGAGGCGTGCAGCCCGGTTTTGGACCTCGGCAATGCTTTGGATGACGCGGGCGACGCTGTCCGAACCCGCGTTGGCCTTGTGCCGGGCATTATCAGCGGTCTGGGCGGCCTGGGAGGCGTTTTGGGCCACTTCAAGGACCGTGGCGTTCATCTCTTCCATGGCTGTGGCTGTTTCCCCGACCCGGTGCGACTGTTCGCGGGAGCCATGGCTGACGTGGTCTATCTGAGTCGCGATTGCCTCGGAGGCGTCGCTGACGGCAGCCACGATGTCTTCAAGGGTGGCCGCTGCCTGGAGCATCCCTTGTTCCCGGGCGCTTTCGGCCTGGGAGCGGGCGGCCTCGGCTTCGTGGGTGGCCGTTTTGGCCTTTTCGGTCTCCTCGGCGGCCCGCAGGCTTTGTCCCTCGGCTTCGCCGATTTTGGCCTTGAGGTTGACGACCATGACGGCCATGGCCTGCTGGAGGCTGCCGATTTCGTCGCGGCGGTCGGCGGCCAACGGCGTATCCAGGTCGCCAGCGGCGATGCGTCTGGCCGCGGCGACCAAGGCCCCTACCGGGCGCAAGACGTTGACGGAGAGGATAACCCAGACGCCGGCGGCGAGAAACAGGGCCACCCCGACCGAGAGCCACACAATAAGCAGGCCCAGGCTGCGGGCACCGGCGAAGGCCACGTTCTTGATGACGGTTATGCCGAGCATCCAGCCGGTTCGTTTCGATTTTTCAAACAAAATGAGCTTGGGTTGGCCCAGGGATATGACGTCGAGCATGCCGCTTGGCTGGCCGGCCATCTGGCGGCCGAAATCCGTGTCGGTCAAGAGGTTCACTTTGCCGACCAGCGACCGGTCCGGGTGGGCCAGGGTCAGGCCGTCCGCCGTGGCGATGAAGGCGTTGCCGGCCGGGCTGTCCAGGGGGGAGACGAATTGGTCGGTGAAGCGTTCGATCTGGACGCCGACGGCGATGGCACCGATAGTCTTGCCGTCGCGCTGGATCGGGGCGGCGATGACGAAGACGAATTTGCCGATGTCCTTATTTAATATCGGGCTGGAGATGAAGTTCTGCCCTGTGATGGCCTTTTGGTAATACTCCCGCCCGGAGAGGTTGGCACCCACGAGGACCGGGTTGGTGGCTGTGGCGACGAGGCCCTTGGCGTCGAGAAGAAGGATGTTGTCAAAGGACGGGTAGCGGCCCACGACATCCTTGGTCAGGGACAAAGCCTTGGCTTTGCTGGCGGCGTCGCCGTTGGTCAGGGCCTGGGCGATGTCGTCTGTTTGAGCCAGGGTGATGATTTCATTTTGCGCGCCGTCCACCCAAAGATCGACCATGGACAGCAGGGCCGACAGGTTGGTCTTGGCTTTTTCAACGGAGAGCGCCGCTAACGTATCCGTGCTGCGCGTGTAGGTGAGCCAGGTGGTTAAGGACATGCCGCACACAATTAGCAACAATGTTGGTATGATGAATTTCGCTTTTAACTGCATGCGTACTCCTGCTGTGACGCTTGAGCTTTAAATGGTGCAAAATGGATCGCGTTTCCAAGCAAAGGGGATGCCAGCACCCAATGGCACAAGCGGTCACGCGGACTGAAGCGGCGACACGCCAACGCAGGAACAGCCAAATGCAGGATATGATATCCAGTAGAATACCCTTAACTGGAGGCTGGGCAAACTGTCAAGCGCATTGACAGCTCGGCCAGTTCGGCTCGGCCAGTGCGGGCGACCGAACGGACAACGAGGCTTATTCCTCGTTTTTAAGGGCCTTGAGTGTACTGGAATAGGCGGTAAAGACATGGCGGCGATCGAGCAGGCCGAGCACCGTGTCCGGCTGTTGTGCGTCCACCACCGGCAACTGGCCCAGATCGGTTTCGACAAACAGCATCAAGGCGTCATAGAGCGACATGTCCGGGTGGATGACCACCGGCGCGCGCATGAGGTCGCGCACCAGCACCAGTTCGTGCAGGCTGGCTTCGAACAGCACCCGGCGGACATCCTGCACGGCCAGGATGCCGGTCAAGGAGCCGTCGTGGTTTTTAACCGGAAACACAAAGGCGCTGGTGCCGGCAATAACGTCGGCCAGGGCCTTTAACGTCACGCTTTCCTCAAGGATTGTGGGCCGGCCCGGGGTGAAGACCGAGGCCACGGGCACGGATTCGAGAATATTGTTGGTGGCGTCGGCGGTGTGGGCCGGGGAGGCGAATTTGTTGTCCACCTGGTTTTCATAGAGATGGATGTCGTCGCACAGCACCAGGGCCACGGCGGAACAGAGCATGAGCGGGGCCAGCAGGCCATAGCCCTGGGAGATCTCGCAGACCATGATCAGCGGGCCGATGGGGGCGTGGGCCACGCCGGCGAAAAAGGTGGCCATGCCGACGAGGGTGTAGCCGCCGGGCTGGGTCACGATGTCCGGGCGAACCATATGCCCGGCCTGACCGATGATGCTGCCGGCTGTGCCGCCCAGAAACAGCGCCGGGGCGAACATGCCGCCGCTTAGGCCCGAACCGATGGTCAGCGAAACGGCCAGGAGCTTGCCGCAAAAAAGCCCCACCAGAAAGAGCATGTCCAGTCGGCCGTTGGCCGCCAATTCAAGCCAGCCGTAGCCGCCACCGCACAACTGCGGGTAGCGCCAACTCAAAAGCCCCACGCACAGACCGCCGAGCACCATGGGCAGGGTCGGCCCGAAGCGTTTTTTGAGCCTGCCAAAGAGTTCAAATTTGAAGGTGAAAAAGGTGCGGATAAACAGGCGCGCGGCCAGGGACACGACCACGGCCAACACGAGGTAGAACGGCAACTCCAAGGCGTTGGTAAACACGTAGCCCGGGGCGGCCAGGATGGCCTTGCCGCCAAAGACAAAGGCGAAAAGGGTGTAGGCCACCACCGACGAGACGACGGCCGGCAGCAGGGCCTCGGCCTCGAAGTCCTCGGAATAGAGGACTTCCACGGCGGTTATGGCCCCGCCAAGCGGGGCGCGGAAAATGGCTCCCAGCCCGCCGGCCGCCCCGGCCAGGAGCAGGATGCGGCGCTGGCGGGCGGTCAGATGCAGCTTCTGGGCGACAAGCGACCCCAGCCCTGCCCCGAGCTGGGAGATCGGGCCTTCCTGGCCGGCGCTGCCACCGGCGGCGATGGTCATAATGGCGGTTGCGCCTTTCAGGGCCGGCACGGCCGGCCGGATAACGCCGCCTTGTTGGTGAAAGGCCCGGATCATGGCGTCGGTGCCGTCGGTGACCCCTTCCAGGGCCTCGGGAATAAAGCGCGAGACGAGCAGGCCGGTGATAAGCCCGACCGCGGTGGTGAAGATCGGGATGAGCCAGGGCCGGTAGGGACCGGGCAGGCCGCCGCCCAGGCTCTCGCCCGAGGGCTGGGGCAGGGAAAGCCCGGCCAGATGGACTTGCAGCAGATGGGTCAGGCCCTCCAGGCCGGCGTGAAAAGCGATGGCCAGCAAACCCGAGCCCAGGCCGGCCACGATGCCCAGGACCAGCCAGCGCACCAGACCGACGCGGATGTAGCGGCGGGAAAGGCGCCGCCACACAATTCGGGGTCGCCGGAAAAACGACGGGCGGGGCGTTGCCCTGGCTGGTGCGGCATCCATGGCGGCTTACGGCCGGGCGTCAGGGGCGGACAGGATCATGCGGCCCAGGCCGATATCTTCGCGGATGCGGAGGATGAGTTCCTCGGGACCGGAGAATTTTTTCTCGGAGCGGATGCGCTGGACGAAATGGACCCGGATGGGCTGATCGTAGATTTTACCTTTGAAATCCAGGATATGGGCCTCGACGGACAACTCGAAGTCGCCAAAGGTGGGGTTCTTGCCGATGTTGGCCACCCCGGGGCGCACGACCCCGTCCACCTCCACCCACACGGCGTAGACGCCGGACAGGGGCACGAGTTCGTCGCGAACGCCGACGTTGGCCGTGGGGAAGCCAAGCTGGCGGCCGCGTTTCTGGCCGTGGACCACCAAGCCGCGTACCTGATGGAACCGGCCCAGAAGCGGCCGGGCGTCCCAGACATTGCCGGCCTGCACCATGTCGCGGATGCGGGTGGAGGAGACAACCGCGCCGTTGATGATGACCGGGTCCAGGCGCTCGACACCGAAGCCGTATTTTTGGCCCAGGGCCGAGAGCAGCTCGAAATTGCCCCGCCGGCCTTTGCCAAAAGCGTAGTCGTAGCCGATGACCAGATGCTTGAGATACAGGCCCTCGACCAGAATTTCGCGCACAAAGGCTTCGGGTTCGCGTGCGGCCAGTTCGCGGGTAAAGGGCAGCACCACGCAGACCTGCACGCCGCTGGCCTCGATGCATTCGAGCTTGTGTTCGAGCAGGGTGATGGCCGGCGGTGCGGCGCTGCCCAGGAGCACCCGGCGGGGATGGGGGTCGAAGGTGAGGGCGACGCTGACCAGTCCGGCGGCGGCGGCCCGGTCGCGCACGCGCTGGAGCAGTTTGATGTGGCCCATATGCACGCCGTCGAAATTGCCGATGGTCAGGCAGGCACCGTGCAGGGCTTCGTGGATTTCCTCGACGCGGGTGACGACAATCATTGGTGGTGGTCCGATGGGCGAGATGTGGCGGACGAACGCCCGTTTCGCCCATGGTGCTATCCCAAAAGGCGACCGGCTTCAACCCGGGGTGCTTTTGGCAGAGCGATTTTGGGGGCAGGAAAAGAAAATGGGAGCGGGGCGAATTTTTTTCTTGCCAAGGGCGGGCGGGTTCTATAAACACCTTCTTCTGCACCGCATCGCCGAAGTGGTGGAATTGGTAGACACGCTAGGTTCAGGGTCTAGTCCTCGCAAGGGGGTGGGAGTTCGAGTCTCCCCTTCGGCACCAAGAGAAAAGTAACAAGTTTAGATAGTTATACTTTTCGTTTTTTCGACACCGCCGTTACCGTCAATGTACCTCAATTGGGTACAAAGAGGTAACGGCGGTGTCATTTTTTTCGAAGTCGCCTCATCACCTCCTTTGCAAGGGCGGCCGGTTTTATTTCCGCCGCCTCATCCCGGTTGATCTACGCCCCCTTTTCGGGGTGACTGAAATCAAATATTCCTTGGGTGCCGTAGGCATCAAGGCGGCCCGGTCACGGGCTACATGTATTACTGCACAGGTCGATAGCTTGTTCGGTATGCTGCGGGAAAATGGAGGAAAAATAATGGATGAATTAAGCATTGAAATGATTCGTGAAATTATAAAGAAGCATCTTAATCATATTCAGAGAGTGAACGAAAACGCCGCTATATTTGATAGTGGAATGATGACGGATGGGCAATTTGAAGAAAAATGCAATGCCATTAAATATGGCAAGGGGTATTTCAACAGACTTCTTCAAAAAAGAGAAAATGATATTGTGGTAGAAGAAATAATTGACGGGTTCTTGAATGAATTGAGCGTTGAAATTGACAAAGAATCAAATCAGTACAAAATATTGAAACACGGTGTAATCTTAAACTATAATAAGTTGTATCATAACGAAGTAGAAAAAGTTGATGGGGAAATATCGCTTGAAACATTTGAACACGCAATGAATGAATATGTTTTAAAGGCAAAGAATGATAGTAACGAAAAATCAGTTATTGAATTACAAGAAAAAACAAATAAATCTAAGCACTCGTTGACATGTATTTGGGAAAAATTTCAAAAAGAAAAAATTGAAGTCGAACATAAGCGTGAAGCAAGTTTTAATGAGTTTAGAGCTATATTTAATTTTTTTATTGAATTTGCTGGTGATGTGCCTGTAGATGAAATAAATGGTGCAGTGATTCGTGATTATCGTCAATTGCTGTTGAAATTGCCAAAAAACAGAATAAAGCATAAAGAATACAAAAACAAAACAATCAAAGAATTGCAAGAAATTGAAATCCCTGAAGAAGAAAGAATATCATTGACAACAGTCAATAAGTATCTTGGTGTTCTGCAAAGTTATTTTAATTATGCTGTTCGCGAAGCGTTTATCGAACGTAATCCAGTTGTTCCAGGTATGATTCGGCAAGTTGGTGGCAATGAGATGAAAAAAGACGCTCGTCCATTTACAAGCGATGAATTAAATAAAATATTTTCGTCATCAGTGCATGCAGAAAATGATAATAATAATTTTGCTTATCGTTATTGGATTCCATTGATTGCATTGTTTACGGGCGCGCGATCTAATGAAATATGTCAATTGTATCTAGATGATATCCGTGAAGTAGAAGGCGTTTGGGTATTTGACGTAAATAACAATATGCCTGACAAGCAGATAAAAAATGAAGCGTCCAGAAGACTAATACCAATCCATCCATTTTTATTGACCGAGTTGGAGTTGTTGAAATATGTCAATAAATTACGGAGGTCACGAAATGCCCGCTTATTTCCAGAGTTAAAACTATCAAGTTCTAATAAATATAATGCTGCTTTGGTCAATTGGTTTATGCGTCTCAAAAATGGTTTGAGGCTTGATAATGGAAGTGTAAATTTTCATTCTTTTAGAAAGACGTACGCCAATTTTTGTAAGCAGAATAAGGTTAGACTGAACTTGGATGAGCACATGTATAAAAGAATTTTAGGGCACGCACTTAATGATATTACTGCTGATGTTTATGCTAATGAATTCTCGCCAAGTGTATTATATGAAAATATAATAGTTAAAATTAATTTTGATGCTGTTGACTTTTCACACGTCTTGCGATCCAAATTTATTGTTCGCTAGGAATTTCAATAAGTTACCGATAAAACCGTTGAAATTTTCAACAGTTTAACGGGAATTGAATTGACATTATCCTGATTCTTATATATAAATTTTTGAAAAAGGTCAAGGGCGGGACGTTGCAATGAATCAAATAAGAATGATTAACATTGAAAATATCAGTGCACCCCCCTGTGATAGAAGTGATTTTTATGAAGAGCATATAATCAACAAAATTCGTAAGGATATAGAAGAAAATGGAAATTTGGACTTAAGTCACGCAATCATTGTCCGTGAAATAGGAAATAACCAATATCAAATTGTCAATGGGAATTTGAGATATATTCTTGCAAAAAAAATTGGAATTGAAAAGCTGCCATGTATTGTTAAAAATATTTCTGAAACTGATGGAATTTATGAATTTTTAAGTGAAAATACCCAACACGAACTGACCCCATTGGTTGTTGGATTGGCGGGACTATTGATAGAAAATGGTTTGGGAGGACGTGGGAATGTTAGTGATAGAACAAGGTTATGTAGATGTACTGGGATAGATAAGGGGTCATTGTCAAAATATATCAGTGCCGCCACTATATATAAACATGTAGAAAATAATTTGAATTGTGATGAAAAAAGATCTTTAGCTCGTAAATGTTCTGTTTTATGCAAAATTAAAAATTTTCCTAATGAAACATGGTTTTCATTCGCAAAATATATAGCCAATAACACTGATGCAGAGAAATTGACTAAATCCATTAATCTTGTTAAAACTGTTGAAAGCATTGAAAATAATCAAGTTTGGCGCGATTGTTTCTTCCCTTTTTCTAAAATGGTGGAAATGAGTCTAAAGGACCAAACGGGTGAAATGACGATCAAGCCTACATTTAGAGAATTGAATAAAACTGTAGAAGTATTAATGGAAAGCGGGCGTGGTGATGAAATAAACGATTTAAAGCAATGGTTGAATGAAAATGCATTCCGTGTCCAGGGTGGGCGCACTTTTTTTAATTTTCGTCAAATAATTAATCATTGTCGTGATATTTTAAATGTAAATAATCACACTGATAAGAATTTCGTCAATTGTGATGCGATTGAATTTGTTAAAAGTCTTGCGGATGAAAGTGTGACCGCATGTATCAGTGACCCTCCATTCGGGATAAATTTCCATGATATTGGAATAAGTAATACGTCTCCAATCGTTAATGATATACCAGAACAAGCTATGAAATTGTATGAAAATCTTGCAAAGAATTTGTATGCAAAAATGAAAAAAAATTCGTATGTTGTTGTATTCTACTCTCCAAAATTTATTGTACCTGTAGTTACTGCTTTTGTGAATGCACAATTTACACTTAGCGACCAGATGACATGGGTAAAGAACGGGCACGGGCAAGGAAATTTGATATCATCACCGCTAAATAAATGTGAGCATTTTTTTATTTTTAAAAAAGGGAATCCTGTTTGGCTTACAGGTGCATATAATTGTTTTGTGTATCCTGTGCCGTCAAATCGCTTGCATCCAATGCAAAAGCCAATTGAAATGATTGAATCTATCGTGGATGCAGTTTCTTCGCCAAATGATCTGATTATAGACCCTTTTTGTGGCTCAGGAACCATTCTGAAGGCTTGTTTGAACAAAAATAGATTGATAGCTGGTGCGGAAATTGATGAAAATTTTTATAACACTGCTTACTGTAATCTTTTTTGTGATGATGAAAGTAATGTTGCGGTAGCTATTTAACTGACCATTAAAGAGCGGGCACCTTTTTTTAAATGGTGCCCGCTGATAAATAATTATTTCGGTTGGTTACACTGGTATGGTGGCACTAGTCTTGTGCTGGTAAAATGGTTACCCACCGATGCTGACCTTAACTGATTTATTTATCACGCAGCTCTTTGATAATCTCTTGGCCAGTCTCCATTAACCTGGATAGATTTGCCATGCTGTCCTGTAACAACTTAATGCGCTCATCCGCATTCTTTGTATAATCACCCGAGTTATAATATATATTGCTGATACCTGTACAGTAACCATTTAGCTGTCTTTCTTTTTGTATTTTTACTTTCTCCATTAAGTTTTCATCTTCCTCTATAATGGGTGGCATTGATTTGTATGCACCATTAATAATTTTAGTTTTTGCATCTGAAACAATAGGAAGTAAATGATATTTTGCATCATCTGAGATGATTTCTGGTTCCCATGTAGCACTTGACAATAAAAATAAATCTGCAAAATTATTTAAGCAATTGATAAGGTAACTGAATTGCTCATAGCGTACATCACCTGTTTTTTTTATTATTTGCTTAATGTAGCTTCCGGTTAAACAGTACTCCAGGCGTACAATAGAAAATGAATTTGAGATAAATTTTTTATAAATTTTTTTTAGATAACTTGGGGGTAAATCTTGCATTAGTTTGTCAAAGATTTGAAATTCATGATCTGAAAAATTGAAATACTCTTTGTACCATTTCCACCAATGCCGGGTTTTTTTATAACACTTAGTTATTTGATATAGTTTATTGTAGATTTTTGCACGGCAACGAGCATTTTTTTGATTTCACCATTTTCATTTTCAGAATAAAATGGTTGCAGTAACTTCAGATTGTCCCCGGCACGAGCTTGTATTTCATCCTGCGCGGAACGGTGATTTATCAACTGGTCAATTTTAATTCGTTTGATTGGTGGGGGCGCTTCGCCAAGCAAATCGGTATGAATCAATTTGCATAATTTATTTAAGTCTTTTAAAACGGTTGGAGTAGACAAGATGTCTGTATAGGATTCTACGTAGTTTGTCTGTAATTTTTTTTCAATATAATCAGTTGTATAGTCAATGCCGGTGGATGAAAAAAAGTATTGGACGCACTTAATGGTAACGCTAGGCGATCCAATCTTTCTCAAAAAATTTGATGTAAATGTAAATATTATATTTTCAGGAGTTAATGTAATTTTAAATCCAGTACCATATTTAATGGTATGGCATACAAGTGATTTTTTTGAAATTAATAATACAAACTTGTCACCATTAAGATGCATTTGATTTGTGATTGAATTTACGGTGTTGGCATTAGAATGCCAAATTCCTTCAATCTGATCTATGCCGCAAGATATTTCATTGTTGTTTTCAGATAGTTGGTTTAGTTTGTCTTGCAAAATGTTAAAAACTACGTTATATTTATCAAGCGTGGTCATAATAGTATCTCCTTTGTTTTAACCGCCATATAATTTGCACATTGTATGGCGGTATTTGTATTATTTATATATTAAATCATATTTAATTGCCATCTTTTTATGTAATTTGTGAAAATAAACGACGCTGAACATGGCAAAATATTTTGTAAAAATTTAATGGAGAATTATTAAATGGTATAGTGGTGTGATATCGCTCGGTGTTGAATGGACCGAGCAAATCGCTTACGCCTTTAATCAATTGCACTGGTAGATTTAATATCATATATGTACTTGTACTAGTGCTAAGTTTGAGATAAGTGGAATCAAGCAATATAATTGTTTTGATTATCCATTCCAGGAAATCATATAAGAAATTGTTGATATTCAATTGATTCAAATTACACTTGGGGTGCATATCTATAACAGAGTGAACGCCAGTAGGGTACCTGGAAATGGTCAATACGCTGATACCATTTCGGTGAATTGGTGGTGGCACCAGACTATTCAATCGTGGGTGCAATTTGTTTACTTTTAAAATTAATTTTTCTATAAAAACATTATTTAACTTCAATGGTGTTGTTTCCTTTTATATTGAGTTGCCGGGTCCATATCAGCCCGGCAATTCTTATTCAATCAACGAATTATTAAATAAATTCCAGACACTTGCGATTTCCATAGCGTAATCGTCCCTGGTATTATCGTTAATAATTTCAGTAAGTTGTTCGGTTGTAATGCATGATTTGTCGGTGGGTGTGATTTTTGTTAATGGTTTGCTATCAGGCGATAATATCCAGGTGTTACTGTGATTGGTTTCATTTGATAAAAATGAATCTGTCATCATAGAATATAAAGATGATAATGACACTCCATTTGTTTTGACAAACCTACTAATAGCATTATGCTGTGCAATAGTTAGATATACGTTGATGCGTTTGGTAGTTTCTTTATTCGCTGGCATTATTTTACTTTCTCCTTTTGGCGATCAGATCTTCGTGACGCTTTACGACGTCGGACAACGACTGGTTTAACAGACTGATTTGTTCCAGGCTGATAATGGATAGCCCGTAACTACTTAATAAATTGAGCAATTTTTTCATTTCAATTTTGAATTTAACCCTCTCTAACATGATCGATTGTGCAGAAAGTGACAGGGCAAGCCCCTTTGTTTTGCTTATATTAACTCTTTGGCCTGATTTCTTTTTCAGTTTCATTTTATTTACCTCTTTTGTTTAAAGTAGTTATCAATGATTTTTTTATCAAATTGAAAAGCAGTGGTTCGCCGCATCCGTTGTCCAAGCCAAGCATATGAATCAAAAAATTGTTGAATGGTATATGATTGGCACGGTTAAAATCAATTTTTTCAATTAGTTGGGTCAGAAAGCTTTCTAATTTTGCCGGGAATGTTAGAACGTCATTGGATCTAGCAAACTCACTGTATATATAATCATAGTATGGCGTTGATTTAGTCTTGATACTTTTGTGGATACTATCTATTGTAGAGTTGGTGATATCTTTAATGGATTGGTTTAAAATGACTATTGTATAGCCTTCGTTGATTAGTTTAAATGCAAGTTCTTGGTAGTTTGGCAATGATAACAGTACAATTGTTTCGACTTTTGATTTTTGTAGTATGTCAATGTGGTCATTGTTGATTTTGTAATTTGCAAAATGGGATACACTTTTATATCCTGTTTTGCTCATTACGTCATATGTGTCATCTCGTGATGGCATTATTATAATAGTTTCAGTGTCGGATGTTGCTTGTTCCCAAACTATTTTATCTATTAACCCCAGGTTCATAAATATATCATTTTCTTTGCTCATTCAGTTCCTCCAGTATTGTTTTGTAAATGTTTTACCGCCACCTAATGATAAGAATGAAAATGACAAGTGAAAGTGACAAGCGTTGAAAGCAAATAATTTTTAACATGGTAATAGATGCCAAAATTGGAAATGATAAATTGAATGGATAAAATATACCACCACCCGGAAATGGTCCGGGATGATGCGCGGCTTGGGCCTCGGCGGGTAGTGGCTGGAAAATGCGTGGATATGGGCCACCAGGACGGCCCGAAATGGTCGGGGTGATGATTGGGTCGCCCGGAAATGAAACGCACCAGGGCGGCGCTAATGGCGAATTATGCGGGGTGGCGGCCGGGAATGTTATTGGTGGTGCATTTGCTTCAGAAATAGACGAATCATCAACCACTTATGATTAGGCGAAATGTCAAAATCTGGATCATGTATTTTATTGGTGCTGATACTTTTAGATTTTTCCATTTCAAGACGCGCATCATTTGCTTCAAACCCCGTCTTACCGACCGACCGCGTGAGCTTAGGGGTGTGGATTTTATCGTTCATCCCGGCCCAAGTGGTCTTGAATGGTTTGTTATTACTCATTGCTTTTTTTCTTTCCTGCCGATTACATTATACAACGTTGCTCTTGATACACCGTATTCACGCGCCAATGCCGATTTATCTTCGCCACCACTAATACGTGCCATCAATTGAGTGATTTGATTTTCATCGAGAATTGATTTCCGGCCAAGGTGCTTCCCCTGCCTTTTAGCAATCGCGATACCTTCGCGTTGTCGTTCTTTTATCATATCCCGTTCAAATCCGGCAACCGCACCGAGAATAGACAACATTAACTTTGAAATAGAATCTGATTCACCGCACCCAAAACTAAGATTTTCTTTATGGAATTTTATACAAACCCCTTTATTTACAAGTTCGGTGACGATGTTAAGTAAATCCGATAGGTTGCGGCATAGCCTGTCAACGCTGTGGACGTGTAAAAAATCTCCAGTGCGAACGTATGCAAGGCATTCCTGGAGCACGGGGCGCTTGGTATCCTTGGCACTGGCTTGTTCTTCAAAAAGACGATCTAAGTTGATACCGTCAAGCTGTCTTGCCAAATTTTGGTCTGTGGCACTGGTCCTAATGTATCCTACGTGTTGTCCGGTCATGGTGGTGTCCTCCTTGATTTGTCTAAGAAGGTTTTAGCAAATGTTAGAATTGGTGTCTACTTTTATTTTTGGACCTTATTAGACAAGTTCGATCCAGCAACCACGGTCGTCTAAAAAGGTCCAGGTACGTATACTTTTGTGGACATTAGAGATTCGGTAAAAGAAGATGAGGGGGGGGGCTATCCACATAAAATCAGTATGATATATAGGAGTGCTTGACATTTGATTTGTTTTGGTCTTTATTTAAAAAAAGGAGTGTTAAATGCATAAAACTATTTTTTGCACGGTGTTATTTATTGCCCTTTGCTGTTTGGTTGGTTGTGGCTCATCAAGTAGTGATAATCCTAATGCTAAGCCAGAACCAATCGTGAATACGTTCAATAGCGTTCACCTTTTTCAGCCTTTGCCTGATGATATAAAAAATAATAATACGGGAAATACTTCTTTTAAAGGATATGCTCAGTATCGCCAGGACGCTTTTAAAATGCAACTGGTCCCTTTTTTGGGAAACAGTGTTGAAACGATAAAATATAATTTTGACCAAAATGATGGACTGGTCAAAAGTATAAATATTTTAGTTAAAAACGAATCTGTTGATTCGCTTAAAAAAAGTATGATTAAGAAATTCGGTGTTCCACAAAAAATTTGCAAGAGAACAATGGTTCTTGATGATGGTAAATCCATTGCATTTGATTTGTCGAGGTGGGTTGACGATAAATATACACTTGAGTTGGGTGCAAAGGAAGATAAATCATCTGGATTGTCTTGGGTTAATATTCAAACAAATGAGTATCGCCAGCAATCTGATGCTAATCAATTGAACCAGAAAGGCGTAAAAAATATTGCTACAGAATGTAGTGATTTTAAGTAGCTTTTGTATAAGCATTGCAAGCGCAAAAGCCTCTATAGCCTTGGGGCTTTTGCGCTTTTTAAGGTTCGGTTCGTGATCGTTTCGGTCAGATTTTAAGTATTTGCCTAGTTAAGGCTCCGGTCGAAATGCAAGCAATGATGAGGACCGGTGTCAATTTTAAAGCCAAAAGTTTACTCTTACTAGTAGTAAAGCAGTGATTCTGAATAACGTATTGATTTAATTAGAATGTCAAGGTACAGTTTGTGTGTACATGCATTCGAATAAAATAGTGGTGTTGAAGTTGAGTTTTCGATAAATTTTTCCAATAAATCTAGGGTCTTGTATGATTATTATATACAAAGCTAATTCGGTTCTCCCCTTCGGCACCAAGATTTCAGGGGTTGCAGCCAAACGGCTGCAACCCCTCTTTTTTTGTCCAAGAGGTTGTGGCTGGGCTTCAAAAAGCACTGTGTTTTCCCCTGTTCGCCAAAAGCGGGCAAAGCGCGGGGGCAAACATGCCGCCTGGCGGCGTGGGCCGCAGCCATGTCACAAGCCAGCGCATCGCCTCAGAGCCGAAGGAAAGCATTCTCTCCCCCACGGCCGACTTCACGAGCTTTCCTCACGGAAGCTCTGCCGAAAGGGCGGTCCATCCGACGCGGCCGCCGGGTCCCTACTGCAGCAACAGCAGATACGCAGGTGCTTGTGTCCGTACGGCCGAGGTGTCGGCAAAATCAAGGCCCCAGACGTTGCCCGTGGTGGTGGAGTCGTCCGTCGAGGTCGCCGTGACGGCCTGTTTCGAGGCAAAGGTGTAACCGCTTTTGGTCACGGCCACGGTATAGGTAGAGGCGGCCGGGACCTTGGCCAGGGCGTAGATGCCCTTGGCGTTGGTGGTGGCGGTATAGGTGCCGCCGCCTGACCGAGTGGCGGTCACCGTGGCCCCGTTGACCGGATTTGCCTCGCCGTCGAGCACCCGGCCGCTGATGATCTCGCCACTGCCCGTAACATAGACATTATAGACGGCCTTGTAGACCGACGTGAAAATGGAGCCGTCTGTGCGGATAGTCGGCAGATTATACCATACGTTGTCGGAACCGCTCCAGCCCATGTTCAGATGATGGTAGAGCGTTGCGGTATTGTAGCCGTAGCCGTCGCCGACAATGGCATGTCCGCCGTCACCGGTGATGCCGAACAACACCGGGTAGCCGGCATCCAGATTGGCGTTGACCATGGTGTTGCGGGCCGTGGCCGGCAGGTTGTTTCCGGAATCATAGGCAGTGGCTGCATTGGTGTAGCCAAAGGTGTTCTTGAATGCAGCGGCGGCCGTTAAGGTATCTGTGCCGGAACTTTGGCAATAATCCATGTTCACCGAGACTCCGGCATCGGCGGTGAGCGCGCCGATGGCGTTGCGCTGGGTTTCGGAAGTCGATGCGTCGGGGCCAAGCGGCATGTTGGCTCAGTCGTAGGCCCCGCCGGAACCGTTGCCGCCCCGAAGCGCCCTGGAGGATGCTACTTCGCATACAGAAATGGTATATGAGGCGGTCCCGACGCCGGCCGTGGGGAATTGGTGGAACCGCATGAGCTGGGCCATGGCCGTGGCCACGCAGCCGCAGACACGATTGCCTGGCGTGTAGATGTTGTAGGTATTGACCCCGCCAGCCGTATCCTGGCCCCAGGTGGTGGCGACAAGCGGGCTGACGCGCACATCGTTGATGGTGGGAATGCCCTGTTCCGTCTGGGCGGTCGCGCTTGCAGTCCCCAGGAGCCTCGACCACTTGGCCTGGGCTTCGCTGGCGGCCTGGGCCGCGAGCTTGTCCGTCGGCTGGCGCACGGCCATGACCCGGCCAGGGATGTCGTTGGAGACCAAAGCGCCGAAGGGGTTGGCCTCGGACGGGTCGAACTGGCCGGACGGGGAGAAGGCCACGATAGGCTCTACTTCGTCGTCAGCCGGCACGATGACCAAGCCCTGCCCGTCCAAGGTCACAACATAATACGCGGGCAATCCGGCAATGTCGCCATAGGCCGCCACTGCAGCGGCCTGCCCGACCAGGGGTGCTCCCAGGGGTGCGGCCTCCAGGGACAGCCAGCCTGAAACCACAGCCAGGGCCTGGGCAGCCGAGGTCGGAGCGGCCCAGGCTGGTGCGGCAAACGCTGCAACAAGCAACGCAAATGCCAGGACACTGCCGACAAGACCGTGTCGATGCCGGGTACGACGCCACACGCATGGAGAGCAGGGCAGATTCATAGATCCCCTCCACCAAGATGGATGTGATTCACCGTTCCAAAACAATTACGCCAGACAACGTAAGCTTCCCACATTTTTCTCACTACCGAATGGCTGTCGCCTTGTCAAAAAGCGTCGAACCCCATATTCGATCAAGCAAGAGCATGTATAACTCCGGCCTTGGCGTGGAGTCTGCGAGCGCAGGCTGCGCTTGTCAGGGGAGGAGTATGGGGGTTGGCAGGAACCTGCTGCGCAGCTTTCGTATTTCGAAGTGTGGGACAGAAAAAGGCATAAGATTCAATTTCTATAAGTGGGGACTCAATTGGTAGGGGCTGGATTCCATTGGCTAGCTTACAAAAATGAGCTATTCTCGTAGCCAACCGTTATTTGGTAGGGAAATGGAGCGGCCTGTCCCCTGAAACGAGAGAACTTGTCCAATCTGATTATTTAAATGCGAATCATGCTGGCGGCCGAACAGAGCCGGAAGCGGAAAATGGGTGGCGGGTTGCGAAACCGTTTTTGTGCGGTCACCGATACGCACGGTGATGCCGTCGCACGCAATGAGAGAGGCCGCACAGTGCTTGCTGCCGCTGGCGACAAGCATTGTGCGGCCAGCGCGCTGTGGGAGAGAGGCCGTATATGAAATATGATTTGCGAAATGCCTCGTTTCTTATTCTGGTTAAATACGATTCTCTTGAAAGAGTGCGAAACTTAAATATCGTACTGAATTTTTTAATTAAACATTTTGACGCTGCTATATTAATGCTGGAGATCGGAAAAACCAGACATTTTGAACAACAGATCAATCTGTATAAAGATACTATAAAATATGAGTTTATAGAAGATGGCAGCGATTTCTTTCATCGGACCAAGTATCTCAATGTGCTCATAAAAAAGAGCCGCACAGACGTTGTGGCCATTACGGATGCTGATACGATTTGCCATCCGGCAAATATACGGCGGGCGTATCAGTTTGTCCTGGACGGGGTTGCTGTCTCATTGCCTTACAGCGGCTTGTTTCTTGACGTGCCAGAGTCTTTGATCCCCAATTTTTTGCATTCTCCCAAGCAATTCCCAGCTCCAGGCAGTTGCAACGTGCTGTACGAAGACGGGACCGGAGGGCTGGTCTTTTTTGATAAAAAGAGCATTGCCGAAGCTGGCTATTACAATGAGTATTTTAAGTCGTGGGGGCATGAGGACCGCGAACTGTTGCATCGCATGGCGATGCTCGATTTTCAGAAAAAAGTTGTGAGCGGACATATGTATCATTTACACCATCCGCGCTATCAAGACAGCCATCCTGTGAAAAATCCTTATTTTAATGATAATTGCAAGGAGTATGACAAAGTGAAGGGTATGGATCTGGAAGAATTGAAGAATTATATCGCGGATTTTGAGTGGATATAGCCGGTGGTGCATTTGGTACAGGCCGTTCGTCGTGATAACGTTTGCGCCGGGCTGTGCTAAGTGCTGTCTCGGGTTTCGCCAGAGCGCCTGCGGCCCGTTTATGGCCTGGTGCGAGCCTCTTGCCGCATCAACTGGCCGAAACGGCGCGCCTGAACGGATGCCGGCGTTTACGGCCTGGCCCGATCCTCTTGCCGCAACAAGGCCAGAGCCGGGATGTTTCCCTGCAAGGCGGCCAAGCGTATGTCTGCCAGTCCTTTCTCGGTATTGCCCAGGCGCATAAAGCAGATTCCCCGTCCGCAATAGGCATCAAGGTTGCCTGGGTCTGACTCGATTATGCCGGTAAACAATGTTATGGCGGCAGTGTATTTCTCCGATTCAAGCAACCCCAGGGCGCAGTCGAGTATTTTCGAATTCGCTACTGCCGATTCGGCGTGGCGGCTGGGGTTTACGCTTTTGGCCGTCACGAGATAATACAGGCCGACGGCTTGCATGGCGTATTGCGCGGCAGTCAAGAGCCATTGCATACCGCGAACCGACATATCGATCAGGCCGGGCAGATCCATGGCTGCTCCGGCGACAAATGAAATGAAGACCAAATAGCGTGCTGTTTTACTTTTTTTTCGAGAGACGAGCAGGACGATCCAGGCATTTGACGCGGCTGCAAGCACTTGAAAGACGAACATGAGATCAGTGCTGATAAACGGATTTGCCGCTTTGCCGTCAAAGACAAACAGCAAAAGGCCAATGGCCAGGGAGCCAAGCCAGAGCCGTTCAAATAGCGCGATATTTTTCTGTATTCGCATGCCCTCTCTCGGCCGCGGCCATACTCGTGACGCAGGTGGGGATAGAAACGGCGTGTTCCCCGAGCGGCTTCGCGCAGACGCCGTTTATGCCAACCCCAGGCTGGCGTGGCAACGACTATCCTTTGCGCCCCAGAAAGCAGAAGTGCCGCCACAGTCCAGCGTAGGCCGGTTTGGTTTCATAGGACAGGGTGGTCAACCGGGCGGCCAAAAGCGGCGGCAGATGGCCGTCCAGGCGTACGTGGTTCAGGCCCATCCAGGTGCGAAACCACGGGAACGGCGAATCGTTGAAATCAACCACAGCCACAATTCCACCCGGGCGTACATGCAGCCAGGCCGTTTCCACGGCAGCTTCAAAGCCGGGATTAAACATGGTCAGGGCATAGGAAAAAACGATGAGATCCTGGGAGTTGTGCCCCAGGCTGTCCGGGCCGTAGGCACCGCAAGCCAGGGTCACCCGATCCGCTGCCGTGGCTGTTGCCTTGCGCGCCCGGGCCAGCATGGGCGGGCACAGGTCCAGCCCGGTCAGACGGGCCGTGGGCAACATGCGGGCCAGGGCGCGCAGATTGCGCCCCGTGCCGCAGCCCACTTCCGCCACCCGCGCCCCGTGCTCCCGGCCGGTGGCGGCCAAGGCCGCACAGGAGAGTTCAAGCAGACGGGCGCGGTCAAACAGGAAACTCCACCGGGTCGCATCATAGATGCCGGCATGGAGCCGGTAATAGCCTTTAAGGCCGGCGGCCGAGCATTCCATCAGCCCACCACGGCCAGATGCTGGCTGCCATAGGTGCCGACCCGGTCGGCGGCGTGCAGGGGCTGGGTCAGTTCGGGCAAAAAGCGCAACCGCTGGCGGGCCGCGTCCGGCACAAACGAGACATCCAGGCCGGCCGAGCGCATCAAGAGCTTGGCTTGGGGCGCGGCAGCAGCGAAAATGCCGTCCCATTCCTCGGCCAGGGCCTGGGGGTTGTGGTGGGCCAGCCAGTCCTGATGGTCGAGCAGGACAATGTGGCTGTAAAAGCCTTTCTTGCGGCCCAGCAAATCACTTAACGATTCGGTGTGGATGAAAAGGCGGGGCAGGCGCTCCCGGATGACGGCGAAGTTGGCTTCCTTGAGATATTCGGGACAGCATTCCCGGGTGTAGCGGCCGGTCATGTAGACACGCCAGAAGTAATTTTCAGCCATGGGCACTTCGGTGAACACCTGGCGCACCTTGTCCCGGACAAAGCCCTCCAGGCCGCCCGGGTGGGAGTCGCGGATAAGCCGGATCTGCGGCTGGGGCACGCCAAGAAGCGCCATGAGTTCCGGCCGGCCGACCAGCCAGCGCGAGAGCCGGTCCCAGAAGGCCGGCTCGATGGCGGCGTAGGCACGGCGCTGCTCGTCAGGGGTCCGGGCGGCCAGCAGCCGGGGGATTTCCCGGCGCACCCGGGGTTTTATAAGGCCCAGCAGCCGCGAGAAGGCAAAGGCCACCACCCCGGAAGCGCCGTGGTAGTAAAACGACCGCGACAGCCGGCCGGCCTTGAAATAGCCGATGTTGTCGTCCCAGTAGGCGGCGGCATAGGCGGGCAGATGCTTTCTTATCCGGGCGTAGATCGCGGCGCAGTTCGGACCGCCGCCGTCGCCGAAAAAGCTGAAAAGCTCTTCAAAGGTGCCGTGGAGAAAAAGGCCGCGCTTGAGTTCGAGCAGGGCGTTTTGCCGGAAATTAAGATCCACGCAATCGACCTGGGCCGGATCATCCAGCAGATAGTCCAGGGCATTGTCCCCGGCCGAGGTGATGACCGCCACCCGCGAGGCGCTGGTCAGACCCAGGAGCCGGCGATCCAGGCGGGGATCTTCCCAGCAGGTGTTGTAGATGAGGCGGTTGCGGTAGACGAGACCGAAAAAGGCGTCTTGCAGACGCTGGGTGAGCTTTGGCTGTTGCTTCATAAAAACCGTCTATACCCGGGAAGGATGGACGGAAAAAGCGACGTTTCCGTGACACTGGCGGCTGTTTGCCGTGGCCGGGCACGGTCTGGCGGCAGGTGCGCCGTACCTGTGGAGGCGGCTGGCGGTCTACAGGATCTTGCGCACTTTCATGATGATAATAATAGAAATAGTGAGCACGATGCTTATGGCAGACACGATGGATATGGCTGTGGTGTCATGCTGAAAAGGCAATTCGATGTTCATGCCGTAAAAACTGGTAATGAATGTGGGGATCATGATGATGACGGTCAATGACGTCAAAACCTTCATGATCTCGTTGACGCTGTTGGAGATGATCGAGGAATAAACGTCAGCAATGGAGCGCAAGACTTCTGTGAAAATCTTTGACATATAAATGCCCTGGCGCGTTTCGGTCAAGGCGTAGTCCAGTCCGTCCACCTCGTCTTCTGAAAAGGCGAGTTTAGTGGTTGCGCCCACGGGCAGGCCCTTGCGCATGATTCTGTCGATAATAAAGTCATTGGTCTTTAAGGCAGAATGAAAATACGTGACTGTTTTTTGCAAATTGAGCAGTAACTTGAGGTCTTCATTGGAGCGCGTATCGGCCAGATCGTGTTCCAATTCCTGGATTTCTGCTGAAATCTCCTTGAGATAGCGCATAAAGAGCATCGAGATTTCTTTGATGACGTGGCACAAATGCTGTTCAATCCGCAGCAGGCAGGTGGATTGGCCGCAGTTGTGCAGCCGCAGCTGGATGGCTGCGTCGTCCACGCGGCAAATGGTGGTGATAACGGACTGGGATAAGATGATACCGATGGGGACTGTGGAGCGCCGTTCGTCGCCGTAGCGCGTCTCAAGATAGGGTGCCCGGATGACGACCATGGTGCTCTCGTCCTCGGATTCGATGCGCGGGCACTCGTGTTGGTCCAGGGCATGCCCGATGAACTCCGCGCCCAGCGGGGCCAGGGCCAGGGCCTTCGCGATTTCGTCAGGATTGGGGTCGACCAGATTGATCCAGGTGTAGCGCAGGGCGCTGTCGGATTCGCCGGCGTTTTCAGGAGCGTTGCTGTGTATCGTTAACATCGTGCGAGCCTATCCACAGGAAGAGTTTGACCGCCAGGGCGGGTGAACAGGTGCTGTTTGCCAGACGCCGTAGAAGCCTAGTATCAGTGGAACAATCCTTATAAAATGTGCCAGAAGGAAGGTTTAGGCAAGTGACGTTTCCGTGACAAAACGTCCTTGGGTGAACTGAAAACTGCGGCTAATCGCTACTGTACCGCAACAAAGGAGACGTAGAGGCTTGGAGAACACCGTAGCACCAGAGTCACCTCTTGTAAGGAAAAAACATGAAAGTCGATTTGCACGTGCACTCCAAGTTTTCCGCGCGGCCGTCCCAATGGGTATTGCAGAAAATAAACTGCCCGGAAAGCTTCACGGAACCCGCGCTCATCTACGACGAAGCCAGACGAAAAGGCATGGGGCTGGTGACGATTTCCGACCACAACTGTATTGACGGCTCCTTGGCCATTGCCCATCTGCCGGGAACCTTCATGAGTGAGGAAGTAACGTCGTATTTCCCCGAAGACCACTGCAAAGTCCATGTCCTGGTCTATGACATTGACGAGAACAAGCATCGCGAGATGCAGCGCCTGCGCGAAAATATCTATGATCTCGTCGGGTACCTGCGCCAGGAAGGCATCCACCACGCGGTAGCCCATCCGCTCTTCGGGGTCAACGATCGCATGACTGTGGAAAATTTTGAAAAAATGCTGCTGCTCTTTCGCAACTTTGAAATTAACGGAGCCCGCGACGCCTGGCAAAACGAGTGCCTGCGCGACATTATCCCCGGCCTTGACGCCGCCGTCATCTGGCGTCTGGCCGAAAAGCACGCCATCGACCCCGGCTATGCCCAGCCCTGGCGCAAGAACCTGATCGGCGGCTCCGACGACCACAGCGCCCTGACCATCGCCACCACCTACACCCAGGTGGAAGGGGCAACCGACCTCGCCCAATTTCTCGACGGCCTGGAAAACGGTGCCGCCACGGCGCGCGGCGCATCCAGCACCCCGCGCACCATGGCCCGCAACCTCTACAGCATCGCCTACCAATACTACAAACACCGTTTCGGCATCGAACGCTTCCTGGACAAGGACGTGACACTCAAAGTGGTGGACCGCTTCCTGGAACCCGGCGTCCACGGCAGCGTCGGACTGGCCTTTCGCCTGCGCACCCGGATCCTGCGCGGGCTGTCCCGCCGTCGGGCCACGGCCAATACGCCGTTGCGCGATCTGATCCGGCTGGAGACCGAATCCCTGATCCGGTCCGACCCGACCCTGATGGAATTCGCCCAGGTCGGGGTTTTAAACGGTGAGAATCTGGAAAACGGCTGGTTTTCCTTCGTCAACCGGGCCACCAACCAGGTGGCCACCCATTTTGCCGGAACGCTGCTCGACCACGTCAGCGGTGCCAATGTGTTCGACATTTTCGGTTCCCTGGGTTCGGCCGGGGCGCTGTATACCATGCTGGCCCCCTATTTTCTGGCCTATTCCATTTTCACCAAGGACCGGGCCTTTAGCAGCCAGGCCCGGGAGGCGCTGCTTGGCAACACCGGCCAGGACGCCGGAGCCCGGGTGGCCCATTTCACCGATACCTTCCACGAGATAAACGGTGTTTCGGGCACGTTGCGCCAGCAGGCCAAACTGGCCCTTAAGACCGGCCGGAAACTGACCATCGTCACGTGCGATAACGGCCCGCGCGTCTTTGAGCCGGGGGTGAAAAATTTCAAGCCCATCGGCGTCTACTGTCTCGATGAATATCCGGAGCAAAAGCTCTTTTATCCGCCGCTTTTGGAGATGCTCGACTTCGTCTACGCCGGCAACTTCACCCACATCCATTCGGCCACTCCGGGGTTGATCGGTCTGGCCGCCCTGTCCATCGCCAAGACGCTACGCCTGCCGATCTATGGCACCTACCACACGGCCATTCCCCAGTACGCCCAGATTCTCACCGGCGACGAGGCCATGGAAGACCTGACCTGGAAATTTATCATCTGGTATTACAATCAGATGGACTACGTCTATGTACCGTCCCGGGAAACCGGCCGGGAGCTGGAGGAAAAGGGGCTCGACCCGGCCAAGCTGCGGCTTTTCCCCAGAGGCGTGGATGTGGTCCAGTTCTCGCCGGACAACCGGTCCGAGGCCGTGGCCGAGGCGTTCGAGCTGGGAGACGGCCCGCGTCTGCTGTATGCCGGCCGGGTGTCCCGGGAAAAAGACCTGCATCTGCTGGCCGCTGCCTTTCGCCGGCTGGTGACCCGGTTCCCCAAGGCGGTCCTCACCATCGTCGGCGACGGGCCGTATCTCGATGCCCTGCGCGGCCTGCTGGACGGCACACCCACGGTCTTTACCGGCTACCGCGAGGGCGAGGAGCTGACGGCCCTTTTTGCCACCTGCGATCTCTTCGTCTTCCCGAGTGCCACCGACACCTTTGGCAACGTGGTCCTGGAGGCTCAGGCTTCGGGTCTGCCCATCATCGTCTCGGACCAGGGCGGCCCCATGGAGAACATCCTGCCCGGCGAAACCGGTCTGGTGGTGCCGGCCGGGGACGCCGAGGCCCTGTATCAGGCCCTGGTGCGGCTCGTTGCCGACCCCAAACGCCTGCAGGCCATGGGCCGGGCCGCCCGGACCTATGCCGAAACCCGCACCATTGAGACGGCCTTTGAGCAGTTCTGGCGGATGTACGAATCGATGCCGCCGGTTGACACCGACGCCGCAACCGGCCGCAACCACGGGATGGCGGCGGTGGCAGCGGAGCCGATGCCGTTACTCTCGGCCGGCTAAGGGCCGGGGTTCCCGACCGCAGGCCCGGACTGCAAAAGCCCGTCGGGGAACCGGCGGGCTTTTGTTTGGTGGGGGAAAGGCGCGGGGGCTGGCCTTACGCCTGCCCGGGGCCGGGTGCTGCGCCAGATTGTCCGGCATACCGCGCCAGCCTGGCCGGCTCAGGCGGCCGGCGGCCGTCAAAGTCGCCGCAGGCTTTGTAATAGCGCAGATCAGACAGCCAATAGCCGAGCTGCCGCCGGTCGGCCCGAAGGAGCCGGCCCCAGCCGGCCGGCCCGGCCAGGAGGTCTTCAAACGGTGCCAGCAGTTCGCTGGGGTCGCGAAAGCACTCCCAATCGCAGATGCGGCAATGGGGCGTGCCGGCCAGCTGGTCCTCGCGCATCTTCCAGAACGGCCCCAGGTTCTCCGTTCCCCGGTAGCCGCAGGGAAAGGTGTCGCCGAAGCGGTTCACATAAAAAAAGCTCACCCCGCCCAGGCACGGTCGGGTTGCGCGTGGGGCACCGGCATAGTGCCGCCACAGGGCATAGACGGCGCTTTGCGGCGTGAAGATGCGCAGCTTGTCCCGGTTGCGCGGCACGGTGTCCAGCACGGCCCGAAACAGGGCAGCCTTTTCCCAGGCCCCAAACGTCACCCGGCCATCAGCCGAACTGGCGGCGTATTCCGCTGTCGTGCCGTGCTCCTGGTCGGCGTCGCTCATGGGATAGCAGCAGTTGGCGATGGTAAAGCCCAGTCCTGCCGCCGTGGTGAAAAAACGGGTCAGGGCCGCGCCGGCGGCAGCGTACAAGGCCGCATCATCGCGGCCTTGCACGGCATCAGGGCCGCCCATCAGGCGGTTGATGGCCAGATTGGCCGTGGGATAGATGCCCCGGTCATGGAACAGGGGCAAGGCGCGGGCCAGGCCCTCGATCAGGCCGGGAAAGCCCCGGTTGGCCTCGTGGGTGGCTGCATCGGCCGAATCCAGGCTGATCCAGACGTTTCGCACCGGGGTGCGGGCCAGGGCGTCGGCCAGCCGGGCCACGCGGTCCGAGAAGCCCGGCGCGCCGGGGTTGGCAAAGCGGTAGCCATTGGTGCCGGTGCGCAGATAGCGGATGCCGGCCTGGCCGGCGTAGGTCAGCAGCGTGCACAACCGCGTATCGCACAACAGTGGTTCGCCGCCGGTAAAGGACAAGGCCGAGACACCAAGGGCGGCGCAGCGGTCGATGATTTTCTTGGCCGTATCGATTTCCATGTCGCCGCGCGCCCCGCCGGCGGTGGCACGCATGCCGCATTGGGCGCAGTGGGCATTGCAGCGGTTGGTCAGTTGCACGACGACCTGCCGGGGCCGCCCCTTTTGGCGCAAAATTTGTAAAATCGACACGGTTCCCTCGCAGCGGCGTTTTGCTTAAGCCTCTAGCGGCCTGCGGGTGCAGGGCCATGACCGGTCCGTGACGTTGCGGCGTCGAAACAGCGCCTGTGCGGCCCCTGTCGTTAAAATGTCACAGGCCCGGGGCATTCTGGGCCAATGCACCCTCCCGTGAGCCATATCCCGCGCCTCGCCTGCCTCAACCACAAAGGCGGGGTGGGCAAGACCACCTGCAGTGTCAATCTGGCCGCCGGGCTGGCCCGGCTGGGCTGGCGCGTGCTGGCCGTGGACGCCGATCCGCAAGCCCATCTGACCGCCTCCCTGGGGCTGGTCGCGGCAGACCTCGACGGACTGGCCGGCGTCCTGGACGGGCGGCTCACCTTGGCCCAGGCCGTGGCCGACCTGGGGCAATTGCACCTGTTGCCCGGCAGCGCCGCCCTGGCCGCAACGGAAACGCGGCTGGCCGGAGCTGCGGTTGGGTCGCACAAGCTTGCAAGCGCCCTGGACACGCTGCCCGGGGTCGATATCGTCATCATTGATTGCCCGCCCCATCTGGGGCCGCTGACGCGCCAGGTGCTGGCGGCGGCAACCGGGGTGCTGGTGCCCATGACCCCGGATTTTTTGGCCATGCAAAGTCTGGCCTGGCTTATGGAGACGTTGGCCGAGTTGTCGGGGACGTCGGGCGGGCCGGACGTGGTCGGTGTCGTGCTCAACCGCTACAGCGCCCAAAAGCGCCTGCACCGCGAGGTCCGGGAGTTGGTGCGGCAGCATTTCCCCGGGACGGCGTTCGCCACGGCGATTCGGGAAAACATCGCCCTGGCCGAAGCACCCAGCTTTGGGCAGGATATTTTCAGGTATGCGCCACGAAGCGCCGGGGCGGCGGATTTTACCGCTCTGTGCCGGGAACTGGCGGTTCGACTCGGCCAACCAACTCCGGGCGGGGCAGCCGCCGCCCGGCAATAAGGATGTCGTATGGCAACACGTTCCCGTCTCGGCCGTGATCCTTTGCAAGACGCAGCCAAGCCCAAAACTCCTGCTGCCGGCCGCAAGCCTGCGAAAAAAAAGGCCGCCGGGGCCGGCCAGCCTTTGGCACCTGAGGCCTCGGCGACACCGCCACAGGCTGACGACACCCGCAATCTGCAAACACCGGAAACGCTCGCGCCGGTGGCCGAGGCCGCGGTCGCGCCCGGGGGGCCGCTTGCTATGGCCGAGGTCCAGGAAGCTGCGGCCGGGGAGCCGTCGCCGGCCGCCCCCGAGCCAGCCGCCGCGTCTGCCGCGCCGTCGGTGCTGACGGTGCCGTCGCAACCGGATGCGCTCGGTGCGGCGTTTCAGCCGCCAACCGAACCGGCTGCGCCGACAGCCTCTGAGTCTGCCGCGCCGCCGGTGTTGACGGTGCCGTCGCAACCGGATGCGCTCGGTGCGGCCTTCCAGCCGCCAACCGAACCGGCTGCGCCGACAGACGCCGCGTCAGCCGCGCCGTCGGTGCTGACGGTGCCGTCGCAACCGGATGCGCTCGGTATGGCCTTCCAGCCGCCAACCGAACCGGCCATCCCGTCTGTCGCGCCGTATGCTGCCCCGGTGGCGTCTCCTGCGCCGCACGAGACGCCGCTGGCGCACAGTGACGCTGCCAGTGCCTCCTGCGAGCCGGATTCCCTGCTCCAGGGAGAACACGCGTTGACGCTCTTTTTTCGCAGCGTCCTCGATGCCTTTGTCCCCGACGATCCGGGTGCCCTGCACGTTGTGGTCGATGCTGCCGCCGGTGCCGTGCCGGTGGAAAAAATCCTGTATTTCAGCCACGCCCTGCAACGCATCGTCCTGCCCACGGCCCGGCCGGATCAGTTTGCCTGTCGCCCGGGGGAGGATTGCGGTCCGTTGCCGGTGTTGACGGCCCGCCTGCGCAAAGGCGCAGCCGACAGGCACGTCCTGGAACTCTTCGACAATGGCGATTTTTTCCGCAACCGCTTGCCGCAAGTCCGTCTGGGTCTGGAGGCGCTCAAACCGCTGGTCACGTTTGTCCTGGGACGCGGCGGGTCTGTGCGGCTGGCCCAGGGGCGCTGCGTCGCGTTTGAAATTACCGGCTAAGCGTTAGCCAGGAGGCTCGTTTCGTGGAAAAGGACAAGCAAAAGATCAAGATCGAAGGTGTCATGCAGTGTGCCGACCTGAGTGTCGTCCTGGAACAGCTCATTGCCGACATGAAAAACGGGAAGCTTGCCGTGCAGGTTGGGGACGAAGCCCTCCTCCTGCATCCGTGCCCGCGCGTCAACGTGGTCGTCAAAGCCGCCACCAACAAGGACGCCGAAACCTTTCATCTGGAAATTTCCTGGAAAAGACCGCCGGAGTTGGGCGGCGTTGCCGGCGCGGCGCGCTAACGGCCGTCGCTCCCTCGTCTCTGGTCCACCCAGGTCGTCCTGGTCAACGGACAGTTCGTGCTTATCTCTCAGGCAGGCCCTGCCCAAGGGCCGCAACCTGAAACATGGGCAAGAGGTTCGAGGATACAGCGTATGTACAAGAAAATTCTCCTGCTGGCCCTGACCAGCCTGCTGCTGGCAGCAAGCGTCGCTTCTGCGCAACCGCGCAGGGGGGGGTATTATGGGCCTGGCCCCGGGCTGGGAGTCGCCCTCGGGGCCGGGATAGTTGGCGGCGTCGTCGGCGGCTTGCTGGCTGCGCCGTATTACGCCCCGCCGCCTCGGGTCTACGCCGCACCGCCGCCGGTGTATTATCCGCCGCCTCCCGGGTATTACCCGCCGCCTCCCGGCTACTATCCTCCGCCGGCCTATTATTATCCTCCGCCGCCGCGCTACGGCTGGTAGGGTAAGCGTTTACGCCAAACGGCCTCCTGCACAGGAGGCCGTTGTCGTTGGTGCGTACCCCACGGCTGTGGACGTGGCGCGGGGAGCTAGTCGGCCATTTCCCAGAGCGAGCCGTCGGTATTTTTACGGGTGCCCATGGTCTTTCTGGCCCCGCAGTGGCGGCAGAACACTTCCACTGTCCGGGTGGTTTCCGTGCGGGCTGCTTCAGAGGACACCAGCGCCGGTTTGTCGCAAAAGATGCAGTCGAACCGGGGTTCCTCGGTCGTTGGGGAGGGGGCGTGGACGGTGAAGCTCATGGCTGTTCTCCCTTGGCGGGTGGGGGTTGACGTGCCTGAATGGCTCCTCGCTAGGAAACCATGCCAAAGGGTGCTGTCTGCAGCAAACGAAAAGGTTCGTGTCCGGGGGTGTTGCGGGCCGTATCGCTGGGGCCAAAAGGTGTTGGCTGCGCAACAAAAAGGCCGTCTCCTCGCCGGGAGACGGCCTTTTGGCGGCAAAACATGTGGGCCTTAGGAGGCGACGGTCAGCTTGCTGGCAACGTTGTCGAAAACGTCCTTGAGGTTGGAGCCGATGCTGGTGACGGCGGCGATGATGACAGCGGCGATCAGAGCGGCCATGAGCCCGTATTCAACGGCCGTGGCACCTTCTTCGTCCCGGATGAAAGCGGCGATGGTGGTCAGCATGGTCTTATTCTCCGTATGTAAAATGTTTGTTGCTTCCTGGCGACTCATGCTGTTCTCCTAAGCATAGCGCGTGCCAACCCGCCGGATTCTTCTATCGCACTTAAAAAGTTCAGTATTTTTTATAGAGCTGGATTTTTGAGCCCGAAGCTGTGGAATAGGGCGGAGTCGTTCCAGAAATAATGGAATCCGTGAGCCAGGGGGAGGGGAGCGGGTAAGGGTAACGCCCGGCCGGGCGAAGCGTTCGCCCGGCGAACCGGCCGGCCAATGTGTTCCAGAGTCAGGGTGCTGCGTCCGGGGGCAGGGGCAGGGACAAGGCCAGGAGGCGTGGCCGGTCCGCTGGCGACGACGGTGGCCTGGGCAGGGGGCCCGGACACCGTGCGCCGTCTCGGCGTCAGGGCTACCAGCGAAGGACGTAGTAGCGCAGATAGATGTAGCCCATGGCGATGGTGATGGTGCCCAAGGTCACCGGCGCGCCGTATTTGAAAAAACGGGCAAAGGTGATGGTGTGGCCGGCCTTTTGGGACAGCCCGACCACGATGACGTTGGCCGAGGCCCCGATGGCCGTGCCGTTGCCGCCAAGACACGCCCCCAGGGCCAAGGCCCACCACACCGGCAGCATGGTCGGATGGGTGTACAGGGCCGGGCCGGACAGGCCGGTGGCCGGGCCGAGAACCTTCTCGGCCAGTTCGGCCAACAGCGGATTCATGGTGGCCACAAAGGGAATGTTGTCAACGATGGCCGAGGCGATGCCGGAAAACCAGACCATGACCATGGACAGAACCAGCATGGAGTCCTGGGTGGGGTTGGTCAGGGCGATGACCTTCTGGGAAAAGACCCCGATCAGCCCGGCTTTGACCGTGCCGCCGATGATGATGAACAGGCCGATGAAAAAAAAGATGGTGGGCCACTCCACTTCCTCAAGCACCTTCTGCGGATCTTGGCCAGAGACCAGGAGCAGGGTGGAGGCCCCGAGCAGGGCGATGGTGGCCGGCTCGAAGCCGAGAAAGCCGTGCAGGGTAAAGCCCGCGATGGTCAGGCCGAGGATCAGGCCGCTTTTTTTGAGCAGCGCCGGGTCGCGGATCAGCGCCCGCTCGTCCATGGCCAGGATGCGGGCTTTCTGGGCCGCGCCAACGGTCAGGCGTTTGCCGAAGATAACCTTCCAGGCCAGCATCCAGGCCGCCATGATAACGACGATGGCCGGGGCGAGGTGGATGAGGAAATCCATGAAATCAAGGCCGGCCTTGGAGGCGATCATGATGTTGGGCGGATCGCCGATGAGCGTTGCCGTGCCGCCAATGTTGGAGGCCAGCGCTTCGGTGATAAGATAGGGCACGGGGTCGATTTCCAGCTCCTGGGCCACCAGGAGTGTGACCGGGGCCAGAAGCAGGACGGTGGTGACGTTGTCCAAAAAGGCCGAGGCCACGGCCGTGACCACGGCAAAAATGGCCATGATGGCAAAGGGTTCGCCCTTGGCGATCTTGGCGGCTTTGACGGCCACGTACTGGAACACGCCCGTCTTGGTCATGATGTTGACCATGATCATCATGGAAATGAGCAAAAAGACCACGTTCCAGTCCACACCCAGATCGGCGTCGTGGAAGGCGTCGTGCTGGGTGAGCACCTTGGTGGCCAGGGTCAGCGCCGCGCCGAAAAGGGCCACCTTGGTCTTGTTGATCTTTTCCGAGACGATGACGACATAGGCCGCGACAAAGATGGCGGTGGCGATCCAGAACATAGGGAACCTTTCTCCGTGCTACAGGCCGCAGCGTCTGGCCAGGAAATCGAGGATGCGCCGGCGGGTGATTTCGCCCACGACCCGGCCCTCGGCGTCAACCACCGGCAACACGTTAAACTTGCCTTCGGTAAACAAAACCTCGGCGGCAAAAAAGGAATCGTCCTGGCCAACCGAGACAACCTGGCGATTCATGACGTCGGCAGCGGTTTTGTTGCGGCAGGCGGCAAAGCCCTCGCAGACGACAGCGGCGTCTTCAGGCAGCGCCCGGGCCAGGTTGGAATCGACGAAAAAGGGCAGGGCGGCCCGCAGAAGGTCGTAGCAGCTCACCACGCCAAGCAGCTTCCCGGCCGCGTCCACCACGTAGACCAGCCTGGAATCGCGGCGGCGATGGGCAGCGGTGAGGGTGGCAAAGGAGGCATCGGGGCCGACGGTCGCCAGGGTATCCCGCATCATTTCGCGTACGCGCATAATTGCTCCTTGCGACGCGGCAACGTCGGTGCCTGGGTCGCGCCCTAGGGATGCGCCGGATTTGCGAAAAATGTCAAGATCGGGCGAGCACTTCGGGGTTTAAACAGGTGGGCGGCGTGGTGCCGTCCAGCATGGCCAGCAGATTCTGGGCGGCCAGGACGGCCATGCCGTCGCGGGCTGTCCGGGTGGCCGAGCCGATGTGGGGTGTTATGACCACATTTTTGAGCGCGGCCAGCCCCTCGGCCATACGCGGCTCGAATTCGTAGACGTCCAGGCCCGCGGCAGCGATTTGGCCGTGCGCCAGCGCGGTCACCAGGGCGGCCTCGTCGATGATGGGGCCGCGTCCGGTGTTGACCAGGATGGCCGTCGGCTTCATTCGGGCAAAGGCGGCGGCGTCAAAGGCGTGGCGGGTCTGTGGGGTCAGGGGGGCGGTGATGGCGATGACGTCGGCCGTGGCCAAAAAGTCCTCGAAGGGCAGATACCTGGCCCCCAGTTCCCGCACCAGGGTGTCGTTGGGTTTGCGGCCGCCGCAGGCCACGATGGGCATGTCAAACCCGCGCGAGAGCCTGGCGAGAGCCAGCCCGATGCGCCCCGGGCCGAAAATGCCCAGGGTGCGGCCCGTTAACTGCGTGCCGATAAATTGCAGCGGTCCCCAGCCCGGCCAGTTACCTGAGCGCATGACGGCGTCGGCGGCCACGATCTGGCGGGCCGCAGCCAGCAGCAGGCCAAAGGCCAGTTCGGCCGTGGCCAGGGTCAGCACGTCCGGGGTGTTGGACACGGGCAGGCCGCGGCGCGTGGCCTCGGGCACGTCGATGTTGTCATAGCCCACGGCGTAGTTGGCGTAGCCGCGAAGCAGTGGCGCGGCCTCGAAAAAGCCGGCGTCGATGCGGTCGGTCAAAAGGCCCATGACCCCGTGGGCCGTGGCCGCCTGGGTGAGCAGTTCGTCGCGGGTCAGCGGGCGGTCCTCGGGGTTGACCCAGACCGCGGCGTGGCGGCGCAAGAGGTCCAGGCCGGGTTCGGGGATGGCCCGGGTGACGACGATGCGTGGACGGCTGGGCATGGGGCGCTCCTTGGGCGTGGCGAGTGGTTACTCCTGGCGAGGTGGCCCGAAGCGTTGCTTCGTGTCAATCGTTGCCTGCGCGCCGCCGCAGGCTGTTTTTTCCCGGGCCGGAATTTAGCTAAAATTCACTTTACAAGCGGCCGGGAAGGATTAGTTTGAGAATCAACGGCAACCTCGAAAGAGGCGAACCCCAGCAGGAGGAACCGCCGTCACGAATGCCGTTTCCCATACCCGGCGAATCGAGTCGCCCCAGTAGGATGGCGAACCGGCCTGAGCCGGCCAGCCAGAATGCAAGGACAGTCGATCACATGCCTGGATGTCGGCGCCGCGGCGCACAAGGGCCGCACGGAGACCCGCCGGCTTCCCACCCGGGAGAGGATTGGACCGAGACAACGCGCCAAGGCGCAAGGTGGAGGTTTACGCCGATGGGTCAGATAGGTGCATAATCGGCGAATTGAGTCGCCCGCAGGAACGGCCGGTAAAAGGCCGTAAAGGCGAAAGGACTTGCCCGATCGCCCATAGCCCCAGAGTACGCGACACGCAGCCCCCTCGGGGGAGGAGGCGTCGCCCAGGGGAATGGTCCCGGAAGTACGGAAACCCGCGAACAAAGTTTGCGCGAACGTCGCGCCAAAACCACACAGAAACCCACTCCCGGCGAGATGACTCGCCGCGAAGTCGGGAACCGGAGGTTCTCTCCGGAACCCGCCGGGCGGGGGGAGATACCTTCCTGCCGGGTGCTTCGGGCGCGGACCGGCCGCAAAGACCGGAACAATCCGACGCCGCGACGGTTGTGAACTTGGTTTCGGCAATATACGAACACGATGAGTAAGCGACCTCGCCTGGCCCACACGGACCGGGCGAGGTCTTTCCTTGCCAGGAGGACCACCGCATCATGACCAGCCAGATAAAAACCGCCCTGCTCCTCGGATTGCTCACCGTCCTTTTCTGCATTGTCGGCCAAGCCATGGGCGGCCGCTCCGGACTCGTTATCGCCTTTGCCCTGGCCTTGGCCATGAACCTGGGCAGCTACTGGTTTTCCGACAAAATCGTGCTGTCCATGTATCAGGCCCGCGAACTGTCCCCGGCCGACGCCCCCGGGCTGCACGCCATGGTCGAAGAACTGGCCCGAAACGGCGGCATCCCCAAACCCCGCGTCATGCTCATCCCCCAGGAAGCCCCCAACGCCTTTGCCACGGGCCGCGATCCCGAACACGGCGTGGTGGCCGTCACCCAGGGGCTTATGCGCCTGCTCTCGCCCGAAGAACTGCGCGGCGTTATCGCCCACGAACTGGGTCATATCAAAAACCGCGACATCCTGGTCCAGTCCATCGCCGCCGTGCTCGGCGGTGCCGTCATGATGCTGGCCAATATGCTGCAATGGGCCTCCATCTTCGGCGGTTCCCGCAGCAGCGACGAGGAAGGCGGCGGCTCGGGCGTGCTCGGCGGCCTGCTCATGGCGATTCTGGCCCCCATCGCCGCATCGCTTATTCAAATGGCCATCTCCCGCTCGCGCGAATATCTGGCCGACGCCGCCGGAGCCGAACTGTCCGGCACCCCCCTGGCCCTGGCCGGAGCACTCGGCAAGCTCGATACCTATTCCCGGCAAATCCCCATGAACGCCAGCCCGGCCACGGAAAACATGTTCATCGTCAACCCCTTTGCCGGCGTGTCCATGGCCTCGCTGTTTTCCACCCATCCGCCCACCGAAGAACGCATCCGCCGCCTGCGCGCCATGGCCGGGCGATAGGGGGAGAAGAGTGGAAGGCGAGGCGAAGAGGCCTCCGGCGGCCGGGGGGGATCATCCCCCCCGGACCCCCTGAAAGGGAGAAATATTTCAAGGGGTTTTTGGCGTTGGCTGGCAATCTGGCAGCTGTGACCGGGACAGTCGAGGGGGCGCTTGACGAGAGCCACCGTTGCTCTGCCAGCCGGGGGATATTCCCCAGGACCCCTCAAGGGGAAAATTTCTAGGGGAGACTGCGTTGCAGCGACAGACGTTGTTCCCCGTAAACCCCTTGCCTTCCAGGTGGGATTCCAAAGGGGCCACCCCTTTGGCCGCCGGAGGCATTCTTCTAACAGGCGCCTCCCCCCCCGGCCGCCGGAGGCATGAAGGAATCAGAATGAACCGCATTGTGTTGTTTCGCCGGGCTGTCATGGCCGTGTGGCTTTTTTCCATAGCCTCCACGGTCTATCTGTCGCTGTTGCCCGGCCTGGAGTTGCCGGTTAAATTCTGGAACGCCGACAAGGTGTATCATTTGTTGTGCTATGCTTGGCTTGGCGCCTTGCCGCTGGTGGCCTTTGCCAAGGGCGAAACCGCCCGCAACGCCGCCTACTGCATGGTTCCGCTGGGCGGCCTGATCGAATGGGGCCAGTCGTTTGTGCCGGGCCGGGCTTCGAGCATGCTGGACGCCGTGGCCAATGCCGTGGGTGTTTTTCTCGGCATGTGGCTCGCCCAGACGCTGCTGGCCCGCTGTGAGGCCTGCCGGGGGCTGCGCCAGGAAGAGGGCGGCCGCGCCCTTTAGCCTTTTCCCGTCCCATCCAACAAGCAGGCCGGTGCCGGGGCATTCCTGCACACCGCCGCAACGTGGCTGACTTCGGTGAGCCCCATCCAGCAATCGGGCCAGCGCCGGAGTATTCCGGCGACTGGCCGGCCCGGCCTTTTCCCCCACCAGCTGCATCAAAAAAACCGTTTTGCATTTTTGATCAAATCAGTCGTTCCCCTGCCAGCCGATTGTGGCAGCGGCCCGCCCTCCACGCAACAGACAGGTTAAGCGCAACGTTTTTGCGCCACTCCTGCTGGCCTGATGCGTTTGATTATCTTTTTGTATACAGCTGTTATTTTCGCTTGTCGCATTGTCATGCCGGCTTGGCTATCGTAGCATAGTCCCAAAACCTTTTAGCGAGGAGAGGGACCATGGGACATGCCGGCAAAGGGGGCGTGCGGCTCCTTGTCGTTGTCGGGCTTGTGGTCGTTGGCGTGGGGCTGTTTCTGGCCCTGGGACCGCCGGGGCTGTTGGCCAAGTCCGAGACGCCCGATTTCTGCGCTTCCTGCCATGTCATGGAGGCCCAGTATGAGGCCTGGTTCCACCAGGGGGCGCACAAACGCATACGCTGCGTGGACTGCCATCTGCCAAACGACAACCTGGCCAACCACTATGTCTGGAAAAGCATCGACGGCATGAAGGATGTGGTGGTCTTTCACTCGGGCCGGGTGCCTGACGACATTCGGATTTCCGCCCATGGCAAGGCGGTGGTCCAGGCCAACTGCGTGCGTTGCCACGAGACGGCCGTGGAGATGATCGATCAGAAGCGGTATTGCTGGGACTGCCATCGCCGGGTCATGCACCGGCACGCCGGCGTGCCCTTCACGCGTTAACGCCAACCGGCTCCGGCCGAGAGAGGGATGACCATGCGGGGAAAAATACTCTATAAAATGGCGCTTGGCGCAGCGCTGGCCACGTTCCTGTTTGTTCCGTACGCCTGCTCGCCACCCAAACCCGAGCCGGTCAAGACCGTTGTCATTCCCGACGGCGAAATCGATCCGGCCGTGTGGGGCAAGGCCTATCCCGAAGAGTACGAGACCTGGAAGATGACCGAGGAGCCGACGGCCGCCGGCAAGAGCAAATACAAACGCGGCTTTGACGCCGACCGCATCACCTACGACAAGCTGGCCGAATTTCCCTACATGGCCCTGCTGTTTAACGGCTGGGGCTTTGGTGTGGAATACAACGAGCCGCGCGGCCACGCCTATATGCTGCGCGACCAGCTCGAAGTGGACGCCTCCCGCCTCAAAGCCGGCGGCGTGTGCTTAAGCTGCAAAACGCCCTACGCACCGCTGCTCGTCAAGGAAATGGGCGTTGACTATTACAAGCTGCCCTTTAAGGAAGTGCTGGCCAAGATTCCTGAAAAATTTCAGACCTTGGGCGTGGCCTGCATCGACTGCCACAACAACAAGGACATGAGCCTGACTGTTTCGCGGGGCTTTACCCTGGTCCCGGCCCTGGAGGGCCTGGGCGTGGACTGGAAGAAGCTGACCCGCCAGGAAATGCGTTCGGTGGTCTGCGCCCAGTGCCATGTCACCTACAGCATCCCCAAAGACAAGGACATGCAGTCTGTGGGCTTGATTTTCCCCTGGCAGTACGGCAAATGGGGCGGCATCGCCGTTGAGGATGTGATCAAAAAGATCCGCAGCGACGATGTCTACCGCGAATGGAAGCAGAGCGTCACGGGCTTCAAGCTGGGATTTATCCGCCACCCCGAATTTGAATTTTTCTCCAACAACAGCGTCCACTGGAAGGCCGGGGCGGCCTGCGCCGACTGCCACATGCCCTATACCAAGGTGGGCGTGCGCAAGATTTCCGACCACCGGGTGACGTCGCCGCTGAAAAACGACATGAAGGCCTGCATCCAGTGCCACACCGAGACGCCGGAGTGGCTCAAGCAGCAGGTGACCACCATCCAGGACCGCACCGTCTCGCTGCAGATTCGGGCCGGCAACGCCACCGCTGCCACGGCCAAGCTGTTTGAGGCCGTGCACAAGGCCAGGCAAGACGGCAAGACCTTTGACCAGGCCCTTTACGACAAGGCCAAGGACTACTACGAGGAAGCCTTCTACCGCTCGCTGTATATTGGCGCGGAAAACTCCATGGGCTTTCACAACCCCACCGAAGCCATGCGCGTTTTGGGCGACTCCATTGCTTTTGCCATAAAGGCCGAGGCCTATCTGCGCCAGATTCTGACCAAGGCCGGCATCGACGTGCCCATAAAGGTCGATCTGGAACTGTCCAAGTACCTGGAAGGCCGGGGCACCAAGAAGCTGCCCGGACAGCCCGACCAGGAGTTTAAAGACCCCATGGGCGTCCAGGACCGGTTCTAGGCCACGCCGGGACCAGAATGCGTTTCCAGCGCCCGCCCCGAGGATTTCGGGGCGGGCGCATTTTTTGGGGGGGCCGCCCGGCCGTTGCGGCGTGGCGGTCAGGGGCCAAAGAAACTGCAGGGTGCTTGACTCCTGGAGGTGATTGAACTAACAGGAAAAAATTATCACCATCCGGCCGCAAGGAGTGTCCCATGCCTGACCCGAGAGCATTGCGACGGTCTTTTCCCGTGCTTGTCCTGGTGCTCCTGCTGGTTGGCTTGGGCGGCTCCCCTGCCGCAGCCGACGACGCCTATGATGCGGCCGTGGCCGAGGCCCGGGCCAACGCCGCCAACCCCGGACCCTGGACGGTGAGGAATCTCAAAGTCATCACCGGGGCCGGGACCGGCGATGGCAACACCTACGTGGACGGCAAGGTGGTGGCCGCCACCTTCACCAAATCATCCTATTACACCAGCGCCTACCCCGGCAAAACCATGAGCGTGTATGGCTCCGCCAGTTCCAGCGCCACCTGGGTGACCGTTGGCGGCGAACTGAAATCCTACTGGTCGCAAACGGGCGTCACGGCGGCCGACGCCAAGCTGGCGACGTCCCAGGCTTTGGGCATGCCGGCTTCCAACAGCAACGACACCATCGTCGAGATGCTCGTCACGCCGAGCCTCGATTCCATCCAGCGGCCGACCAAAGACCCGTCCATCGCCACACAGCCGACTTCCCTTGGCAGCGCCGCCGCCTTCGTCCGCCCGGCCGGCATGAGTGACGCGGCCTTTGCCAATTTCACCGCCTACTACGCCAACTGGGAAGCCTCGGCCTACGGCGCGAGCCATTTCCCCTGGACCCAGCTCGGCTACACCTACCGCTGGGGCCACGGCGACACCCTGGCCGACATTCAGGGCCTGTCGGAATTTATTCTGCCCGGTAGCTCAAGATATTCAGTCTATGCCATCTATTCCCTGACCTCGTATCTCTACACTGCCGGCAACGGGTCCGGTGATTTTGCCGTCACCGGCAATCTGGACACCCTCTGGGCCGGCCGCTCGTTTCAGCCGCGCGGCGATACGGTTGCCATCGGGGCCGGGGCCGTCGTCTCGGGCGGCCAGGGGCTGCTTATCTCTTCGCCCGGCTATAGCGTCACCAACAGCGGCACCATCACCGGCGCAACCACGGCCAAGTTCGGTCTGGCCGGCACCGAAAACGTGGCCGTCCTTTTCCTGGGCCAGGCGCCAAGTGCCGGGGCCATGGCCGAAGCGTATGGCCCTGGCAACAGGCTCGATAATCCTGGGACCATTGCTTCGCCGGGCACGGCCGTTCGGGCCGACGCCGGGGATACGACCATCGTCACTTCCGGGAGCCTGGCCGGCGGCGCGTACGCTGTCCAGACCGCTGGCGGCAACGACCGGCTGGAGGTGCTCGGCGGCAGGGTTTCCGGCCGCATCGACCTGGGGGCCGGCGTTGACAGCCTGACCACGTCCGGGGCGTCCACCCTGGCCTTTAGCCTCTCGCCCCTGGGGATCTCGCCCGTGTCGGTGGCAGGGGTCGAGTCCGTGCGCCTGGGGGGCGACACCGCCCTGGCCCTGACCTTTGATACGTCCGGCTATGTGGCCAACGGCCAGTCCTACCGGCTCATCGAGGCCGGTTCCCTGGCCGGGCCGGCCGCCGGGCCGGCCGTTTCCAGCAATCTGCCCATGGTGCGCTTTTCCTCCACCTCGGATGGGTCCAACCTGACCGTGACCGGGCTTCGCGACCTGGGCTGGTACACCCGGTCTGCTGCCAACCCGTCCCTGGGTGCGGCTCTCGACGGCATCACCACGACGGTCAATCCGGCCATGGAAGGGCTTATTGGTCTGCTGGATCAGTCCGGCGACCCGGCCGGCCTGACGGCGCGGCTTATGCCCGGCCCCCAGACCCGGGCCATGGTGCTGTCGGTGGACGCGGCCTCGGCCTTTAGCAGCGCCTTTGCCGCCCGCATGGGCGGGCTTCGGGGAGCGACGGGGCCTGTCGTCGGGGCCGGGGGGCTGGCCCCGACGGGCTTTGCCGACCAGTCTCCGGGCCTGCCCGATCTGGCCGACCTGGGCCAGTCTGCCGCTGCCGGGCGGGCGGCCTTTGGGGTAAGCCCCCTGCAGGCGGCCCTGCCGGCGGCGAACGCAGGCGGGCCGGGGCTGGCCGTTGAAGGCCCGGTGGAAGTCTTTGCCTCGGTCTACGGGGCCAAGGGCCAGGGGATGGCCAGCGGCGACGCCCCGGGCTACGCCAGTTCCCTGACCGGGGCCATGGGCGGGGTCGGCGTCCGGGCGTATCCCGGTGTGCGGCTGGGACTGGTTGGCGGCTATGCCTGGTCGCGGGCCGATTTTTACGGCGGCACAGGGACCAGCGACGACCATATCTGGCGCGTTGGGCCGTATGTTTCCCTGGATTTCGCCCCGTACAGCCTGGACGCCATGGTTGCCTACGGCGCGCACCGGCTGCATACCGAGCGGGCGGTCTGGTCAAGTACGGCCGCAAGCCAAAGCACCATGCAGGAGCTGTTGGCCTATCTGCGGGCCGGGCGCACGGTGGAATTGGGGAACGCCCTGGTGGCCGAGCCGTTTGTCGAGGCCCAATACCTGGGCCTGCACCGCAACGCCTACGGCGAATCCGGGGCCGGGGCGGCCAATCTGGCTTTCCCGGCCAGTGACAGCACGTCCCTGGCCTCGGTGCTGGGGCTGCGGCTGCAAAAGGCTTTTGAAGTGGGGGGATGGACACTTACGCCGGACATCTGGGGCGGCTGGCGGCACGAATACGGCGACACGGCACCGCTGGTCCGGGCGGCCTTTGCCGGCGCGCCGCAGGAGCAATTTGCCGTTTCCGGCGGCGCTTCGGATCGTGATCAGGCCCGGTTCGGGGCCGGGCTGACCCTTGGCGGTGCGGCCGGCCGGGCCATAAACGCCCGCTTTGACGGTCTGGCCGGGGGCGCGCGCTCGGATATGGCCCTGTCTGTCGGGCTGCGGCTGACGTTTTAAGGCGCTGCGGCTAGCGCGTTAGCGCACCACCACCACCGTGCAGGGTGCGATCTGCACCAGCCGCATGGACACGCTGCCCAGCAGCATATTTTCCACGTCGTCCTTGCCCCGGCTGCCGATAAAGACTTCGGCGGCCCCTTCTTCCCGGGCGATGCGGGCCACGGTTTCGGCCGGGCGGCCCGGTTCGTAGCGGGTGCGGATGGTCACGCCCCGGGAACGGGCGATCTCCTCGGCTTCGGCCAGGATCTTTTTCGGCTCGCGCAGGATGGTGGCGAAGGCCTTGTCGCAGTCGGTGGCGCTGCAATCGAAAAAAGTCAGCGCCTCGACCACGGTGACGGCCAGGATATCGGCCACGCCGCAGCCGGCCTCGTCCAAGGCCCGTTCCAGGGCGCGAAACGACGGCTGGGAGCCGTCCAGGCACACGATGCATTTTTTCATGGCCCACTCCGGTTTGCGCCTGCCGCTGCGGCCTACTCCACGTGGAGCACCACGGCGAAGGCGGTAAACATGGCCCAGACTTTCTGTCCCTCGGCCAAGGCCAGCTCCCGGGCGCTTTGGGTCGTTATGACCGCACACAGCCGGGTGTCGTCGGACAGAGCCACGATGACCTCGCTGGTCAGTTCACCCAGGCGGATCAGCTCCACATCGCCCAGGAAGCGGTTGCCGGCTGTGGAGCGCGGCATATCGACGGCAGCCTCCAGCACCACCCAGGGAGCCTTGATCTCGGCGGTGACGAAGCTGCCTTCGGTAACACCCAGGTTTTTGAGGCTCTCGTTGGTGATAATCGAGCTGACGGCATGGCCGCCCAGGCTTTCGACGGTGACGATGGACTGGATGTCGCCGCGCTGCACCCGGGCCACCCGGCCGAAAAAGGCGTTTCGGGCGCTGGTGCGCCGGGTTTCCCGGGTGAGCACTTGGCGCTCCACCTTGCGCCGTTGATCTTCGGGCAGATGGAGAAAGGCGGCGGTCAAATCCGCGGTGGAATGGCCCAGGATGCGCTGGACCACGGGCAGGGGCACATCGTCGCGCAACAGTTCCACGGCCCGGGAGCGGCGGATGGTGCTGGGGTTGACCAGCTCCTTGGTGAAGCCGCATTCCTCGGCCCGTTCGTAGAATTTGCGCCGCACATGGCCCTGGTCCAGGCGAAAAAGCCCCCCGCGAAGGCTGGCGTAGGCCGGATCGTCAAAGACGGCGGCCAGGGCTTCGCCCAGTTCCGCCGGAATCTGCACCTCGCGGCCCGGCCCTTCCTCGCCGCCGCCCAGCATCACCGACAGGTTTTCCAGATTGACGTCGCTGCGGTCGTTAACGGCCAGCACCTCGCCCAGGCGCGCCCCGGTGTGGCGCAGCATGAGATAAATCAGCCGCACCCGGTTGCGTGAAACCGCCACATCCGGCCGTCCGGCCCGGGTCGTCCAAGCGGAAAAAGCCTCGGAGAGCCGGGTCAGCTCCAAGGTGTCGAGAAATTTGACATCATCGGGCACGGAAAAAATCCGGGCCGCGCGAAACCGCTTGCCCCCCGACTCGGGCGCGGCATTATTCGTCTCGTCCATCAAACCTCCCCGCCTCCATCTGTGCGGTCGAAATGTTACGGGCAGGCCCGCAAAGTCACGTTCTAGCGTAGCGTTCACAAAAAACATTTATGTTTTTTGTAAATAAGTGCAGTAAATTAAGTATTTTACCGCTATGCAGACCATAGTGGCAATTTCGCAAACGCGGCACTAGCGCGCGGCCACGACCTCAAGCTCGACCAGCACGTCCCGGGGGAGTCTGGCCACCTCGACGCAGGAACGCGCCGGGTAGGGCTGGGCGAAATAGCTGGCGTAGACTTCGTTTATGGCCGCAAAATTGTCCATGTCTTTAATGAACAGCGTGGCTTTGACCACATTGTCCAGGGTCAGGCCGGCGGCTGTAAGGACGGTGCGGACGTTTTTGATGGTCTGGTGCGCCTGGTCCGTCACCGAGCCGGGGACCACCGCCCCGGTGGCCGGATCGATGGGGGTCTGGCCCGAGACGAAGAGCAGATCACCGGCCCACACGCCGAGGGAATAGGGGCCGATGGGCGGCGAGGAACCTTCGGCGACAACGACTTGCTTGGACATTGGGAAACCTCCTTGGCTGGCGATGGGGACGCGGCCGCCGGCAGGGCGGTCTGACGCAGTGTGCGTTGCCCGGGGCGCGGCGTCAACTGTCGCCACCGGCCATGTCGCCTCGGCCGGGCCGTGCGGCAGTATAGCGCCAATCCCCTGGTCCGGGAAGATGCCCCGGCGGCCGGGGAGTGCGGGGCGGGAAGATGGAAGCGGCCTTTTGGGGCTGCTCCTAAACCCGCCGTGCGGTCGCCGGCCCAGGGGGTGGCATCGGGACGATTTGACCGTAAATATTGGTGTGGCGACTGGATCGGTGCAGCGGTTTGGCAGGTGGTGGCTGTGGTACGCGCCGCTTGCTTTGTACAGGGTGCCGAGCGGTGCTGGTGAGGGGGAGCGGGTGGGTTGACGAATTTAATGGAGTCGTTACAATATAAAAATGTGTTACCGTTTTTTATTGTGATTTGGCATTTGGCGAAGGCGAACTTGGGCATAATTGTCATAGTAACTAAGGAAAGGAGTTTACTTTGTTTTCTAAAATGCGCTGGTCTCAAAAATGTATTCTTTTGCTTGTTGTGTCCTTCTTTGCCTTTCAAGGTATTGCTGTTGCGGCAGATGATTATTCCTTCAAGGTTCATAACAAAACGAGTGTCGGCATTACAAAAGTGCTGGTCAAGGAGGCTGGTGGCAAGTGGGGTTCCTTTGATGTTGGCACTATGATAAAGCCAGGAGCCACAGCCAAGCTGGTATGGGCCGGCCACACCAATACCCAGGATTGCGAACAGTGGATCAAAGTGGTCTATGCGGACGGCTCGGAAACAAAGGCCGCCAAGTTCGATTTCTGTGAAACCGATCTGGAGCTTGAATTCGAATAGAGCGCGTTGGTTTCTGCCGTGGCTGCCGGCAGACTGTTTGGCTTAAACGGGGGGGCGCTGTCCCCCCGTTTTTTTTGGTGCGCCTGACCGGACGCGCCCAAAAAAAGGGGGGCCGAAAGGCCCCCCTTTGATGCGCCGATGGCAATCTGTTCGCTAGAACTTATAGGTCAGGCCAAGCGCCACCTTCCAGGCGTTGTTGCCGTTCTCGCTGGCCTGATGCACCAGGCGATGGCCCCAGACGCTTTCCTGGAACTGGCCATGGGCCCAGCCCGTTTCCATGACCGCAGCGAGGTTTTCATAGATCATGTACTTCGTGTCGAAGTTCAGGCCCATGAGGTATTCGTTGGTGGTCAGGTCGTGGCCCATGGTGAAGTAGTCGTTGGCAAACGTGTTGCGGGCATACCGGATGGCCCGGGCCGAGTTGTTGCCGCGCAGGTAGACGAAGGTCAGGCGGTGGGACAGGTCTTGGAGAAACGACATCTTATTAAGCGAAGCACCGATGCCGTAGTTGCCCACCGGCGACACGTACATGTTGGAACCCTTGCCGAGTTCCTGGCTGTCGTCGAACAGGAAGCTGTTGCCCGGTCCCCAGGTGGAGCGCATGTAGGGCATCCGCTCGGAACCGTTGGACGTGGACTTGTCCTCGCCCGTGGACCAGAAGGCAAAGACCTGCGGGGTAACCATGTCCAGGCCGGTGTATTCCGCACCGCCGTCAACCATCCAGCCTTCGCGCTTGGCACCCTTGGTGTCGCCTGTTGCGCCGGCTCCGTAGATGACGTCGGCATAGAAGCGTACCGGGTCAAGGGCGGTCACTTCAAACGCGCCGCCGACCCAGTAGTAGGGGTTCTGGCCGTTCTTCCAGCGGCCCGTGCCGTAGTTGCTGGTCATATTGGCCGAGCTGCCGGCCGAGACCAGGGTGTTGGCAAAGCTGTTGCCGGTATCCACCGTGTCGGTGGTGTCCTTGAAGCCGTAGTTGGCGTTGCGGCCGGCCACGGCGACCATGCCCCAGGGGGTGGCCTTAAAGCCTTCCAGGGTGACGGGCAGGGCCAGGAAATAGGCGTCCAACTCGTCGGCCACCTGGGTGGTCGTGTTGTCGTAGGTGCGGTTGGTGTCAATCAGACGGCCAAAGCCGGTCATGATCGACAGGGTGTTGTCAATGAGCGGCGCTTTGATGGTCAAGGCGGCCATCTTGTCGCTCCAGACCGGGCTTCCGAAGAACAGGCCGCTCTGGGGCAGGTTCACGTCCTGCAAACCGGCGGTCACTTCGATGTCCTGGCAACCGGGAACCTTGAACTGCAGATAGGCCAGATCGACCTGTATGGAGGTTTCCGGGTTGGCGGCGGTGAAGGTTCCATGGCCCCAGGTGTCTTCCACCTTGATGCCCAGACGGAATTTCACGCCTTCGTTGGCGATGAAATCGGAACGCAAGCGGAAGCGTTCCCAGATTTCAAAGGAATCCTCGGTCTTGGTTCCGGCCTTGTTCCAGCCGGTGAAGTTGCGCGCGCTAAAGAAATTGCCATACACGCGGGCGTCACCAGTCATTTTGACTTCGGTGGCGGCCCCGGCCACAGCGGCTGCTCCGAAAAGCAGCGAAGCGGTCAAAGCGAGACATCCAAACTTTTTCATACGTCCTTCCTCCAGGAAATCAGGCAGGATCAAGCGAACTGCCATCGAGGCACCGGCAACCTCCGGCGGCGTACCGGAAGTTGTCATGGCAACGAGGTACGCCGGGTCAAACGGTAAAACAAGTTACAAATTATAAATTATTGTTCATGGAAACTAATTGGTCCGGCAAGAGTCCTGTCGGCTGCTTGTGGAATTGGGTTACACGGTTTGATTTTTGTAAGTTCTAATAAATCTGGATGGTTACTTGTTTTGATGGATGCCGGTCGGCAGGCGGCTGCAGACCGGGTTGGGCCGGCGCGGGCAGGATCGGACCTGTACAGACAGAGAGGCCGACCGGCGGGGAGCGTTGGGCCTGTGTGGGCAGCGGCTGACCCGCTGCAGCGTTGGACCGTCGCGGAAGGGATTGGACCAGCGCGGGCAGGGGCCGACCGGCTGGCAGCGTCGGACCAGCGCGGGCGGGGCCGACCGGCGGGTAGATTTGGACCGGCAGGCAGGGGTGGACTGGCGCGGGCAGGGGCCGACCGGGGGGGCAGTGGGCGGACTGCGCGGGTTCAGGCCGCCGTCGTTTCCAGCCACAGGGCCGCGCCGAGCGCCCCGGTCAGGTCCGGTTCGGCCGGGAGCAGCGGCTCCTGGCCCAGAGCGTCGGCCAACAGACGAACGATGCACGGGTTGCGCGCCACCCCGCCCACAAAGACCAGCGGCGCGGTCAGCCCCACCCGGCCGAGCATGGCCATGGTGCGCGCCACCACGGCGCGGTGCAGCCCCAGGGCTATGTTGGCCGGGGACACGCCCCGGGCCATGAGCGTCGTTGCCTCGGTCTCGGCAAAGACCGTGCACATGGAACTGATGAGCGGGGCGTCGTTACCGGTCAGGGCCAGCCGGCCGAAGTCCGCAACCGACAGGCCAAAGACCGTGGCTGTATATTCCAGGAATTTGCCGGTGCCGGCGGCGCAGCGGTCGTTCATTTCAAAACGCCCGACCTTGCCGCCCGGGAGCAGCGCCACGGCCTTGGTGTCCTGGCCGCCGATGTCGAGCAGCGTCGCCGCCTGGGGGAAAAGGCTCCCGGCACCCAGGGCGTGGGCTTTTATTTCGGTCAGGGCGCGGGCCTGGGGGTAGCGCTCCCGGGCCAGTTCCCGGCCGTAGCCGGTGACGGCCAGGCGCTCGGGCACACCGTGGGCAAAGAGCTTTTCCAGCTGCCCCAGCGGATCAAAGGTCGTTGGCAGGCGGCGGGAGGACGCCACCGCGCCCCCCCGTCGCACCACCAGCTTGATGCTGCGCGAGCCGATGTCCAGGCCCGCATATTCCGTCATGCCAGGGTCTCCACAAAGGCTTCCACCCGGGTTTTGAGCTGGCCGGCGTCTTCCATGCCGTAATCCGTCTCGATGGACAGGTAGGGAATGCCGGCGGCGTCCATGGCCTTGCCCACTTTCATGGCCTCATGGGCATAGGGCTGGCAAAACAGCAAACCGTAGTGGATGACGCCATCGGCCTTGAGATCCCGGGCCATGGCGGCGATATTGTCCAGACGCTCGGTATTGGGCGTAAAGCAGGCGCAGTCGATTTTCATATAGCGGTCGCACAGGGCGTCGAGCATGGCGTCGAGGTTCCCCGGCGTTTCGTCGGTGCAGTCGCGGGTGTTGCGCGCGCCGATGCAGGATTCCTCGCCAACGATGACTGCGCCGGAGCTTTCGATCAGATAGGGCAGCTTCCAGTTGGGCACGGCCATGGGGCAGCCGGCCAGGAGCAGGCGCGGGGTCTTGGCCGGGGCAACGCCTTGGCCTTTAGTGATGCGGGCTTCGATCTCGTCGCAGAGTTCGTTTATTTTGGCGGTAAAGCGCACCGGGTCGTCGTAGAAGCTGATCTGGTTGACGAGCAGGGCGTCGCGGCCGGAAATGGGGGCCGGCTCGGCGGCGCGCAGGGCGGCCAGACGCTGCAAGGCCCGGCGCTTGGCATTGACGACTTTGGTGGCCTCGGCCAGAGCTTCGGCGGTGATGGTCTGGCCGGTGAGCTGCTCCAGAGCCTCTTTGTAGCGCACGAGCTCGGCGCGAAAGAGCGTGCGGTCGCACGGGGCCTTGCACTGGGGCACTTCCATCACGTGCATGGGGACGTGTTCGCCAAAGGCCTCGTAGGCCTTTTTCTTGCCGTCGCAGGTGGTCTCGCCGACGATCAGGTCGCAGGATTCGGTATAGGGGCAGATGCGGGCCAGCTTGAAGCCGATAAAGGATTTGATGAGATCGCAGGTGTTTCGCGGCACCAACGTCTCGGCCAGTTCGGTGCCGGCCTTGGCCCCGGCGCAAAGCCCCACCTGCACGGCCCCGGCGGCCAGGGTCAGCTCTTCGGGCACGAACACGCAAAAGGTGCCCACGATCTTTTTCCCGGCGGCCTTGGCGTCCTGCAATTCCTTTATGCGCAGGCCATGGACTTCCGAGAGGACGAAATCGAGGTACTCCGCGCCCTTGAGCCGGCCTTCCTGGGCCAAGTAGATATCGCCGTAAAATTTCCCCAAGACCGCCAGCAGGGCGTCGTGGGCTTCGATGTCCAGATCAAGCCGTTCCCACATGGCCGTATGGGCCGCGTCGCTCATGGCATCCTCCGGGTGAAAGGTTTGAATTGCACCCTTTTACCTGGGGCCTGGGCGGGCGTGAAATCGTTTGTTTCAATGCGTTTGGGCGATTGGCATCGTTACAAACTATCCATTTGGGAGCTAAAGGAATCCGGAAAGCGACCGAAGAGGGAGGTACACGCGTGAGTCTGGCAGGACCGCCGGACCACATTGCCGCCAGGGAGAAAGGCATATGGCTCAGATACTGCAATTTCAACCTCGCCGACTGCCGAGCAGGCCGTACCGGGAAGCATTGGACACCGAGCTGTCCCCCCGCCGGCCGCACATCAGCGACCGGGATTTATGGACCAGGGATTATCGGGAGATCGAGAACATTCTGTACGCGATCCTTAAAATCAAGGAGATTCTGGACTACCACCTCTATTACGATGATGTTTGGCCCTATTTACTGTTGTCTTTCATGGAATCGGTCCATAACGCCAAGCAGGGCGGTCCCCAGGATCTGCCGACCACCGGCGCGTCACTCAAAGATTATGTTCTTTCGGCTGTCACACCGGACAACAAGCGCGATTTGTCCATGGTGCTGTTGTTAACGGATTTGATCGAGAAGTCGCCGACCTATCGGGGAACCTCCGCGTCGCCCTAGGGGGCGGGATAAGACGGACGAGTCAAGATTGGGGCGCTGCCCCAAACCCCGCCGGGGGGATGCTCCCCCCGGACCCCTGCGCAGGGAGCGAGGGGCGGGGCATGATCGGGGGATTTTTTCAAGGCCGCAACCGGGTTTGGCGGCATCCTGGAAGACAGGATGCGTTGGCTGGACCGGGTTGCGGCCTTTTTGCGTGGGATGGGAGGCGACGGTGCGGCGAGCGGGCGCGATCCGGTACAAGGCGGCGTCGATAGTGCGGGCGGCGCTTCGGCCGCGCTACCCGAGGACGGTCTGGGCCTCGCTAGAAAAAAGCAACTGCACTTTCAATCGTCAGTCGCAGTGATGCCTTCCACCCCCTCCCCCAACTCCTCTGCCCGCAGCTGCCTTCTCAAAATCTTGCCGCTCCTGGTCCGGGGCAGGGTATCGCGCAACTCAACGGCGCGCAGCACCACAATCGGGCCGAGTTCGCGGCGCACGTGGCTGCGCAACTCCGCGCCAAAGGCGTCGGCGTCGGCAAACGCCTCCACCCAGCCGGGGTCGGGGATGACAAACGCTTTGGCCACCTCGCCCTTGATCTTATCCGGCAGGCCGATCACCGCTGCTTCGCTGACAAAGCGGTGCGATGTCAGCGCCGCCTCCACTTCGGCCGTGCCCACCCGGTGGCCGGCGATGTTTAACACCTCGTCGGCCCGGCCCTGCATCCAGAAATAGCCGTCCTCGTCGCGCCGGGCCACGTCGCCGGCGAAATACAGGCCCGGAATCTGCTCCCAATACGTCGACACATAGCCGGCCGCGTCGCCTTCAAGGCCAAGAAGCATTCCCGGCCAGGGCTTTTTGATCACCAGAAAGCCGCCCTGCCCAGGCGGTACGCTGTGCCCGGCCGCGTCCACCACATCGGCGTCGATGCCAGGGAGCGCCTTGCCCACCGAACCGGGCTTTAAAACCGAAATCGGCATGGGCGAAATCATGGCCATGCCTGTCTCGGTCTGCCACCAGGTGTCGAGCAGCGGGCACTTGGATTCGCCGAAATGCTTGTAAAACCACATCCAGGCCTCGGCTCCGAGCGGTTCGCCCACGCTGCCGAGCAGGCGCAGGGTCGAGAGGTCGCGCTTTTTGGGATACTGTGGCCCGTAGCGCATGAGCATGCGAATGAGTGTCGGCGTGGCGTAAAAAATCGTGGCCCCGTAGCGTTCGATGATGCTCGGCAGGCGGTCGGCCTGGGGATAGAGCGGATGGCCTTCGTAGAGGATGACCGTGGCTCCGGTTAAAAGCGGCCCGTAGACGCCGTAGGTGTGGCCGGTGATCCAGCCGGGATCGGCGGTGCAGAAATGGATGTCGGTGGGCTTTATGTCAAAGACGGTGCGAAAGGTGTGGTGCGCCCCGACCATATAGCCGCCGTGGCCGTGGATGACCGCCTTTGGCTTGCCGGAAGCGCCGGAGGTGTGCAGCCAAAACAGCGGATCGTCGGCTTCCATGATTTCCGTGGCGGCCTCGGGCGATTCCTGGCGCAGCAGATCATGGTAGTAGAGGTCGCGCGGCTCCTGCATGTCGATGTCATCACCACTGCGCCGCACGATGACCACCGTTTCGGCCGCGTCGCTGCGCACGCCGGCCAGGGCCTCATCCACCACGGTCTTTAAATTGATGAGCCGCCCGCCCCGGTAGAAGCCATCAGCCGTGATAAGCACCTTGGCCCGGCAGTCGTTTATGCGTTCGCGCAAGACCTTGGCCGACATGCCGGCAAAGACGAACACATGCACCGCCCCGATCTTGGCCGCTGCCAGCATGGCCACAACCGTCTCGGGAATGGGCGGCAGATACAGACACACCCGGTCCCCGCGCGTGACCCCCAGGGCGCGCAAGGCCCCGGCCAGCCGGTTGACCTCGCGGTAGAGCTCAAAATAGGTGAATTTGCGGCAATCCCCGGCCTCGCCCTCCCAGATGAGCGCCAATTTGTTTTTGGTCCAGGCGTGGACATGCCGGTCCAGGGCGTTGTGGGCGATGTTGCCCTGGGCACCCGGGAACCAGCGGTAAAAGGGCGCGTCGGAGTCGTCGAGGACCGCGTCCCATTTGCGGTGCCACTCCAGTTCCAGGGCGGCCTTTTCCCAATAGGCCAGAGGGTCGGCCGCTGCCAGGGCAGTTGCTTCGGCCAGATCGTGGGGTTTGACGTTGGCCTCGATGATCGTGGCCGGGGCCGGCCGAAATACCCGTTGTTCCACGAGCAGGGCATCCAGCGTTCCGGTCGGCGTCATCGTTCTTCTCCTTGGCAGTGTCGCATGGCCGTTACAGTCCGAGAATCTGCTTGAGTTCGCCAATGCGGCGACGCCCTATTGGCAGCTCGATGCGGGTTTTGCCGGCCGTTCGCAGCATGAAATTGCCGCCGGGCAGGGTGGCGATTTCGGTCACTTGATCGAGGTTGACCAGATACTTGCGATGCACCCGGAAAAAACGGTGGGGCCGCAGCCGTTCTTCAAGGTTTTTAAGGCGATACGAGGTGAGGAGCTTTTGAGCGGCAGTGTGCACAAAGGAATAGTCCTCGTAGGCCTCGATAAAAAGGATCTGGGTGTAGGGGAGCAAAATGGTGCGCCCGTCGAGGGTGATGGGCAGCTTTTCGATGTCCACGGGCCGTTCGTGGCGGATATCCCAGGCCTGGCGCAGGGCCGAGAGGAAGCGGTCCTCTTCGTCTTCTTCCAGGGGCAGGCGCACGGTTTCCTCGTCATCGGCCGCATCGTCGTCGTCGCGCGGGGCCGAGGTCGCCCGCCATTCCGGGGCCGGGGCTTCGCGAAAGGCCGGCCGGAACCGGGCCAGACGCTCAAGTGTCTGGGCGAAGCGCTGGGGCGTAAAAGGCCACAGCAGATAATCGGCCGCCCCAAGCTCGAAGGCCCGAAAGGCCCGGGCTTCGTCGTCGGCGATAAAGACCAGTCCGGGTTGGCGTTTGGCCGCGGCCAGGGCTTCGGCCAGTTCAAAGCCTCCCACCTCGCCGCCAAGCTCCACCCCGCAAAAAAGCAGGCCGTAGGGAATGGCACGCAACAGTTCCGAAGCCTCGTAGGCATCGGCCGCCTCGCCCAACACCCGGATGAAATCCACGGTGGCGAGTTGTTCCCGAAGGGCGGTGCGAACCGCGGGATCGGGATGGACGAGCAGGGCGGTGATGCGGTCCATGGTCAGCCGCGCCCCTCGGTGAAAAGCGACGGCAGGCTGGCAGCCCGGTCAAAGGCGGCCCGCAGGCGTTCGGCCAGATCGGCAGTGTCGCGGCTGTCAAGAACCGCATCGGCGCTGCAGGCAAAGGTGGTGAGCGGATCGGCCTCCGGGGCCGGGACCAGGGCCAGCAGCACGAGGCTTTCGCGGTGGCTGCCGGGCAGGGCGGCGACGACTGCGGCCACGGCGAGGGCCGGGGCGCTGTCGTCGGCCAGGACCAGCCCCGGGGCGTGGGCCTGGAAATCGACCACGGCTTGCGGGGCGGTTTCCGGGGCCAGGACATGCCAGCCCGGCGGCAGCGCGGCGGCGAGCGCCTCGCGCCATCCGGCATCGGCGACAAGGGCCAGGGCGATGCGGGCGGTTGGCGGGGCAGCGCTTGGCGACGGTTTCCCTGCCAGGGGAGCGTCTCCGGCAAGGCCTGCTGTCGGCTGGCCGTCGATTTCCACGCCGGCCCGGGTGCGAACCACCGAGCGCCGGACCCGGCAGACCGGACAGACAAAGGCGGCCCGGCCGCCCACAGGCAGCTTGTCGGCCGGGAGCGTCAGGCTGTGGCCGCCGCAGGGGCAGGCAATGACGACGGTCGGCGCGTTCATGCCGGCCTCTCCAGGGACAGGCCGGTGATGTCGGAGACGGGCAGGCCACGCCCGACTTTGACGGCGTCCAGGGCCCGGGCCAGGGCGGCCCGGTCCGAGGCCTTGGCCAGGGCCGCTTCCAGGCTGACCAGCCCGGCGGCGTAGAGGGCGGCGGTTGCGGCGTCAAAGCCCACCATGCCATGCGGCCCGCCCTGCTCGATGATGTCGGCAAACCCGAGGCCGGCGTCCTGGCCGGAAGCGAGGCGTTCGCGCAGCCGCAGGTTGGCATAGAGCACTTCCACCGAGGCCACGCGGCCGCCGCCCAGGCGCGGCAACAGGCGCTGGGCCACGACATAGCGCAGGCAGCCGGCCAGCCGGTTGCGGGCGAGCTTTTCCTCGGCGGCACCGAAAAAGGCCAGCAAACGTTCGATGGCCCCGGCACAGTCGGCGGTGTGCAGGGTGGCCAGGACCAGATGGCCGGTTTCGGCGGCGGCCAGGGCAGCGTCCACGGTGTCGCGGTCCCGGGCCTCGCCAAGGACGATGACATGGGGCGCCTGGCGCAGGGAGGCGCGCAGCCCCTCGGCAAAGCTTGGGAAATCAGTGCCCAGTTCGCGCTGGCTGACCAGTCCCCGGCCCGGCGGCAGCAGGCACTCGATGGGGTCTTCCAGCGTCACCACATGGACCGGCCGGGCAGCCAGGATGGCGGTGGCCAGGGCGGCCAGGGTGGTGGATTTGCCCGAACCCGTGGCCCCGACCACCAGCACCAGCCCGTCGGCCAGGGCGGTCAGTCGGGACAGCACCGGCGGCAGGCCCAGGCTCTCCAGGCTGGCCGGGGTGGTGGGCAGGCGGCGCAGGATGATGCCGATGCTGCCGCCGGCCCGGTGGATGTTGGCCCGAAAACGCGTGCCGCTCACATGGCGGTAGCTGACGTCGCAGCTGCCCCGGCGGCGCAGATCGGTGACCAGTCCCCAGGCGTCGCCGAGCAGTCCCCGGGCCAGCAGCCCGGTCTGGTGGGGAGTCAGCGGCGCGCTTTGGCCCGGCAGGGTCAGCGGCGTAAACGCGCCATCGATGAGTGCTCCAGGCAGCGCACCGGCCGTAAAAAGGAAATCCGAAGCCGCAGGTGCCTGCTCCAGGGCGGCTCCCGCCAAGGTATCAAGGATGCGGCGCGGCATAGCGTGCTTAGGCCTCGGCCGGCGATTGGGGTGCGCTGGCGGCGAAACGGGTCTTATTGACGGCGTTTCTCCAGGCGTCGGTGGGGGCGATGCGGCCATTGGCCAGCAGTTCCTCCAAGCAGTCGTCCAAGGTGCGCATACCGTGGGACTTGCTGGTTTCCAGGATGGAGGGAATCTGGAAAATCTTATTTTCGCGGATGAGGTTGCGCACGGCGGTGGTGGCCAGCAGCAGTTCCATGGCCAGCACCCGGCCCGGGGCGTCGGCGCGTTTGAGCAGGGTCTGGGAGACGACGGCGGACAGCGATTCCGACAGGGCCGAGCGGATTTGCGCCTGCCGGTCGCCGGGGAAGACGTCGATGATCCGGTCGATGGTCTTGGCCGCCGAGACTGTGTGCAGGGTGGAGAGCACGAGATGGCCGGTTTCGGCTGCTTCCAGCGCCAGTTCGATGGTTTCCAGGTCGCGCATTTCGCCCACGAGGATGATGTCCGGGTCTTCGCGCAAGGCCCCGCGCAGGGCCGTGGCAAAGGAGCGGGTGTCCCGGCCGACCTCGCGCTGGTTGACCAGGCAGTTCGACGAGGTGTGCACGAATTCGATGGGGTCTTCGATGGTGATGATGTGGTCGCGCCGGTTGTCGGCGGCGTGGCGCAGCATGGCGGCCAGGGTGGTGGATTTGCCCGAGCCGGTGGGGCCGGTGACGAGAATGAGGCCCTTGGGGCGCATGGCCAGTTCGCCAAGGATACCCGGCAGATTGAGTTCGGCCAGGGTGGGCACGTTTTCGGGGATGGCCCGAAAGGCGGCGGCCACGCCGCGTTCCTGGCGAAAGTAGTTGCAGCGCAGCCGCCCCACGCCCGGCACGGTGTGGGCGAAATCCAGGTCGCCGGTGGTTTCAAAGACGGAAACGAGGCGTTCCGGGGCGATTTCGTAGAGCAGGGCTTTTAATTCGTCTTCTTCGAGCGTCTTGTATTTGATGCGTTCCAGCCGGCCGCTTATGCGCAGCATGGGCTGGGAGCCGCTGGCCATGTGCAGGTCCGAGGCACCGGTGTCTTTGAGCATCTTGAAAAAGGCATCGAGTTGGGCCATGGGCCGGCGCTCCTTGCGGGCGGGATAGCGATGCCTAGCATGGAAGCGGCTGGAAATGGAATCGCCCCGACGGTGGGAGGCCGGGCATGGAATTTGTAGAGAGCGAGGTGGTCTCCCCGAGCCGGACAGTCCAGACGGCGTCGTATCGGGCTTTGCGGGGGAACGGGGCGATGGGAAGGATCGTTCCAAGTTTAATGAAGTAAAACAGGTGCGGCCAATGAACAAGAAAGTGAAACGCTAGGCGTCTGGAATGCGGGTATTCGCCTTAACGCAGGCGTTTTTTTTGGGTCGGCCGCCATCGCAGCTATCGTTTGTTATCGATAAGGAGAGATGCGAGATGCACACGCGCCAAGCAGAGGTGAAGGAGACGTACACGGTGCAGGAAGTGGCCAGATTGCTCAAATGCAGTGACCAGACGGTGCGCAAGCTCCTCAAAGTGCATGAGCTTCGTGGGGCCAAGGTGGGCCGTGGCTGGCGGATTTGTCACGACGAAGTAGTTCGGATGACGCGGTTGCAGGGATAAAGGCCTGTTCCCAAGAGGGGTTTGATCGGGAAGCGGGCTTTTTTGCCTGCGCCCCTGGTGTGGAGAAACGGTGTGGTCGCTGCGGGCGGCCTGGGTGTGACGGACGGCAGCGACGGGAGTGCGACGGTGGCCAAGCAAGACAAACTCACGCCGACCCAGCGGCTTTTGGATCTGATCCGCAAGCCGGCAGGGCAGGCGGCTCAAACCGGCCAGGCTATTGCCACGGAGCCGAGCGCTTCCGGGCCGGCGCCGAGCGGGATGCCGGCACCGCCCGGGGAGGAATTCGCCCTGGCGTCGCGCACGCTACCGCCGTTGGACATCGTTATGGATACGCCGCTGGACCCGGCTGCGACCACGCCGCTGGACAAGGCTGCGGCCACGCCGACGGGTACGGACACCGTTGCGGGTACGCTGACAAATCTTGTTATGGACATGGATACCGCTGCGGCCACACCAGCGGCTGGTGTTGGAGACACGCAGAGCGTTGCGGCCACGCCGGCGGAGAGCGCCGGGGACAAGCCGGCGGCCAAGGCACGGAGCAAGCCGGCGGGCAAGGCAAAAAGCAAGCCGGTGCGGCAGCGGGCCGGGTTCTTTTCGTTTGGCAAAACCACCTGCGTCGGGGTGGACATCTCCCAGGCCGAGATCGTGTGCGTCAAGCTGCGGGGCCATGACGCCGGCTTTGTGGTGCTGGGAGCGCAAGTGGCGGCGGTGCCGGTCGGGATGGAGCCGGGCAGCCCGGCGTTTGTGGCCTTGCTGCAACGCACGCTGACGGACTTGTGCGGCGCTGGACCGACGCCGAAAATTTGGGCCGCAGCCCACAGCGCCCGGGCCAATCTCCAGTATGTGACCATTCCCAAGGTTGCCTCGCGCCAGGTGGACAATGCGGTTTTCTGGACGGCCAAAAAGGACATGGGCTTTGACGAGGCCGGGGTGGTGTTCGACTTTGAGCGCCGCGGGGAGATCGCCGAAAAGGGTGTCACCCGCCTGGGGGCCATGGCCTATACCACGCCGCGCGATGCCATAACGGTCATCAACAACGATTTCGCCAAGGCCGGCTTCCCGCTCACCGGCCTCACGCTGGAACCCTTTGCCCACCAGAATCTGTTTCGCCGGCGCGTCATCGCTGCAGGTGCCCCAGGGGCCGTGGCCAACCTGCATGTGGGCCAGCACTGGTCGCGCCTGGAAATTTTCAGCAACGGCGACCTGATGTTCGTGCGGGTCATAAAGACCTCCATGTCGGGCATGGAGCAGGCCGTGCTGGAGGCCCTGGAATCCCGCAAGGGCGCGGCTGGCCCGGCTCCTGCGGCGTCCGCACCGGCACCGGCCGGGCCGCAGGCGCCCCCGGAAGAGATGGTGCTTGATCTTGACGCCCTGGGCACAAGCGATCTGGGCCTGACCCTCGAATTCGATGCCGAGCCGCAACCCGAACCGGTGCCCGCGCCGGCCGCAGCACCCCAGCCCGCCGCACCGGCCAACGCCGCCATCACGATCGAACCCGGCCATGCCCGGGAGTTGCTGGAGTCCGTCATTTACGGCTGCCTGTCCTTTGACGACTGCCACCCGGGGTACGGTCTGGAGCTTGAGGACATCATGGACATGCTGCGCCCGGTGGCCTCGCGGCTGGTGCGCCAGGTGGAAATGACGCTCAAGCATTACCGCGAGTCCCTGGGCCACGACCCGGTGGTCCGGCTGACCGTTTCCGGGGTGCTTGGCGGCAGCGAGCTGTTTCTGGGTTTTATCAGCGACAATATCGGGCTGCCGTGCACACCCCTGGATGTCCTGGCCGGCCGGGCGCTGCCGCCGGACATGCCGCTTGGCGGCACGATGCCGCCGGCCGTGTATTCCCAGGCGGTGGGGCTGGCCCTGTCCGATCAGGACATCACGCCGAGCACATTTTTCACCTACCGGGAACGGGCGGCGGTACGGGCCTCGCGGTTCCTGGAACAGGCGGTTCTGGTGGGGCTGGCGGCGGTCCTGGCGGCCATGGCCCTGTTCTCCTTTGCAGAGGTGTCCAAGCGGCGCAGCCTGGAGCGGGACCGTGACGCCCTGGTGTCCCAGATTGCGTCCTTTGGCAGCGGCCTGGATGCCACCGCTTTGGCCCGAAAATCCCAGGAACTGCGGACCAAGGTCGAGTCCATGCGCGCCTATGCGTCGCGCAACCGCATCGTGGGCGTCTGGGAACAGGCTCTGTCTCTGGCCCCGGAAGGTGTCGGCCTGGGGACGCTGACCACGGAGTGCGGTCCGCCGGAAAAACCACTTGCCAAGCAGGCCCCGGGGGCCAAACCGCCCCAAGGGGCCAAGGATCTCAATGCCCCGGTGGCCCGGCTGGTGCTTGAGGGCGTGGTGACCGGCGACGCCCGATTGTTCGACTCCATGCTGGCCAGCTACTGCGTGGCCCTGGAAGGCTCCCCGCTCTTTGAAGAGGTGTCGGTCAAACGCAGCGAGCTTGAAGCGCTCGACGGCGGGGCCACGGGCCTGCGGTTTGTGCTGACGGTTACGCTTTCGGAGAACACGCCATGACCCTGGCAGAGATCAAACAAGCCCTGCCGGCCCGCACTCTGGCCACCCTGGTTGTGGGTGCGGCCGTGGCCCTGGGGTTTCTCGTGGTTTTTTTGGTGCCGGAATACCAAAACAATGCGGCCCTGACCGACAAAACCGCCGAACTGCGGCTGGCCCTTGATGATCGCCGGCAGCTCGAACCGGTGGTCAAAACCCTGGCCGATGCCCAGGCCAAGGTGCGGGCCGTCGGGGCCGTGGGCGGCCAGGCCAAGCTGCCTGTGGCCGAAGTGGGACGGCTGACCGCCGTGTTCGACGCCATGGCCACGCCGCTGGGTTTGCGGGTGGTGACCGTGTCCCCGGATGCCGCCTCGGTGACCCGGGACGGGCTTTTGGCCGTCCGTTTGGGGCTTATGGGCCAGCCCGAGTCCATGCGCCGCTTCATGTTGGAGCTTGGCGGGTACGGACCCCTGGTCAAGGTGGAGTCTGCCGCGACGCTTATCGGTCGGGAAGGACGCGAATACACGCTGAAGTGCTGGCTGGCCGTACAATGAGCCGACACCTGGACAAGGAGCCGACGCCATGACCCGGCGGGAAAAAAATATCCTTATTGCGACGGGCTTGGTGGCCGCTATCGGGCTTGGCTCGCTGTTTTTGGGCGAGAGGCCCGGGGGCACGCCTGGGGTTTCGGCCCCGGCGCAGAATCCGCAAGCGGCGCAGATCCTGGAAAATGCCCTGACCATGGCCCGGCAGTCCACCCCGGGTGTGATCGATGGGGCGCTTTTGGCAGCCATCGACAAGCCGTGGCAGGTGGCTGCTTTTTATGACAAACCGTTGCCAAATGGGCAGGCGGCGCCGAAATCCGCCGCCATGCCGCGCTTTACCGGCTACGTGGAGCTGGGCTCGGGCCGGCTGGCCGTCATCGACGGCTATGAATACCAGGCTGGCGATACGCTGGAAGGCGGCGGCTACAAAGTGCTTTCCGTGACTCCGGACAAGGTGGCGTTGGAAAGTCTGGCCAACGGCCAGAAGTTGGAGCTTCCCTACGACGGGCAGGAGTCCCAGAGCCGATGACAAGCCCGGCTGCGCGTGCGGCGGGATGGGAGACGACTATGCGAGGGTTTGCCAAGACATGGCGGCGGATGGGGCGGGCAGGTGTGGCCCTGGTGACGGCGGTGGCCTTGCTCGCACCCCTGGGCTGCGTCAAAAAGCCCCAGAAGGACGCCTTTATCGAGCACTGGAATACCATGGCGCAAAAGTCCGAGGGCTATACCCCGGTGTCCCGGCCGCGCAAGGTGGAATTCAGCAAGGCCGCCATCGTGGCCAAGAAAGAGGAGAAGCCCGAGGCCAAACCGGCCAGGAAGCTCCCCACCATGAAAGTGACGCTGCGCATGTACGACACCGATCTGGTGGCGGTGGTGCGGGCCATGGCCCGGGCGGCCAACCAGAACGTGGTGCTCTCTTCGGCCATCCCGGGCGCGGCTGGCGGCGACAAGGCCCTTCGCATCAACATCAATGTGGTCGATGCCCCCTGGGACGAGACGTTTACGAGCATTTTATCCGCCAACGGGCTCGCCTATGCCGTTGACGGCGATATCGTCAAGGTCATGACCCTGGCCGACATGGAACAGCAAAACAAGCTCAAGGAAGCCAGCAACAAGCTTTCGGCCGAAAAAACCAAAGCCAAGGCGCTCGAACCGTTCGTCATGGCCCGGGTGGAGATCAATTTCGCCGAGCTTCCTAAAATTTACGCCACCTTAAGTGCCATGTGCGGCTCCACGGCCCAGGCGGGTCTGGCCGGCCAGAATAAGGACGGCCAATCCGGTCAGCCCAAGCCCGGCGAGACCGTGCGTGACATCACGCCGACCAGCGCCACGGGCGACGGCATGAGTATCAACGCCCCCGGCGGTGCCCGCAATCCTGGCCAGCTCAACTGTTCGGTGGTGCCCGACCAGCACAGCAACTCCATTATCATCCAGGGGCCGCCGGACGATGCCGAACGGCTGGTGGCGCTTATTGAGGAACTCGACAAGCCGCGCCCCCAGGTCAAGCTCAAGGCCTTTATCGTCCAGACCGACCGGGAAACCGGCCGCCAGCTCGGCGTGCAGTGGGGCGGGTTGCTCAAAAACTCCAATATGCGCATTTCCCCGGCCCAGACCGGCACCGCCACCACGACGACCGCCACCGGCAATACCGCAACGACTACATCCACGATCGGTACGGGGGCCAACTCGGGACAAACGGGATCGCTGGCGTCCAATTCAAATAGCGGGGACGCAGCTTCGAGTGCCACGGCCTCGCCCATCTTCCCGGGCGGCACATCCGGCCAGGGGTTTGGCATGAACTTCCCGGCCTTAAACGATTCCCTGACCTCGGCCTCGGGCCTGGGCGCGGCCGGTGCCGGCGTCAACTTCCTGTTCGGCAACATCGCCGGCAACACGCTGGAAGTCCAACTCACCGCCCTGGCCGAGGAGAATAAAATCAAGATCCTCTCCAGCCCCACCATCACCACCATGGAGAACCTCTCGGCCTTCGTGGAAAACGGCGTCGATGTGCCCTACGTCTCCACCTCGCAAAACGGCACCAACGTCCAGTTCGCCCATGCCACCCTCAAGCTCGAAATGCTCCCCCACGTGGTGGACGGCTCCAATCTGCGCATGAAGATCGTGGTCAAAGACGATCAGGTCGATACCCAAAACACCGTCCAGGGCAACCCGTTTATCTACAAACGCGAAACCCAGTCCAATCTGGTGGTGGAAGACGGCGACACCATCGTCATCTCGGGCCTGACCCGGGACACCATTGGCGACAACGAATCCGGCGTGCCCTATTTAAGCGACATCCCGGGTCTGGGCTGGGCCTTTAAGACCAAGGGATCGAGCATCAAGCGCGAAGAGATCTACATCTTCGTGACGCCGACCATCTTAAAGGACAAACCCATCGCACCCGTGCCGGCCGGCGATGCCCGGGGCTTTCCCCCCGTGGCCGAGGCCGCCTTGACGCCCAAGCCTTAAGCGGGCTGGCAACGGCGCACCTCGCGCCAGCGGTTCCCGACGCACAAGACGAGTCCGGGGACAATGAGAGAGACGGCAGACATTGCCGGCAACGACACGACAGGAGGAGGCAGCCATGAGTTACTATCAAGCCCTGGGAATGACACGGGAACCCTTTTCCAACTCGCCGGACCCGGATATGCTGTATCGGTCCAGAACCCATTTGGAGTGCTTGCAGCACATGGAGATCGCCGTGCGTCTGCGCCGGGGGCTCAATGTGGTCCTGGGCGAGGTCGGCACGGGCAAAACCACCCTCAGTCGTGAACTCGCCCGGCTCCTGGCCCAGGATGGCGACCTCGAAGCCCATCTTTTGGATGATCCCTACTGCCCTTCGGCCACGGAATTTCTGCTCTCCCTGGCCCGGTTGTTCGGCCTGGACACCGCCGCAATCGGGCGGGATGCGGCGCTGCTCAAAGACGCCCTCAAGGCGTCGCTGCTCACCCGCAGCCAGGACGGCCAGCGAATCGTGACGCTGCTCATTGACGAGGGCCAAAAGATCACCCCGGAATGCCTGGAACTGTTGCGCGAGTTGCTCAACTTCGAGACCAACACGCATAAGCTGTTGCAGATCGTTATTTTCGCCCAGACCGAGTTCGAGGAGATTTTGCTGGAACGGCCCAACCTCGATGACCGGGTCAATTACCGCTACCGCCTGCAACCGCTGGATCGCCTGCAAACCCGGCGCATGATCGAAACCCGGCTGGCCCTGTGCACTCCCGACGGCAAAGTGCCGGCGGTGTTTACCCGGCTGGCCCTGCGCCGCATCCACAAGCTCACGGGCGGCTATCCGCGAAAGATCGTCCGGTTGTGCCATCTGTCCATGCTGCTGGCCGTGGGCTTTGGCAAACGGCGCATCGGCTGGGGCTTGGTCGGCCGGGCCTCCCGGCGGGAGTCGTGCGGTCCGGGCCGGGTGTGGCTGCGCCGACTGGCTGTGGCCGGCGCGGCAGGCGGGCTGGTGGCTTTGACCCTGCATTTCGGCCCGGCCCTGCCCGATGCCCGGCAAGCCGCCCTGGACGCCCTGGGCCGCCTGCAAACCCAGTTGACCGCCCTGGCCTTTGATCCGGCCGCCAAGGCCGTGGCCCGGGAACCGGTCGCGCCAGGCACGCCGGAAAAGGCCGCAATCGCTGCCGCGCCCCAGGCCGAAAAGGCCAAACCGGCCCAGGCATTGCCTGGCCAGTCGGCCTTTGAAGAGGCCCTGGGCCTGGAAGCGGCCGGGCCGGCCAAGTCCCCGGCGGCCAAAGTCGGGGAACCGGCTGCTGCCAAGGCTGAGGCCGCTGCTGCCAAGGTCGAGACTGCTGGGGCCAAGGTCGAGACTGCTGCGGTCAATTCGGCCCCACCGGCCCAGCAAAAGGTCGCCCCGGCCCCGGCCCCGGTCGAATCGCCGCCCGCCGCCAAAGCCGACGAGGCACCAAGCGCCGCCAAGCCCGCCTCGCCCGTGCCCGGCAACGCCGAAACAGCCACCCCGACACAGAAAGCCGAGTACAATAAGGCCCTGCAACTGGCGATTAACGGCCGCACCGCCGAGGCCAAGGCCGCCTTTGACCAGTTCCTGACGGCCAATCCCAACAGCCCACTGACGCCAAACGCCCTGTATTGGGTGGGCGAAGGGGCCTTTGCCCGGGGCGAGTACCAGACCGCCATTGCGGATTTCGAGAAAGTGGCCAAGGGCTGGCCCGGCCACCACAAAGCCGCCGATTCGCTCTATAAGATGGCCATGGCTCAGGAAAAAGCCGGCGACACTCCGGCGGCCAGGGCTTCCCTGGAGCGCTATCTGACCGATTATCCCAACGCGGAACTCGCCGGCATGGCCCGCCAGAAGCTGCAGGCGCTGCCCAAATGACTGAGCGCCCCGACGCGCCCGGCGTCGATGCCTGGACCAACGACGCCGGATTTGTGGCCGAGTGTCTGGCCTGCCTGCGCCTGCGCCATCAACCGGGCATTGGTCCGCGCACCATCAAACGGATTTTCGACCGCTACGACAGCGCCCAGGCCGCCCTGGCCGATGCCCGGTCCTTTGGTCCCCAGGGCCTTTGCGACGATACCGCCGCCGGAGCCCTGGCCCGGGGCCTGACCACCCCGGCGGCCGAAGCGGAAATCGCCGCAGCAGCGGCCAAGGGGCTGATCCCGCTGCCCTATTTCCACGCGGCCTATCCAAGCAAACTGCGCCAACTGCCCGATCCGCCGGCCATCCTCTACGTCATAGGTGATGCGAAACTGCTGACCGGGCCGTGCGTGGCCATGGTCGGTGCCCGGCAATGTTCGCGCTACGGCTTTGGCGCGGCCTATGATTTTGCCGTGGGCCTTTCCGCCGCCGGCATCACCGTGGTCTCCGGGCTGGCCTACGGCATCGACCGTCAGGCCCATCTGGGCGGGCTGGCCGGGCCGGGCCGGTCCGTGGCCGTCCTTGGTACCGGGCTGGATCTGGTCTATCCCGACGCCAACCTGGACGTGTGGCGCGAGCTGGCCGCCGGCGGGGCGATTGTCAGCGAATTTGCCCCGGGCACACCACCCCGGGCTGCCAATTTCCCGGTGCGAAACCGCATCATCGCCGGCCTGTCGCTGGGCGTCATGGTGGTGGAGGCGGCCGACCGCTCGGGCAGCCTCATAACAGCCCGGCTGGCCCTGGAGCAGGGGCGCGAGGTGTTCGCCCTGCCCGGCCCGGTCAATCTGCCGACCTTTTCCGGCTGCCATGCCCTGCTCTCCCAGGGGGCGCATCTGGTGCAGTCGGCCGGGGACATCGTCGCCGGTCTGGCCCGGGAGCTGGCCCCGTTTGTGGACTCCCGCCGCCCGACACCACCCGGGCGTCCGGCCCGGGAAGCGACCCCGTCGCCCACCCCGGTTGCGGCGGTGGCTGGGTCTGCACCGGGACCAAGGCCAAGGCCGACCGGCCGCGTATCAGGGAAACCGCCGGGCAAAGCATCGCAGCAAGCCTCGCCCCGGCCGCTGCTGCCGGCTGGGCCGGACGCGCCCAACCCGCCGGTCCGGGCCGCCCTGGTAGTGCCCGAGGGCCTCTCCCCGGTCGAATCCGGGGTGTTGACCCTTTTGGCCGACGGGTCCAAACGCCACATCGACGCCCTGGCAACGTCCCTGGCCGTGGCAGCCAAAGATCTCTCCAGTGCCCTGGTCCTCCTGGAACTCAAGGGTCTTGTGCGGAAATGGCCGGGCATGTACTACACCGGGGAAGCGCAAGGATAACGCGGCCCATGCAAAAAATTCCCCTGACCCTGGCCAAGCCGGGCATGATCCTGGCCAAGCCGGTAACCCGGCCTGACGGCATTGCCGTGGCTGCCGCCGGTTCGGAGCTGTCCCAGAACATCCTGGACCGCTTGGATTCCATGGGTGTGAGCCATGTGGTGGTGGAGGGCGAGCCGGTCAGGCTCGACGGCTCCCCGGGTGGCACCTCCTATGACAAGCGCCTGGAACGGCTGGAATTCCTCTTTCGACGCTATCCCGACGACAAGTGGATGGGGCAGATCAGGCGTCTGCTCGACCATTATTTCCGTATGAAGGCCGCTGCCAGTGCTGCCCTGTTCGAGGCGGCCAAGGCCGCCAGCCAGCCGGAACCGGCGGCGGCACCCACCGAACCAGCCAAGACCAAGGACGCCTGACATGGCCGAGGATCTGCGCACCGAACGCAAAGGCCGCATCCTGGCCGTGCGCGACCTGCCCACCCTGCCCAAGGTGCTCGAAGAGGTGTCCAAACTCGTCGAGCGGCCCGACTCCACCACCGAACAGGTGGCCAAGCTGATCAGCATGGACCAGGTGCTCTCGGCCAAAGTCCTGAAAATGGTCAACTCGCCGGTCTACGGCTTTCCCGGCCGCATCAGTTCCATCGGCCACGCCCTTGTCCTTTTGGGCTTTAATGTCCTGCGCTCGATCATCGTCTCGACCTCGGTCTTTGAGGTCATGACCGAGAACATGGTGGGCCTTTGGGAGCACAGTTTGGGCTGTGCCATGGCCTGCGGCTCGGTGGCCAGGATGCTCAAGCTCAAAGACGCCGAAGAATACGCCGTGGCCGGCCTGCTCCACGATCTGGGCAAGGTGGTGGCCACGGTACAACTGCCTGATCTCAAATCCGAAATCGAGCAAACCGTGGCCGAGCGTGACATCTCCTATCTTGAAGCCGAGCGGGCGGTCATGGGCTTTGGCCACGACCGCATCAACGCCTGGCTGGCCGACCACTGGAAGCTGCCGGCCAACATCAAGGAAGGGCTGTCCTATCACCACAAGCCCCATCTGGCCCAACTCTATCCCGAAATGGCCTGCGTGGTGCACATCGGCGACTTCATGGCCCGGGTATTTGAATACGGTTTTTCCGGCGATGTGGGTGTCAACTATCTGCAACCGGAAGCGCTCAAAATCCTTAAAATCCGGCCGGCCGATTTTGAAAAGCTGCTCGACGAATTAAGCGACCAGTTCGTGGAACTGGCCGATCTGCGCTTCACCTGATCCGCCTATGCCTGCCGCTCCCCTGTGCGCCTTTACCCGCACCCAGAAAATCCTGGTGCTCAGTCCCGACCCGGAACTGGCCGCCCTTTTTGCCGCAGCCTTTACCCCGGCCGAGGCCGAGGTGGTGGTCCAGACCCGGGGCAAAGGTGCCATCGAAGCGCTTTTCACCGACCCGCCGGACATGCTGGTGGTGGATGCAAAACTGGCCGATATTCCGGGGCTTGATCTCGTTGCCATGATCAAAAGCGAAAACGTCTACCGCCAGTTGCCGGTGGCGCTCATTATGGACGAAAGCCGGCTAAGCCCGGACATTGACTGGTGCGCCGCCGAGGTGGACGAACTGCTGACCCGCCCCATGACCGCCGCCATGCTGCGCTCGCGCGTAACGCTCGCCCTGGCCCGGGCCACGCGCTCCCTTGACGCCAATCCGCTGACCAAGCTGCCGGGCAACACCTCGATTATCGGCCGCATCCAGGATCTCATTGACCGCCAGGAGGATTTCGCCCTGGCCTATGCCGATCTGGATTATTTCAAGTCGTTTAACGACAAGTACGGCTTTTCCCGGGGCGATGAGGTGCTCATGATGACCGCGCGCATAATCGTTAACACCGTGCGCGCCGTGGGCGGCCCCCGGGCCTTTGTGGGCCATGTGGGCGGCGACGATTTCGTCTATATCATGGCCATCGACCGGGTGGAGGAGGCGTGTGCCTCGGTGGTGGCCAGCTTTGACAACATCGTGCCCCATTTCTACGATACCGAAGATCGCGACCGGGGCTTTATCCAGTCCGTGGACCGCGAAGGCAACCGGCGCGCCTTTCCGCTCATGGCCATTTCCATTGCCGTGGTCTTTAACCGCGACGGGCGGCTCAAGCACTTCGGCGAAGCCTCGCAAACGGCCATGACGCTGAAAAAAAAGGCCAAGGAAAACCCCAAGAGCTGCTATGTCCTCGACAAACGGCACGGCTGACCCGCCTGAGCCGGCAACACCCGAGCCGGCCCGGACCGTGGCGAATTTCCTGCTGACGCTGGCGGCTCAAAAGGGCTACGCGCCAGCCACCCTGGCCGCCTATGCCAGCGATCTGGCCCAGTTTGCCGCCTATCTGGCCGGCCGGGGCCTGTCCCTGGATGCCCCCGAGGCCATCGGGCGCGACGCCGTGCGCGGGTTTGTGGCCGAACTGCACCGCAGGCGCACGGCCAAGGTGTCCATGGGGCGCAAGCTCTCCACCGTGCGCGGCTTTTTTAAATACCTGCTGCAAAAAAAACGGTGCACCACGGACCCGACCGCAGGCGTTAAAAATCCCAAGGCCGAGCGGCGACAGCCCCGGGCGCTTAATGCCGACGAGGCCGTGGCCCTGGTCACACCCGAGCCCGGTGCCCCGGCGGCCGACGGCTCCATCGAGGCCTGCCGCGATCTGGCCCTGGCCGAACTGCTCTACGGCTCAGGGCTGCGGGTGAGCGAGGCCCTGGGCCTGAATCTTGACGATGTGGACGTATCCCAGGGCATCGTGCGCGTCATGGGCAAGGGCAGCAAAGAGCGCCTGGCTCCCCTAAGCGATGCCTCCCGGGAGCGCCTTCGCGCCTACCAGCGCCGGCGCGGGGAACTTGGCCCGGCCCTGACGGAAAAGGCGCTCTTTCTCGGCAGCCGGGGGGCGCGCCTGAATCGTCGGCAGGCCGGGCGCATCATCGACGCCCTGGCCCAGGCAGCCGGGCTGGCCCGCCACGCCCATCCCCACATGCTGCGCCACAGTTTCGCCACCCATCTGCTGGAATCCGGGGCCGATCTGCGCAGTGTCCAGGAACTGCTCGGCCACGCCCGCCTGACCACCACCACCCGCTACACCAATCTCGATCTGGCCCGCATCATGCGCATCTACGACAAAGCCCATCCCCGCTCTGACCCATCCGAGTCCGAATAACACTGTCTTGTCAGTCGCATCCTGGTCCAATGAGCACTGCGTTGGCAGACGCATCCGGGTCTGAAGAGCGCTGTGCCGGCAGCAGTCGCGCCCCTGGGCCAGCTGTTGATTTATGACACAGACTGGAGACTTTTTACCCAGGCACTGCTGCGTTATGACCCATTGCAGTATTTTTGCGCTCATAGGCTGGATTTTGTATTGCTCCCCCGCCGCGATGCCGCTAAATGGAAGATGGATTGAAAAAAGTAGCCGATTGGCTGCACGGCATTGGAGGGCGGGCATGGACATATCCAGACAGGCGCTTGTGGATACGGCGGTGGGGGTTTTTGGCGAAGCCGGCTGGGATGGCATCGGGCCGCAGACGCTGGTACGGCGGCTGGGGGTGGCCCCGGGAGCGGTCTACCGCCATTTCAAAAGCCGCGATGCCCTCATGGCGGCGGTGCTGTCCCGGGTGCAGGAAGAGCTGTTCGTCCATATCGAGGCCAGCTGTCCGGTCGTTCCCGGGGAGTCGGGGCTGGGCATGCTCCTGCGCCTGGGCGAGGCGTATTGCCGCTTTTGGGAAACACGGCCTCGGGCCTATCTTGACATCCTGCGCCCGCCAACGGCCACCCTGCTGCCGGCCCAGGGAGAAAGCGCCCGGGAATTGGGGCGCGTAACAGCCCGGGTGATCAAACAGTTTGAAGTCCTGCTGCTGCTGGGCCGCCTGGACGGCTCCGTGCGAACCGAAGCCACGGCCGAAACGGCCCGGCGCATCGTCTCCGTCCTGGTCGGCACGGTCCATCTGCACCTCACCCCGTCCCGGACCAGGGCCAAAAATCTCACGGCCATGCTGACGGCATTGGTGGGAGCGCGCACGCCGGTCCGGGCCGCCTGAAGCGGCAGCAGATGCCCGCCGCAAGACCCGTGCATGCCGCAGCCCCCCCTGCTTCTGCTCTGCATGGTGCTGCAAGTTGCCCGCTGCTACGGCCATTCCCTTGCCTTCTTGCGTCCTTTCCTCTACAGGAAAACACTCTGTTTTATTGATGAACTGTCTGATCCAGACAACGAGGGAGGCCGCAATGGTGTTTCGCGTCTTTGCAACGGGCATACTTGCACTGCTTCTGGCGACATCCGCCACTGCCGGCGGGTTCGACTGCGCCAAACCGCCGTATGGCAAACCGCTGGCCTCCATGAATGATGACGGCTATTTCGTCAAATTCCGTGAAGCCAACGGCATTTCGTATTACAATTTTACCGGTCCCTGCAAACTCGGCGTCCATGAGCGGCTGGCTCCCGTCATTGTCTATGGCGTTGTGGATGGCAAGCTTTACAGCCGGATCATGAAGACCGATCACGACGATATTGAAATCATCAAGCAGGTCACCACCAAGCTGTCCGGTACGCCGAAAACGACGAACGAAGGCGACTGGACGGTGATGCGCTGGAATTTCCCGGAAAAGCAAATCAAGATGAAGCTCAAATACAACAACAGCACCCGGGGCACCAAGTCGGCGTTGTACTACGAGCCGCTGCGTCCCGGGCAGAATGCCGGGCCGGGGATGGAAGATTCCCTGGACGATTAGCCGGCGGCAGGGCCGATCAGGCCTCGGGGCAACCCCGCCACGCACAAAAAGTCCGCTGCCCGAATTCCGGGCAGCGGACTTTTTTGCGGCAGCACCTTGCCGGGCGGAGCCTGGGGCTTTGCCCCGATTGTACCGGCTACCCTTTGGAGCGGCTGCCCGGGGTGGACATGGTATAGATTTCGTGGGGATCGAGAATCAGCACCACAGAACCGTCGCCCATGATGGTGGCCCCGGAGATGCCGCGCATATCGAATTCGGACAGGTAGGCACCCAACGGTTTGATAACGATTTCCTGGCGTTCCAGCAGCCGGTCCACGATAAGCCCCAGGCGGCGGGCATTGTCCTGGAGGATGACGATGGGGACGATGTCGCGCTTGTCCTGGTTCTGGGGCAGTTCCAGAATTTCGGACAGCTCCACGATGCCCAGGACTTCGCCGCGAAGGGTCACGGCCTTGCGCCGGTTGACCTCGGTCATGCGCTTGACCTCGATCTTGGTGGTCTCTGAGACGGAATCCAGCGGCAAGGCGTAGGTCTGGCCGGCGACGACCACCATAAGAGCATCGATGATGGCCAGGGTCAGCGGCAGGGACAGGGTGAACTTGGTGCCCTTGCCCACTTCGCTGCTGACATTGACCGTGCCTTTGAGGTTTTTAATGTTGGTGCGCACCACGTCCATGCCCACGCCCCGGCCGGAGATGTCGGTGATGGTCTCGGCCGAGGAAAAGCCGGGCATGAAGATGATATCGATGGCGTCGCGGTCATCCATGGCCTTGGCTTCTTCCGGGCTCATGAGATTTTTTTTGACGGCCACTTCGCGCATCTTGGCCGGGTCGATGCCTTTGCCGTCATCTTCGATCTCGATGGCCACGGAGTTGCCGCGATGGTAGGCGCGCAGCCAGACCCGGCCCACGGGCGGCTTGCCGGCAGCGATACGTTCGGCTTCGGTTTCGATGCCGTGGTCCACGGAGTTTCGGATGAGGTGGACCAGCGGATCGCCGATGACCTCGACCACGGACTTGTCGAGTTCGGTTTCCTCGCCTTCGGTAATAAGCGACACTTCCTTGCCGGATTTGCGCGACAGATCGCGCACCAGACGCGGAAAGCGCGAGAAAACCGTGGACACCGGCACCATGCGCACCTTCATGATGGTGTCTTGCAGATCGTCGGAGATGCGCGCCATGGCGTAGGTGGTCTCGGTGAGCTGCTGGCCGATGTGCGCCCCGCTGTCCTTGCCCTCTTCCAGGGCGCGGGCCAGCATGGTGAAGCGGTTGCGGTTAATCAGCAACTCGCCGATGAGATTCATGAGATGGTCGAGTTTCTCATGATCCACCCGGATGGTGGCGGAAACCTTGGGTTTGGCGGCTTCGGCCGGGGGCGCGGCCGGCTCCGGCTTGGGCGCGGGTTTGGGCGCAGGGGCCGGCTTGGGTTCCGCTTTGGGTGCCGGTTTGGGCGCGGGCGCCGGCTCGGGCTTGGGCGCGGGGGCCGGCTCGGGCTTGGGTGCGG
>NZ_WVUD01000059.1 GCF_009856865.1 Solidesulfovibrio aerotolerans | reverse complement strand
TCGACCAGAACCCGGAACGGCAGCTCGAACACGTTCAGGTGGACAAGGTGTTCACCGACAAGGCGTCGGGTAAGGACACTCGACGGCCACAGCTCGACGCGCTCCTCGCCTTCGTGCGCGAGGGCGACCGGCCGGTGCTAGATGCGGCCTGCCTGGAGGAGATCGACCGGGAGGTGATTGCCATCCTGCGCCGCCCGTGGAGTTTTCCCACCCCGGAGGAGGCCGGGCGGCTCGGGTCGCTTTTCCACGACGACAATAACGGCACCGACACCGGCGGCATCATCTGCAGCGATCCCTGCCGGGCCGCCTTCCGCGAGGGCGGCCTGGAGAAGCTCTATAACAGCAACGCCTATTGGCCCCAGGGGATCATCGGTTTGGAGTCGCCCGGGCTCATCGAGCACATTTTTGCCTTGAAACATCGTTTGGAATTGCCGTAAGCCTTGCTTCCCACGGCACCGTCAACTTGTCGGCCGAGAGGTTGCTTGAAACGTCGTGTCCGGGTATTGAGCCGCATGTCGACGCGCCATAATCCTCACTTTGCCGGTTATCGCTACCCTGCCGAGGTCATTTCGACCGCCGTGTGGCTGTACTTCCGCTTTCCGCTGAGTCTGCGAATGGTTGAGGAAATGCTGGCGGCACGGGGTATCACGGTCAGCTATGAGACGGTCCGGCAGTGGGGGCTGAAATTCGGCCGCGATATCGCCAACACCCTGTGCCGACGGGCACCGCGCCGGGGCGACAAATGGCACCTGGATGAAGTCGTCTTGGCCATCGGCGGCAAGCGCCGTTATCTCTGGCGGGCTGTGGACAATGATGGCTTCGTCCTTGACGCGCTGGTCCAGAGCCGGCGGGAGGCGGCCAAGCGGCTGCTGCGAAAGCTGCTCAAGAGGCAGGGAGTGGAGCCAAGGGTAATGGTGACCGACAAGCTCAAGAGCTACGCCGCCGCCAAACGCGAGACCATGCCGGGCGTCGAACATCGTCAGCACAAGGGTCTCAACAATCGAGCCGAGAACTCCCACCAGCCGACGAGGCGACCAGAACGGCAGATGAAACGCTTCAAGTCGGCTCGCCAAGTCCAACGATTTCTTTCCATCCACGACCCGATCGCCAACCTCTTCGACCTTCGCCGAGACCACCGCCCCATCGCCGACTACCGAACCGCCCGAGTCCAGGCCTTCGAGACCTGGGCGGAAGTCGCTGGCGCTCGCCTCGCTGCGTGATCCTGGCATGTCCAGCCGGACACATTTCGGAACCCTATGCGCAAACCGCCCCAAACAAGTTGACGGTGCCACTGTGTGCTAGGGCCTGTCCGCATCTCTTGGCGGCCGGCGGCTGGCCCCGCTCAAGGATGCGACAGCGGCAACAACGGTCCGCGACGCCCGTCCGCCATCCCGGGCGGATCAAAAACAAGGAGACGCCATGCCTACGCTCGAATGGCTCAAACAGGAATTTGACTACGGATACGACAGCGGCGACATCATGACCACGCGACCGGATGCGCAGCGGGCCAAGGAGGAGCACATGATAGGGGGCTCCTATTTCAATTTCTACCGTAAATTTCTGCACGCGAAGCTGCGGCCGAACGACAGGGTCCTGGAACTTGGGCCTGGCCAGGGATCTTGGACCCGGGCCATCTTGAGCCTCATTCCCGAAGGCGAGGTGCATACCTGCGATTTCCAGGACGTCACCCCTTGGCTCGCGCCGGATCGCTACGCCGGGCGTCTTTTCTGCCATCAGGTCGAGGACAATTCCTTCGCCGTGCTCCCGGATAGCTACTTTGATTTGTTTTTTTCCTTCGGTGTGTTCGTCCACTGCAATCTGCCGCTCATTGGCGAGATTTTGGCCAACGCCCTGGCCAAGATGAAGCCGGGCGGTCTTGCCGTGCACAACTACGGCGATTGGACCAAACTCACGAAGTGGGGTTGGGACCGGGGCGGCGTGCCGTTTGAATTTACGACCTTGCCGGACGACAAAATATGGTGGCCCCGCAATACACGCGAAAACATGGCTGCCATGGCCCGGCAATCGGGATGGAATGTAGTCGAACCGGATCTGGGATTCTTTCAACGCGACGGCATTATTTTGCTTGAAAGACCCATTGCCTGACCATCTGGGGCACCTTCAACTTGTCGGCCGAGAGGTTGCTTGAAACGTCGCGTCCGGGTATTGAGGAGCATGTCGACGCACGCTAATCCCCACTTTGCCGGCTATCGCTATCCCGCCGAAGTCATTTCGACCGCCGTATGGCTGTACTCCGCTTTCCGCTGAGTCTGCGAATGGTTGAGGAAATGCTGGCTGCACGGGGTATCACGGTCAGCTATGAAACGGTCCGGCAGTGGGGGCTGAAATTCGGTCGCGATATCGCCAACAGACTGCGCCGACGGGCGCCGCGCCGGGGCGACCAATGGCACCTTGATGAGGTCGTCTTGGCCATCGGCGGCAAGCGCCATTATCTCTGGCGGGCTGTGGATAAGGATGGCTTCGTCCTTGACGTGCTGGTCCAGAGCCGGCGGGATGCGAAGGCGGCCAAGCGGTTGCTGCGAAAGCTGATGAAGAGGCAAGGGGTGGAGCCACGGGTGCTGGTGACCGACAAGCTCAAGAGCTACGCCGCCGCCAAGCGCGAAACCATGCCCGGCGTCGAACATCGTCAGCACAAGGGTCTCAACAATCGAGCCGAGAACTCTCACCAGCCGACGAGGCGACGAGAACGGCAGATGAAACGCTTCAAGTCGGCTCGCCAAGTCCAACGATTTCTTTCCATCCACGACCCGATCGCCAACCTCTTCAACCTTCGCCGAGACCACCGCCCCATCGCCGACTACCGAACCGCCCGAGCCCAGGCCTTCGAGACCTGGGCCGAAGTCGCCGGCGCTCGCCTCGCAGCGTGATCCTGGCATGCCCAGCCAGACACATTGCGGCACCCTATGCGCAAACCGGCCCAAACAAGTTGACGGTGCCCCTGGTTTTTGGTACCGTCAACTTGTCGGCCAAGAGGTTGATGAAAAGTCTCTTCCGGGTATTGAGCAGCATGTCGACGCACCCTAATCCCCGTTTTGCCGGTTATCGCTACCCCGTTGAGGTCATTTCGACCGCTGTCTGGCTGTACTTCCGCTTTCCGCTGAGCCTGCGAATGGTTGAGGACATGCTGGCGGCACGGGGTATCACGGTCAGCTATGAGACGGTCCGCCAGTGGGGGCTGAAATTCGGCCGCGATATCGCCAACAGACTGCGCCGACGGGCGCCGCGCCGGGGTGATAAATGGCACCTGGATGAGGTCGTCCTGACCATCGGCGGTAAGCGCCAGTATCTTTGGCGGGCTGTAGACAAGGATGGCTTCGTCCTTGACGTGCTGGTCCAGAGCCGGCGGGATGCGAAGGCGGCCAAGCGGTTGGAGAACGGCAGATGAAACGCTTCAAGTCGGCTCGCCAAGTCCAACTATTTCTCTCCATCCATGACCCGATCGCCAACCTCTTCCACCTTCGCCGAGACCACCGCTCCGTCGCCGACTACCGAACCGCCCGAGCCCAAGCCTTCGATACCTGGGCCGAAGTCGCCGGCGCTCGCCTGGCTGCGTGATCCCAAGATGCCCTACCATACACGTTTCGGCACCCTATGCGCAAACCGGCCCAAACAAGTTGACGGTGCCGCAACGAAATCTGTTTCAACAATGTGAAATTCTCGACCTCATTGACCCGCGACGACAACGCTTAAAACAAAACAATTCTAGCATGTTATCTCTTTTAACTTAGCCGGAAAGAAATGTCCAACACCAAAAAAATCGCAGGCGATTGTCCCAGCCTTGGGGATGATCCGAAGTGCAGGCACAACCACTTGCACACACAAGGAGAAGGCGTGCGTACCTTTCCCCAGCCAATTCTCGTCACACGTCCTCTGCTTCCGCCAATTCCCGCCATCACCCGCAGAATGGAAGATATCTGGGGAGCCCAGTGGCTTACCAACATGGGCAAGCAGCACGGCATTCTTGAGGCGGCCTTGACCCAGCATCTCAGGGTTCCGCATTTGAGCCTGTTGTGCAACGGCACCATTGCCCTGCTTGTGGCAGGAAAGGTGCTGGACATGCAGGGCGAGGTGATCACCACGCCGTTCACCTTTGCGGCAACGCCGCATGCGGTGAACTGGACCGGGGCGGAGCCGGTGTTTGCAGACATCGACCCCGTCACGCTCACTTTGGACCCCAAAGCGGTGGAGGCGGCCATCACGCCGCGCACCACGACCATTCTGGCCGTGCACGTGTTTGGCATGCCCTGCGACGTGCACGCCCTGGCGCACCTTGCTGCAAAGCATAACCTGCGTCTGCTCTACGACGGGGCCCACGCCTTCGGGCTTGAAGTGGAGCACACGGGCATAGGCAATTTTGGTGATATCACGGCCTACAGCTTCCATGCCACCAAGCTGTTTCACACCGCCGAGGGCGGCGCCCTGGCCTGCGGCAGCGCCGAGATGCACACACGCATTGAACGCTGCAAGAATTTTAATATCCTTAGCGAAGAAACCGTGGGCGGCGTGGGCATCAATGGCAAGCTCAACGAGCTGCAGGCCGCGGTTGGGCTGGCCGTGCTGGAAATCATGGACGACGAGCGCGAACGCAGGGCTCGCATTGCGGCCATTTATCGCGAGGTCCTGGGCCAGGTGCCCGGCGTCACCGTGCAACCGGTTTTGCCTCAGGTGACCCGGGAAAGCCTGCAGTACTTCTCCATCCGCATTCACGAACAGGAATACGGACTTTCCAGAAACGCCCTGCATGCCGAGCTCAAAAAGCACAACGTGCTCACCCGCAAGTATTTCTACCCGCTGTGCAGCACATTTGAATGCTACAAGAAACTGCCCTCCTCCAGGCCGGAGAATCTCCCGGTGGCCACCCGCGTGGCGGCCGAGTGCATGGCCCTCCCCTTTTACGGGGCCCTGCCCGACGAAGACGCCACCACCATCGCCAGCATGATTCGCGACATGCCCCGCTGAGGCACCGTCAACTTGTCGGCCGAGAGGTTGCTTGAAACGTCGCATCCGGGTATTGAGCAGCATGTCGACGCACCCTGATCCCCGTTTTGCCGGTTATCGCTACCCCGCCGAGGTCATTTCGACTGCCGTGTGGCTGTACTTCCGCTTTCCGCGGAGCCTGCGAATGGTTGAGGACATGCTGGCGGCACGGGGCATCACGGTCAGCTATGAGACGGTCCGCCAGTGGGGGCTGAAATTCGGCCGCGATATCGCCAACAGACTGCGCCGACGGGCGCCGCGCCGGGGTGATAAGTGGCACCTGGATGAGGTCGTCCTGACCATCGGCGGTAAGCGCCAGTATCTTTGGCGGGCTGTAGACAAGGATGGCTTCGTCCTTGACGTGCTGGTCCAGAGCCGGCGGGATGCGAAGGCGGCCAAGCGGTTGGAGAACGGCAGATGAAACGCTTCAAGTCGGCTCGCCAAGTCCAACTATTTCTCTCCATCCACGACCCGATCGCCAACCTCTTCCACCTTCGCCGAGACCACCGCCCCGTCGCCGACTACCGAACCGCCCGAGCCCAGGCCTTCGAGACCTGGGCCGAAGTCGCCGGCGCTCGCCTGGCTGCGTGATCCCAAGATGCCCTACCACACGTTTCGGCACCCTATGCGCAAACCGGCCCAAACAAGTTGACGGTGCCGATTCAGGCTTCCACAACAACCCTGCCCAGGATAGCATTGCTTCTTTTGGCAAAAAAGCGAGATGAGCGTGGTTCAATTATTAATATTTTACGTTATAAGCTGTTTGGCTGGAAAGTCGTTATTATTCCGTTTTAAACTTCTCGAACAGAAGCCGCGCAATAATCTTCTGAGTCCAATTGCATTCTGTATTTTTCTGACATTAGTTCTGTGTGTCGGGGTTTCTCTGCATCTTCCATTCAAAATATTATCTTGCATTTTATGGGTCATAAGCATCATACTCGCTGTTGATGGACTCATTAACTCTAATAAGCGCGATTTGTATTACTATTTTTTGCTATTTATTTTTGCTTGTTCCTCATCGTTTTTAATTTTTCCCTACTTGGTTCATGGCCTAACAAGCTATCCCGGAAGCCCCTTTTCTGACAAGTGGCTTTACATCGCAAAGGCACAATATCTTTGGGATAATCCAAATCATGAAACCATTGCCACGTCTCCATTTTACCAAATAGGAGCTTTTTACCCCTTTCGGTATGCCTCCGGTGCCTTGCTGGCTTTTTTCTCAACGATTGCTTCTCCAAGCGGAGAAGTCATTTCTGTCGTGGGCCATTACCTGGGGTGGCTGGTTTTTCTATACTTCACTTCTACGTTTTATTTTGGACTTTCCAGCAAAATGCTTACCAACTCAACCTGGGTCTTATTCTACTCCGCAATAACTGTCATCTCGTGTTGGACATTGAACATTATCATTGCAAACAATTTTGATAATCTTCTTGCCTTGCAAATTTTGCCAACAGTTGCAGGTTACGTAGCAAGCAGCAATCTAAAAGACAGAAAAGATTATATTTTTTTGGGCAGTATTTTTTCATTTTGTGTTTATGTTTATTTCGAATCGTCGCCGATCCTGCTTGCTGGCTGCATCTGCTTGCTATTTTATGCGTTGCGCTTTAAGAAACAACAAAAACATTTCTTTAAGATTTTCTGCACCGCTACTATTATTATGCTGATTTTTTTGCTGCCAGCACTCGCCGACATGAAACACATGCTGATTATTCAATTACAGACTGTAACGGGAGATTGGTCTTCGCGTCCAGGCACTGGTTACTTTGTCAATTTTTTGAATCCATCTCTTTTCTCAGCCACATACCTTGGCCTTTACCCTCCCCTAGATTCCGACCATTTTATACTGCCCGAGTTTCTTGGCACTTTTTCTAATTATGCGCTTATTTTGCTAGCTGGCATACTTCTAGTCGGATTTTTTAAAATTTTAAAATACAAAAACCACTCACTTGCGATCCTGTTTGTTTTTCTTTTCACTCTTCAATTTTTTGTCTTAATATTTTTAAAATACGACTACGGTTTTTACAAATTTTTGATTATAAGCTGGTGGCTATGTTGCTTCCTTGTCGTTGTAGGAACTAATTTTATTTGCACACGGTCGTATTTTTTTAGATACGCTTTGCCCGTATTCGTCACTGTTCTTTTTATTGGATTTACATCTTGGAGGATTGTTGTTTTTCAAAACTTGCCTTTCAAAGACAAGGTCTCATCTTACTTGCCTTTATATAGTTTTTCAAAACAAATTGGCTCCGGTAGTGCCGTGATAAATTTAAACAAGCTAGACAATCTTCCGTGGGTCAGTTATTTTTTGAGAAAAAACAAAACGGCCTTAGTAGGCAACGACTATTTTTTATTTAGCGAATATTTCTATAAAGCTATCGACAAAAATTATTTTTTTTCTAAAGCTGATTTTGTTGTGTCAGACTACATTGACCTATTTACAGACATCCAACCGAGTATATGCAGCCAAGCTGCTTTCCTATATCCACTCCATAGCCCTAAAATTCTCTTTGACAAGGTTGTTAATCCTAATGGTCAAGAAAAGCTTGATGGTCCCCCTTGGTATTGGCTTGGAAACGGTACCACAATGATTTCATTCTATTCAGACTATACAGGTTTTGCTGTGTTTCGTGCAAAGGCCGAGCCAGGCCCATCCGCAACCGATCCTCACAGTGCTTCCATCCTTCTCTCAAAAAGGGATACGTTTTCGGCGACCATCCCAGTTCATAATAAAATGTTAATTTCCATCACTATTCCTGTTGAAATCGGATACAACCAATTCGCTCTCACACCGCAGGCAACCCAAGATGGCACAAAATCTAATTCCAATGATACCAGGCAACTACTCATTGGAATTTCTTCTTTTCAGTTTAACCCGATCGCTCAGGTGGAGCCTTGACTCCCGACGACACCGCGGGAGGGCACCGTCAACTTGTTCGCGCTGGTTTGCGCATCGGGTGCCGCAATGTGTATGGTTGGGTATGGCGGGATCACGCAGCCGGCGAGCGCCAGCGACTTCGGCCCAGGTATCGAAGGCTTGGGCTCGGGCGGTTCGGTAATCGGCGACGGTACCTTTTAACGGGCTGTTATTACTTGGAGCACTTAATAACTCGACTTTCGGGGTTGCGGCTAAGCCGCTTTGGCTTGAGATCTTTGACAAATTGAGCTATCTAGGCTGAAATATCGGATCGCTTGGCCAACCATAGCCTCGGCTAAGGCATTGTAAATCTCTGTATGTCCGGGGTGTTTTGGCAGTATCTCTATAGCTGCAAGCTCGATGATGCGCTTTAGAGATTCGAGATATGTCACATCTCGCATTTCTTCACAGCAAGCGTGGAAGAGAAGCCCCAGGGAACGAGGGTCAGCTTTTTGACGTTGTTCAAGGGCTAAAAAGATGTATCGAAGAGAAACGATGGTTGAGTGGGCAATGAGCGTGTCAAAGTCTCTGGGCTGACTACCTTTTTGTAGTCCTGAAAAAAACTTCAACATCCCATCTTTTGCCGTAGATTCGGACGACATCCTCTTCCGAGAGATTGATGTCTGTGCAAAGAAGGGCCAGCCAATCTTTCTTTTTCCGATCTCGGACGAAAACAATCCGAGCTTGTTCGCCATCATTCATGGTAACAACGGCACTGGAAAGAATTTTTGCGCGTCCACGACGTTTTTTAACTTCACGGAAGATGCCTTCAGCAGAAAGACGCTTTCCATTGAATCTGTAGAGAACGGTAGGTGTCCTCTTGATCATGCAAATGACCGGGATCAGGTGACGTAAGGAAGCGATGATGGCGGGCATGCCAAACCAACTGTCCATAAGCAGGTAGCGGGCTTTGACGCCAGTCTCAAGCGCACGCTGAACCATGGGCGCAAGAAGGCTCGTTGACTTGGTCACAGCCTCGCGCCGCCGCCTGGCTCCACAGGTGCGCCTGTCCAACTGTTTAAGGACACCCTGATAACGGTTGCACGGGTTGGTAGAAGAAAGCAGTGCGAAATCAATGGGAACCAGACTTGCGCCGTCTGACCAAGCCAGCGTCAACAGTCTAAAACCCTTGATGAATTTCTTTTCGGCGTGGTCATAGACTCGAGCAAGAAGTTCAACCTTCTTGGCCCGAGGCCGATGTACGGACGTATCGTCGAGGATAAGCACGGTTTCACGATTCTCTGTCGTGAGAGCGTCAAGCATGAATATGACTTTGAGGGCAACCATGAGAAGCAGCCGTCGCCAACTGAACCGATGCGACCCGAGGAAGTCATAGACAACGTCCTTGCCAAACTCACAGTCCGTGTTACACACCGTGGTTCGATAAATATTCGTTCCGAGAAATGGCATTGTAAAAAGCACCATAAGCAATTTCTTTGCAGAAACGCCTTTGTTTTTGGAAATGCCATAAGCGGATGCAAGCTTATTTAGGCTGACGTTGTCGAAAAAATGTCAATCTTGCTGGCGACACTCTTTCTTGTTGCTTGAAATCATGGGAAATTTTCCGTATTTTCCATTTGGGCACTTCCTCTTCTGTGCTCTGGTGCTTGGTAACAACAGTGTACAGGGGCAGGAAGTGTCCTTCAAGAAAAATAATCCAAGATACCAGCCAGTTGTATTTTGCTTTTATTTGAAGTTGATCCCCGAAAGTCGAGTTAATACTAAACAACCACCAGCTGAAGCTGGTGGGTTTAAAGCCTGCGGACTGAAAGTCCAGCTGCATCACGGCGAACCAAGCGATCTATTCACAACTCCGATGTAGGTCGTAAAAGACAGTCGTTGCTTCGGTGCGATTGCGTCCAGGAAAACTCAACCGCTAGCTGAAAGCTGCCCCGGCTGAAAGCCGGGGGTTTTAACCCTAAAGACGGACGAATTAACACTTTGGCTGCGCTGACCAATTGGAATTCAGGCTGGGCACCATTTCCCTGTGGCGGGATGTTAGGTATTTCATGCCCTGAGTAATAAGGAAAAAATACGCGTGACACAGGATTTTGACGACTACGCGGCTGATTACGAAGCGTTGTTACAGCGCAGTTTGGGCTCGGCGGGCGGCGATCTGGAATTTTTCCGGCAGCGCAAGGCGGCGCTGGCCAAGCGGCTGTTGCGGGATGCGCCGCCCCGGCGCATTTTGGAATACGGTTGCGGCACGGGCGGCAATCTGCCGCATTTGGCAGCGGCGTTTCCTGGGTCGGCGGTCGCGGGCAGCGACATTTCGGAGAAGTCTTTGAAGCAGGCGGCGACGGCGGCACCTGGGGTGACGCTGTATCATCTGAGGCGTGGTGGTGTGCCGGCGGGCGTGTTTGATCTGGTTTTTGCGGCCGGCGTGCTGCATCACGTGCCAGGTGCGGCCCGGGATGCGCTACTGGCGGCTATGGCCGAGGCTTTGGCGCCGGGCGGTCGGCTGTTGGTTTTCGAGCACAATCCGGCCAATCCGCTCACCCGGCGCATAGTGGCCCGCTGTCCTTTCGACGCCGGGGTGACGTTGGTGCCGCCTGCGCAAGCGAAAGCCCTGGCGCAGGGCGCTTTATTGGGGCAGGTGCGGGTGCGCTACATCAGTTTTGCGCCGCCGGCCCTGGCGCCGCTGGCCGATCTGGAACGCTTTTTAACCTGGCTGCCGCTGGGCGGCCAATACTGCCTGTCGGCGGCCAAGCCGGGCTGATGGCAGTGGGACGGCACCGTCAACTTGTTTGGGCCGGTTTGTCAAAGCCAACAGGCGGAGTTCTTTCATGCAGCCAGCGAATGTGCAGAGTGCACGGCGAGCCCTGATCACCGGGGCTGGCGGATTTATCGGACACCACCTTGTGGATCTGCTGCACCACGAGGGCTGGATCGTCGCCACAACGGGCGTTTCCGAGGGCGGACCGGGGCATCATCGCCTCGCCGCACTGGATGCGGACAGCCTCCGCAGCGTGGTGGAAGCAGTGTCCCCGGACTGGATTTTTCATCTGGCGGGAACCACGTCGGACTCCCCCACGACCCAATACACCGTCAACACTTGCTTCGGCATTCATTTGCTGCAGGCGGCAGCACGCGTCAATGCCGGCGTCCTGCTGACGGGAAGCGCTGCGGAATATGGCCCCCAGCATGCGAACCCCCCTTCGCAATACGGCCGGGCCGTGGATGAATGTTGCCCCTGCCAACCCGTGTCGACCTATGGCATTAGCAAGTACGCCCAGAGCCTGCACGGACTGGCGGCGAGCGCCGGTCAGCCTGTGATTATCGTCCGCCCCTTCAATGTACTGGGAAAAGGCATGCCGGAACATCTTGCGCTGGGACGGTTTGTGCGGCAAGCTTTGCAGCTTCCCGCCACGGGCGACCGGTGCATTCATACCGGACCGCTGCACGGCGTGCGGGACTTCATTCATGTCCGGGATTGCGCCCAGGCCTTGATTCACTTAACCGAAACCAAGGATGCGTTGGGCAAGGTCGTCAACCTGTGCAGCGGAACTGGCGTTTCCCTCGCGCATCTGGCGGAGTGTCTGATCGCACAGCTCTCCCCCGCAGTCAGAATCCAGGAAGCCGCACCGGCCAAGCCCGTGGCGGACGTGTTTGTCGGCACAGGCGCAGCGCTCCGGCAGCTTGGGCTGTCCATTCCGCCCTGCGCCCTGCATCAATGCATCAAGGAAATGCTTTCCTGAACCGGGAGATGAGGAAGGAACTGCTCATGCTGAAAGGGAAACGGGTTTTTGTCACCGGTGCAGGCGGGTTTATCGGCAGTCACTTGACGGAAGAGCTGGTCAAGGCCGGCGCTGACGTAACCGCCATGATTCACTACAACTCCAGCGCCAAATGGGGCAATCTGGAGTTTCTCCCGCCGGACGTCAAAACGGCAATCCGAGTTGTGGCGGGCAATGTCGAAGATAGCGACTTCATCATGCAGTCTCTAAAAGGCATGGACATTGTCTTTCACCTTGCCGCACTCATCGCCATTCCGTTTTCGTACATCGCTCCCCGCAGCTATGTGCGCACCAACATAGAGGGTACGCTCAATGTCATGGAGGCCGTGCGCCGCCTTGAGCTTAACCGCGTCGTGCACACCAGCACCTCCGAGGTCTACGGCACGGCGTTGTACGCTCCCATTGATGAAAAACATCCCCTGCAGGGCCAGTCCCCTTACTCCGCCTCAAAAATCGGGGCAGACAAGATCGCCGAGTCGTACTACCTCTCCTTTGCCACGCCCGTGGTCACCCTGCGCCCTTTCAACACGTACGGCCCGCGCCAGTCGGCCCGCGCGTTCATTCCCACGGTCATCTCCCAGGCACTGGAACAACAGGAAATCCGCATGGGGTCCTTGGACCCGCAGCGGGACATGACTTTTGTGCGCGACACGGCCCTGGGGTTTATCGCCGCGGGTACCATGCCCGGCGTCGAGGGGGAGACCATCAATCTTGGCGTAGGCAAAACCGACAGCATCGGGGCCATTGCCCACAAGATCCTTGAGCTTATGGAATGCAAAAAACCCATCGTGCAGGACGCCAGCCGCTTGCGCCCGTCCAAGAGCGAGGTTTTCAAGCTCCTTTCAGACAACAACAAGGCCCTAGAGCTGTTACAGTGGAAGCCCACGGTGTCTCTCGAGGAAGGGCTCAAGGAAACCATCAGCTTTGTTGAAACCAATCTCCATTTGTTCAAAACGGATCAATACACCGTTTAGCAAGGACACAGCACCATGAAAGCCATTATCATGGCCGGCGGCAAAGGAACACGCCTTGCGCCCTACACGGCCGTTCTGCCCAAGCCACTTATGCCGCTGGGCGACGTTTGCATTCTTGAGCTCATCCTGAACCAGCTCAAGCGACATGGGGTGCAAGACGTCATTCTCGCAGTCAATCACCTGAGCCACATTATTCGAGCCTTCTTTGAAGACGGGCAACGGCTCGGGTTGAACATCACCTACAGCTTCGAGGACCATCCCCTGGGAACGGCCGGCCCCATGGGCGCGGCCCTCGACCAACTGAGCGAGCACTTTTTCCTGCTCAATGGCGACCTGCTCAGCACTATTTCCTTTTCCGACCTCTACCGCGAACACCTGGAATGCCGTGCGGACGCCACCATCGCCACCTGCACACGAGAGCTCAAAAGCGACTTCGGCGTGCTCGACATTGATGACGCCGGCAGCCTCGTGGGCTACCGTGAAAAGCCGGTCTATTCACACCAGGTGAGCATGGGATTGTATGTGCTGTCGCGCGAGGCCGTGCGCCCGTATGTCAAACCCAACATCTACCTGGACATACCGGACCTCATGAAGCAGATGGTCGGAGACCACAAGAACGTCCACTGTTACGAATGCAAAGACTTCTGGCTCGACATCGGTCGCCCTGCAGATTACGCACTGGCGCAGGATCTGTACGAAAAGGACAAGTCCATTTTCTTGCCCAACAGCTAGGTTTGCGAGCAGACGTGTCTGTCCCGCACGCAGGAAGCAGGGCATTGCGTCTGCCACAGCCTTCAACAAAAAGCATCCAGACCCTGGAAGGCCCGATGAAGCCAACGGTTCAAATAGTCTGCATCACCTACAACCAAGAAGCCTATATTGCGCAGGCCCTGGCATCTCTGGTTGCACAACAGACTGATTTTCCATTCGAAATCATCGTTGCCGATGACCGCTCGACGGATGGGACTCCACGCATCATTCAGGAGTTTCACGCGAAATATCCTGCTCTCATCAGGCCGATCTTTCAGGAAACAAACCTGGGCGCCGCCGGGAACTTTCTCGATGCGCTCAACCGTGTTGAGGCGGAGTTTCTCGCCCTCTGCGAGGGGGACGACTACTGGACAGACCCGTCCAAATTACAAAAACAGCACGACGCCCTGCGCGCCCACCCCGAATGCGCCGTGTGCTTCCATCCCGTGCGCATTATTGACGAGGGGGGAGCAGTCACCGACGAACGGTTTCCCGCTCCGCAGTTCCGATTCAACAAAACCCGCCTGCAATTTGCGGATCTGGCAAAGCGAAATTTTATCCAGACCAACGCTGTCATGTATCGCTGGCAATTTCAGAACCAGGACCTTCGGCGCGTGTACAGCCCGAACATTCTTCCTGGAGACTGGTTCATCCATCTCGTGCACGCCCATGCCGGAGACATTCTGTTCTTGGAAGACGTCATGTCGGTATATCGCATCTGGTCGGGCGGCATTTGGAACGGCGCGGGCAAGTCCGATGCGTGGTTTAGCGCCTGCGGCATTCCAAGCTTACGGTTCTACCGGGCTCTCCACGGCCTCTTTCCTCAAGAATTCCCTCTGCCGACGCTACGTTGTCTGGAGTATTGCGATAAAATCCTGGCGGCCGCCCGAACGGCCGGCCGCCAGGACCTTGTGGCGACGTTGGAGCGCGAGTTTCCGGAGTTTCTGTGCATCCTGCCGCGATACCGGATCCTGTTGCGGCTCAGGTACTTCTGTCGAGCGCTCAAGAATCTGCCAGCGGCCAGGCGCGTGCTTCGCAGCCTGGGGTCGCCTCAGAAAACGGAAAAAATCGCACGCTAAGCTTGGCTGCTCGTTTTCATCGCGCTTGAGCCGTCTCGTCACGAATTCCAGCGACTGAGCCCTTGCCGTGGAGAATATCGTGAAAGGCAAGTCAGCCCCGGTCCCACTCGCTACGCTCACTGGCCTGCGGGGCACTTGCCAGGGCCTGCGCCCTGGCAAGTTTGCATAAAACACTTAACTTATTTATAAATATTGCAATGTTCGATTTGTGCTCGGAACATACCCGGTTTGCGACCGATCAGTGACCTGTTTTTGACCGATCTATGACCTACTTGTGACCTATGTTTGGATAACTATCTAAATTTTGAGACCGATGCACGGAAATCATTCATAAATATCTTGAAAAATTATGTAGTTATGCTAGATTTTGTCCATCCAAAAGATGGAGGCAAGCATGAGCGAGCGCACTTCCAAGAATCCTGGCATCGCCGACTACGTAGTGGCCCGTCGCAAGCACAAGGATTGCTTTTTGGACGAGATTGATCGTCTTATCGACTGGAAGCCTCTCGAAAAATTGCTTCGCAAAAAGCTCCAACGGGTTGTCAACGCCGTTGGCAATCCCGCCTACCCGCCCCTGCCCATGTTTAAAATTCTCCTGCTGCAGCGCTGGTACAACCTAAGTGACGTGGCTGTGGAAGAATCTTTGTACGACCGCCTGTCATTCGTCCGTTTCGTAGGCCTCTCCCTTGATCACGACGAAGTGCCCGCTTCCTCGACCATTTGCCGGTTTCTGGAGTAGCCCCCATTTCGACCGGACATTTCCGCCAGCCTAGGAGGTAGTGCTGGAGTTATGTCCAGACAGAATGCTAACGAGTTTGCCACGGTCGAGGTGGTGAACATGGTCCAGCGGCGACGTTGGCCCTTGGCTGAGAAACTGCGCATCGTCGAGGAGACGCTGTTGCCGGGCATGAGCGTCTCCTTCGTGGCCAGAAAGCACGGTGTCGCGCCCAACCTCCTCTTCCGCTGGAGGAAACGTAAGCGCTCAATAAGACGCGTCTTGTCAGGGCGAGCAGGAAGCGGCAGAAGCTCAGGCAGGGATGATCAGGGAGCAGGGATCGAGATGTTGTGGCAGGAGGGCCTTGCGTTGGGCATCGGTAGTT
>NZ_WVUD01000058.1 GCF_009856865.1 Solidesulfovibrio aerotolerans | reverse complement strand
AAGGGAACCAAAGTAGATCAGACCTCCCGAGGCTGTTTCCGCTTTGCCTGCACAAGGTTGTGACAACGCGATATGGCGCACCGGGAGATGGAAAACCATAATTATTTTTTCACGCAATCCTGCAACAAACCGAGCCTTGCGCCAACTCTTTCTCTTCAACCCTTCGCTTCACTCTTTCTCTTCACTTCGGCCCGCTTCGGGCCGATGGCCGGTCGGGGTCGGGATTTGTCCTGGCGAGCCTGCCGCGCCAGCGGCGGTATCGCCAGGACAAATCCCGACCCCGTCTTGGAAGCCGCCGCCGCCGTCCCCACTCCCCAACCCCCAACCCCATACCGGGGGTCCGGGGGCTGAGCCCCCCGGCGGGTCCAGGGCAGAGCCCTGGCGGGTGCAGGGCAGCGCCCTGCCGGGGTCTGGGGCAGCGCCCCAGTTTACCAAGCTAGCAAGTACAAGCGGGCTTGGCGGCTTCTTCGTCGCGAAACGGCGACATGCGTCGCAGGGTTTCGATGATGCCGGGCAGTTTCTCCAGCACCAGGTCGATTTCGGCGTCTGTCGTATAGCGCGAGAGCGAAAACCGGATGGAGCCGTGGGCGTAGGTGAATGGCACGCCCATGGCCCGCAGCACGTGGGAGGGTTCAAGGCTCCCGGAGGTGCAGGCCGAGCCGGAGCTGGCGCAGATGCCGTATTGGTCGAGCATGAGCAAAATGGCTTCGCCTTCGACGAACTTAAAGGCGATGCTGCTGGTATTGGGCAGCCGATGTTCCGTATCGCCGTTGACCAGTGAATGGGGTATGGCGGCCAGGATACCGGCTTCCAGGCGGTCGCGCAGGGCTTTGACCTGCGTATTTTCCGCAACCATATGTTCCTTGGCCAGGGTCATGGCCTTGGCCAGAGCGATGATGCCGGCAGCATTTTCGGTCCCGGCCCGGCGGCCGCGTTCCTGGTGGCCGCCGATGAGAAACGGGCGAAACGGCGTGCCTTTGCGCACGTATAAGACGCCCACGCCCTTGGGGGCATGGAGCTTGTGGCCTGAGAGCGACAGCATGGACACGGGGAGCTTGGCAAGATCGATGTCGATCTTGCCCACGGCCTGGACCGCGTCGGTGTGCAGCAGCACGCCGCGCGCTTTGCACAGGGCGGCGATTTCGGGCAGCGGAAAAATGACGCCGGTTTCGTTGTTGGCGTACATGATGGAGACGATGGCCGTATCCTTGCGGATGGCCTGCCCGAGTTCGGCCATATCGAGGCGGCCTTTCTCGTCAACGCCGAGATAGGTCACCTCATAGCCTTTTTCTTCCAAATGCCGGGCCAGACTGAGGACCGCCGGATGCTCCACCCGGGTGGTGACTATATGGCGCTTGTCGGGCTGGGCGGCCAGAGCGCTCAGGATGGCGGTGTTGTCGCCTTCGGAGCCGCAGGAATTAAAAATAATCTCGTCGGGCTGGCAGCCGAGCGTGCCGGCTATGTCGCTGCGAGCCTGCTTGAGGCGCAGGCCGACACGCCCGCCAAAGGAATGCATGCTCGACGGATTACCATAAAATTCCGACAGATACGGCAGCATCTCGGCCACAACTTCCGGGGCGGACATGGTGGTGGCGTTGTTGTCCAGATAGACCGGCTTCATTTTGCCTCCTTGACCGTGATGCCCGGTTCGACCAGCTCCTGGAGCCGCTTTTGCACAAACTCCGTGAGTGTCAGGTTGCTGCTCGGGCAGCCCTTGCAGGCCCCGCGCAGGGAAACGAAGACCGTCGTACCGTCGATGTCCACCAGTTCAATGTCACCGCCGTCCTTTTTGAGCGCGGGGCGAATTTCCTCTTCCATGATCTTGGTCACGAGCTTGACCCGCTCCAGGTTGGTCATCGGCCGCTTCACTTGCAGCTCGACCAAGGGCTTGGCAGCGGCCTGCCCGAGTTCCTCGGCCAGGATACCGGCCAGCTTTTCCAGGCAATCGCCGCAACCGCCGCCGGCCTTGGTGAAATCCGTGACCTCCTCAACGGTGGTCAGCTTGTTTTCCCGGATGGCCCGGCGGATCTGGCCGTCGTAGACGCCGAAACACTTGCACACCAGTTCGCCCTCGGGCTCATGGGCCGGGGCCTTTTCGCCCAGATAATCGGCCAGGGCCGCTTCCAGGGCTTCCTGCCCCATGACCGAACAGTGCATCTTTTCCTTGGGCAGCCCGCCCAGGTCATCGGCAATGTCCTTGTTGGTCAAGGCGCGGGCCTCTTCGATGGTCTTGCCCTTGAGCAGTTCGGTTAAAACCGAGCTGGAGGCGATGGCCGAGGCGCAGCCAAAGGTCTGAAACCGGGCGTCTTCGATGACGCCGGCGTCGTTGATCTTTAAAAAGAGTTTGAGCGCGTCGCCGCAGGCCAGCGACCCGACTTCGCCCACGGCGTTGGCATCATCGAGGCTGCCAACGTTTCGCGGATTGAGAAAATGGTCCCTGACTTTATCGGTATATTCCCACATGATGACCTCCGTATCGTCGGCCCGGGGCCGACTGGCGCAACGCCAGTGTATGCCGCAAAGGGCGGTTTGCGAAAAGGGGCGTTGCCCGCTTTTTTCAAAGAGCGTCGACAAATTCATACCATAACGATGGGGTTCAGATAGTCAACCGTGCCCTTTACGCTTTTTCGCTGCGGGCGTAAGTAATGGACGGGACGCCCACGGCCTGGACTGTCGCCTGTGGCACCCAGCCAATACCTGCCCCGGAGTGGCCAATGCTTGAAAAACTGGGACTGATCGCCCTGGCCGGGGCTGCCGGCACCCTGGCCCGCTACTGGCTGTCGGGGCTTGTTTACGATTTGGCCGGCCGGGAGTTTCCCTGGGGCACGGCGGCTGTCAACATCCTGGGTTGCTTCCTGTTCGGCTTGGTGTGGGAACTCGGCGGCGACCGCATGATCATCCGCACCGAGACGCGGGCCATTATCCTCACGGGTTTTATGGGCGCATTCACCACCTTTTCCACCTTTATTTTTGAAAGCGGTGCGTTCCTGGAAGACGGCCGCATCCTGCCGGCCCTGGCCAACGTGGGGTTTCAGACCGTGCTCGGCTTCGCCGCACTTTTCGGCGGATTGATGCTCGGCAGGATGCTCTAGCGCGGCCGCGCCGCCCACCGGGACGCTGTCCCAGACCCTGCCAGGGCCCTGCCCTGGACCCGCCGGGGGGATGATCCCCCCGGACCCCCCGGTATGGGGTTGGGGGGGCGGGGGGGATTATCCCCCCCGGCGGGTGCGGGCAGAGCCCGCTCTTATATTATGAGGAGTGCGTATGTCGGAATACGTCGAAATCGAACTGTTGCGGGTGTACTGCGGCGAATCCGACCGTATCGACGGCCGGCCGGTCTATGAGGTGCTGGTGGAACTGGCCCGGGAGCATGGCGCGGCCGGGGCCACGGTGCTACGCGGGGTGCTGGGGTTTGGGGCCGGCAGTCTCGTGCATACCGCCAAGATTTTGCGCCTCTCCGAAGATCTGCCCATGATCGTCGAAATCGCCGACCGACCCGAGCGCATTGAGGCGCTGTTGCCGCGCTTTGAGGCCGTGCTCAAAGGCGGGCTTATGGCCCGGCAGAAAATGACGGCCCGGTTTCATTGTCCGGTGCGGGTGCGTGATGTCATGGCGGCCGATGTGGCCACGGTCGGCCCGGACGCGCCGCTGACCGACGTGGTCGATCTGCTGCTGGCCCGCAATGTCAAGGCCGTGCCGGTGGTCGACGCCGGGCGCAAGGTGCTGGGCGTGGTCACGGGTGGCGATCTGCTGACCCGGGGGGGCTTGGCCGCCCGGTTGTCGGTGTACGGCGTACTGCCCCAGGAAGCCCGGGAAGACGCCAAGGCCCGGCTGATCGGACACACAGCCCGGGAGGTCATGACCGCGCCGGCAACGACCATCGGCGAACGGGCGAGCCTGCGCGATGCCTCCCAGATTATGGTTAAAAAGGGGCTTAAGCGCCTGCCGGTGGTGGATGGCACGGGAGAACTCATCGGCATCGTCAGCCGGGCCGACATCCTGCGTTCGGCCGGCAAGATTCCGGCTGCGGCCGCCGTGGCCCTGCCCCGTTTTACGGCCGGCCTTATGCAGGAAGCCCGGGATGTTCTTTTTACCGACGTGCCGACGGCCGGCCCGGACGACGCCTTGCCGGAGGTGGTGGCCAAGTTGATCGCCTCGCCGCTGCGCCGGGTGGTCGTCGTGGATAGTGCGGGCAAGGTTCTGGGCATTATTTTGGACAGCGATCTTATGGCCCGCTGCGGTCCGGGCCGCAAACCGGGGCTGTTGCGGGCGCTTTTTTCCTTTGGCCGCACGGACGACGCCTGTCCCCTGGGCACGGCCAAGGAAGTCATGCAGCCGCGCGTGCATACCGTGACCGGGGACGCCTCGCTTCTGGACGTGCTGCAAAAGATGCTGTCCCATCACGTCAAGCGGCTGGTGGTCACGGACGACGACGGCAAGCTCGTCGGCATGGTGGACCGGGAGGCTATTTTGCGCGTTATCGCCGGCCATACGGACTAGATTTGCCATGCCGGCCAATTCGCGCTAAGCCCCGCCTCGCCGGGCTGCGCGCCCGCAACCAAACCATCACCATCAAGGAGCCTCCCCATGGAACGTACCCTTTCCATCATCAAGCCCGACGCCGTTGCCCGCAATCTGTCCGGCGCGATCCTTAAAATGATCCAGGACGCGGGCCTCAAAGTCGTGGCCATGAAGATGATCCAGCTTTCCGCCGCCGAGGCCGAAGGCTTTTATGCCGTACACAAGGACCGCCCGTTTTTCCGCAGCCTGGTCGATTTCATGATCTCCGGCCCGGTGGTCGTCTCCATCCTCGAAGGCGACGACGCCATTGCCAAGTACCGCAAGCTCATGGGTGCCACCAACCCGGCCAACGCCGAGGAAGGCACCATCCGCAAGTGCTATGCCCTGGACATTGAGAAGAACTCCGTCCACGGCTCCGACGCTCCCGAGACGGCCGCCTTCGAGACCGCCTACTACTTCAGCACCCTCGAGATGGTGGGCTAGGGCCATGGCCGCCGTCATCGGATTTCTCGGCGCGGGCAACATGGGCGCGGCCATCATCAAGGGCCTGTCCGCAGTGCCCGACGTGTCGGCCGTGGCCTACGATGTCGACGCCGCCAAAGTCGCGGCCCTGGTTGGCGACAAGCTGGCCAAGGCGGCAGCCACGCCCGAGGATCTGGCGGCTGCCAGCGACTATCTCGTCCTTTGCGTCAAGCCGCAGTATCTCGCCGCCGCCATGGCCGAACTGGCCCCGCATCTGGGACCGGAAACGGTCATCGTGTCCATCGTGGCCGGCGTGACCATGGCCCGGCTGCGGGAACTGGCCGCCGGCAAGTGCCCGGTGGTGCGGGTCATGCCCAACACCCCGGCCCTGGTCGGTGCGGGCCAGTTCGCCCTGTGCCTGGAAGACGCGGCCCTGGAGGCCGGGCAAAAGGACTTCGTCGGCAAACTCTTTGCAGCGCTCGGGCGCACCTATGTGCTGGAAGAGAAGTTTTTCGACGCCTTTACGGGACTGGCCGGCTCGGGTCCGGCCTACGTGCTCCATTTCATGGAGGCGCTGATCGAATCCGGGGTGCTCATGGGCTTTGCCCGGGACAAGTCCACGGACATCGTCCTGGGGCTTTTCGAGGGCACGGCCAAGTTGGCCGTGCAAACCGGCCTGCACCCGAGCGTGTTGCGCGAAATGGTGACCTCGCCGGCCGGCACCACCATCGAAGCGCTCATGCACCTGGATCGCAAAGCCGTGCGTGCCGCCATCATTGACGCGGCCGTGGCCTCGCGGGATCGCTCCAAGGCCCTTGGCGCGTAAATTGACGCTAGATCGTAACAAAGCCCCCGCCGGCATAGCCGACGGGGGCTTTTTGCATGTTCTTTCCAGCCGACGCTAGGCCGGACGCACTACATTGGAAGCTTTGGGTCCGCGTTCACCGCTTAAGATCTCAAAAGACACAAGCTCCCCTTCGCGCAACGTGCGAAAGCCGTCGCCCTCAATGGACGAATAGTGGACGAAGACGTCATCCTCGCCCTCGCGCATGATGAATCCATATCCCTTTTTGTCACTGAACCACTTGACGGTACCTTCGAATGCCATACGTCTGCCCTCCTCAAAAATTCGTACTGTATCACTAGCACTCTACGCAGAAACCCGTCAACAAAAAATCATTTTCGCATGCGCTTCAAAGTCACATATACCTTCGGCCATGAGAATTTCGCCACGTGCAGCAGCACAACACTATGCGACATTGCAAAACGTGAAAACGATCCGCAGGACAATTGTTCCCACGGCAACTATACACCCTGTTAACAATACCATCCTACTCAACAACCGCAAACGCCCTGCGTCCCACTGCCCGCCCGCTGGCCCGAACCGGGGCTTTTCAACAATACGTCCAAAATAGCGCGACGGGCCACCCATGCCGCCGCCGCAGAGCCAAGCCGCCGCCGCCATGGGCCAGCCGGCGTTGGGACTGGCACTTTTGCGGGCATCCCGCACGATGGCGGTCAGCGTCACCCCGCGCCCCTGCCCAAGAAGTCGGGCCGCCAGCCACAGACCGGCCACCGTGAGCCGGGCCGGCACAAAAGCCAGCACGTCGTCGGCCCTGGCCCCGAACCAGCCAAGGGCCTCATGACGCGGGGTGCGGTAGCCCCACATGGAATCGGCGGTGGACACGGCCTTATAGGCCCAAAGCCCGGCCGGGCCGGTGAGCGCCAGCCAAAACAGCGGGGCCACAAAGCCGTCGTTGGCATTTTCCGCCACAGACTCGGCCAAGGCCCGCCACAACTGCGATGCGTCAAGCTCCGCCGTCTCCCGGCTGACCAGCCCGCCCACCACCGTGCGGGCAGCGTCCAGATCACCAGCCATCAAGAACCGTGCCGCCCGCCGGGCCTCGGCCAGCAAACTGCCCAGGGCCAGACCGGCATAGGCGAAATAAAGAGCGCACAACGGCCCCAGGACCGGCAGAAGGGACGCGGCCCAGACCAGGACGGCACTGCCGCCGGCCACGGCACACACGCCAACCGTTCCGAATAACCGGCTGCGCCAGCCCATGCGGTCGGCAAAGGCGTCCAGACGGTCGTAGCACCAGCCAATGGCCCGCACCGGATGCGGCCAGACGGCCGGATCGCCCAGCAGCAAATCAAGGCCGACAGCCAGAGCCAGCATTATTGTCGCATTCATAGAGGGTTCCTATGGCAGGGAATGATTTCGGGAACGGCGCAACCCACAATAACGCGATTTGCACTGACAGATTTCCAGCAGCAATGGAACCGCCGGGAGAGCGAAAGATAATGAGAAAGAGAAAGAGAAGATGCCTCCGGCGGCCAAAGGGCTGAGCCCTTTGGAATCCCACCTGGGGGGTGTTTGTGCGTCGGATGGCTGGGGGTTGGGGCGTCTGTGGAGTTTTTAAAGAGGGGTTTTTAATAAAACAGGTCACTCCACCAACCGTCACCACACGAGCAACAAAGCTCCCCTTTACACACTTCTCCCATCCAGAGAGTCAGGGGGGGCTAATCCCCCCTTACCGCCGGAGCAACGGTGGTTCCACTCCAGTGCAAGCTCTGGTTTTTCCCGATCCGCAACCGACCGGATGACCAACCAGCCCCAAGAAATCCCTTAAACAACTTTTCCCAGTGAGGGGTCCGGGGGGATCATCCCCCCGGTGGGGTCCGGGGCAAAGCCCCGGCCGCCGGAGGCCTCTTGCGCCTTTCCAACATCAGGCGGGCGGCGGAGTTTTTTGGCGTAGCGGTCGAGTTCGGAGAGGATGCAGCCGCAGTAAGGCTGGCGGTAGATGTCCCAGGCCCGCGACAGGGCGATGCCTTCGTCCCAGTGGACGCGGTAGTCGGCGTAGTGAAAGGCCACGCCGTGGCTGGCGGCCGCAGCTTCGCCCAGGGCGGTGATGGCGGCGTGGTCCTGGTATTTGCTATAGAGCAGCGAGGAGGTAAACGCGTCGCAGCCCAGTTCCCGGGCCTTGGCCGCGCTGCGATTCAGGCGCTCGGCCCAGCACGGCCGGCAGCGGCCGGCCGGATCGGCCAGGGACCGGCGCATATGGGGCAGGGGATCGTAGGCGTCGCTGTGCAGGGCAATACCCAGACGCTGCGCCACCTGGGCCGCGCCGTCGCGACGGCGCAGCCACTCCGCTGCCGGCTGGATGTTGTCGTTGGCGAAAAGCCCGACAACCGACCAGCCGGCCTCGGTAAGGCGCAGAAGCGGTGCTATGGCACACGGGCCGCAGCAGAGGTGCAGCAGTATCCGGCGGGTCATGGCCTGGGGACCGCCTCGTGTTGCTGCCTGTCAGTCCGCGTCGGCCTGGAGTCGCGCCGACAACTTACATGACAGCGTCGGCTCTTCCAAGCAGCCGCGTATTGCTTGAGATTCATACCACTACAGCGCGTGGATATTGATCTTTTTCTTAAATTCCTCTTCCATGGCCGACAACCGCACCCGCTTGTTGTTGAGCATATACAGGGCGAGTTCTTCAGACACCTTGGCTGTAACAGCCTCCTGGGTGGTGTCCTTGCGCAGTTGGCGATAGATTTCCTTGAGCACGGTCAGGGCCTGCCACTCGTGGTTGCGGCGCTGGCCCGAGCCGTTGCAGCAGGGGCACGGTTCGCTGGTGATGGACAGGGCCGAGGAGCCCAGGCGCTGGCGCACGATTTCCAGCAGGCCGAAGCGGGAAATTCGGCCGACATCGGTGCGCGCCCGGTCGTTTTTAAAAGCGGCGCGCAAGGTCTTTTCCACCTCGGCCACATGCTTTCGGTCTTTCATTTCGATAAAATCGATGACCACCTGACCGCCGATGTCGCGCAGGCGCAACTGCCGGGCCACTTCTTCCGAGGCTTCGACATTGGTTTTAAGGGCCATCTCGCGGAAATTGGATTCGCCGCCGATCTTGCCGGAGTTGATGTCCACGGCGGTAAGTGCCTCAGCATGGTCAAAGACCAGCACCCCGCCGCTGGGCAGGGTCACTTCGCGGCCGTAGAGTTGCTCGATCTGCTTGCGCAAATTAAAGCGGTCCCACAGCGGAATATCGATGTCGCTGTGCCCTTTGACGATGCCCGGACGGCGCGGATAGACCAGTGCTGCCATTTCGGCCACGCGCTTGGCGGTTTCGGGTTCGTCCACCCAGATTTCGCCCACGTCGTCGGTCAGGTAGTCGCGAACGGCCCGGGAGGACAGGTCCAGCTCCTCATAGATCAGGCTGGGCGTGCTGGCGGTGGTGCCGCGCTGGCGCACTTCCTTCCACAGGCGTTTTAAATAGGAAAGATCGCGCTCCAGCGACGTCTTGGACTGGGCCATGGCGGCGGTGCGCACAATAAGGCCCAGGCCCTCGTCGAGCTTGAGGCCCGAAATGACTTCTTTGAGGCGCTTGCGTTCGGCTTCGTCCTCGATCTTTCGCGACACGCCCCGCTGTTCGCGGCCCGGTGTCAAAACGAAATAGCGTCCGGGCAGGGACAGGTAGGTGGTCAGAAACGCGCCCTTGTGCCCGGTGGGTTCTTTGACCACCTGGACGAGGAGTTCCTGATTTTTTTTCAGCGCCTTCTGGATGGGCGGATATTTGGGGCGCCGGTCCCCGGACTGCACGATCTGGTAGTATTCGGGATGCACTTCGTCGATTTGCAAAAATCCGTTGCGCTCGGCCCCGTAGTTGATAAACGCCGCCTGCAAGGCCGGATCGATGTTGTGGATCTTGCCCTTGTAAATATGCCCCCGGGTCTTGGCCTGGTGCACCATCTCCACGTAGTATTCGAGCAGCAGGCCGTCCTCGGCCACGGCCACTTCGACCTGTTCGCCGGGCAACACGCTGATAAACATCTTCTGCTTACGTTTCTTTCCTTTGCTCTGTTCCATAAAACTCCCTGCCGGGGCACGGTTGCCCGGGCAAAATTTTGTTTCTCCGGTCACCCGGAATAGAAAAAATCGTCGCCCGCGCGTTCCTGGCGGATCGCATTGGCGCGCAGCAGCGCCGCCAGCGCCTGACGGACCGGCTCGACGGGAACGTCAAGCCCTGCCGCCAGTTGGGCCTCGGTCTGGGGGCGACGGGCCACGGAGGCGGCGATGCGGGCCGCAAGCTCCTGGGTCTGCCGGCTGACAAGGGCCGCAGGCCCGTGGCCATCACCACCATCAGCCGCATCTGCCGGCTGCTCCCGGCCGCCAAGGGCGTCGCGAAACCGGGCCAGCGTCTCGCGGGAAACAGCCGCAGCACCGCGATGGGCACCGGGCCGGGACATGGTAACGACGTCCACCCGCTCGGGCCGAAGCTCCCGGCAAAACCCCTGCAATAAATCGAGATTGGCGGCAGAATCATTGATGCCGGCCAATAAAAGCACTTCCAGAAAGATCGAACCGCCGTAACTGGCCCGAAAATCGAGCAGGCCCTGGCGAATGGCGTCCAGGCCGATGGCGGCATGGGGGCGGTTTAACAACTGGTACTCGGCAGCGACCAACGTGTCCATGGATGGCAGGACCATGTCGGCGGCAGATAACGCTCCCCGGACATCGGGATCTGGCAGCAGGCTCGAATTGGTGAGCACGGCCACGGGGATGTCGGGGAAAAGTTCTTTGGTGGCGGCAATAATGTCGCCAAGCTCGGTGTTGAGGCACGGTTCGCCCAGTCCCCCCAGTGTCACGACGTCGGGCATGGCGTGGCCGGCGGCCTTCCAGGCCGCCAGTTCGACCAGGATACGCCTGGCGCTGACATAGGGCTTTCGGACGGTGGTCAGGGCCTCGGTGACGCCGGCCTCACAATAGAGGCAGTCGAACGTGCAAATCCGGGCACCAAGCAGATCAAGCCCTAGCGATGCGCCAAGGCGACCCGAGCGGACCGGTCCGAAAACGTACTGCAGTGGGTTCGTGGCCTGATCCTCCTTGCGCGTTGCACACTTGACAGGCGCGCCCCGCCGTGGTCAAGGGCCTCGACCCATTTAACCACTCCGGAGTACCATGTGAAACAGGGCGATTTGATACTTCTGGTCTCCCCCAAGGGCAAGCGATATCTGCGGCGTTTTGACCCGGAGATGGTGCTGCACACCCAGGAAGGCATGATCCGTTTTGCCGAAGTGGGCCGGGCCGGCTCAGGCGGCGCAGTGGCCACCCATCTCGGCCACGTCTTTCGCATCCTGCGGCCGTCCACCTACGATCTCATAAAAGGGGTCAAACGCTCGACCCAGATCATGTACCCCAAAGAGATCGGTTACGTCATTTTGAAATTGGGCATCGGACCCGGGGTGCGGGTGGTGGAATCCGGCAGCGGTTCTGGCGGCCTGACGCTGGCCCTGGCCTGGCACGTGGGCGACACGGGCCGGGTCTACACCTTTGAAAAGCGCCCGGAATTCTACGCCCTGGCCGGTGAGAATCTGGCCGCCGTGGGCCTTGGCCACCGGGTATCGCGCCACACCCAGGACATTGCCGAAGGATTTTACCCGGAGTCCGTGGTTCGGGGCGATCCCCTGACCGATCCCACGGACGCCGATGCGCTGTTCCTCGACGTGCGCACGCCCTGGGACTATCTGGATCAGGCGGCGGCCGTCATGCGCCCCGGTGCGCCGATCGGGTTCCTGCTCCCCACCACCAACCAGATCACGGAACTGCTCTGGGGCCTGGAAAAATCCCCCTTTGAAGATATCGAAGTGCTGGAAATCCTGGTGCGGCGCTACAAGCCCGTGCCCGAACGGCTGCGCCCCGAAGACCGCATGGTGGCCCACACCGGCTTTTTGGTGTTTGCCCGCCACGGCGGCCGGGGGGTGTGCCCGCCGCTGCCGCCGGCGGATTTCCCCGACTCCCTCGATACGCCCTGGGGGACAGCACCGCGTGAAATGGAAGACATTTCCGGCCCATCCGATTGACCTCCCGGGGGGATGCGGCTAAGAGTCCTATCATGGCAAAAGATGTACTCTGCGCCGAAGCCCCCCGGTCGCTTAAGCGGCTGCTCGACCCTTTGTCGGGCCTGCTGGGGATACCGGCCACGGTCCGGCCGGGCGCGCACATTCCGGTCTGGCCCGATCCCGGTGCCGAGGCCCATGCGATCCTGCACCGGGAGTTTCCCGAGCGCGGCCCGTGTCCGCTGTTGGCCGGGACCGCCCTTGGCGACGACGCGCTGGCGCATGTGCGGTGTCCGCTGGGCATGACCGTGCGCCAGTTCCCCGTGCCGCTTCGCGACGGCGGGGCAGGCGTTTTGACCCTGGGGCCGTATTTCACCAATCTCGCTGATCGCCAAGCTCTTTGCGGCCGCAACCAAGCCGCCGACGCCGCCTTGCATCTCATTCCCTGGGTCTCCCCCGAACGCCACGGCCTGATTGAGACTTTTTACCGCGAATTCGCCGCCTTTGCCGGCTCGGCAGCCAAAGCCGGCGCGGCCAAGGAACTGTTTCTGGCCAACATGAGCCATGAACTGCGCACGCCCTTAAACGGCATCATGGGAATGCTCAGCCTGCTCCTGCAAAGCGAAGAGGATGCGCGTCGCCGCCAGTTCCTGGAACTGGCCATGAACGCCTCCAACCAGTTGCTCGGCGTCATAAACACCCTGCTCGACATGACCACCATCTCCTCGGGCCGCCTGACCCTGGCCGAAGATTGTTTTGACCTGCATGCCGTCCTGGAGACACTTTTCGCGCTGTGCGCCGAACAGGCCGTGGAACGCGGCCTGGACTTTGCTACCGCCATTGAGTCTGACGTGCCACAATTCCTCGTCGGCGACGCCCAGCGCCTGCGCCAGGTGCTGCTCAATCTCCTGCACAACGCGCTCAAATTCACCGAACGCGGGTCCATCAGCGTGACCGTGGCCGTCGTTCCCCCGGGCGGCCCGACCGATACCGTGACCCTCGCCTTTACCGTGCGCGATACCGGCCTTGGCATCGCCCCGGACAAACAGACCTCCATTTTCGAGCACTTCGCCATTGGCGAACCGTTTTTAAGCAAACGCTATGCCCAGGCCGGGCTGGGGCTTGGCATTTCCAAGGATATCGTTGAAAAAATGGGCGGCAGCCTGCGCCTGGAAAGCACCCCGGGTACCGGCAGCGCCTTTACCTTCACCGCCGTGCTGCGCCGCCCCCCCGCCGACCCGCCGTCGTTGCGCCCCGGCCCGGGCCGGGACGACGGCGATCCTGCCCACGCCCAGGAACTTGGTGCGGTCATCGTTTATGCCGAGGATGACCCCGTCAGCCAACTGTTGGTCAGACGCATCCTGCAAGACCGGGGCTACGTGCCCTTGATCGCCCACTCCTGCGAACAGCTTTTCGACATCCTCGGCAGCCGCTCCGTGGACATGGTGCTCATGGATATCCAGATGCCCGGCCTGTGCGGGCTGGAGTCCACCCGCCGCATCCGCGACGGCTTGCTTGCCGGCGTGCCCCGGGATATCCCCATTGTGGCCCTGTCCGCCGCCACCGCGCCGGCGGATCGCCGGCTCGCCCTGGACGCCGGCATGACCGATTATATTGCCAAGCCAGTCACCCGCTTCGAGCTTCTGGCCGTGGTCCAGCGAGCTTTAGCGGGAAAAGCCCCTCGAATTGCTTGATCTCCGTGGCGGGCCGCGCTATAAGGCCTCTCTTTTTCCCACCACGGGATTTCGCGCCAAGGAGACCCGTCATGACTCGTAAGGACCGCACCGAGGGCATTTATTCCCGCCGGGAAGTGCTCGATGAATCGGAACGCCGGCAGTACTACCAGATCCAAATCAAGGATCTGCTCTCGTATGCGTACCGGTATTCCGAAGACGTCAAAAAGCGCTTCGACCGCGCCCAGTTCCAGGCTTCCAAGTTCAAGACCCTCTCGGACCTCAAGCACATACCCATTCTCAAAAAGAAAGAATTGATCTTTCTCCAGTCCATGGGTCCACGCCTGGGAGGGCTGCTCACCAAGGACATGGGCGAACTGCGGCGGATCTTTTTGTCCCCCGGACCGATCTTCGACCCCGAGGACCGCGAGGAAGATTATTGGGGCTGGACCGAAGGCTTTTACGCCTGCGGTTTCCGCTCCGGCGACCTCGTGCAAGTGACTTTCCCCTATCACATGACCCCGGCCGGCCTCATGTTTGAGGAGCCGCTCAAAAACCTCGGCTGCGCCGTGGTGCCTGCCGGACCCGGCAACTCCGCCACCCAGCTGGAGATCATGCAGAAGTTGCGGGTGACGGGCTACGTCGGCACCCCCAGCTACCTCATGCACCTGGCCCAGAAGGGCGAGGAGATGGGGCTGAATCTGCGCAAAGACCTGTACATGGAAGTGGCCTTTGTCACCGGTGAAAAATTCTCCGAAAAGCTGCGCGCCAATCTGGAGAAAAAGTTCGACATCATCATGCGCCAGGGCTACGGCACGGCGGATGTCGGCTGCATCGGCTACGAATGCTTCCACAAAACCGGTCTGCATATCGCCAACCGGGCCTTTGTCGAAATCTGCCATCCGGATACGGGCATTCCGCTCAAGGACGGCGAGGTCGGCGAAATCGTGGTCACGGCCTTTAACAAGACCTATCCGCTGATCCGGCTGGCCACGGGCGATCTGTCGTATATCGAGCGCGCCCCCTGCCCCTGCGGCCGGACTTCGCCGCGCCTGGGTTCCATTGTCGGACGCGTGGACACCACTGCCCGCATCAAGGGCATGTTCGTCTACCCGCACCAGGTCGAGCAGGTCATCACCCGCTTTGAAGAGATCAAGCGCTGGCAGATCGAGGTCACCAACCCCGGCGGCATCGACGAGATGAACCTGATCATCGAGGCTTCCAACTTCAAGCGCGAGGAAGATCTGCTCCACAAGTTCCGGGAGAAGATCAAACTGCGCCCCGGCCTCACCGTCGTCGCCCCCGGCACCCTGCCGCCCCAGATCAAACCCATCGAAGACAAACGCAAGTGGGACTAGGCGAGATCGCCTGACGTCAAACGTCATGATCGCGCCAACCGCTGCAAAAGCTTCCTTAACGGTCCGTCAGGGCGCGGGAATTCCCCGCGCCCTGGCTCCCGTTTTTGGGGCCGCCGTCCTCGCCCTGGCGATTCTGGGTGGTGGGTGCGTCGCCAACCGCTCGCACCGGCCCGCCCTGCCCGTCCTTGCGCCGCAAACCCTGGTCGATGCCGCCGGCCGGCCGCTGGCCCCAGCGGTCTTTGCCAAAGATATCGCCGCCGCCCCCTATATCCTTCTTGGCGAGGAGCATCCCAACCCTTGCGATCATCTGGCCCAGGCTGCCGTGATTCGTCGGCTGGCCGCCGCCGGCATCTTCCCGGCCATCGGCCTGGAAATGGTCCCGGTCGAGCTGCAAGGCGTGCTGGATCGCTTCAACGCCGGTTCCCTGTCCCTGGCCGAACTGCCCAAGGCCTTGGACTGGAAGACCACCTGGGGCTTTGATTTCGAAATTTACGCGCCCCTTTTCGAGGCGGCCCGGGACTACCGGCTGCCGCTTTTTGCCCTCAATGCTCCCAAGGGACTGGCCAGAAAAGTCGGCCGGCAGGGCCTTGACACCCTGTCCCCCGCCGAGCGGGCCAGCCTCCCTGGTGCTGTGCTACCGCCGGCCCCGGCCCAAGTTGAAGCTTTACGTGAACTGTTTGCCCAGCATGCCAGCATGCGAAAGCCCGAAGGGGCCGCGCCCGTAACGTCCACTGGCGCGCCCGCCAAGGACGCCACGTCCGCTGCGTCTGGTACGTCTACTGCACCCGCCACTCCCGCCGCGCCTCCTCTCCCGGCCGCCAAGGACGCCGCGCCGCCCAGCGATCCTTTCGAGCGTTTTCTCACCGTCCAAGCCCTGTGGGACACCCAGATGGCAGCCAGGGCGCTCTATGCCCATGCACTCACCGGCCGGCCGGTGGTGGTCATTGCCGGTGCCGGCCATGTGGCCAACGGCTGGGGCATCAGCCGACGCCTGGCCGTATTTGATCCCGCCGCCCAAGTGGTTACGCTTGTCCCCTGGCGCGGGGGCGAGCTGCCCGACCCTGACGAAGCGGCCTTTTTTTACGCCTGCCCGGCCGTCCAGAAAAGCCGGCTCGGCATGACCCTGTCCCAGGACCAACCCGCCCCGGGCCAGCCGGCCACGCCGCTGCTCGTCACGGCCGTGGCCCCGGATTCGCCGGCCGCGCGGGCCGGCCTTTTGGCCGGCGACGCCGTCACCGCCGCCGGAAAACATCCGGCCACGGAACTGGCCGTGCTCCATCAAGCCGCCATGGAAGCCGCCAAGGCCGGGCAACCGCTGACCCTGACCGTCTCCCGGGCCGGCGAAACACTGGCCATCGCCATCCCGCTCGCCGCGCCGACGGCCGGCAAATAAGCCGCCATGCCTGAACTTCCCGAAGTGGAGACCATTGCCCGCGCCCTGGCTCCGGGCCTGATCGGCCGCGTGGCGACGGGCATTACCGTGCCCGACCGCAAGGTTTTGGCAGGGCCGGCCACCCCGGACGCCTTTGCCGACGCCGCTGTCGGGCGCGTCATTGAAACCGTCGGCCGCCGGGCCAAGTTGCTGCTGGTCACACTCGGCCCCCGGCCCCAGCTCCCCGACTCCGGCCCGGCCGTGCTGGCCCTGCATCTTAAAATGACCGGCCGCTTCCACATCGCCCCGTCCGCTGTCCCCCCGCCGGCCCACGCCCGGCTGCTGCTCCATTTAAGCGACGGCAACGCCCTGGTCTTTTCCGATATGCGCCGCTTCGGCACGGCCCGGCTGGTCACTCCCGAGGCCCTGGCCGCCTGGACCTTTTACGCCTCCCTTGGCCCCGAACCCTGGGACATGACGCCGGACGCCTTCGAGGCGGCGCTATGCCGCAAAACCACGCGCATCAAAGCCGCCATCCTCGATCAGACCGTCATCGCCGGTATCGGCAACATCTACGCCGACGAATCCCTTTTCGCCGCCCGCATCCGGCCCGACGCGCCGGCCAATTCCCTGACCCCGGCCCGGCGTCGCAAACTGCTCACCGCCATCCAGGCCGTCATCGCCAGAGCCATCGCCGCCGGCGGCAGCACCATCCGCGATTATCGCACCCCGGACGGCGTGGAAGGCGGCTTTCAGCACCAGTTCACCGTCTACGGCAAGGCCGGCCAGCCCTGCCCGGCCTGCGGCAAGGCGCTTATTGCGATCAAAGTGGCCGGACGGACTTCGACGTTTTGTCCGCAGTGTCAGAAGTGAAAAAGAGAAGAACGTGAAGAAAACCGGGGGGGATCATCCCCCCCGGACCCCCTGGTCGCGGTGGCGGTGTTTGGGCGGCGGCAGGGAGGGACCCTGCCGCCGCCCAAACACCGCCACCGGAATCAAGGATTCCAGAGTATTCTAGCACACAACGATTTGCCACCCGCACCGTTGAAAGTTTTTAGGGGAGGGAGGGGTGTGGGGAGGGAACCCCCTTTTTTCA
>NZ_WVUD01000057.1 GCF_009856865.1 Solidesulfovibrio aerotolerans | reverse complement strand
TCAGCATCTCCTCTCGCTGCCCCTCCCGTCTCCGATGATCGAAGACATCTAAGGGGGCTGCCGAGGGGGTCAACTTTGGACGCTGATTTCATCCAAAGAGGGGTCAATATTCCATGCTGATCAACAAGCAAAAGGGTGAACCACCATATCCTGAGTTTTTTTGTGCCATTCTTTCGGACTGATTGACAATGATGATGCGGCCAGAAGAAATTTATGGTCAGCACCGTGAAATTTTGGACATCTTGACCCAAGTGAATTGTTCGCCCATCCTCTCTAGTTCCTTGGCCCGGAAAAAGCCCTATTGAAATCGGACGTTGGTTGTAGGACGCGATTTCCTGGGATTTTGGCCCGGGGGGAGTCCAGAGGGGGAGACCATTGGAAAAGGCCCAGGAATGGGCCGGTAGAGAGCAGGGGAGGGGTGTCTGGGGAAGAAGGCCAAGCCCAGATTTGCCCAAGGGAGGGGCTTCAGCTGTTTGCTGAGAGAAAAACGGCGACATCGACGACTTTTGAAAAGTCCAGTTTACTGGAACTTTTGATTTTCAGCTGATGGGTAGAAAGTTCGGCTATTTGGGGCTGTATGACATTCTGGGCCAGAAACGCTGGTGTCGGATCGCAGGATCCTGTGAATTTTCAGGCCTGGGTTACCGCTAATACCACTGAAACTGCCCTGTCCCTGGTCCTTGATTGGGGTAGGGCGGCTCAGTAACGTTAACAGTTAGTAATAGCTCAACTTTTTCAAATACGAAATTTCTTTCGTTTTTACTGGACTGAAAAGCAATTATTGGAAGAGTCCAGAAGTTTTGCAAGATTTAAGCAGTTTTCTCTGGTGGAGTAGTTCTTGGATTCTTATGAGCCTATCAAAAATTTCAGGCATGATAGTGTCTATTCCAGAATTTAGAAAAAGAGCGTAGATATGTTCAACAAAATTTGCATCTAAGTAAAATATTTTGAACAGGCATTCCCTGCTATGCGTTTGGAATAAAGCATCGATCTCTTTGAAGTTGAGAGCTAATAGCTCAGAATAATACATGACAAGAAAAACTTTCCTTTCGAAAGTTGTCGATGGAGTTCCGCCAAGGATGTTGTTTGATATGATTTTAAGGTCTTTATATTTCATTGGTTTGCAAAGGTTTTGGGGTGAGCTCAAATATCCTTCAGACAATATGAACTCACCCCAGTTAATCTTAGAAGAAGCTTCTAGTGCCGATATACACTAACGGATCGGACAGTCCCTTAGCATATTTGAAGATTATTCTCCATTACCCTCTTCCCAATGCAAAAGGTTTCTTCCCGGCAATAAGGGCAGTAGTACCAGAACCACCATCAGATTTCATCTCGTCAATGAGTCGCTTTAGGACCTGTGCCTGAGTGGCCAATTCACCGACTGCCTGTGCAGATTGTCGCATTGCGTCGGAGGTTTCCATGGAAACCCTGTTGACGTCTTCAATGCTCCGGTTGATCTCTTCGCTAGTTGCGGATTGTTCTTCGGAAGCTGTTGCGATAGCCCGCACTTGATCCGTAGTTAAATCAACAAGCTTGACAATTTCATTGAGAGAGTCACCTGATTTTGTCGCTAGAATCGTAACGGAACTGATCCTTTTTACTGCTAAATCAACGTTTCCAATGTTTTTATTGGCTTCGTTCTGGATGCCCCTGATCGCATCGCCGACTTCCTTCGTCGCTGTCATGGTCTTCTCTGCCAATTTCCGGACTTCATCAGCTACTACGGCAAATCCTCGTCCTGCATCACCTGCCCGAGCAGCTTCAATTGCTGCATTGAGGGCAAGAAGGTTTGTCTGGTCAGCAATATCTGAAATAACATTGAGAACCTGCCCAATTTCTAGAGCTTGTTTTCCAAGTAAAGTCATATCGTTTTTCAATTCAAGAGCTGTAGATTCTACTTCAGCAATGCCTGTGACAACTTCAGCTACTACAGTAAATCCATCTTGTGCTTGATGTTTAGCTTGGTCTGCGGTTTCTGCAGCTTGGGAAGCATTCTTCGCTACTTCCATAACCGTAGCGTTCATTTGTTCCATGGCAGTCGCAGTTTCTGCTACTCGTTGTGACTGAATTTCAGCCCCTTGAGTCGATTGTTCTATCTGTGCCGATAACTCTTCTGATGCAGAGCTAACAATTTCTACGACACTTTCAATAGAACTAGCCGCTGCAGTCATGCCTTCAGCTTTTGCATGTTCAGCAAGTGCTTTTGCTTCTTCAGCTTCTTTCATAGCAACATTGGCGTGCTTGGATTCTTCTTCAGCTTTTTGGCTATTTGCTTCTGCTTCCGCAATTTTAGATTTTAAGTTTGAAATCATCACGTTTAAAGATGATTTTAAGCTCCCGAGTTCGTGTGAAAACTTTTCGTTAATATTGGCGTCAAGGTTTCCGTCAGAGACTTCTTTTGCGTAAAAAATTAGATGGTTAATTGGGCGTGTTATCGAGCGTGCAAGTAGGTATGCTACTGATAATGACAGAATTAATGTAAAACTTACGCCACAGAAAACTCGTATTAAGGCAGAAGATATTTCATCCTGAATCTTTAAAAGATTTGCAGCAATGGAAGCCATTTCCTTCGTTCTTACAGCGTTTAACGAGTCGATAACTTGCGTAATTGTAGAAAAGAATTCTTTGCCATTAATCCCAAAGTTCCCGTCGTTAGCTTTGGTCAAGACTGTGTTGAATGTTTTGTTTGTGTCAGTCCAGGCTTGTGACTTTTTGCTTTCGTCGAGCAGAGTGTTGGCCTGTGAACTCAAAACCATAGCCTTTGAATCAAGATTTGCATCAATGTTGGATTTAAAAGTTATGAGGCGAGTAAACATTTCTTCGTTTATTGGTTTATCTAAAGTGAGTATCCCAGAGAGAGTGGCTCTGAGTTTCCCAGCGTTTTCCTTGGCAGTTTCTAGTATAATAATTGTCGTTAATGCTTTTCCGAATCCTCGTGTAGTCTTTGAGTTTGCAATAGCAGTTTCTGTTCCCATTAGAGTTGCAATTATTTGTCCGTAAGCATCAACGATTTCTTTTGTCGGACCTCTTGAGTCAGCTCGGTTTCGAATTTTATCAATTTCTGATATTGCTTGAGATGTTAAGTTTTTTGTGCTTTCGTTGACCTTCGCGGTTTTTAATTCATTAATCACGGGTGAAACTTGGGTGGACGAAGATTTCCTCTGGGTGTTCATATCATCTTGAGAACCACCTGAGAGATATATCGATGTACGCCCTCGTTCTTTTTGTAACTCGTGTACCAAGTCGGATACTGCCACAAAAAGCTTTGTATTATGCCCCATATCTTCTATGACACGGGATTCATCTATGCTGATTTTTGTATAGACAAAGCTGATTGCTAAGAATGCGATGAGTGGGATAGCTACGAGAACGATTAACTTGCTGGAAATCTTCATAACAAAAAATCCTTCTAGGAGCGTACTGTATTGATCAGTGATTTAAGCCACAGTCTGGTAAATTTTTACCACAATTTCGGGACCGAGTGCAAGTAAAGTCTATGATTAATTAATGTGAAATTACTGTATCAGTTTTGGCATAGGTTAAATTTAGCATAAGTTCCAACAGAACTTTTCCCAAACTTTCCTCTTGACCTCCCAGCCCGTGGGAGTGTAGTCCCCTCCGACCAACGACGAGCCAACAAGCGCCAACGTCTTTGGTACCCGAAAATTTCTGGGGAATGGAAAATTTAGGGTTGACTTCGGGAAGAGTTCGGAATAGATATCCCCTTCCCTGATTCTGTTTATAGGAGCGTAGCTCAGGGGGAGAGCACTTGCTTGACACGCCAAAAGCGTGATTTAACCCCCTAAAATCTTTAAAGAAACCCCTGTGAAAAAGTGATCTCGTTGGCGAGTAGCCAACGGGATTTTTTGTTTTTATTAGGTCTACTTTCGACCTCGTTGGCGCAACAGTGGTCGGACTGTGGCGGTCCAGCCAACTCGGTTTCTATTTCCCACCGATTCTCCTGATCCGTCCCTATTCTCCTGGTCTATCCCCTGTCCGGCTGGTCAAAAACGCGGTTTCATTCGTTTTTGGGGTTGTCCAAGGGGCGGAATGGCAGAGTCCTGCCATGTCGATCATAATATTTTGTCCCGATTGGCTGAAATGAGTGTGCAACACGTGTTTTGTAAAAAAAAGTAGCAGGTGGTAGGAATTCTGTGGTAACAAAATTCCATGGGAAAACCTCTGGTGCATGTCAAAATAGGCATAGCATACGAGCAGTTTGTTTCTGATGCTTTTGATGCTATATTGGAGCAAGGAAATTATTCGGCGGCGTTTGAACTCCATTCAAAGTTGTATGATGCTGAATCGGGCGACGTAGGTGTCCAAATTTTGCTAAATTTTGTCGATATTTACATCGAATAAACTGATTAATGACCGGCCGGAGTGTCTTGATGCGTTTAGTTTGTTTTCTTAATTTTAACCCAGAACACAGTTCCCTGTGGTTCCTCCGAAGTGAAGCCGACTTCTCCACCAAGATAGTTTTCTGTGAGTAGTTTTATGGAGTAGGTTCCAAGTCCACGGTCCGTCCCTTTGGTTGAGAAAGATCTTTTGAAAATCTGGACTTTGACATGGTCGGGTATGACTCTTCTACTAGCTACCCAAAATTTTGCAAAATCACCGTCATCATCTAGTCCTATTGTGATACTACCATTTTCAGACGTAGCTTCTAATGCATTGATGACCATGTTTATGATAACGCGCATGAGTAAAGTGTAGTCTGATAAGACCTGGACGTTGACGCTGTTGGGGAAAACAACTATTTTCTTCCCATAAGCCTTGGGGTGGGTGCGGTACTCGTTTGCTACAAGGTTGATTAGCTCGATGCCTTGTAAAGTGATCATGGAAAGACTGTATTCTTTGTTTTCAAGCGCCAGTAGTTGTTTTTGTTTCTTGATTTCTTCTACAAGGCCAAACAGTGACGCTTGGACAAGGCTCATTAACTCTTTGCTTTCTTCTGGAACTTCGTCAAACAAGGTATCAAGTAGGGCTTTTGCTCCTCCGGCAGCATTAAGAATATCGTGAAAAAAGATTCGTTCCAGTATTTTTCTGCGTTTTTCGTCTTCTATGTCTACGATTGAGACAACATAATACTTTGCGTTTTCAACATCCCAAGGAGAAACAAATACTCTCAGGTCTTTTGCCGAGCTTTCATCGTTGTGGCTTATCAGGAGTTGACAGTCGTGCTGCGCTTTTGCATTGCCGATCATGCTTTCTAATACTGCTCGGAGAGCACCACATTCACGGCAAAATGTAGAAGTGCCACATCCTGCTTCTTCCACGTGGGCGTAGCTACAACCCATTGCTTCACCGGGGCGAAGCCCAAGGAAATTGCCTAGGTCGTTGATGCCAAGGATGTCTAAAAAAGCTTTATTGCTGAAAACTATTTGCCGGTGACTGTTTAAAACAATCAGCGGAAGAGGAAAGAAGTCAAAGTAGCTAGAGCATATGTGCCCAGAAAGCTTTTCTCTTTCTTCCTGCACTTCATTGATGCTTAAACGTTCAGGTGGGGCGCATTTTGTATGTAACTGTTCGCTGCTCAAGTTCGTATCCTTCCGGATGATTTAGTTGCAAATTAGAAAAGTAGTGAGTGTAATATCGGTATCTTGCATCACTTGGACCTAAGTGTGGTCCGTTCGGTGGTCAAAAACGAAATTTCCTTCGTTTTTGGAGTTGCCGTTTGGGCTGAATCTCAGAACTTTGCCATTAGACACCCTTTTGGACTAAAATCAGCATTTATTGTATATTTTCAGCTCGTTCCCGGGATTCGCTGCACATGGGCGGGTCTGAACTCGCAGGATCCTGTGAATTTTAGGATCGAAAAAACGGCTAATTACTCGTTTTCAAAAAGTCCAGTAAACTGGAATCCTGGAGCTGGTCTCACAGCAATTTTACGGGGCCCACATCTGCTGTAATTCTTGTACTTTTTTAGGCAATATCAGCACCAAGTAAACTTCCCAGGCTGCGGCCGGTGGGATACACTTACAACTACTAGTATTGGCCCAGCTGGCCGACACTCGGACCAGCCCGAGAATAGGCTTAGGCAAGCATACCACGCCATTAACAAAAGGTGAACCACCTGGGCAGGACAGTCCACTTTCAGGAGACGAACTAAACCAGGATGTTACGCAAGATTATTCTCAAAGAAGTCAATTTTTATAAGGGCATCAAATCCAAGGGTTCTGACAATAAGTGCTTCTCCTTGGTTTCAAATGCTCGGGTTCGGTCCTCTCGGAGATTGCGCATGGTTCCTAGTGCTGGGCACAGGAATAGAAATCCCACGTCATCTCATTAGGTTCCGCCAACGCAGGGTCCTGCTTTTTTGATTTTGGTTGTCGCCAGCCGCCGATTTGCTAGAATCCATCCCAGCTACAGACTAGCTTTTCGACTACCCCTGGGCCACGGGGCTGTCCTTTGTCGCCTGTTGGAAGAAAATATCTTGTTCTGGGAGTGGGAAAAGAAATCACCCTCAATCGATGACAAAGGATACTAGCTGAATTTATTTAAGAACATGCTCAAGGCTGCGCTTTAGTGCGCACCTTCTGTGAGACCAGCCTCACTGTGTCCCGTTTGGATTTTTGAATTAGCTATTTGACCAACGGCGGTGATTTTTCGCGTTGCAGGGAAGCGGTTGAATGGAAAAAAATAAACTCGATATGATGTATGATGTTCTAGGGAGACGTATTATTGCGTTGCAAGATAAGTTGTGTGATTTACCTGCGGGTGATGAAAAGAGAATGGTTATCATATATATTCTTGCAGAACTTGATGATTTGAAGAAGGAATTTTCAAAGATATTGTAAATGAAATGAGGCTTGTCTTTTGACGGCAGTGTGGAAAACATTTCGCTAAATATGTACGTGTTTAACCCCCATCGGCAAATTCGATGAGGGTATGAACATCTCAAGGCGTCTGACGTTTAGTCTGTTGGTGTGCGTTCCGGTTGGTAGGTAATGTCTATTATTTGCAGCAGCGTTTTACCACCTCCTGGTCTTGGCCATTCAATCTCGTCTCCAATTGAAAGTCCTAATAAAGCACTTCCGACAGGTGCTAAAATTGAAATACTATTTTTTACAATACTAGTGTCTGTGGGGTATACCAGGGTCAATGTAAATTTTTTACCCTGAGGTTTGGTTTCAAAATAAACCGTTGAATTCATCGTTACCACATTAGGAGGAACCTCGTTGGGCGGAACACCGGTAGCGCGCGCTAACTCTTCTTCAAGGTCAAGCTTTCCGGGGAAGTCGTCCTCATGCAAATTATCTAGTATTTCTTCCAGCCTTTCGACATCTGCCAAAGATATGATGAGATCTGGCCTCTTGAATGTCATTATTACCTCCTTGCTGTTAAAATAAGTGCCCCCGGGGAAGGGCAGTCCGCCTGCCAGACTAAGAGGGCAACACCAAGTAAACTTCCCAAGCTGCGACCGAGGGGGTACTCTCTGACCCGGTCCAGGTCCAGCTGGCCTAACTGCGGGGCACTGGGACCAGCCCAAGGCTAATCCAGGGCCAGCATACCACGCCGTTAAAAAAAGGTGAACCACCGGGTAGGGCGGTCCACCTTCGGAGTCTCCAGTGCTTAAATCAAGTTTTTGTCGAATAAGTCAATTTTAACAAGTACATCCAGGCCAAGCGTTTTGACAATCCATGCTTCACCTTCGGTCCATTCGCGTTCCATAGTAAGTTTTCTTTGTTCTTTGATCATATCGATATTAGCTTCAAATTGCTTTGGCTTGTACAGCGCTTGATATTTGTAGTAAATTTCTTCATTACATTTTTCACATAAGAAATCACAAGGGTATCTGTGATTCGGAAAATACGTATGAGATTTATCCCATAAACATCTTTGTGCCATAATATTTCTCCATTCTTGTTCTTTGACAAAAGAAAGACGAGGAGTCTGAGCTAGAGATTCCTCGTCTTTCCATAACGCTTAGGTTCTTGTCTATTCCTGGTTACCAGTGTCGACTGATTCGTCGTTGGGCAAGTTAGTGCTAAAGGTTGCTTCTCTCATTTTCTTGGCCTGCTTGATAATATCAGCCATTTCAGCGGCAGTTGCTTTACCTCGAAACGGCAAACAGTATTTCTTGTAGCAATCATTGCACAGAGTTTTGTATTTATTCTCAGTGGTGCAGGTAAAGCCCTTCGTGCAAATATAGCATTCTTTATTTAATTCGATTTCGTTCTTTTTCTTCTCGTGGATTTCATGGATAGCTTTTACAACGTCTATATTCTTGCGAAATTCTTCCGGTGTAAAGATGCTTCGATAGTAGTCAACATAAATGGTGTGATAACATTTGTTGCATAAAAATACCCAGCTTACTGATGTTGGCTCTTTTATGGTGTCCAGCTGGCACCACTGACAAGTTCTCATAACTAATGTCCTCATTCGTTTCTAATTAATAAAAATAGAAAGACGGAGTATCTTTTTCAAGACGCCCCGTCTTCCTGGACTATGCCACTTCTAAAGCGGGTAACAGATTGACTGCTCTTTCCTTTTCTCCTTCCATGTAGTGGTAATAGGTGTCTGCCGTCATCTTCACCGTGGAATGTCCCATCATCTTGGAAACGGCAGCTAAGTCAGCACCTTTGCGAAGTAAGGTGGTCGCAAACAAGTGCCGAAGATCGTACATACGAGTCTGGTAGGTGATACCAGCCCGTTTGCATGCGTTTTTGAATGCTTTCCGAATCGTTGTCAGGTTCCGGCCCATGTACTCAATTACATATCCGGTTTTGGATTCTGCCTGCTCCTTTTCCAAACGTTTCAGGAACTCAGGGTTGATTGGAACTGTCCGGTATGTCTTGGTTTTGCTCGCATAAATGCGAACAGTACTGGCTTTGAAGTCAATGTCTTCCCACTTGAGCGAGAGAAGTTCAGATTCACCAGGACGAGTACCCAGGTTGAAACAAACTTCCATCGCCCACTTCAAATGTGGTTCAGCATTGACCATGATCTTCTTTGCATCGTCCAAGGTGAGCTTCATATCCCATGGTTGAACCTTGGGTTTCTTCCAAATCTTCAGGGGATTGACGGAGGTAAAGCCGTTGTCTATCCCGAAGTTGAAGATGAAACTCAAGTAATCACAGTACTTATTCACCGTATACTGGGACCGGACCTTTCCCGTTCTGCTGCTGACTCCTTGAAAGTGCAGGATGAACGGAATCATGTTTTCTTGATACGACAGTGAGTCCACTGGCTTGTCGCCGAGTACCGGGATAAAGACGTGGTTGACCAAGTGCTCGATGTTCCGAATGTGCTTCTCCGTCCGGCCTGATGCCTTCATATGGGACAGATACTTCGATCCAAGCTCCGACAGGAGCATCCCGCCAAGAACTCGACCAGTGACCTGGTTAAAGCCCTGGACCGGGGCGGTAACTGGGTTCTCCATCTGTACGGCCGCCGGCACTGGTACCATGACCGATGCCGTCACCTTTTCGGGATCAGGAACTGGTAACCCCTGATCGAGTGCGTCACGAACAGCATGATCAAACTTTTCAGCTTTTGCTTGACCAAGGTCACCACGACCAAACGATTTGTCATGTCTTTTGCCGTTGAAATGCCAATAGACCATCCACCGGCTATCTCGTTGATAGACGCCCATAAGAACCTCTTCTGTTCTAGGTTGAAGTAACAATTTAAATTTGGGGGCGAGGAAAATTCAGGCGCTCTACAAATAAAGGGGATTTTACTCCCCTTGGTAAGGGTTTAGATGGATTTCATCAGAACTTCTTCGACTTCTTCCTCCTTCACGCCGATATATCTTCTTGTGATACTCGGGCTACTGTGGTTTAATCGCTTTGCTATGACCTCCCATGATGTACCGAAAGTTTTCCGCTGGTGGTAACACCAGGTTTTTCGGAGAGTGTGAGCCCCTGCATTGATGTGCAGATTTATAGCATCGCACCAATCTTGAACGTACATTGTCACTGCGTATGTCGTTAACGGTGAATTTAACCCTTTTCTGCTCTTGAACAGAAAGTGGTCGTCCTTTGCCTCGATTGTCTTCAAGTAGTCGTCAAGGGTCTCTTTGATTTCCTTGTTGATCATGAAAACGTTTTCTTTTCCGGTCTTTTTTTCTCGGATGACAATGCGATCACCAACATTGGCGTGCTTTACGTCCGAAATTCTGAGAGCAAGGATGTCTTGTACCCTGAGTCCAGTGTTGACGCCCATTATGAACAAGAGTTTGTTCCTGGGTGAGTCATGCAAAAGCTTCTTAATGCTCTTGATGCTCTTCACATCTGTAATCGGTTCGACCTTCATAAAATCCTCCAATTGGGTTTTCCCTTTTTGGGATGCCAGAAACTAAAATTCAAAATCTCTGGTCCGGGCCTTTGTCCTTTGGGGACACCTGTAGGCCTTTGTAATCCTTTGAAATTTGCAATTATTCGACTCCAATGTACGTTATTGGGTAAAACCGTTCTTTCCTTCAAATACTTATATCTGTAGTTTTGTGACTATAATCGCAAATCCAATGCGAAGAACCGCTCCATAACAATCTGACAAAGTTTGACTTAAATTCTGCAGTAGAGGCGAAGTCTTTGCATCTTTAAAGAAGAATGGAAAACTTATTTGAGTTAAAAAATAAGAAATGCCACGCAGACGAATCTGCATGACATTTCAGTTGGAGGTTATGGGAGAATCTTATTCAAGATGATCTTGCCATCGATGACTTCGACCGAGAACTCGTCGCCCTCGTTGATTTCGAGATCACCGAGATCGTGAGCCTTGAGGTTGATCTTCAGGATGCCCTGTTGATTAACCTTCGGTCTCTTTGAGTCTTTGAGATAAAGTCCCTTGACCTCATAGAGCACCCTGTCGGTACTAATGAGCTTCAAAATGTACTGCTTGAGCGTTTGTCGATGCTTGATCTGCATTCGCTCCATTATCGTAGCAGCATCCAGACCTTCTTTGATAAGGCTGCGAAGAGTCTTCGGATCATACTTCGATTCGATTTTCTTCTTCGCCGTCTTTTCTTGAACGTCAGTTGAATTACCATTCTTGGCTCCCATAACGCCTCCTTTGCATAGAAATGTTACTTTATCTGGTATATCTCTATAAATTGCTGAAAAGTGCATGAAAATACGCATTTCTTGGGCAAAAATGCATCAAATTTCTTGTGATTCTGGGCTTGAAATCGTAATTTGGGCGTAGGGCGCTGTTCCTGGGGTTTTTGCTGTCCGGGTAGGGTTTGCTATAGGACAAGCCCCAAAAACCCAGGAGACGGGATTTTACAAGGGGTGTTCCTGGGGCCAGGACAAGTTTCTCTACCCCAACGATGTGAATTGACGCCGGGTGGACCAGCAGATGCGAAAATTCGTCCGTTAGAAAAAGAAAAAGGCCTTCACGAATGAAAGCCTTTGAAAAGAATCCACTTTGCAGTTTACGGAATCATGCGACCATCAAAATTTCTTCAGATGGAGGCAGAACTCCTAAGAGTCGAAAGGAGCGTCACCGGTCCTAGCACTCTGTTGCAACCGTACAAGCGGTTTTCCCGCATACGGCTACGTCAATTGGTATTCGATGTATCATAAGTGTCTAATATTTTGAAGTAGTTTTGAATTACGCTGTACTACTAAGGATCAGCGGCTTCGAGTTTATACCCAAAGCAATGGTTTAGTTGTTTTGTTTAAGTGACATCTTGTGCTACATCGAATACCGTTCGATAGTTTCTTACAAACTTCAGCCACCCTTATGAAAATCAAGCTTTCCATCTCCGTGAAAATCTTTTCACAAGGGCTTCCTTTGGTCTATTGCAATCCTTTAAAGCCATCCCGCGTTTAATCGCATCCATATATCCAAACGTGATTTCACTTGAGCTATCACGTTTTTAGAAGATTATTAAAAATCAACGGATTTCAGTTTGCCATGAACTTCATCCGACATATGGGCCACCTCGACTTCTTTGAGTTATCAAATACGGGCTGGTTTTGGTCTCAACTTCTTCCCCGTCTGCATTGCTACATAACGGGTAAGTCATTCTTAAGTAGATACGGTTCGAGGAGATTACGACCAATCTAGTATTTCTTAAGTAATGTTTTATTTTTCGACTTGATGTCTTTTCAAGAGTAGACATCTCCTGGTCAGGGCCAGGACAGGATTTGGAATATACAAAGCACCCATGGCGTTTATAAATTGCAAGGTAAAATTCTAAACAATTTGCTGGATATTAATATCTGTAGCAAATTACTGAGTAAATTAGCTTGCTTTCTGTAGGTCAGCAGTGGCATCTCCGGGCTTGGTCGGTTTCCCGCTCTGGGGCTTGAGGGCGGCGAATCGCTGTGCTACTTTTACCTGTCATTTCGGGGAGGCACAGAGCTTTCCTGAACCGAGTCATGGAATTACACATAAACAATGGTTGCGTATGAGTTTCATTCAAGACGACATATACCAGATGATTCAGAGATCAGATAAGTTGAAAGATGATGACCGTCTGTCAATCTTTGAATACTTGTCGCAGAAATTTTCAATAATCCCCTTGCGCGGTGGATTTGCTTCTCCAATAGAAGCTTCTGGTGATCCAGATGAAATGAAGCGAATAGCTAACAAGTTGAAAAAACCAATTGAAAACGGTTGGCAAAAATGGTGCGAAACGATTCGCCAGTTCAACCGTCAAGATTTTAAAGCTGACAGGGCAGGAATAGCGTGTGGCCCAGCGAGTGGCGTGCTGGTCTTAGATATTGATGACATTGATAAATTTTGGAAAGTCCTTGAGTTCAATGGTATTGATCCGATGCTCCCACCTACTTTTGCCGTTAAATCCGGAGGAAGAGGGGATCGTTACCACTATTATTTTAGATATCCTAATGATGATAAGAAATACTCCTGCCGATCTAAGGCCAAATGCTTCGATGTAAAAGGAACTGGAGGACAAGTAATCTGTCCCGGGTCTTTACACCCTGAAACTCAAAAGCCCTATGTTATCGCAACAAATGAAGATATTTTAGATGCTCCAAACTGGTTGCTCGAATATTCTTCAGGGGCACGAGAAATTTTCACAGAAGAAGAGCAAGATAAACGTTCCATAAAAAAGTTAACCAAAATAGTCCGGAATAAAGCTTCTGGAAGCGAGTTGTTAGAGACTGGGCTGGTTGATCTTGATAGTCTTATTGCAGGATTGCCTATTTCTGAATACATTAAGCAAAAGATAATGACGCCATATCTTCGGGGCACTAGATCAGAACCATCCTGGTCGGTTCTGCTTGGTCTGCTCAACGCTGGTGTTGATGAAAGGACAATCAGGTCTATCTACCAAAGCTATCCCATTGGACAAAAGGCTAGAGAGAAGCCTGATTGGTTTGAACGGGAAATTGAAGCAGCTAAGAAAACTATAGCTCAGAATCCAATAGGGGTTCATATGCAACTTGGTTTCTCTTCTGGGACGAATGCTTCTCCTTCTGATTCTGAGTATGGTATTGTTAATGCATTTGATGTGTTAACGGCGCAAACAAACTTTGAGTTTCTTATAGACAATTTCTGGCCTAAAGATGAGCCGTTGTTAATCACTGGATATGGTGGCGCTGGTAAGTCAGTCCTGACCTTGCAAATAGCAATGGATCTGGTTTTCCCTCCAGCCAATGGGTTCTTAAATAAATACAAAGTACTACATGGAGGACATCGCGTCCTTTTTGTACAATCTGAAAACTCTTTAGTTGGAATGAAGCGAAGACTTGAGCTCATACGCGGCGCTTATGCTATCCCAGACGATGTTATTCGAGAGAAGCTTTTTTTCGTCGGTAGAAAAAAGGATATTCGTGCTACTGGCGATCTTGATAGTCCACGGTTTCAAGATGTAATCAAGAAACAGCATGATTTGATAAAATTCGATATTCTGGTGATAGATCCGCTCATAAGTTTTCACAGTAAGGATGAAAATTCAAATGACGAGATGCGTAGACTCTTGGACAATTTTTCTGACTTTTGTGAAAGTCTTAAGGTCTCGCCGTTAATCATACACCACCACGGAAAATTTAAGCAAGAAAGAGGAGTCGGTGGAGGACGCGGTGCGAGTGCTATAGGTGATTGGTCTCCTAACACCTGGGAACTCGAATACAAAGAAAAGGATAAGAAATTTAGGTTCATTCATAAGAAAGCTAGAAATTTCATGTTAAACGATGATCTTTCACTTGAATTGAGCAACTTGAGGTTTGCTGTTAGCGTTCAGTCGGGTAATTTGAATAATGATACTGTTTACTTTGTCATCAAAGCTTTGCAAAACTTGAACGGAGTTGCTCAGACCCAAACTGTTTTGAAAAATGAAGTTGTCAATGTATACAAAGCGGAGAATCCAGGTAAAAGTATTACTGCCGTGACTGCTGTCAAGTACATTAAGGATGCCGTTGGCAAGAAAGCTGTTAAAACCATCCATGGTGCGAAAGGATCAATATCCTATCAGCTTTGACCTAGTATATTGACACTCCACCTGCAAGTTTTGTTGGGTTGCAACGGTTGCAACTTTCGACAGATTTCAGATTTGCAACAAAAAATTGAAAGATTTTAGATTGTTACTGCTGTTTTTCAGCTGCAACTGCAAGTTTGTGGTTTGCAACTGTAACCCTTTGAAATTTTTAAGGTTCAACTGCAAAAATTCTGTTATATATTAGAGGGGGGTTGCTTTCGCACCCCCTCCTGTCTCACAATAGTTTAGTAATGTTGATGGCGATGAAACTTTCCTTTTAAAGGAACGAAAAGGAACTTCCAGCAACTTTTGAAACAAACTTTGCTAATTTTATCCAAGTTCAAAACAAAGCTTAGAAAGTATCGGATTTATGCCCTCTTAAGTTTCGCTGGATCTGATGGCAAGAGATGTAACTTTTCTTTCTTCGACATGATCATAAAGAACCTTGTCCTATATGGATCCAATATAGCTAAAAAAGTGTAGTCTATGGATGGGTTTTTGTCCATTTGTCGATGAAAAAGTTCTCCTGCCAGGGTGATGTTTGTGGTGAAGAAGCTTTGCTTTTGAAGGAACGTAAATGGACTTCCGGCTATTTTTATCCAAGTGCAAATAATATTTTCACCAGATATTGTCATTTTTCTTGTAGGTTACATTTTTTGTAACCGATCTAATCGCCGGTTTATTGCTATTTCCATGATGAGCGTTGTTGGCATGGTTTTTTAAGAGCCACTTCGGCGGGCTTCTTTCGTGGGATAGTTAAGCCAGTTTTAAAAGTTTTTGATGTTACAGATATTATCATGCCATGTAGTTTTCTCTTTGGCCTTTATAGGACAGGGGTATCCCGGCTTTTTCATCACAAATTGAACTTTTTTGTCTAAGTTTATTACCCATCAAGATTGACAAACCTTACTTTGGCTCATGGGTATTCTTATCTGGACCCTATGGGACACATGAATACCAGAACTTGCCCAGCTGGGAACGATCCTGGCCGATGCCCAGATTAAATATGACAATGCCGCCGGGTAGAAAGTGGGTCGCTCGTGCCAACCTGCTTAAATCCATTGATTATTATAGGGAAAGTTCTAGTTCTTATCGTCGCTGGCTGCCGGCCCGAAGTTAAGCAAATTTTAGAATTTCCATGGTTTTGGTCTCTCCAAAAACGAAAAAATTTACGTATTTGATAATATACTGATTTTATTGACTTATTTTGACTCAAGGGTGGCCGTTTACCGACCACCCCAGAACCTATGGCGTAACCTTCTGTTTTTACGAGGTAAAAAGTGGGTTCTTCCGGTGTAGTTCCGTTACCACGTCTTCCAGGGTCCGGTAATACATCATCCCGAGGAACTGACGGTAGAGATCCCCTTTTAATCCATTCAGATTACGGATGGTCAAACCATAATTGCTTATGAAACCCTTGAACTCGTCAAGGTACTCGTATTGAGTGTAGACTTGCGTCCCACGCTTAATTTTACCCTCGTTGTCTGGAAAATAAATAACATCAGTTTTGTTCTCTCCTACTTTTGCTGGATTCCAGAACCGAACAACACCGGTATTGGCATCATCCAACCATGATGTCGAATCACACGATGTTGCAGGGCAGCCTACTAATATATTAAACTCGGTAATGCCGAATAGATGCACATGGAGGCGATATGCAATTGCTTGAAAAACCCTTGGAAAAAGCAATTTTGGGTTGGTTTTACCTTTTTGTCTTCCGATGGCAACAGAAGTGTACCCTTTTCGGATAAAAGCGGTGACCTCGAAATTTTTTAAGTTGTGCACCACAGGTGTGATATTTTCGATTCCAAGACTTTTGAGCCGCGCTAAATGAACATAATTTATTTCGAATCCATCTGGTTCAAAGCTCTCGTCAAAACTAAAAACCAATTCGTATCGATCTCGATTGAGCTTTGAGTGAATTGCATGTTTTGCGAAGAGCTGTTGAGTGGTCATGTCCACGGTTGAGTTAGTTTTGCTGAACATCCCGCAGTCCAGCGCCATCTTATTGATAATGCTTTCATAGCGGGCGAGATATGCTTTAAAGTCTGAAGGCATGTCGGCTATTGTAAGCAAAACGTTGAGTTTTGTACCCGGTGACCGGGCCAGCACTTCATCCAGGGCAGCTTCAGCGGGTGATGACAGGTATATGTCCATGTTTCCTCCTAGGACGGCCCCCCCGGTGATGTGCCAGGGGAGCCGTGAATGGATGATTTGTTAAGACGGGAAAGCGGTTTCGCCGAAGGTCTTCAGCGTGGTCATCAGCGTGTGGTAGAGTTCCCGATCCACCTTCAGTTTTGAGAGGTCGAGTTTCTCGAGCACCAACTGGACCGTTTCGCGAGTTTTTTCGAAGGTGGAGTTAATGTCCGGGATGGCCGGCGTCTTGGCCTTACCCTTGCCCTTAACCTTATTGCCTTTGGGATTGGTGAGTTCAAAATCACGTTTCCCATCGTTCTTAAGGACGGACCTCAGAAAATCGGTCGGCGTCAGATTACTCTCACCCTTCTCGTACCGTTCTTTCCAGGCAAGCATTTCTGCCGTGTCGGGGTTTGTGATTTCTTCGCCGTATTCGTAAAATTCCCGGAGAACGTGCTGGTCGATAAACACCCCCTGCTTTTTCAGATTGTTATCTGCAATCGCAGTACGGGAAAGGACTTCGTATTCTTCCGGGAGAATGTCCAAATGTCCCTGGACCTGGCTAAGCACCATCCCGATGGGATCGTCGGCGCTACTAAACGGGGCTTTTGACGCAATGGCGGCTAAACGATTTAACCGTGTTTTCCCAACGTGGCAGTAAAGCACTGCCTTCCTGACTGCTGCCAATTTCATAGCTTTTTGAAGTTCTCGTGGATCGCTATTAGGAAACGCCGCCTGGGACGTTTCCAACCAATTGCCGTAGGGAGTATCCTTCTTGAGTTCGTTCGCAAGTTCACCGGTCATGAGCATGCAGATACACTGTAAGGCATCTGCTCTAACCATGACGGGATTAATAGTTTCCATCGTGGATGAAACGATCTGTGCTTTTTCATCCGGGGTCTTGCCAATGAGATAACCTTTGAATTGGCTAATCACCGAGTTGAACTTTTCCAGAGCCATGTTCTTTTCCTCGGCACCGGTTTCGTTCGTCAACACACGTAACAGATACGCAAAGTCCTCTTTGTACTCCTGCGGAGTCTTAGCAGGTGCCTGTGTGGCAACCTCCTTCGTCAACTTAAATTCCATTACCTTCTCCTTTGCTGAGTTAGGTTCTACAGGGTTTTGGTCTTTTTCTCCTTCTGGAGCGGCAGCGGGCATGACCTCGGCATCGGCGATGTGCTCCTCCGCCGTGGTGTTCACACCTGCATCGTTAATTGTTGATCAGCATGGAATATTGACCCCTCTTTGGATGAAATCAGCGTCCAAAGTTGACCCCCTCGGCAGCCCCCTTAGATGTCTTCGATCATCGGAGACGGGAGGGGCAGCGAGAGGAGATGCTG
>NZ_WVUD01000056.1 GCF_009856865.1 Solidesulfovibrio aerotolerans | reverse complement strand
CCCCCATCTTCTCACACCCCCGCAACCGCCCCTCCCCCCACCCGCCTACCAACCCCAAACGAGGGGTCCGGGGGGATCATCCCCCCGGTGGGTCCAGGGCAAAGCCCTGGTGGGGTCCAGGGCAAAGCCCCGGTGGGGTCCGGGGCAAAGCCCCGATTCTTCAGCCCGATTCCTCCGCTTACGCCTCTCCGCTGTTGACGCCGGCGGCGGCGAAGGTGGCCATGTCGTTGTACACGTTGGCACTGGCCCGCAGCAGGAACAAGGCCAGCGCTGCGCCGGTGCCTTCACCCAGGCGCAGCCCCAGGTCGAGCAGCGGCTTTTGGCCCATGGCGCTCATGATGGCGGCGTAGCCGGGTTCGGCCGAGGCGTGGCTTAAAACGGCGTAGTCGGCAACGGTGGGGCAGATGGCCCTGGCGGCGGTGTAGGCGGCGGTGGAAATAAAGCCGTCCACGGCGATGGGCAGGCGGTTGGCGGCAGCGCCCAGGACCAGCCCGGCCAGGCAGGCGATTTCAAGGCCGCCCAGGGCCGCAAGGATGGCCACGGGGTCGCCTGAGGCAACGACGTCGCGGTGCAGGGCCAGCCCCGCGTCGATGACCTCGGCCTTGCGGGCCACGCCGTGGGTGTCCAGGCCGGTGCCGGGACCGGTGATATCTTTGGCGGACAGGCCCAGGTAGGCGCAAAAAAGAGCGGTGGAAGGCGTGGTGTTGGCAATGCCCATGTCGCCGGTGCCCAGGGCCTTCACGCCTTCGGCAGCGGCCTGATCGGCCAGGGAGACGCCAAGGGTCAAGGCTTTAACGCAGATTTCCCGGCTCATGGCCGGGCCGTTGAGGAAACTGGCTGTGCCGCTGGCCACGCGTGCCCCGGCAAAGCGGGGATGGGCGGGGAAGGGTTCGCCCAGGCAGCCGGCGTCCACCACGCGCAGATCGATGCCGGCGGTGGCGGCCAGGACGTTGATGCCGGCCCCGCCGGCCAGGAAGTTGGCCACCATCTGCCGGGTGACCTCCTGGGGAAAAAGACTCACACCAGCCTCGGCCACGCCGTGGTCCCCGGCGCAGACGTAGATACGGGCCGGATCGACGACCGGGGGCTGTCCACCGCTTATGGCAAACAGGCGAGCGGCCAGCTCCTCCAGGCGTCCCAGGCTGCCGCGCGGCTTGGTGAGGTTGTCGAGATGGGCCTTGGCCACCGGAAAAAGGGCTGGATCAACCGGCCGGATGGCGGCCAGGACATCGGACAAGGTGCGGGACATGAAGGCTCCTTTGAGGTGTTAAACGCCCTGCGGCCGGAAAGCAAACTTCCCGGCCGCAGGTTCGCGGGGAGGCGGGGTGCCGGGCCAGCCGCTCAGTTGTTGAGCAGCAGCAGATCGAGAAGCGGACCGATGCCCGCATTGCCCGGCAGATCGACGTACCAGACGCCCCGGCCGTGGGTAAAAGCGTACAACCGCTTGGAACTGGTTTCAACGACCAAGGATTCCGTGATGACATTGGCGAAGCCGGAATTCTCCACAGCCCAGGATGCGCCGCCGTCGAGGCTGGCGAAAACGCCAAGATCGGTGCCGACGTAGAGACGGTTGAAAAGACCGGGGGCGATGGCCAGGCCAAAGGTCGGGATATCGGGCAGGGCCGTCGCTCCCGACCCGGTGATGGTCGTCCAGGTCGCACCCCGGTCCGTGGATTTGCGCACATGGGCCTGGCCGAAGTTGGAGCAGGTGACATACAGGATGGAGGCGTTGGACGGATCAAAGGTCAGGCCGGCGATGTTGCCGGCAACTGGCCGGCTGGCACTCCAGGTCGTGGCACCGGTGGTGGACAGGGCGGTTGCGGACACGAAGACATAGCCGTTGTTTGTACCCACGGCCACGGTGTTGGAATCGCCCGGAGCCACGGCAATGGCGCTGACCGTGCCGCCGCCGGCCAGTTCGGCGCTGGCCTGGGTCCAGGAATCGGCGCCGTTGACGGTGCGCCACAGCTTTTTGCCGCCGGTCCACAGGATGCTGGGATTACGGGGGTCCATGGTGAACGGCGCGATAAAGGCGAAGTTGGCCGACGCTTCGGTGATGCCGGTGGTCGCAGAGTTAAAAGTCGTGCCGCCGGTGACGGAGCGCTGGAGGCTCAAATTGGTGTATTCCCCGTAGAGGATGTCCGTATCTAGCGGATTGACGGCCACCCCGCCGCCGTCGCCGCCCATAAGCGTGGCCCAGGCGTTTGCCCCGGCGGCGACGGTGCCGCGGGTGGTGCCGTTGTCTTGGGCACCGCCAAAAAACGTCCCGCCGCCGGGATAGACCGCGCCGTAGTAGTATTGGGTGATGCCAAGGCCGTTGTTGAGGCTGACCCAGGGCACCTTGGAGCCCGTATCCGAACAGGTGTCGGTGGTGACGTCGGCCCGGGCGTCGTCGGTGCGATACAGCCCCCCGTCGTTGCCGCTGTAGAGGGTTCTGTTGTTCGCGCCATCGTAATTGGGATGAAAGACCAGCACGTGATGGTCGGCGTGGTTATAGGCCGCCTTGCTCGCATTGGCCCACCAGACCGATGCCAGACCCCAGCTGACGCCGCCGTTGTTGGAGCGGAAAAGGTCGATGCCGCCGATCCAGACAATATTGGGATTGATCGGGTCCACGGCGATGACGTTGTCGTACCAGCCCTGGTTGGCGTAGGTGTCCGAAGCTTCGCAGACGGCGCAAAAGGCCGAACAGACGTTGGTCAGCAGCATGTTGTCCAGGGTTTTTGCACCGCTGTTGGTGTAGACGGGCACCCAGCTCGCCCCGCCGTCGATGGATTTGAGCACGGCCAGCAGGCCGGTGTTCCAGTTGCCCGCCACGTTGGTGGAGGCCAGGGCGTACATGATGCTCTGATCGCTTTTGGCAATGGCCAGGGAGGTGCGGTCCATGCCGGCCTGGGTGTGCACCGGCATCCAGTTCTCGCCGTTGTTCTCGGAGCGGTAGATGGCGGCCTGGGCCGGCCAGGTCAGGTAGGTGCCGCAGGAGGCGACGAGGGTATCGGCGTTGGTCACGTCGGTGCGTACGACCAGATCGGTACAGCCGTTGACGCCCTCGGCTTCCAGTTTGAGCGTCCAGCTCGCGCCGGAGTCGGTGGAAACCTGAATGCCTTTACGGGTGGCGGCATAGACGCGGCTGGAGACGTTGGGGCTGACCACGACCTTGTTGACGTAATAAAAATCCGCGTTGGCCGTGGAGGGGAGCTGGGACCAGCTCGCGCCGGCGTCGATGGTCTTAAAGATGCCGGCCCCGCGCACGGCGTCTATATTGTAATAGCCTTCCCCCGTGCCGGCGTAGATGACCGAACTGTTTTTGGGGTCCATGGCCATGGAACACACGGCCAGATTGGAGAGCAGATCGGTCAGCGGCGTCCAGGTCGTGCCGCCGTTGGTCGTTTTCCAGACACCGCCGGCCACGCCGCCAAGATACATGGTGGCCGGGGTGAGCGGGTCGATTAACAGGGAGCGGATACGCCCGCCGATGTTGCCCGGTCCGACGCCGGTCCAACTGCCAAGAGCGGCACCGGCGGTCGGCGTGGCCCCCCCGCTGTCATTGGCGGAAACAAGGGCGTTGGCGCTGGTGGAAAAAAGCGGCATGCCCCGCATGGCGTCCATGGCTTCGATATAGCGTTGCACCGGGATGGCGGTTTCCCCCACCGGGGCGCGTTTCTGGGCGAAAAAGATCTGGGCTTCCCGGGGCTTGTCAAAGCTCTTTTTGGGCTTGGCGCGCTTTCGCTCCATGATTTTGTGCAGCCGCGCCTTTTCGGCTTCGGGGTCCAGGGCCGCCAGCTTCTTCTCTTGCGACACACCGGGTTTAAACGCCGCATCGTCAGCCACCGCTTCGCCGACCACCTTGCCAGCCGGGGCAGGCGTCTCGTCCCGGCTACAGCCGCCCAGCAGCAGCAGGCACAAACTGCAACAGCCCAATATTTTGACAACAACACGAAAGCGTTCGGACGCCATGGCTCCCTCCCCCGGGACTGCTGGTTGGCCACAATGGTTTGCTACCCGCTCCACCACAACCGCCGGACCGACGGCCATCAGGCCTGGTACACGGCAAAACGCGGCTGGCCCGTGGAATCGAGCACGGCCTGCCAGTAGTCGGACGCGATATCGATGTGCTTGCGCTCCCGTGTGACAAGCGGCAACGGCACATGGACGTAGCGGTCGTTGACCGAGCCGATCATGAGCCCGGTCTTGCCGGCCATGCCGGCGTGGACGGCCAGCCGGCCCAGAAAGCCGCAGTAGACGGCATCGGCGGTATTGGCCGGCACGGAACGGATGATGTAGCTCGGGTCAATGGATTTCTGGGTGATGGGCAGGGACATTTCCTTGAAATGCTTCTTGATCTCGCTGGTCAGCAGGCCGCAGAAATCGCCCAGGATGGGATTGCCCGAGGGATCGGCCCGGCCGGTGGCGGCGACCAGATGCTGGCCGGCACCCTCGGCGGCCACAATGACGGCATGGCCGCGTTGGCGCAGGCGCTTGTCCAAAACGTCGAGCACCCCGCCCGGTCCGGCCAGGGCGAAAGGCTCCTCCGGCACAAGCACCATATTGACGTGCTTAAGCCCCATGCTGGCCTCGGCGGCAATAAAGCCGGATTGGCGGCCCATGAGCTTGACCAGCCCGATGCCGTAGGGCGCGCCCACGGCCTCGACATGGGCGCAGGCAATGGCCTCGGTGGCCTGCTCCACGGCGGTGGAGAAACCAAAGGTGCGCGAAACGAAATGGATGTCGTTGTCGATGGTTTTGGGGATGCACACCACGCCGATGGGCAGTTCCCGGCCGGCGATTTCGGCCTGGATGGCCGAGGCGGCCCGCATGGTTCCAACGCCGCCAATAAAGATGCAAAAGCCGATGCCAAGGCGTTCCATGGCGTCCACGATATCGTCCACCGGCTGGGGGCCGCGCGAGGAGCCCAGGATGGTGCCACCGAATTCGTGGATTTCGGCCACGTTTTGCGGCACAAATTCCACCACGTCATGGCGGCAGGCCGGGATGAAACCGCGCAGGCCGTAGCGGATGCCAAGGGTCGCGGCCACGCCGTAGTGGTGGTGGGCCTCCATGACGATGGAGCGGATGACATCGTTTATGCCCGGGCAGATGCCGCCGCAGGTGACGATGGCGATCTTGGTCTTGTGCGGCGCAAAAAAGAGCTGCTGGCGCGGCCCGGCCTCCTCGAAAAAGACCGGACCCGCATCCTGACGGGCCAGACTCGCCCGGGAAATGCCGACCAGCACGCCGTCTTCGTCGGCCACAAAGGCCCCGGAACATTTGGGACTGGTACATCCCGTCTGCCCCAGATCAGTCACGGCCGTGTCGGCCGGGGTAAGAGCCATATTGAGAACGGCATCCTCGGTATTGCGCATAGGGACTCCTTGCGGCATCAGGGGAGCTGCATTCGATAGTCGTGTGGTAGCCTTTCAGGCTGTTTCCGGCAACAGGGCGCACGCCCCGGGAGGCCCTTTGGGACGCACCTTTGTTTTTTTGCCGCCGCTGCGCACGGTCTCCGGCGGACTGGCCGTGCTGGCCGCCGTTGCGGCCGGTCTGGCCACCCTCGGGCACAACGTCCGCCTTGTCCTTCGCGACCCGGCAGCCCCGCCGCTCGCCCTGCCGCCGGGGCTGCCGACCGTGGGGCTGGCCGAGACCGGCCTCACGCCGGATGACGTGTACCTCGTGCCCGAGGGCTGGCCCAATGCCCTGGCCCCGGGTCTGGCCGTCGGGGCGCGCTGCCTCGTCTATTGCCAAAACTGGGCCTACCTCTGGAACGGGCTGCCCGACGGCGTCGGCTGGGACCAATTGCCGGTCACCTTTCTGGCCGTGTCCGATCCCGTGGCCCGGTTCATCGCGCAGGCCACCGGAACGCTGCCGCCGGTGCTGCGGCCGGCCATTGACCCGGCCCGGTTTTATCCGCCCCCGGCCAAGCCCGCCTTGGGACCGGTGCGGGTGGGGTATATGCCGCGCAAAAATAAGGCCCTGGCCGCCATGATCCGCCGCCTGGCCGAAGCCCGCATGGCGCGCACCGGCATCAGCTACGAATTTGCGCCCATCGACGGCCTGTCCCCGGACGGGGTGGCCGAGGTGCTGCGCGGCTGCCATATTTTTCTGGCCACGGGTTTTCCCGAGGGCTGCCCACTGCCACCTTTGGAAGCCATGGCCTGCGGCTGCGTGGTGGCCGGATTCGCCGGCTTTGGCGGCTTTGATTACATGCGCCAAGCCAGGTCCGGCGGGCATGTCCCGTCCGTGCCCCTGCGCCCGATTGCCTGGGGTGGCAACGGCTTTTACGCTGGCGACAACGACGTTTTCGCGGCAGGTGCGTGTCTGGAGCAGGCGGCCCGGCTGTGGCTTGACGGCGGGGGGGAGCTTGCGGCCGTGTTGGAGAGCGCCCGGCTCACAGCAGCGGCCTATGGGCCGGGAGAGCAGCAAGCGGCGTTGGCGCGCATCTGGAAGGAACCGGGCGCGCTGTAAAAAAAAGTTTGTACGCTGTCTTGCAATACGCGCCCTACTGCCGGGCCATGGCCTTGCCGACCGGGCTGCCCCGACAAAACACTTTCATCCGGCAACCATCCGGGCTAGGATGTCGCGACCGGCCGCGTCTGGCGGCCCGTCACGTCGCCAGATCGCGGCCCTCCCACCATCGGAGGTTCTGCCGTGCCCGCTTTCGCCAAACGCATGTCCCAGGTGCGCCGTTCGTTTATCCGGGAAATTCTCAAAGTCACCGCCGACCCGTCCATTATTTCCTTTGCCGGCGGCCTGCCCAAACCTGATCTGTTCCCCACCGGTCCCATCGCCGCCGCTGCCGCCAGCGTCCTGGCCGAGTCAGGACCGGCGGCGCTGCAATATTCCGTCACCGAGGGCGAACCGGGCCTGCGCCAGTGGATCGCCGAACGCTACAAGACCACGCGCGGCATGGACGTCGATCCGGCCAATGTGCTCATCACCAACGGCTCCCAGCAAAGCCTTGATCTGCTGGGCAAGGTCTTTCTCGACCCGGGGGATGTGGTGGCCGTGGAACTGCCCGGCTACATCGGCGCGATCCAGGCCTTTTCCGTGTTCGAGCCAACCTTTGCCGGGGTGCCGCTGGGTCCCGAAGGCCCGGACATCGACCGGCTGGTGGAGGTGCTGACCCAGCAGCAGGCCAAGATGTTTTACGCGGTGCCCAATTTCCAAAACCCCTCGGGCCTGACCTATTCCCTGGCCGCCCGCCGGGCCGTCTCGGAAGCCATGCGCGTGTCCGACGCGGTTTTCGTCGAGGACGATCCCTACGGCGAACTGCGCTTTATGGGCGACCCCCTGCCGCCGGTGTCGGCCTTTATGACCCAGGACCGGTTTATGCTCGGCACGTTTTCCAAGATCGCCGCCCCGGGCCTGCGCCTGGGCTGGGTGGTGGCCGATCCCGCCACACTTCCCAAGCTGGTCACGGCCAAACAGGCCTCGGATCTGCACTGCTCGACACTGGTGCAGCGCATCCTCATGCGCTATCTGGCCGACAACGACCTCGATGCCCATATCGCCACCATCAAAGCCGCCTACGGAGCCCAGCGCGATTTGATGGTTGCGCGCATCAAAGCCGAATTCCCGGAAGGTGTGACCTGCACCGAACCCGAAGGCGGCATGTTTTTGTGGGTGACCCTGCCGGCGGGCTGCTCCGCCTTTGCCCTTTTCGACCTGTGCATCAAAGAAAAGGTGGCCTTTGTGCCGGGCGAGCCGTTTTTTGTGGACGGTTCGGGCCAAAACGCCATGCGGCTCAATTTCTCCAACGCCGAACCCGAGCGTATCATCGAAGGCATCAGCCGCATGGGCCGGGCCATTGCCAAGCTGCTCGAAAAATCGGCCTGCGCCGTGGGCGCGTAAAACGCCCATGCGCCTGCCCGACGCCGACACCATCGCCGCCGTGGCCACGCCGCCGGGTCGCGGCGGCGTGGCCATTGTGCGCGTAAGCGGTCCGGCCAGCCGGTCCATCGGCCACGGCCTGTTCCGGTCCGGCCGGCCGGATTTCGCTGGTTTCAAACCCTACCGCCTGCACCACGGCACCATCTACGCCCCGGACGGGAAGCTGCTGGACGACGGCATGGCCGCCTTTATGCCCGGCCCCGGCAGCTACACCGGCGAGGATACCGTGGAACTGTTCTGCCACGGCTCCCCGGCCGTCGTGCGCTCGGTGCTCCAGGCCGCCTGCGCCCTGGGGGCGCGCCCGGCCGGCCCCGGCGAATTCACCCGCCGGGCCTATGTCAACGGCCGCCTGGACCTGTCCCAGGCCGAGGCCGTGGCCGAACTCATCGCCGCCCGGGGACAGGTCGAAGCCGATCTGGCGCTCACGCGCCTGACCGGGGCCATGGGCGACGCCGCCCGGGAACTGGGCGCGGCCCTGGCCGATCTGGCGGCAGGCATCTGTCTGGCCGTGGATTTTCCCGAAGAAGAAGTCGAATGTCTGCCCAAGGCCGCCTTTGCCGACGGCGTTGCGGCGGTCATCGCCCGCATCGAGGCCCTGCTTGACGCCGGCCGCCGAGCGCGGCCCTACCGCCACGGGACAACTGTGGCCCTGTTTGGCCGGGTCAATGCCGGAAAATCAAGTCTTTTCAATGCATTGCTCGGCACCGACCGGGCCATCGTGGCCGATTTGCCCGGCACCACCCGGGATTATCTGGAAGAGACCCTCGACCTGGACGGCCTGCCCGTGCGGCTGACCGACACCGCCGGCCTGCGCGCCAGCGACGACGCCATAGAAACCATCGGCAAGGAGCGCGGCCTGGCCAAGGCCCGGCGGGCGGATCTGGGGTTGTATGTGGTGGACGGGTCGGTCCCGTATGCCCCGGACGCCGAGGCCGAGGCCGTCATCGCCACGCTGACCCCGGCCAAGGTTCTGGTCGTGGCCACCAAGGCCGATCTGCCCCAGGCCGAGCCTGGGCCTCTGAACACCCTGGCGGCCCGGGGCATCGCCGGCGTTCCGGTCTCCTCGCGCACGGGCTTTGGCCTCACCGGGCTGGTGGCCGCCATCCGGGCACTGCTTACCCGCGACGCCGGCCCACCCGAACCCGACGCCCCGGCCCCCAGCGAGCGCGAAGCCGCCGCGCTGACCGCCGCCCGGGCCGAGCTGGCCGCACTGCTCGCCGACTGCCGGGCCAATCTCCCCTACGATATTCTCGGCGTGCGCCTGGAAACGGCCAGTGCGCTTGTGGCCGACGTGACCGGCGAGACCACCCCGGATGCCGTCTTAAACGCCGTTTTCGACCGGTTCTGCATCGGGAAATAGCCGCACACCCACCAAATCCTCGCGACACAACAAAAAAACGGCATCGTCCAATATGCAATCCGCTTGCACATTGGACGATGCCGTTTTCGCGCGCCCTGAGGCGCCTCTCGCCAGCCGAACTCTTACCGATTCTCGATGCGCTCCTGAATCGCCCTGGCCTCGGCCAGGCTGCCATCCAGGTCCAGCGCCCGTTGGGCGAAATCGTAGGCGTCGTCCTTTTTGTTCCATTTGAGGTAAAATTTGGCGATGTTTAAAAAGGTCATGGGGTGGCCGCCAAAGGTGCGCACCGCGTCGAGATAGAGCGCTTCGGCCTGCTTAAATTCCCCCAACGCGTCCCAGGACTCGATGGCCAGCCGCCAGGCCTGCTCGTCTGAGGGCGTGGTCTTGACAGCCAGCATGGCCATTTCCGCCGCTTCAGGCAGCAGGCCGGCGTCGAAAAACAGCTTGCCCACCTCGCGCACAATGTCGGGCTCCTCGCCGTAGGTCTCCACCACCCGGCGCAGATAAACCTTGCCTTTGGGAAAACTCTTCTGGGCCAAATGCTCGCGCCCAAGGGCCAGCCACTCGTCGCGCTGGGCGGTGCGGCGCTTTTCCTGATGGGCGTTTTCCTGCTCCTCGACCTCTTCCATCTTGATACGAAAGGCCGTGAGTTTTTTAATCAGCAGCGTCTCATCCCCGGCCCTGTAGCGTAAAAAAGGACCGCCTGAAACGCCCAGGCTTTCCAGGAAGGCCACCACGCGGGGATACCGGCTGAACTCGTCGCACATCTCGACAAAAAGAAGATCGACTTCGGACCGGCCCATGCCCAGGGCCGAACTGGTGCCTTTGAGCACCAAGGCGTCGTTGGCCGCCTCAATGCACCGAAACAAATCGTCGCGCCGCAGATAGCCCCGGGCGCGGCTGATATTTTCCCGAATGGTGCGGGCATCCGCCAGCATCCGCTGATGATCGACCTTACGCACCGCCATGTTCGCCGCCTCCGTGCTTGCGTGGACTGCCGCGCTGGGGGACTCCGACCCGGACAGCATGCGCAGACTCGCCTCGTGCTCGCGGACCCAAGCGAAAAGATCCGCTTGGACCTTTTGCGCACTCCACTTCGGCTTTCAGCCGTAATCCTCGGTCAGCCGGCGGTTGTCGCCGATGTCATGGCCAGATCAGCCGGCCGGTTAACCGGATCGCGGCGAATCGCTCTCGTCTTGCCGGCATGGCTTGGCAAAGCCGCGTGGTTTCCAGCAGCGACAGGCTTTTCTCCCGGCCGCCGCCGACAGTGTACACGTTGCCGCGCGCTTTCTCAAGGCCAGCCAATTGGATATCCGGCAGATCAACCAGATCGTCAACGTGCAAGACAGCGCGCACCTGTTTGCCCAGACCGCCAAGACCGGCCAGCCGCCGGCCAGAGCGAGCGACAACTCGCCCCGTGCGGAAATCATTACCAGGAAAGGCCAGAAGCCGGCTCGACGCAGCAAAACGTTCGTTGGGGATCGGGCAGGACGCACGCGACTGCCGCCATCGACCGGGACTGCGCCCGGCCTTGGGCCGTGGCGTCCATGACGCCACGAGGCTGTCAGGCAAGGCAGAGGGTTCCCGCCCTGGATTGCCGGCGGGGGCAGCTTGGAAGAGCACAGCCGCCCCGCCCGGAGGCGGAGCGGCTGTGAACGGCCTGCGGCATGGATTGATCTGCCGGCGGCAGCTTATTGCTGGCGCAGGAATTGGTCAAAATACTCGATGGTCTTTTTCAGGCCTTCAGCCAGCGCCACTTTGGGCTCCCAGCCGAGTTTGGCCTTGGCCAGGGTGATATCCGGGCGGCGCTGTTTGGGATCATCGGTGGGCAGGGGCCGGTACTCGATGACCGACTTTGAGCCGGTGTATTCGATGACCAGCTTGGCCAGTTCCAGGATGGTGAACTCGCCGGGATTGCCGGTGTTGACCGGACCGGTGAAGTCGTCAGGCGTATCCATGAGCCGCAAGAACGCCTCGATGAGATCATCGACATAGCAGAAAGAGCGCGTCTGCTGGCCCTGGCCGTACACGGTCAGGGGCTCGCCGCGAAGGGCCTGGATGATGAAGTTGGAAACCACGCGGCCGTCGTTGGGATGCATGCGCGGGCCGTAGGTATTAAAAATACGAGCCACTTTTATGCGCAGATTGTGCTGGCGGTGGTAGTCGAAGAACAGGGTCTCGGCGCAGCGCTTGCCTTCGTCGTAACAGGAGCGATAGCCGATGGTGTTGACGTTGCCCCAGTAGGATTCCGGCTGCGGATGCACCGACGGGTCGCCGTAGACTTCGGACGTGGAGGCCTGCATGATTTTGGCCCGCAACCGCTTGGCCAGCCCGAGCATATTGATGGCACCATGCACGCTGGTCTTGGTGGTCTGCACCGGATCATGCTGATAGTGGATGGGCGAGGCCGGGCAGGCCAGGTTGTAGATCTCATCGACTTCCACATAGAGCGGGAAGGTGACGTCGTGGCGCAGCAACTCGAAATGCGGATCATCGAGGAGATGCAGGACGTTTTGCTTGGCCCCGGTGAAATAGTTGTCCAGACAAAGGACGTCGCAGCCCCGCTCGAGCAGACGCTCGCACAGATGCGAACCGAGGAAGCCGGCACCGCCGGTGACGAGAACACGTTTTTTCAGGTGCATGGCTTATGCCTTGAGAACGGTTGGGGTGAATGGTTTAAAGCGCGCAAGGTGTTTTGATAAACCCGTTTCCAGGGAATGTAAATCACTGCCAGGAAAGCGAGGCCCACTCCCCGGACACCCGGCGCACGGGTTCGGGCAGACCGGCGGCCCGGTAGGCGGCGGTCACGGCCTCAGCCTGGGTTTCGAGAATGCCCGAAAGCACCAGCATGCCGCCCGGGGCCACATGGGAGACGATACGCGGGGCCATGGCAATGAGCGGCGCTGCCAGGATGTTGGCGGCCACCACGTCATAACGGCTGCCCTCGGCCAGGCAGCCCACCCCGCCCACCGCCAGGGTCATGGCCGTTTCCACGCCGTTTAAGCGCAAATTGTCGGCAGCGCACCACACGGCCTGGGGGTCGATGTCCACGCCAAGGCCGGTAAGGCCCAGGCGGCACAGACCGATGCCCAGGATGCCGGACCCGGTGCCGAGGTCGAGAAAGCGCATGGCCGGAGTGATCCGCCCGGCCTCGTGGGCCTTAGCAAACGCTTCCAGACACAGGGCGGTGGTGGGATGATGCCCGGTGCCAAAGGCCATTTTGGGTTCGATGAGGATGGGCCGGCGCGCCCCGGTGTCGTGATCGGCCATCCAGGGCGGCAGGATCTCGTAGACGCCGCCGACCTCGATGGGCGTAAAAAAGGCCATCCAGGCCGCACCCCAGTCCTCTTCCTCGATGACCGAGACGGCAATGGGCAGATCGGGCCAGTCCCGGGCCGCCTCTTCGGCAAATTCCCGGGCCGGGGGCGCGTCTTCCATATGGACGCGAAAGCGCAGGCCGGCATCATTGTCCAGCGGGGCTTCTTCCCAGCCCTGGACCGCCCGGTCCGAGAGCCAGGCTTCCACCTGTTCGGCCAATTCCTCGCCGCCGGCCACGGTGATGTCAACGCGAAGCAGTTTGCGCACAATGTCTCCGTAAAAAGAACAAGACAGGAGCTTCGCCCCTGTCTTTGGCGGAAAAAATCTCTCTGCGACCGTTTCGGTCGGCCGCAACCAGAGACCACGGCTCCAAAACAAAGAGCGCCGTTCAGCCCTGGCCGGGGCATCGCCCCGTTCGCCTGAGCCCAGTTTTCTTAGGCGTTGGCGTCGGCCAGGGAACCGACCCCCGAGGTGTAGGCCCCAAGCACGTCCTTGGAAAACTGATACGTCTGGCTCATGTCCTTGGACGCCGACGAGCCAGACCCGGAATTCATGTAGTCCAGGGTCTTGCTGACCACGGCCGCGCCAACGCTCTGCTTATCGGTCAGGGCGAAGCCCTCGGCCGACGAGCTTGCAGCATTGAAGGTGTCAAGGGTCTTGGTCACGATGCCGCCAGCGATTTCGGCTCCGAGGGCACTGGAAAAATTAATGGCGCTCATGGCGTTCCTCCTGCCTGCCGACGCGTTGCTTTGCGCCGGCCGTCACCTGACGCGATATCGCTTCAGGCCTTTGTGTCGGTCAGGGAGCCGATACCCGAGGCAAAGGGCTGGGTGCTACTGCGGGCCGTGCGTGCCCCCGCGTAGATGAGGTCAATGGCGTCCCCGCGCTCGAAAGCGGTCGTCGGCGCGACTTCCCGGATGTTGTCAAGGGTGCCCATCATCAGGGAATAGCCTGCCTTGCTCCCCATGACCTCCAACATCTTTCCACTCATGCCCGACGCTCCGTCTGCCAAGCTCCCTCGTTTCTTCTTCTACCCTGGTCCGGTCTGCCGGTCAAATAAACCACCCGGCAGCGCGTCCAGGCAAAGCGCACAGCCCTTGTCTCCAAGCGGCGTGCGTCCCTGCTGCCGCTCCCGCCTGATTGCGGGACGCTCCGTCAGCGGGCGGCCATGGACACGGCACCGCCGGGCAGCCGCAGCACCTGGCCCACGTGCAAACGCACCGGATCAAGGCCGGCGTTTTCAGCCAGGATGCGCTGGGCGCTTAAGCCGTAGATCCGGGACAGATTCCAGATGGTGTCGCCCTCGGAAATAACATGCTGGCGGGTCGGCGCATTGACCGGGCCAGCCGGCGCACTTGGTGCCACAACCGGGAGAGCCTCGGCCGCTGCCGGTGCAGCAGGCTTTTGGGGCGCGCCGGAAGCGGCCACAGCGGCCAGGGACGACGGCACACGAAGGGTCTGGCCCTCGCGCAGACGCAGTGGGTCCACCCCGGGGTTGGCCGCAACCAGGGCCTCGATGCTGATGTCAAACCGGCGGGCGATGCTCCACAGGGAGTCGCCGGCCGACACCGGGAAGGTCAGCATGGCGGCGGTGGCGGCAGCGCCATCGACCGGCACGGTGACGAGCTGGCCCACCCGCATGCGGGCGGGATCGACTTCGCCGTTAACGGCCAGGAGTTCGTCCAGGGAAACGCCGAAGCGGCGCGAGAGCGCCCACAGGGTGTCGCCCGGGGCCACAGGATACAGGCCCGCGTCGCTGATGGTGCGCGCTTCGCCGGCACCCGGCTGGGCCGGGACGGGCAAGGCGTCGGCCCGGGCGTTGTCCGGCACGGCCAGCACCTGTCCGGGCTGCAGGCGCAACGGATCAAGGCCGGCATTGAGCCGGGTCAGTTCGATCATGTCCACGCCCAGACGCTTGGCAATTGTCCAGAAATTGTCGCCGTCAGCCACCACATAGCCGGCACCGGACTGGCCGGCGGCCTCGGCCTGGGGCTTGCCCGGGACACCGGGCCGGGCGGCCGTGGCCGCAGCGCCCACCGGCACGGCCAAGCCCTGGCCGATGCGCAGCCGGGTCGGATCGACGCCGGGATTGGCTTCGGTCAAAGCGGCCACGCTCACACCGTACTGACGGGCCACGGACCAGAAATTGTCGCCCTCGGCCACGCTGTGGGTCCGGGCGGCGGTCGCGGCGGCGGTCGCAGCCGGGCGCTCCTGGGCCTTGGCCAACTGGACGGCGTCCACGCCGGCCGGCACGGCCAGGCGCTGGCCAATGGACAGGCGACGGGGATCGATGCCGGGGTTGGCGGCGGCCAGGGTCTCGGGCGAGACGCCCAGACGCTTGGCCACGGACCACAGGGTGTCACGCTCGGCCACGGCGTAGACACCGGCGGACGGCGCGGTGGCAGCGGTGTGGGACGGCGTCGGTTTGGCCACCGCTGCCACCGGGACAGCGGCCTGGGGCTTGACGACATCGGCAGCGGCGACAACGGCCGGTGCGCTTGCACCGGTTGCAGCGGGCGAAACGGAAGAAGCCGGTGCAGCCTTGGGCTGCGGGGTGATTTTCGGTGCAGCAGCCGCCGCCACCGCCACCGGAGCCGGCTTGACCTGCTCCTGGGCCTGGGCCGTAAGCGCCTCCACATTCGGCGAGACCGGCCGGCCAAGATCGGCCAGACGGACCGGCGCCTGGCTGGCGCTGGCCACGGGCGTGAGATCGCGATTGGCAATGGACGCCAGCAGCTCGCCCCGGGGCAGCCCCGACGGCGCGGCAATGGTTTCAATCATACGGGCGGCCAGCAAGCGCGCGCCGGCCCCGGAAATATGCACGCCGTCATCGGCCCGCAGCTTGACCACGCCCCCGGCGGCGGTGTGGGCCACCGGCGCATAGGCCCCGGACGCATCGGCCAGCACATCGCGCACGTCAATATAGGCGCAGTCCGGCAGACTGGCGGCCGTGCGGGACAACACCGCGTTGACATGGTCCATGGAGACATTAAAGGCCGCATTGCCCATGACCGGCACGCCGATGAAATAGACCGTGGCGGCAGGATTTTCCGACCGGGCGATGGCGTGCAGCCGGGTGATGCGTCGGGCGTATTCGACTTCCCAGGCCTTGGAGCGAAAGGCTGCCGAACGGCCTTCGGCCGTGGGCAGGGGCTTGTCGTCGTTGGCCCCGAGCATGATCAGGACCACGTCGGGATGCCGGCTTTGGACCTGGGCGGCAAGCTGGGCTTCCCAGTCGAAAAAGGCCGGGTTGGCCAGCCCGCTCGACACTTTGCCCAGAAAGGAAAAGCGCGCGGCGCTGCGGCCGGCGAAAGCGGCTTCAAGCTGTTGGCCAAGCCCTATGGAAAGGGAATCGCCCACAAGCAGGACGCGTCGGGTCATCGGGACTGCCGGATCGACCTTGGCCGCACCCGCAACGGGCAGACCTGGAGGCAGGATCAGGGAGACCATCAGGAAGGCCAGGAGGAGGACCTGACTCGGGCTTCGCATAATCGACACCTCATTGCTTCCCCGATCTGCCGCCCTGGCGACCCCCATCGCGCGCGGCATGTCTCGGATACGGCATGATAATGTAAGAATCGCGACCCTGGATGGTATGAGTTTCTCAAACAGTTGACGTCCCTTAACACCGCGCCATGTACCGTGCCCAAGCCTCCTACAGACATCGTTCCCCAACGATTTCGGGCACTTACTTCTAGGCGCAGCCGTCAAAACTGCTTTCCCATCCTGGGTTTTCACCATAGCAGAACGGGAGAGTCCTTACAAGAAGAATACCACATTTCCGCAGCAGTCGGAAAAAACTGGGAATTTCTAGAATTGGAAATAAATGAACGGCAAGACGCCGTCCGGGCCGAGCTTGAGGATGCAGGCCGAAATCACCCCCAGAGCCACACCCTGGGCTGGAAAAGGCAGCCATTCAAAGCTCTTGCGGAAAACATCCCGCCCCGTCAGGTGGAGCAGTTGCACCACCAGCACCAGGCCCACCAAAATCAGGCAGGTGGGACGAAAGCCGGCCCCGTCGGCATCAAAGGCCGCCACCCGGCGCAAAATCTCCACAGCCTTGCCCGCATCCTCGGCCCCGAAAAACACCCAGGCCACATTGACATAGGCAAAGGTCACGGCCCAGCACAGCGCATTCCACAACCCGTCAGAGACGGCCCAGCCCGGGGACGGCTGCAACGCCGCGCCGGAGGTTGTGCCAGTTGTCGTCGCAGCCGCCGCTTTGCCAATCGCTGCCCCAGCCGCAGTGGCGGTCGTTGCAGCAGCTGCCTTGCCAGTCGTCGCAGCCGCCGCTTTGCCAGCCTTTGCTCCAGTCCGGGCACCAGCCGCTTCACCGGTCAGAGCGCCTGCCCCTTCACCGGGCGCAGCACCAGCCACAGCATCGGTCGCCGCGCCCGTCGCCTGGATGGCCGCCGCCCGCGATGCCGCCCGGGTCGCTGCCCGCGACGCCCGCAACTCGCCCACCATGTGCGCCCCCACCAGCCCGAAGCCGTGGATAAAGCCCCACACCAGGAAGTTGTACGCCGCGCCGTGCCACAAACCGCCCAGGGCCATGGTGGTCACGAGGTTTAGGTACTTGCGCCCCGTGCCTTTGCGGTTGCCGCCAAGGGAAATATACAGATAGTCTCGCAGCCAGGTGGAAAAGGTGATATGCCAGCGACGCCAGAAATCGCGCAGGCTGCGGCTGGTATACGGCGCATTGAAGTTGTCCGGGATGTCAAAGCCCATGAGCAGCCCGACCCCCTGGGCCAGATCGGAATAGCCGGAAAAATCGCAATAAATCTGCACGGTATAGGACAGGATGCCGACCAGCACCGCCGCCGAACTGTAGCCGGACGGCGCGCCAAAGGTCACCCGCACGATATGTTCGGACAAATAGCTGGAGATGATTATCTTTTTAACAAGCCCCCGGGTCAGCAGATAAAACGCCCGGGTGAAATCGACCTGCTCTGGCCGCTGTTTTTGCAACTGGCCCAGGAAATTGCCTGCACGCAGGATGGGACCGGACAGGATGGTCGGAAAAAAGGAAATAAAACAGAAGACTTCGACCAGACTGCGCTCCACCTTCCCCGGATCTCGGTAGACGTCGATGGCATAGGACATGCCCTGGAAGGTGAAAAAAGAGATGCCGATGGGCATGATGACATCGAGCAGCGGCACCGGACTGCTGATGGACAGCAGCCGAAACAGCCAGTCGGCCGAGATATAGAGCATCTCGTAATATTTGAAGAAGATGAGCATGCCCAGGGAAAAGCCCACGTACAAAATAAGGCAGAACCGCCGAAACCGGGCATCCGAGGTTTCGGCAAAGACCACGGCGAAAAACCAGGTCAGAAAGCTGAAGACCAGCAAAATGAGCAGGAATTTGGCGTTAAAAGAAGCGTAGAACACGTAAGAGGCCAGGAGCAGAAACAGCCTGTACGCGCCGGAAAAGGGCCGCAAAAGCCAGTTGAGCGGCAGCACAACGGCAAAAAACAAGGCGAATTCAAAACTGGTGATGTTCATCGCGGCCTTTGGCGACCTCCCGGAAGTGACGCGCAAACTAGCGTTGCCGCCGCCAAAACGCAACCAGCTTGGGGCCTTGGCAGTTGAGCGTCAGCCGCCTGACACCTCGGCTCAAACATTTTTACACTATATTTCGGACTGTTGCGCCATTTGGCACTTCGGCCCGGACCTTGCTTTACCGCTCTTGCCCCCGGTCGGACAGTCCGCTCCGGGCAAACACCAGGCCGCAGTCATGCCTCGAAAAAACAGCCTGCCCCGCGCCCGTCGCCCCATGCTGGCCCTGGCCCTCGCCTGGACCATCCTCGTGGCAGCGCCGCGCCTGACCCACCCCGAACCGGCCCCGCCGCCTTCGGGGGATTCCCTGTCCACCCTGGCCGCCAGCCTGGCCCCGCCGCGCGCCGGCAGCCCGGCAATCCTGGAAAACAATGCCCTGCGCGCCGCCGTCTCCACGTACGCCGTGCGCCTGTCCGTGGATATCAAGGCCCGGCATCCCCTGGATGGCCCCGTGGCCGTGCGCACCGAGGTGCGCCTGGGCAGCCGCAGCAGCCTGCTGCGCATCATCACGCTGCCCACCCCCGAGACGTCACCGCCGGCCCTGGCCGCCGCCGACCCGGTCCCGCCGGCCCTGTCAGGCCAGCCGACCCCGTCGCCGCTGCCGGCCGCGACTGGTCCGGCAGTCGTCAAAATTCCGTCGTCCCAAGCCCTGCCGCGTCCTGCCCAGGTCGCCTTGGCCGCCCCGGCCGCCCAGGTCGGCCCGGCCGCGCCAGCCCCCCGGGCAG
>NZ_WVUD01000055.1 GCF_009856865.1 Solidesulfovibrio aerotolerans | reverse complement strand
AGGGGTGTGGGGAGGGAACCCCCTTTTTTCAAAAAGGGGGTTCCCTCCCCACGTTCCACACACAACCATGTCGCAGCACGTGAGACAAATTGCCAAGGACGCCTCCATTGTCGGGGGCGCGACTTTGTTGTCGCGTATTTTGGGTTTTTTCCGGGACATGATCCTGGCCTCTGTACTCGGGGCCGGCATCTCGGCCGACGCCTTTTACGTGGCCTACCGGCTGCCCAACATGATGCGCCGGCTTTTTGCCGAAGGGTCCATGACCATGGCCTTTGTGCCGGTCTTTTCGCGTCTGCGGGAAGAAGTCGGCGACGAAAAGGCCTTTGCCATGCCGCGCTCGGCCATGGTCTGGCTGCTCATCATTTTGGGCATCCTGACCACCCTGGCCATCGTCTTTGCCCGGCCGCTGACCCGGCTCATAACGCCGGGTTTTGTCGATGATCCGGCCTTGTTTGAATTGACAGTGGAACTGACGCGCATTGTCTTTCCGTATATCATCGAAATCTCGGCCGTGGCGCTGTGCATGGGCGTGCTCAATTCCTACGGGCATTTCCTGGCCCCGGCCCTGGCCACCTCCGAACTCAACACCATCATCATCCTCGGGGCCGGAGTAGCCTGGCTGTTCGGCCTGGACGTGGCCCACACCCTGGCCTGGTCGGTGGTCATCGGCGGTCTGGGGCAGGTGTTTATGCAGCAGCCGCAGATGAAAAAATTCGGTTTCTCCTGGCGTGGCCCGTGGACACTGCGCGATAAAGGCGTGGCCCGCATGGGCCTTTTAATGCTGCCCACAGCCTTTGGCGCGGCGGTCTATCAGTTCAATATCGTGATCGGGACGCTGCTCGCCTCCTACCTCCCCACCGGCAGCATCTCGTATCTCTATTACGCCGACCGGCTGGTGCAGTTTCCGCTCGGCGTTTTTGGTGTGGCCGTGGGCACCGTGGCCTTGCCGGGGCTGTCCAAGCTGGCCTCATCGGGCAAGCTTACGGAATTCACCGCAACGCTCAACGCCTCGCTGCGCCTGACCCTTTTCATCTGCCTGCCGGCAGCGGCCGGACTTATTGCCCTGGCCGATCCCATGGTGCGGGTGCTTTTCGGGCGCGGGGCCTTTGGCGAGCACGCCATTGCCGCCACAGCCGGGGCGCTGGTGGCCTACGGTGTGGGGCTGCCGGCCTTTGCCTGCGTGCGCCCGCTCTACTCCGCCTACTTCGCCCTGTCCGACACCCGCACCCCGGCCATCACCGCAGCCGTGTGTCTGGTGGTCTACGTCGCCACGGGTCTGGCGCTCATGGGCAGCACCGGCCATGTGGGGCTGGCCCTGGCCACTTCCGTGTCGTCCTGGGTCAATGTGGCGGTTTTGGGGGTCGTCTTGCGGCGAAAGCTCGGCGGCACTTGGTTTTGCCCCGGACGCACCACGCTCATTGGCACGCTCCTAAGCGTCGGCGTGGGCTTTGGGGCCTCTGCCACGGCGGATCGGCCCTATCTGTCCCTGATCCTCATTGGCGGCTGGGCCGTGGCCTATATGGGCGCGGCGTCGCTTTTGCGGGTGGAGGAAGCCAGAATGCTGACAGACTTTGTCCTGCGCCGGTTCAAGAAAAAATAGGCGGGAAGCCGGCTACTGGCCGGCAAGGACAGGGGCGTACCCCGCCACACCCGGCAGGGCTGCAACCGTTTCCAACAGCAACGCGGCAAAACGCCGTCGCCCGGCGTCGGTCATGTGGTAGCCATCAAAACGCTCGGGCACGGCCATGTCGGTATCCGGGCCGGCAAAAATGCCTTGCGACGGATCGACGATGGCGGCCTGGGCCTGACGGATCTCGGGGCAGATGCGGGAACAGGCGGCCGGGTCCGAGTCGGGGCAATCAAGCGTCTTGTACCGGCTCACCGGGGAAACGACGATGGGTGCTTTGACGCCCATGCGGCGCAAATCATGAATGACATTATCCAGAGCCAGGGCATAGCGGTCGCCGCTCAAACTCACGAGACAGTCGGCCTCGCCCTGATGGTAGAGCACCAGATTGACGGCGATGCCCTCGCGCTGCAACCGCCTGACAGCACCGTCCAAAACGGGCCGCAGCTCGCCATGGCGCGCCCAATGAAAAACGGATGAGCCCTGTACCGCCAGGGGAACAATCAGGGCGCTGTCGAAGAGTCCCTGGCCGATGGCCGCGTCGGCAAAATCCAGCACCGCACTGGCCCGCTCACCCGAAGTCCCCAGCAGCGGATTTTTCGCCGCAAAGCACTGTCCCGCAAAATAATTCCCAATGCGGTTGCCCGGCGTAAACTCCCCGAGCGCCGCATTGGCCACGTTGGACTGGCCGATGACCAGCACCACCAGCGGCCGTGCGCCTAAAAAATCCCGACACGGCGCTCCCTCCCGACCGGACGTGTCCGTAAACGCCGTTCGGGACAGAGCGTCCGGGAAATGGGGAATCAGGCGCTCCACGGCCTCCTGGGCGTCGCCCAGGCGCAGATCATAGGCCACGTCCCGGCCGGCCAGGACCAGCACCCAGACGGTTGCAGCCACCAGCAGCCAGCCCGCCAGACGCCATCCTCGCTGCATCGCAGTCTCCTTTGAGAAGAGTGCCTCCGGCGGCCAAAGGGGTGTCCCCTTTGGAATCCCACCTGAAAGGCAAGGTTTATGAAGGTTTATGGGCGACACTCCCACTCGCCCCTTTAAACCCTTCCCATCAAGGGGGGCCGGGGGGGATTATCCCCCCCGGCCGCCGGAGGCATCTTCCGCCTTCTCTTCTCTTATCTCCTCGCGCCTCTCCCTTCTGCGGTCAGGCGAACTTCCGCTTGAGGTAGCCGTGGATGGCGGCGTCGAGGCGGCCCAGGCCGTACCCGACGAGCAGGATGAGGGCCAGGGCGAGCAGCCCGCTGCGGTTATCCAACTGCCAGCCGAAGCGGTAGACCAGCCAGGAAAAAAAGACGCCGACGATGAGCGCATGGGTTAGATAGACGGCGTAGGCGTAGTCGCCCCACTGGCCGATGGCTTTGACCCAGGGGGCCTTGAAATGGCTCTCCAGCTTTATAAGGGACACCAGGGTCACGGCGCTGCACAAGCTCCAGGTGAGGAGCTGTTTCATATTATACGGCTCAAGCTTCCAGATTTCCGAGGTATAGACTGTCGTGGCGGCGCTGGCGGCGATGGCGGCCACAAAGACCGGCCACCAGTCAAAGCGCAGATGTTTGGCGGCGTAATAGGCCAGGGCACCGGTTATAAAATAGATATTGACGAAAGAGATGAACAGGCGCTTCCAGGGCGGCAGGACGTAGAAGGTCGTTATGCCCGAAGCATAGTAGGCGATAAAGATGACGGCGGCCCAGACGAACAGGAATGGTACGAAATAGCGTCGCAGCCTGGGAAAGGAAAACGGGGTGATGATGATATAATACGAGACTTCATAGATGAGTGTCCATTCGATCTTGAGCGGATAATCGATGAAGCCGACCGGAAGCAACGAGGCGGCCAGAAAAATGTCGCTCGTCGGCAGTTGTTGAAAAAGGACGTAGCGCAAGACCACGGCGACGAAACAGGCGATCAGAAAGGTGGGATAGACGCGCAGCGCCCGCCGGAGCAGAAAGTTGCGATACCCGATATCGATGAGAAACCCCATAATGAAGCCGGAAATGCTGAAAAAGATGAAAGCCTTGCACATAAAGCTTTCCGGAATGGCATGAAAAAGGGAGTTTCCCACATTATTCACCAGCGTCATATAGACGCCGATGTGGAGATAAACGACCATCAGCATGCCGATGATCCGCAGAATCTGAATGGAATACATCATAAGCAAGTACCTGACGGCAAAGATATTGCCGGTTTAAAGCGTGTTTGGATCGGGCTGGGGGGGATGCCTGCCAGCGTCTTGCCGCTGCGCCCTGGGCGCGCCGACGGCCATGGGTTTTTGGCCGTCTTTGCCGGGCGCGTCAACAGCGCAAAGGGGTAAAGAGCCGGGCAGCGCGTCAGGAAGACAGAATTCGCAGCAGATTGAACAGCAAGACGACGACGGACGGCCCCAGGGCGATGAGCAGCGCCACGGCCCAGGCCGGCCACGCGGGCGACTCACTGCCTTCCACGAGGAGCGGCGGGAAAAGCCGGACAAGCTCCTGCGGCGCGTCGGCCAGGGGCACGCCGGCCGTGCGCAACGCTTTGGCCAGATCCTGCCCGCCGGCCACGGCCATGGTCCCCATGGCGTCGGTGAGCCAGACATAGGCCGTTGTCCCGTCACTGCGCGTAAGGGCTATGCCAGAGACTGCCGAGGACTCCAGGAGCATGGCCTGCCCGGCGCTCCGCAGGCCGCTTGCGCCGCGGCCAAAAAAGGCCGCGATCCACAGGAGCCGGACAAACCAGCGGGGATAGCGGTGGCGCACCGGATAGGCCGCAACGATGGAGGCAAACGGAATCGCCAGATCCGGTCCCAGGCCGCCAAGGGTCAGCCCGTCAGGGTCGAGCCGCAAACGAAATGCGGCAGCCCAGGCGGCAAACCAGGCCCCGACCAGACTCAGCCCGGCCAGGGGCCACAGCACGCAGGGAAAGACGGGATAGGCAGCAACAGCCTGGACGGAACCGCCGACGATGGCCATGGGCAGTCCGAAAAAAGCGATGAACAGGATCGCCCAACCAAAATCCCCCAGGCAGACCCGCCACCGGGCAATATACCGCCAGGTTGCGTCAAACTGCCGCCAGGGCAGCAGACCGTAGAGCGCCAAGCCCAGGCCCAGGCACCACCAGGCGACAGGTCGCCAGACAAAAACCATGGTGAGCGGTGGCCCGTATTCAGTCAACCCGGACCCCAGATGAAAAGAATCGTCGTCCAATCGGGTCAGGCGCAGTTCCAGCGTGTGTCCGGCCGCATCCACAAACAGCAGGGGCGGCCCCGATGTGTCAGGCGGGCCGGGCAGCAAGGCATTCAGGGGAAATTCCGGGGCCTTGAAATAGATCTCGCGCGGCCGGTCCCAGGTCCGTTCAAAGGGCGGGACACGGCGCAGCCAGTTCGCATCGACGTCCTGGCCGCTGGAAACCGCCGCCGCCTTGGCCATGAACTGTTCTTCCTGCAGGCCGGAAACGGAAATGATCACGGGTGGCTCGGACCGGCGCGGCAACGGCAGCAGGCTGCCCGGGGCATGGCTGCCGGCCCTGGCGACGGGCTTGGGCGTTTTGACGGAATAAAAGGGGGTGAGATCGGCCAGAAAAAACAGCCACAGCCCCAGGGCAATAGCCAGCGCCAGAAAAATGCGGCGATAGAGCTCCAGCATGTCCCTCTCCCTGGTTATGTGTCGCCTTTGCCGGGTTGTGCGCCGCGAAACCTCGCCTTTCCCCAGATGCTGCTCCTGGTTTGGATGGTGCCACGATAGGCGGCGGCCAACAGGCTGTCAATTTGACCAGACAGGATCAGCACTCTCGGTCTGAGCCTGTGCTCCCGAAACACCAACTCCACCCCACACCCCGCGCCCGATTCCCTCGCCCGCGCTTTTTTTCCAGGGCCGCACGGGCTGACGCACCCCCAACCCGGGGTGTCGTGTTGGGCTTGCGGGCGGGATTGTGGGCAGATTTTCAAGTGGGTTTGCGGTCCGCCCTTTTCCGGGCCACTGGAATGGCCCGTTTTCAAGCTTTTCCGGCTGGCCGTAGCCTCAATTTTATATCAATAATTTCAATATATTGGCACAAAAAATTGTATTTTTAAAAATTTCTGGTTGACGAACGGGCCGGATTTTGACAGTTATGCGCCTCGGCAACGGCGGCCGCCCCGCCGAGTCGGACCGGACGGAAAAGATTGAAAAAAAGTTGTTGACAACCGGGCCGGCCAAAGAGTAAACAGTTGCTCCTTGAAACGAGGCGGCATAGCCAAGTGGTAAGGCAGAGGTCTGCAAAACCTCCATTCTCCGGTTCAAATCCGGATGCCGCCTCCACACGCCGACATTGAGCGGGAATAACTCAGTGGTAGAGTGCAACCTTGCCAAGGTTGAAGTCGCGGGTTCAAATCCCGTTTCCCGCTCCACTCAAAAATCGAAAAGGGCCGGCCTACAAAGCCGGCCCTTTTTCTTTGCCTTGTCCCCGCATGTGCGCTATTGGCGGCAATTCATACCGCAATGGGAGTGTTTGTGGACACAGTCATCCCCCTTTCCGCCCCTCTCGACGAATTGCTCGGCGCGGCCAAAAGCCGCTACGATGTGCATTTTGAACCCGTCACCGTTGGCGGCGACACGTTGCAACTGCTGCAGATCGATGACGTTGCCGCCCTTATTGACCGTCAATTGGCCCGGGCCGGCGACGGACCGGTGGAACTGCCGTATTGGGCCACCATCTGGCCTGCCGCCATGCTGCTGGCCCATTCGCTGCGCCATCTCGGCGCACCGCAAGGCCGAACCGTCCTGGAAGTCGGGTGCGGCATCGGGTTGGTCGGCCTTTTTGCCGCCAAACAGGGCTACACCTGCCTGCTCACCGACATCCACCCCGACGCCCTGCTCTTTACCCAGATCAATATCCTGCAAAACGGCCTGTCCGACCGGGCCAGCGTGGCCAAGGCCGATTTCACCGCCGACCGCCTGGGCCGCCGGTTTGACGTGGTCATCGGGGCCGAGGTGCTCTATCTGCAAGACACCTACCGCAGCCTGCTCAAATTCTTCCTGGCCCACATTGCGCTGAAAAAAGACGCGGCCCTGCTCCTTTCCAAGGACTTCACCCGCAAGGCCACCCGGTTTATGGCCCTGGCCGATGAGGAATTCACCATTTCCGAGCGGGTGGTGGGCTACAAAGAGACGGCCCCCGAGTCCGGGGAGCCCGAACGCAAGCTGTGCCAGATATATCGCATGACGCCCAAAAAAATCGCTTAGGCGGCAACGCCCTCAAACGGAAACATCGCCATGGACCACCACGCTTCCCCACCCCCGGGCCTGATCCAGCGCCCCAAGGGCTACACCGTCGATCAGGACAAGATCATAACGCCGGCCGAAACCGTGGCCCGGGCCAAAGATGCCTTTGCCCGGCTGGGCTCCGGCGTCCTGGCCGAAACCAGGCGCATCGACACCGGACGGCTCGGCATCCCGGTCTTTTTAAGCATCTGCGGCGAGGCGGCCCGGGCTGTCATGCCCACGCGCAAACAGATGGGCAAGGGTGCCAGTCCCGAGCAGGCCGAGGCTTCGGCGCTTATGGAACTGGCCGAGCGCTACAGCTTTTTCTCCTTCTGGCGCGACGAGGACCGGTTTTTCCCGGCCACCTGGAGTGAGGCCGAGGCCCATTTCGGCGACGCCCTCGTGCCGCTGTCGGTCATCCGGGCCTCGGTCGGCGAAACCATGAGCGACGCCGACGCCCGGCGCATCCTGGACTTGTTGCCCTGGCGCTTTGTGCTGGTGCGCGATGTGGCCCAGGGCAAAGAGGTGGCCGTCCCCCTGGACTGGTTTAAGATCCTCAATGAATTTAACGGCTCCTCGGCCGGCAACTGCTTTGAGGAATCCGTTTTGCAGGGAGCCTGCGAACTGATCGAGCGCCATGTCTGCGCCGTCATCGACCGCACCCGGCCGACGCTGCCGACCATCGACCCGGCCAGCCTCGACGATCCGGTCCTGTCCGGGCTGCTGGACGCCTTCACCAGCCAGGGCATCACAGTGTGGCTTAAAGACTTCACCCTGGACCAGCCCGTGCCCACTGTCGCGGCCCTGGCCTATGATCCCAACACCTTCCCCCAGACCTCGGAAATCGTTTTTACCGCCGGCACCGCCACCTCGCCGGCCAAGGCCGCCATCCGGGCGCTGACCGAAGTGGCCCAGTTGGCCGGGGATTTCGAGTCCCGCAGCAACTACGAAGCGTCCGGGCTGCCGAAATTCACGACCCTGGCCGACGCCGCCTGGGTCGCCGAGGGACCGCTCGTCCCCCTGGCCGGCCTGCCCGACCTGGCCCGGGACGACATCGCCGAGGAGCTGGCCATCCTGGCCGCTGCCCTGGCCGAGCGGGGTTTCCCGCTGTACACTGTGGATACCACCCACCCCGCGCTTGGGCTTTCGGCCAACTACAACGTAGTCCCGGGGTTTGCCTTCCGTGAGCGGACCCCGGCAGCCAGCCTGGGGCTTTTTACCGGCCGTCTGCTGGCCGAGGAGGCCGATCCGGCCACGGCCGACGCCGGACTGGCCGCCCTGGCCGAAATCTATCCCAGCGCCCCGTTTGTGGCCTTTTTCGAGGGTGTGCTGTCCCTGCGCCTGGGCGACGCCGAAGCAGGAGCCGCCCAGTTTGCCTGCGCCGAGGCCCTCCAGACCAGCGGCGAAGACAAGGCCCTGGCCGCCTTTTACCAGGCCCACGCCCTGTCCCAACTGGGCCGGTTTGAAGACATTGTGCCCATTCTCGACCGGGCCGTGGCACTTTGTCCCGAGGTCAAGGAATACTTCAATCTGCGCGGTGTGGCCCATTTTAAGGCCGAGCGCTACGCTGCCGCAGCCGCCGATTTCACCGCCGCCCTGGCCCTTGACGCCGGTTCGGCCATGGATCTGGCCAACCTGGGCCTGTGCCAGGCCCGGCTGGGGCAGGATCTGCTGGCCGTCCAGAACCTCAAAGCGGCCCTGGCCCTTGACCCTTCCATCACCTTTGCCACGGATCAGCTGACCGCCCTGGGATGCTGACAACGGCTGCAATTTTGTCACAATAGCCCAGTATAACAGACAAAACGCACACACGACTCTTGACGTTTCCGTGAAAAAACGTTGACAGGAACCGTTTTTCAAGCTTACGTTAGAAAAGTAACGCGGGAGCCGGTCGCTGACAGAGCAGCCCTCCCCGTCCAAAATGACCCATCGGGCATCAAGGGTGCTCTGATTGAGGGGTGAGGCTTCGACGTATTACGGCGAAGCGTTGGTATCGCCCGGCACGGCCAATCCAGGCTGGGCGCTTTTAGTATCAACAAAGTAAGGAGGATGCGCATGGCTACTGTTGAGTACAAAGGCAAAACCTTCGAGGTCGATGAAGACGGTTTCTTGCAGAAGTTTGAAGACTGGACCCTGGAATGGGTTGACTACGTGAAGGACTCCGAGGGCATCAAAGAGCTGACCCCGGAGCACAACAAGGTCATCGAGTTCCTGCAGGACTACTACAAGAAGAACGGCATCGCCCCGATGGTGCGCATCCTGTCCAAAGTGACCGGATTCAAGCTGAAGCACATCTATGAGCTGTTCCCGTCCGGACCCGGCAAAGGAGCCTGCAAAATGGCCGGCCTGCCCAAGCCCACCGGCTGCGTCTAGTTCTCGCTTTCTTCGAGGAAAAAAGGCGGCGGGGCAACTCGCCGCCTTTTTTATTTCCGGCCAGCCAAAGGCGCATCCTCGCTTATTGGGCAGCCCGGCCCCGGGCCGGGCTGCCGGGCCGGTTTTCCTGGCCCGCCCGCGCCGCTGCCGCCAGCAGTGCGGTCAACGTGGACGCTAGTCCGACCCACCCGCGCGCTGGTCTGCCCCCTTCCCCTTCTGCTTCGCCCTGCCGCCAGCGTCGCCTTATGTTTTGGGTGTGGCCTTGCTCTTTTCCTTGGGCGCGGCTTTCTTGACAGGTTTTGGCTTGGTCTTGGGCTTTTTCTTGGGCAGCTTGCCTTCCTCGGCCAGCTTGAAAAGCTTGCGCTTTTTGGATTCAAAAGTCAGCGCCGTGTTGATGGCAGACAAGGCCATGGCCGCAATGGTCAGGATAATCACCAGCCCCTTTTGCAACTGCCACTTCTGATGCTCCATCATCTCAGCCACCCAGCCATGGCCGAACCGCTGAAAGAGATACACGAAAAGCGGCACCAAAACCAAGGCCAGCCCCAGGCTCGCCACTTCCATCCACATGAAGTTGCGGCCAAGGAGCATGGTGAAAAACGTTGAATCGCGCACGATGCGCAACGAAATAAGCCGGGTGCGCAAGGTTTTGATGCGCTCGTCCACCTCGGGCATGCTTTCACGGCTCTTGTGGAAATTCTCTGCCTCATCCATGGAGGCCGTGCGCATCCAGTTGAGCCGGGTGGCGCAATAATTGAAATCTTTATTAAATTCGCGCAGCATCGTGGGAAAAGGGAACCAGGCTGCCTCCCGTTGGATGCCCTTTAAATCTTCCACCTGGCGGTCCTGCCTGGCCCGCATGGCGGCCAACTCGGCTTCAATGGCCTTTTTCACCTCGCTCTCAAAAGCGTCAACCCCGGCCTCAAACCGCTGAAAGGCCACGAAATTGCTCACCTTCCCGAGTTTGGTCAGGGCCTCTGCCCGGACATCGACTTCGGCCAGATACGGGTCACCCTCAAGAAATCGGCCATGAACCGACTCCGTCAGTTCGCCCAGCATGTTCAGACGCTTGCGCGCCTCTTCCCGGGCCACATGCCACACCCGCCACAACGCTCCAAGCACCTGCAACCGGCCGCGCTCCAACTCCGGGTCCAGCATCACCCGGTTAAACATCATGGCGTCGGCATTGATAAGCGGCAAAAGATACTGCAGCCCCTGATCGACAAACCCCATCTTCACCAGACAGACTCCCTGGCGATACAGCGGCTCCAACCACTTGGGGGCTTCCCGCAGGGCCTCGCGATAGTGGGCGATGGCCTTGTGGCAATCACCCTGTATTTCCGATGCCCTGGCTTCCAAAAAATGAAAATAGGCGCGTTGCAGGGCCGTGTAACACAGCCGGCCCGATTCCTGCCAATAATAGACGGCCTTGATCCAGTCGCCGGCCTCCATGGCATGGAGGCCTTGCAGGGATTTGGGCTGGTAGGCCCGGGGATACTTGGCCAGGGCCTGGGCTAGAAACGCATCGTAGTTTTCGGAATCGTTGTTGCGCAGGGCTGTCAGCGCGCCCCAGAAAAACTCGCCCTCGCGCGGCCCGAGGTTGGCCAGCCCGTCCGGCAGGGTTTTCCCTTTGCTGCGCCAAACCAGTTCGAGCAGGCGCAATTGAAAGACCAGACCGGTTTCAAATATAGCCTGGAAAAACAAGGCTGCCGCATCAGACCCAGCCAGCAGCCGGGCGGATTCGACGGCAAAATCCGCGACCAGGGCCGTTTCGAGTCCCTGGGACAACTCCTCCAGGCTGCCGATGTCCACGCTGCCAAAGCTTTCCCAGATGTCGGGATTGGGTGCGAGCAGACCTTTGCTCGGACATTCGCGCGGGACGTGGTTGTTTAAGCCGCAATAAAAACACGGTTTGGCATCGCCCCCCGACAGCGCCGAAGGCAGGGGTACGGCCAACTCGGCCTGGGGCTCGCTGGCCTGCGCATCCTCGGCCGCATCCACCCGGAGCAGGCTGACGTTGCACCAATCCTCAACCGTGACGCCGCGCGAGAGCGCCCTGGCCTCGTGGATGAGGAAATCCTCCCCGAGCAAAAAGGCCGAGCGGTAGCTCATGTGCGGATAATCCGGGGTCATCTGATCCCAGTCCAGCCCCAGCCGCCGTGGCAGATCCTTGCTCAGGGTGCGGCCCTTGGACGAGGCCGCCGCCATAACGCTTGGCCAGTAATGCCCCTCGTCGCCCTCTTCTTTCAGGCGCATAATGCGGGCGACGGTGTCCCGCGACCAGGAACGGAACTTGCGCAGCCCGGAAAGCTCAAAAATGAGAAAGCCTTCGTGCCGGATAAACTTGACGCCCAGGCGTTCCACAATGTCGAGGAGTTCCTCGGCGATATTGCGCCACCCCTCGGCCGTGTTGCGGCTGAGCGGGTCGCCCAGGGGCCGCAGCACGCAGTACCAGGCGAGCCCGGGATCGTAGCTTAAGGCGGTGTCGGCTTCCAGACGCTCAAAGGCCACCCGGGCCAGTCCCATGGTGGGCTTGGTCGGTACGCTGGTGACTCCCGGGATATTCGTTAATTGCGGTTTGAGGTTGGGATGCAGCAAAATTTCCAGGCTCTCGCCCGGCGAGACGTGCTGGCGCGAGAATTCCACGGACATGGTCAGCGATTTCTCAAATTTGGGGCTGACCAGCATGGCCGCCGGCACCACCTCCATGAAAAGGCGCATGGGATTGACCTTGCCCCAGACATGAATGCGGCCCAGGGCGCGCAATCCCTCGTCACCAAAGAAGAACCACAGGGCCTGGCCATAGGTGTCGGCCATGCGAAAACCGCCGTAGTCCTCAAGCATGGTGGGGATGCCCGGGTCGAGTTCAACATCCCAGGCCACCCAGACGCAGATGCCGTTGTGCACCATGCGCGTGGTCGGAATCTGGGGCAGTTTCTCCAGGAGATTGGCAATGTAAAACGTGGACAACGGCGCGATTCTCCTTTACTTGCGGCCCATGGACATCTCAAAAACCATTGCGACGCTTAAGGCTGAGCCGGGCTTTCTGGAGAAAGTCGGCATGGTGCTCGTGCACAACGGCGTAACCCGGGCCACCTCCCGAAACGGCGCTCCCGTGGCTTCCCTGGAAGTCAAGGCCGACGCGGCCCTGGTGGAAGCCATCCGCCAGGAAGGCGAGGCCATGCCCGGCATGTTCCGGGTGCTCGTCGAGGCCCGCACCGGCATCTTTGTCCCGGGCGACGATCTGCTTTTTATCGTGGCCGCCGGCGACATCCGGGAAAACGTCCTCAATGCGCTGACCCACACCCTGACGCGCATCAAGGCCGAAGCCATCACCAAACGGGAAATCGCGCCCTAGGGCGCAGCCGTTTCCCGGTCGCCGGCCGACAAAAGAGCCGTTTCCACCAGGGCCAGCACCCGCTCGGCCTCTTCTGGCCTGTCGCGCTTCAAACAGCCCGTCGCGTATACCCTGGCCTTTCGGCGCAACTCTTTTTCGATGCAATCCCGGTGCCAGGACGTTGTTTCCGGCCGGGACAGCAGGCCGACCATGGACCGGATGCGAAACAGATCCTGGCCGCAGTAGATGGCCGAGAGCTGATCGACCCGGCCGCCGTGGCGCACGGCCAGATACGCGTCCACGAGTCCTATGGGGTGGCAAAGCAGCGTGCGCAGCCATAAGTCATAATCTTCGCAGGCCGGCAGACTCTCGTCAAATACGCCGACTGCCTCGAAAAATTCCCGGGCAAACAGGGTTGTGGACGGACTGACCAGACAGGAGCGCAACGCTGCCTCGAAAAAAAAACCGTCCGGCTTGCGGTGGACCTTGCCCGCATTGACCCGCCGGCCGCTGCGCATCCAGATTTCCTGAGTCTGGCAGAGCAGATGGCCGCCGGCGGCCATGAAAGCCAGTTGGCGGGCGGTCTTTTCCGGCAGCCATTCGTCGTCGGAATCCAACAGCGCCACATAGGCCCCCCGGGCCACGGCAATACCGGCATTTCGGGCCGCCGACACGCCGCCAGCCCGCTCGCGCCGAATCACCCGCAATCGGGGATCGGCGACCGCTGCCAAACGTCGGGGGGTGTCGTCGCCGGAACCGTCGTCCACGACGATCACTTCCATATTCGGATACGTTTGCCCCAGGGCCGAGGCCACGGCCCGCATGATCATCCCGGCCCGGTCATGGGTCGGGATGATCGCTGACACCAGGGGCGCATCCGTTGGTCCTTCCCGTTCCTGCCGCATGGCCCCGACACTACATGCCCCGGCCCGGCCTGCCAAGCCGCTCCCTCTTCCCCGCAAGCGCCGCAGCGGGCATACTGGCCGAAACGCCCTCCCCGGAGATGCCATGCCGCCCATTCACACCGATCCCGTTCGCGCCTATCGCCAGGCCCTTTTGCCGCGTCCCGGCGAAACCGCCTTCCAGGTCGTGGTGGCCCAGACCGACCTGCATGTAGTGGCCCGACGCAACCTCGCCCGGGAGATCGGCGATTATGTCTCGGCGCTGCGCGCCCAACTGTCCACCTATCTGCTGCTGCACCCCGAATTCCAGCACAGTCTTGTGCCTGTGGCCGTGGATGCTGCTGCCCCGGACATTGCCCGGGACATGGCCGAGGCGGCGACGCGCTTTGGCGTTGGGCCGATGGCTGCTGTGGCCGGAGCCTTTGCCCAGGCCGTGGCCGACCGCTTTGTGGGGGAATCTGCGGAGTTGCTGGTTGAAAACGGCGGCGACGTCTATTTGCACGGCAGCCAGGAACGCATTGTGGCCTTGCTGGCCAAACCGGTGGAAGGGGCGCGCCTGGCCTTGCGCTTTGATGCGCGCAGCTTGCCGGCGGCGGTGTGCGCCTCTTCGGCCAAAATCGGGCCATCGCTCAGTTTGGGGCAGGCGGATATGGTCACGGTGGTGGCCGACCAGGGGGCGGTGGCTGATGCGGCGGCCACGGGGCTCGCCAATCTGCTGGTCACGGCGCAGGATCTGGAAGGGGTGCTGGCGGCGGCGGCGGGCATGGCCAAACGCGGCGTGCGCGGGGCCTTTGTCCAGCTCGGGGATTTGGTAGGTCTGGTGGGCGATCTGGAGCTGATTGCCCTGGAGTAAAAGGACGGCGCCGTTTTGCAGCCTGGGCCAAATGGCGCTCAAATTCTGTCACTAATGTACTATGGTGCGAGAGGGGGGGCTCGAACCCCCATAGCCTAAGCCGCCAGATCCTAAGTCTGGTGCGTCTCCCAGTTCCGCCACTCTCGCACTGCCTACCCGTCGATGGGCGAAATTATGTACGCGAAAGACCAGACGAAGACAATATCTTACGGACCAACCAGCCGTTAAAAGAGATTCGGGTGAACCCGGTCAATGGCTTGGGCTCCCTTCGCCCAAAAGCCGCGCATACGGGGCCAGATGGTTGACCGGACCATCGCCCTGGCCCAGTTCCCAGGCTGTTTCCAACGCCAATTGCAGGTAATCCCTGGCCGCTTCCACCGCTTCCGGCAACGCCTTGCCCAGCGCCAGATGGGCGGCAATGGCCGCTGACAGCGTGCAGCCCGTGCCGTGGGTGTGGCGCGTGGCCACATGGGGCCGCACGAGTTCCCATTCCCGGCCGTCGGCCAGTACCAGCCGGTCGGCCACAAACCCGGTCCCGACCGCCTCGCCGTCCGCAAAATGACCGCCCTTGAGCAGCACCGCCCGCGCCCCCAGCCCAAGCAACCGCCCGATAACGGTGGTCGCATCCGCGCGGCTGGTGATGGGCATGGCGGCCAAAAGCTCGGCCTCATGGCGATTGGGGGTCACCAGATCGGCCAGGGGAAACATCCGGGAGGCCAGCGCCGTCACCGCCTCGGGCAAAAGCAGCCGTGCCCCGGACTGGGCCACGCACACCGGATCGACCACCAGAGGGAAATCCTTGTCGGAAAGCCCTTGGGCCACGGCGGCAATGATGGCTTCGGAAAAAAGCATACCGGTCTTGGCCGCGCGAAGAGGGAAATCCGCCCGCACGGCGCGCAACTGCTCGGCCACAAACTCCGGGGTCGGGGCTTCGATGGCCGTTACGGCGCGGGTGTTCTGGGCGGTCAGGGCTGTTATGACCGAGAGGCCATAACAGCCCTGCATCATAAATGTCTTCAGATCAGCCTGGATACCGGCCCCGCCACCGGAGTCGGACCCGGCAATGGTCAGCGCACAGGGATATGCCATGGTCCCCTCCCCAGCTTGCGGTGCACCGCGTCGGCTGTCAGGTGTCCAGCCCTTCCTCGCTTTCGCGGATCTTGCTGAGTTTCAGGCCGCTTTTGGCCAGAACAAGCAGACCCGCCACAGTCACCGGAATAAACTGCACCATGTGCAGCACCAGCCCGGCGGCCAAAGCCTGGGCCCGGTCCACGCCCAAAAGCCCCAGCGAAAAGACCACCGCTGCCTCAAACACGCCCAGAGCGCCCGGCGAGGACGGCATGGCCATGCCAAACGACGAGATGACAAACACGGCTGCTGCATGGCCATAGGTCAGCGGCAACCCGGCCACCCATAAAAGGACCAGGAAGGTGGAGGCGGCATAGAGAATCCAGCACACCACCGTATACAACCCAAGCAGCGACATAAACCCGGGGGTGACACCGTGGAGCACTTGCAGCTTGAGTTCGGCCAGAAACTCGGTCAACCGCTCGGACGGTACTTTTTCAATGATGCGGCCAACGAAATAAGGATAGCGACGCACCACCCACAAGCTGACCCAAATGCCGGCCACGGCTGCGCCCAGGGGGACAAAGGCCATCTTGAGATCGAAATAAAAGGCCACCACCATGCCCATGGCCAAAATGGCATTGAGATCGAAAAAACGCTCCCAAAAAACCATGGAGATGCTGCGCGACAAGGAGAATTTGCACTCCCGGCGCAGATAAAAGGCCTTGGCCAATTCGCCGAGCTTGGCCGGCACGATATTGTTAACGGCCATGGACATGAGGAAGGCTTTAAAACAGGTCCAGGGGCCGGCTTTAAAGCCAGAAAGGAAATCCAGGCGCAGGGCCATGGCACCATAGCCAAAGAAGGAAAAAACCGTGGTCCAAAACAGCGCTGTGTGGTCGTAGCGCAAAAGCGTGTCCCACAGATCGTTGAAATCGAGTCCCCAAAAGGCATAGATCAGACAGGCCCCGACCAGGACCAGACGAACAAGCAGACTGGCGGCTTTTTTTACAAGCATCGAGGGCCGTTCCTCCGTATTGCCGGGAAAAGGCCCGGTGTTTGGCGATCAGACATTGAACAGCTCCCGCAGGCGGTAGTTGAGATGGGTGAAGCGTTTGTCGCCGCCGGCGTTTTTAAGCCCCAGCATGAGCGCCCGACGACTGCCGACCAGCACGGCCAGACGCCTGGCCCGGGTCAGGGCGGTGTAGATCAGGTTGCGGCGCAACATGACATAATGCTGGGTCAGGATGGGCACCACCACGGCCGGATATTCACTGCCCTGGGACTTGTGGATGCTCACGGCATAGGCCGGGGCCAGCTCGTCAAGTTCGGTGCGATCATAGGCAACGCTGCGCCCATCAAAGGACACGAGCATCTCGCCCTCCTCGGGGTCTACCGCCACAATATGGCCGAGATCGCCGTTGAACACGTCCTTTTCATAGTTATTCTTCGTTTGCAGCACCCGGTCGAGGAGGCGAAAGCGCACACTGCCGCGCACTATTTCCGGTCCTGTGGGGTTAAGCCGCTCCCGCAGGGCTTCGTTTAAGGACTGGGTGCCGGCCTCACCTTTGTGCATGGGTGAGAGCACCTGGACGTCGCGCATGGGATCAAGTCCATAGACTTGGGGAATGCGCTCGCCAACCAGGGCGGCGATCAGATCGCGCACGGCGGCCGGATCGTCCTGCTCCACCCAAAAAAAATCCGCGTCCGGCGGCTTTTTCTCTGCCGCCTGGGGAAACTGGCCGTTATTGACCCGGTGGGCGTTGACCACGATCATGCTTTCCCGGGCCTGGCGGAAAATATGGGTCAAGCGGGCGCTGCCGACGCTGGCGCTGCCGAGCACGTCTTCCAGGATGTTGCCGGCCCCCACAGACGGCAACTGGTCCGCGTCGCCGACGAGGATCAGGCGCGAGGTATGGGGCAAGGCCCGCAGCATGTGGCCGCAAAGCCTAGCGTCGAGCATGCTGACCTCGTCCACCAGCAGCGCGTCGGCCTTGAGCTTATTATCTTCACATACGGCAAACGCGCCGTCAGGCGTCGATTGCAGGAGTCGGTGCAAAGTGGCAGCCGGTTGCCCGGTTGCTTCGGAAAGCCGTTTGGCCGCCCGGCCCGTTGGCGCGGCAAGTTTGACTTTTAAGGACAGCTTGTCAAGGGCGGCCACCACCATGCGGGTGATGGTGGTCTTGCCGGTGCCGGGGCCGCCGGTGATGACGAAAACCTTGTTGGCGCAGGCGTCGATGACGGCCTGGCGCTGCTGTGGCGAGAGCTGGATACGGGCCTCGGCTTCAAGCGCCGGCAGAAGCTTTTCCACCTTGCCCCGCAGCTCGGCCCCGGGATGGCTGGCCAGATCGTGGAAACGCCGGGCGATTTCCACCTCCAGGGCGTAGAAATGGCGCAGATAGACGGCCGAGGCGATGCCCTGGGCCGGCAGATCCTCGACCTTGACCCGTTTGAGCTCTTCCAGGCTGCCAAGCCCCTCTTCCAGACGCTCGGGAGCCATGTCGCCGACCATGGCAGCCGTCTTTTCAAAAAGCGTGTCCTTGGGGGCAAACAGGTGCCCCTGCTCGCCCAGGGTGAAAAGCACATAGGCCAGGGCGGCCTGGATGCGCTCCGGGCTGTCCGGGGCAAAGCCCAGACGCAGGGCCATGGCGTCGGCGGTCTTAAAGGCGATGCCCCGGATATCGTAGGCCAGCTCGTAGGGATTGGCCCGGATGCGGGCTTCGGCGGCATTGCCGTAGAGGCGCTGGATCTTGGCGGCGTGGGTGGTGGCGATCTCGTGGGTCTGCAAAAAGAGCATCAGCGACCGGATTTCGTTTTGAGCGTCCCAGGAGGCCTTGATCTCTTTGAGCTTTTTCTTGCCAAGCCCTTCCACTTTGAGCAACTGGTCCGGGTCGGTGTCGAGGATATCGAGCACTTTCTCGCCAAAGGCGTCCACCATGCGGGTGGCCAGCACCCCGCCCACGCCCTTGATCTGGCCGGAGGCCAGATAGCGGCGGATGCCGTTGACCGTGGCCGGCATCTCCCGGCTGGCCGTGGCGACCTGGAACTGGCGGCCGTATTTGGGATGGGTGGCCCAGGAGCCGGTGACGCGCAGCAGTTCGCCGGGCGTGACCCGCTGCACTGCCCCGACCACGGAAAACGGACCGGGTTCCTCCTTGGAGGTCACCCGGGCGATCAGGTAGCCGTTTTCCTCGTTAAAAAAGGTGACGGTCTGGACCTCGACCGTAAGTTCGATTGCCATCATCGTGCCTGTGTCCCGCTGCTTACAGATCCTGGCGGTAGCGCAGGGACTGGGACAGGGTTTCCCTGTCCACGTATTTGACTTCGGCCCCCAGCGGTATGCCCTGGGCCAGCCTCGTCAAGCGGATGGCGGGGAACTCCCGGGCGAGCAGATTTTTGATGTGCGAAGCGGTTGCTTCGGCAGCCAGTGTTGCGCCAAGGGCCAAAATACACTCGACGGCTTCGCCTTCGGCCAAGCGGGCGCGCAGCATGTCCAGGCGCAGCTGGCCGGCGGAAACCCCTTCCAGGGGATCGAGCAGGCCGCCCAGGACCAGATAGCGGCCGGTGAAAAGCCCGGTCTCCTCAATCTGCATGATGGAATCCCACTGGGCCACCAGACACAGCTGGTCGTGGCTGCGGCTGGGATCGGCGCAGACCGGACATACCGGCGTTTCAGACAGGCCGGCGCAGTGGCGGCACAGGCACAGTTTTTCCCGCAGCCGCAAGATGCCGTCGCCCAGGGATTCAGCCCTGGCGCGCGGCCACTCCAAAAGGATCATGGCCACCTTGAGGGCGGATTTGGGGCCAAGGCCGGGCAGTCTGGCCAACTGTTGCACCAGTTCCACCAAAGGGGCCGGCAGAGTCGTTTGCGATGCCATGGGCAGGATATCCGTTTGCAAAAAACAGGTGGCGCGCCTCGGGCCGGCTGCCAGGGACATCCCCTGGCGGCCGGCCCGGGCCAAGGCAGCGGCCGGCTGGACTAAAAGAGTCCGGGAACCTTGATGCCGCCGGTGATCTGGCCCATTTCGGCCTCCATCATGGCCTTGGCCTTTTTCACACCGTCATTGACGGCGGCCAGGATCAGATCCTGGAGCATTTCCACATCGTTGGGGTCCACGGCGGCCTTGTCGATGGTCAGGGACTTAAGTTCATTGGACCCGGACACCACGGCCGTGACCATGCCGCCGCCGGCCGAACCTTCGACGGTGCGGTCTTGCAGGTCTTCCTGGAGCTTGGTCATCTTTTTCTGCATGATCTGGGCTTGGCGCACCAGTTCGCTCATTCCTTTCATGGTCGGTCTCTCCTCGCGTATTGCGTTCGATCATTGCCGGTATGGTTTGCCAAGCACCAACACGTTGCATGTCTGCTTGTTGCTCCCAAAAAAACAGAAATGGTTTTTTGGGAACGCCACACTAGCGGGGCTTGCGTTCGATGATTTCCGCGTCAAAGGTCGTCACAGCCTGTCGCACTTCCGGCCGGCCGTCGATGTAGTCCCTGAGGTCTTGGGGGGAGAGTCGGTCGGATTCCTGCGCCCCTTCCTCCACCCGCAGGGCGACACCCGGGCCGAAATATTCGGTCGCCAGCGTGTGTAAATGGCGCAATTTCTCAGGCTGGGTGAGCTGGCCCCGGTGGAAAGCGTTTTCGCAGCTGATGATCACCTCGCCCGGAGCGGGGTCCGGGGCAAACACTCCGCGCGCCTTTTTCATGCCGGCGATTTCATTGCCCTTGCTGGCAAACCGCTTAAACCCCTCCCAATTTCTCGGGCCGCCCGGAGGCGTAGCCGCAGGCAGGCCACCGGGCGACGCGGCCGAAGGTACCGCAGGCTCGGCCGGGGCCGTGCGGGAGTACCGGGCCGCCGGGGCGGCCGGGGTCTGGACCGGGGTCGAAGCCAGGGGCGGGGCCGGGGTGGCAGACGGGGTCGCCGGCATCTGGGACGCTGCCAATGAGGCTCCAGACCATGGGGCCGCCGGGGGCGCTCCCTGTGGCGATCCAGCCGGCGGGGGCGTCTGGGACGGGACCGGCCGGGCCTGGGCCGCTGCCGCCGGGGCGGTGCCCG
>NZ_WVUD01000054.1 GCF_009856865.1 Solidesulfovibrio aerotolerans | reverse complement strand
TAGCCAAAGATGGCCACCTGGCAGAGCTTCGTGAACCTCGGGTGCAGAGTTTCCCAGGAGATATGAAGTCTGGTGAGCACCGACGGGCGGTTGGAGGTTATGAGCAAGTCGGCGTCGGCGAGCAGTTCGCCGCATCGCGTTTGTCCTTCCTGCGTTTTCATGTCCAGCCGGACGAGTTCCTGCCCTGCCGCCATTTCCCGATACCATGCGGCACTGTAGAGTTCCATGGGATCGCCGGCCGGCGGTTCGACCTTGACCACTTCTGCCCCCATGCGGGCGAGGCGATTCGCCGCCAGGGGACCAGGGAGGTTGAGGGCAAGATTGACGACCCGAATGCCGCGCAAGATATCCATAGATCACCTATCCTGCTCTTATTTTGCTGATCTAGTCGCTTTGACAGGATAAAGTCCAGAAGCTAAGTATGAGATGCAATCTGTCTTCCCTCAAAACCGTCTGGGAGGACCAAGGGAGAATCCATGGACCGCGACGTTTTGATCGTGGCGCACCGTCTAGGAGACTGCGAGGTCCCCCCGGACCAGGATTATGCCATCTCCCTGATTTCGCCCCAGGATGCACTCGGTGTCGCCCGGCTGACCTACAGCGTCTATGGAGACCAACATCCCTTTGATTACGTTTACGATCCTTCCGAGATCGCCCGACGGTACGCCTCGGGAGCCCAGCACGCCGTGGTGGCCAAATCCAGTCGAGATGACGTGCTTGGCATGATAGGTATCTACCGCTGCTCGCCCTGGCCGCGTCTGTATGAGCTTGCCCAACTCATGATTCTCAAAAACCAGCGCAGCAAGGGCATGGCCCGCGATCTCTGGCTTCAGGCCATGGAACGGCTGCCAGACATGGCCCAAGCCGGAGCGATTTTCGGCGAGGCCGTGTGCACCCATACCTTTTCGCAGCGCATGTGCGAAACCACCGGCATGATTCCCTGCGGCATCGCCATGGACGCCATTCCTTCCCGCGCCTATTCGGACGATTACCGGCACGGGGACCGGACTTCGCTCGTATTGACCGTCAAGCCCATGCTCTTCACCCCGCAGACCGTCCACCTGCCGACCGCCTACCGCGCAGCTTACGTCGACTTTTGCGCCAGAGCCGGCCTGGACAGACAGATCGAGGCCGGTTCCCAGGCGACTTTGCCCGAATCTTCGCGGGTCGAGATCATCGATTTCGAGAAAGCCGCCTGCATCAAGGTCTGGGTTCACGAGCCGGGTCGCGACCTGGAAAGAATCGTGTCCGACCTGGAGCACAAGGCCGGAGACAACGGCATTGTCCAGGTGATTTTCGATCTGGGCCGGCCGGACGCTCCGGCGGGAATTGAGACACTCCGTTCGCGGGGCTATTATTTCGGCGGTTTCATGCCCTACTGGTTTGAAACGGACGCGCTCATGCTGCAACGCCGCAGATCATCATCCTCGTTCAAGGATCTCAAGCTGTACGGAGACTCCATCACCGCCATCGTTGCCATGGCCGAACGTGACCAGCACCGCGTTGCGGTGAGCAAAGCGGGCTGGGGCGAGGTTCCAAAGGGATAGCACAGTTCCAACTAAATCTTTAATGACGCGGCTCAGTTGAGGGTCATCTGCTCATACGCCCCTTGCTCCTGAGGGGGACATCGGCGTGAGCGGCTGAGCAGACGCATGGCTGAAACGAGCCATTTCCTGGCATCGATCATAAACCGCGGTGAGAATATCTGCAGCTTTGTCCCTGATCTGACAGTCCAGCCACGACATCGGATGTCCCATCAACACGACGACTCGCCCTTAAAAAAAGAGAAACCCCCGGCGTGAGCCAGGGGTTCTCTTGCCGCCGTCACTCCCGAATCTTGCGATGGAGTTTTTCCATGAGCGACTCGGATGCGCTGGACAGACCCTGAATGACCAGGGCCGATCCAGTTTCGCCGGCGACCCTGCCAAAGGCAAGGCCGGAAGCAATACCGGCGGAGACGCCAGCAGCACCGAGAGCGCTTACGGAATAGGTGGTCGCGCCGAACACCCCGAGGAAGGGGGCTGAAACGACCAGCAACGGTCCGGTTGCGGCAGCGGCAGCAGCGCCGAGCATGGCACCGCCGAGAATCATCACCCCTTTGAGTAAAGGCATTGTGTGCCTCCAGCTTGTAGAAAGTTGACGATATACCAGGGTAATTTCTCTAACAACTGCTTGAATATTCAAGTTATGTATAGAGAAATAGGCCTGTAAGGCGATTTTGCTCGTCAACCCAACTGACTGGAGGTCTTTTTGCAATGCTGCAAGATTTTTTGAAAGCTGGCTACCCCGCGCTGTGCGTCTTAACCCAAGAGCCAGCCCGGGCTGAAAACACCCTACCGTTTGTTGGTATCTGGAGTTTTTTCGCCTGGTGCTGTGCCAAGGGCATCCGCCAAGCCGGGTTCCAGCAAGTCACAGAGGAAATCCGCGACCCGGTCGAAGCCATCAATTGGCTCTCCGGTCAGCGGGACACCGTCCTTTTGGCCCACAACCTTCATCTGTTCCTGGATTCTCCTGAAGTCATTCAGGGCGTCCAAAACGGCATCCAGCTCTGGAAGTCTCGGGGATCATGCCTTGTCATGGTCTCCCCGGTCATCCAGATCCGCCCAGAGCTCAAATCCATCTTTACGGTCATCGACCTGCCTTTACCCGACACCGACAGCCTCTATTCGCTGCAACACGATCTCGGGACTCCCCTCAACATCAAACCCAACAAAAAATGCGCACGTTTGGCTCGCGGACTCACTGAGTTCGAAGCCGAGTGCGCCTATGCCCTGTCGCTGGTCACCAAACGCTACTTCTCTTCTCGCGTCGTTTCCCAACTCAAATCCCAGATCATCAGGAAGTCCGGTTTGCTGGAAGTATGGGAGCCCGAACATCTCTCCTCAGTAGGAGGGCTGTCGCGGCTAAAGCACTATATCAAAACGCGGGCTCAAGCCTTTATGCCCGGCAACGAGCATTTGCCTTGCCCCAGAGGCGTCCTCCTTGTGGGACCGCCTGGCACCGGCAAGAGCTTATGCTGCAAAGCCGCCGCCTCCATTTTGGGGTGGCCGCTGATCCGTCTGGATATCGGAGCCCTCAAAGGCTCCCTGGTCGGGGAATCAGAACAAAAAATGCGCCAAGCCCTTCGGATTATCGAGAGCTTCGGCGAATGCGTCTGCTTCCTCGACGAACTCGAAAAGGCCTTCGCCGGGGTCAAATCCTCCGGCGAGACCGACGGAGGTTCCACCTCCGGAATGTTCAGTCACTTTCTGACCTTCCTGCAGGAACACCGCTCCCCGGTCTTCGTCATGGCTACAGCCAACGACGTGACCAAACTCCCGCCGGAAACCATGCGGGCCGGTCGGTTCGACGCCATCTTTCTGGTGGACCTGCCGACTCTGCCCGAACGCCGGGAAATCATCCGCATCGTCTCCAAACGCTACGGCGTCCAGATCCCTCTGGAATACGCCGAACGCCTCACTGGCTGGTCTGGTTCGGAAATTGAACAGCTAGCCAAGGAGACGGCCTTTACGGGCCTGGAGGAGGCTTATCACTCGATAGTGCCCCTGTCCCGGACCATGCGCGAGGACATTGAGTCCCTGCGCAATTGGGCGCGCACTCGTGCTCGTCTGGCCAATACGCCGGAAGACGAACCCGAGGAGTCCCGAAAAATTCGGACCACGGCCGCCCCGGCGCCGGCCGGCATCCAATAGGAGGCCGCCATGAGTCACATCTCAAAAATAGAAGTCGCCATCACCGACCTTGAAGCCCTCAAAAACGCCTGTCACAGGCTGGGGTTTGAGTTCGTGGAGGGTGCGACCACCTACAAGTGGTACGGCCGGGTGGTCGATCCTGAGAAATATCCCCTGCCGGAAGGCATGACATTGGATGATCTCGGCAAATGCCACCACGCCATCCGCGTCCCTGAAGCCGATTATGAAATCGGCGTCGTCAGGAGAAACGGCAACTACCTGCTGCTGTTAGACTACTGGGATTCGAAACTGAAAAACCGCGTCGGCGAAAACGGCGGCCGGCTCAAACAAGCCTACGCCATCGAGCGCACCCTTCGGGAAGCGCGCCGTCGCAACTTCAGAATCAACGAATCCCGCACCGAACACGGCATCCGCCTGACCCTGTCCGCTTAAGTCACCAGCCGCATCCTCGCGGCTCCATCCCCGTACCGGCGACAATTACCCGGCGCTTGACGCGTCAAGGGGGGCTTTTCCCATGAAACAGATCGTCGTGGACATTCTCGATGACGGCGAAGTCCGCATCGAGACCAAAGGCTTTTCTGGTCCGGTCTGCCTGGCTGAGTCCCAGTTTTTAAAGGACCTGCTCGGCACCGAGACCGCCCGAAATCTCGCCGCGTCGTTTTACCAACGCCAAGGCGTCGCTGTGAAACGTCACATTCCGCTTTGCGGATAATCCCAAAGGAGATGCGCCATGAGTTACGACACCCTGTTTGCTAAGGCCTGTCTGCTGCAACTGTCCACGTCCTGCTGGACTGGAAGCCGGTCCCTCAACTCGGCTGTGCTGGAAAGCGTGGGCAATACTGAATGGCTCAAGGGCAAGAAGTTCCTCATCAACCCGGAACTGCTCTCGCCGATCAAGACCAGTATTCAGAAGGCCCGGCAGCTGCTCCAGCGCAGCGCCCTGCCTTTTCCCCTGTCTGGCCTATATCTCATCCCCAAGGACTCCATCGCCGACATTGACGGCCGCATGGACGCCATCAAGGACGAGTATTGGGATAAGGTCGATACCTTCATCGACTTTTACCAGGAAGCCCGCGAGGAAGCCCGGCAAGCCTTGGGCGACCTCTTCGCCGAAGCCGACTATCCGCTCAACATGCGGGAGAAGTTCAGCTTCGAGTGGCGCTTCGTCACCCTGGCCACCCCCAAGAAGTCCGGCATCCTGACTCCCGAAATCTATGAACGGGAGAAGGAGAAGTTCAAGAACCTCATGGACGAGGCCAAGGAGCTTTCCATGGCCGCGCTTCGCGAGGAGTTCGGCCACATCGTCAGCCACCTGGTGGATCGTCTCTCCGGCAACGGCGACGGTAAGCCCAAGGCTTTCAAGTCGACCATGCTGGGAAAGATGCACGAGTTCCTGGATACCTTCGGGGACCGCAACGTCTTTGACGACGACAAGCTCACCGAGTTGGCTGCCCAGGCCAAGGAGATCGTCGGCGGCATGACCGGCTATTCCATCTCGTACAACGATGTCCTGCGTCAGCAGGTCACGGGCGAGATGGGACGGCTTAAGTCCGCCATCGACGCCGCCATCGAGGAACTGCCCCGCCGCAGGATTCGCCTCGACGGGGAATCCCTTCAACAAGCGGCATAGCTGAAACCCACACCAAGCGCGGGGGAGACATTACCCAATGTCAGACCCCGCGCTTTTCTATTGCCCCAAAGGAGGCAGCATGATCAGGTTCTCGAAATCGAAGCTCAACACGTTTTTGTCATGCCCTGAAAAATATTACCTCTTTTACGAACTGGGGCTGCGTTCCCCGAAGTCCTCGCCGACCCTGGTCGAAGGCTCCTGCATCCATCATCTGGTGGAGGCCGGCGTCATGTACCGGGACCGGATCGACGACGTGCTCGAACAAGCCTCTCTGTCCTTTTGGCTGGAGAACACCTTCGAGCGCTGCGGCTACGAAACCCAAGGCGAATACCTGGCCGCCCAGGCCAAGTGCTTCATGCAGGCCCAGGCTTTCCTGGACCAGCTTGGTCCGGTGACCGCCCGGCATATCGAGCTCCGGGTCGATACCCCGCTCATTCATCCCATCACCCTGGTCGAGCATCCGGAGATTACCCTCACCGGGTTTATCGACATGGTGCTTGTCGGGCCTGAAGGGGATCACTGTGTGGTGGACCTTAAATCGGTCCAGCGCATGCCCCGCGAGGGCATGTCCCGGGTTGCCCTGGAACTGACACTCTACGCCTACCTGTATTCCTTGCCGTTTGAGGCTCAGGCCTTGCCCGCCATCCCTGTGGCCCTGGTTTACCTCATTCGGACCCGAACGCCCCAGGTGCATTTCGACGAGTCGCGCCGGTCCATGGCCCATTTCGTCGAACTCTACAACATCTGCCGCAAAGTCGCCCAAGACATTGAGCAGGGGCATTTCTGGAAGAATCCGGGAATCCACTGCTCGTGGTGTGATGCGGCCAGCGCCTGTTACGGCGAGGAGCAAACCGCCATCGCCACCTTTGGCCGGGAAACTTGGGACCGCTATCGCGAAGACCAGGAGCGTCGCCAGGAGATCAATCTCCCCGACGCGGTCAATCTCTGAAAGGAGGTTCCCATGCGCTGTTTCTGGTGCAAAGATATCATCCTCCCTGAGGAGGATTGCGTCATGCTCCCCGGGAGCTGTTCCAGGGCGTTAGACTCGGAAGAGGCGGAAACTATGTTCCATCCCGCCTGCTTGTTCAGATTTGAGCGGCAGATTCTGTGGGGTAAAACCAAGGAGCATTTCGATGTTTCATAAAGCCCATCGCGGCACTTCGAAACTCCGGCTGGCCCTCATGGGGCCGGCCGGCTCCGGCAAGACCTTTTCGGCCTTGCAAATTGCCAAGGGACTCGGCGGCAGGATCGCCATGATCGACACCGAACGGGGCAGCGGATCACTGTATTCGCATCTCGTCGATTTCGACGTGGCCGAACTGACGCCGCCGTTTTCCCCAGACAGATACGTGGAAGCCATCAGTGCCGCCGAGCAAGCTGGCTATGCGGTGCTCATCATCGACAGCCTCAGCCACGCCTGGGCTGGCCCTGGCGGCGTTCTGGACATCCATGACAAGGTGACCAAGGCCGTGCGCAATTCATTTACCGCTTGGCGCGAGGTCACGCCGGACCACAACCGGTTGGTCGACGCCATGCTTGGCTCGGCCTGCCATGTGATAGTCACCCTGCGCACCAAGACCGCCTACGAGGTGGTGAGCGAAGGGGGAAAAACCAAGGTCGCCAAGATCGGCCTTGCCCCGCAACAACGCGATGGGCTCGAATATGAGTTCACCGTCGTCTTCGACCTGTCCATCGACGGGCATGTGGCTACTGCCACCAAAGACCGAACCAGCCTTTTCGATGGCAACTACTTTACACCCGATGCCGAGACCGGTATCAAAATACTGGAGTGGTTGAATGCTGGAGGGGCTGCGTCGGGAATTGACGCTGCTCAGACCGTGGCGGATGACCAACCTGTCGAACCGGAACGCAAAAACGCATTCTTGCTCGACACCCTGGACCGCATGTTCAACCAGTTAGGCCTTGGCACCCATGTCGAGGCGTATCAGGCCTACGTATGCGAGCGCTACGGCGTCTCCGGCCTTGAGGACCTTGAGGCCAACCAATTGACCGAGCAGCTTAACCTACTGCGCCAATGCAAGATGCGAGAAGAGAAGCTGAAGCAATTAATAACAATTTTAGAGCAGCACAAGAAAGCTGCCTAACCCTTTTGCCGGGTCGAGAAATCGACCCTTTTTTTCGAAATGAAAGCATGCCTAGGAAACATGAAAAATGAGGTACCCGCTCACACCCTCTGGACATTTTTTATGAAATGCCCATTGTTTTCAAATGGATCACGCCATGGCGTCAGCCAAGCTCATTACGTCTGAAGTGGTCAGGCACACACCGTGGCCCATGCTGGGCTTCGTCCATGAATTGAATGTCGAGAACCGAAAGCTTCGACTCGAAATTGCAGCACTTCAGGCTAAGCTCAATCAGAATTCCGCCAATTCCAACAAGCCTCCCTCATCTGACAGCCCTTTCAAGCCCAGGGCGAAGAAGACCAACAAGACCGAACCCCGCAAAAAACGCATCGGTGTCCGCCAGCAGTGTCTGCGGCCCACGGAAATCACGGAACTCCATCCCGGTCCGTGTGCATGCGGCTGCCCCGACCTGATTGATCCCGAGCCCTACTACATCCATCAACACATCGAGATTCCCGAGCCCAGGCTCGATGTGGAACACATCATCCTTTACCAAGGCCGTTGCTCTCGGTGCGGCCGAATGGTCAAGGCTCTGGTCCCGCCAGAGAAACGCACGGGCTTTGGACCCCGGCTTTCGGCCAACATCGCCGAGCTTTGCGGCATCCATGGGGACAGCCGCCGCGCTGTGCAGGACTACCTCTTGTCCGTCTTCGGCCTGCCCATCAGCCAAGGCGGGATTCAGAAAGTCATTGATCGGGTCTCTCAAGCCATCAAGCCACATTACGATAGCATCGCCAAGGTCGCGAGAAACGCACCGGTTGGACATGTTGACGAGACCTCATGGCGTCGCAAGGCCAAACTGGTCTGGCTTTGGGTTCTGGCCAGTTCCCGCGCCGCATTGTTCATGATCCATCCCAGGCGCTCCAAGGCCGCGTTCGAGGAACTTGTCCAGGGATGGTCCGGCATTCTGGTTGCCGACGGCTACGCCGTGTATCGCCAATGGGTAGGCCTGCGACAGGCCTGTTTGGCGCATCTGATCCGGGAGGCCGAGGGGCTGGCCGAGCGCAAGGACGCAGCCTTGGCCCAGTGTGGAACCTGGGCGAGAGACGAACTTAGGCGGCTGTGCCATATGGCCAAAGCTCCGCCTACCGTCGGCGAATGGCGGGCGTTCATCGCGCGACTCCATCGCTTGATTTCGATCTACGGCGATCGCAAGGATCCCGCTGGGAGGCTGGTCCGTCACCTGGAACGTGAGATGGAGCATTTGTGGTTGTTCCTCCAAGAGGCCGGCGTTGAGCCGACGAACAACCTCGCGGAGCGGACGTTGCGCTTCGGGGTGCTCTGGCGCAAGAGAAGTCTCGGAACCGCCAGTGAAAGTGGTGACAACTGGGTCGAACGCATCCTCAGCTTGCGCCAGACGTGCAAAATTCAGGGAAGGCGAACCTTCCCGGTGCTGGTCGATGCGATGGCGGCCGCTTTTCAAACTCGGTCTCCGAACCTGGATTGGATTCAGGCGCTGCTTATCCCGTGAGCGCTTACAAAATGAGACGCGAATGAATGCGAAAACTTTTTGCGGGTGCACACAAATCGCCAAACAATGGGCTCTTGTGAAGATCAGATCTATAGTAGGTGAAGATAAGGTTTATTTCTCAGTGTATAAGCAGGCATATTTTTTTAAAAAACAGTTAAAATATTTTACAGTATGGGATACTGAAGTTTTTGTGAAACGTTTCCAAAAGAACCATATTGCTATACGGCTCTTTGCATCCGTTAAACGGTGTTCTCCGCTGGCAGACATCAAAGCTTCAAATGTTAAAATTTCCTGGGATTTGAATGGTACACGCGTTGGTGATGCCAAAAAAATCCGTGATTTTATCACTCAAAACGATTTTTGCTTTATAAATGATAGGCTTGAGCGAAGACTCTTTGAAACAACATACTAATGATGGTTGGCAACTCATTGACAATGCCTTAGCTGAGGCTATGGTTGGCCAAGCGATCCGATATTTCGGCCTGGAATGCTCAAATTGTCAAAGATCTCAAGCTAAAGCGGCTTAACAGCAACTCCGAAAGTCGAGTATCCAATGAATCGCTTGATAGTGACGTCGCCTTCCCGGGGGGCGGGTTTTTTTTATCGGGCACCTGCGTCGGCAGGCGCAGCGTTAGCCTCTGGGTGGGGCAGGGGAGCGTAGGTCCGGGTCGAAAAGCAGCACCAGCGAATATTCCCCGGCGTCTTCCAGGATGGCCAGGGCGTAAAGGCCACGCAGCCCGGTGCGGGCGGCAAGCAGGGGGGGCAGGGGGTGGATGCGGGCAACGGGCAGCTGAACCAGGTCAACAGGGCCGCGAACCAGGATATCTGTCCGGGTTTCACGCAGCCGCATGGCCTGAGGGGGGGGCTGGTGCGCCTTGGCGGGGGGCGTCAGCCCGAAGAGTGTCTCGAAGTCGTCGATATCTGCAGCGGATGAAGACTGGCGTAGCTCGGCCACCCTGGCTGCCTCAAGGCCGACTCGGCATCCGCCGGCCGTGAAGAGCACCACGGCAAGCGTGCCGACCGCCCCTCGGGCTGCGATCTCGCTGCTCATCCTAGGCCTCGGGAGAATTCGGCGAACATGGTGTCGATGTTAAGCACGATGACTAAGTGCTCCTGAAAGTGCACCACCCCAAGCGCCAGCAAGCGCATACGCTCGGGCAAGGTGGCGGGGGGCGGCTGGACGCTGCTTTGGGGCGCGTCGATTACGTCTATCACGCGGTCGACGCGCACGCCGCTGCTGACGCCGCCGCCGCGGCCAAGCAGCACCGACGAGCAGGTATACGCCCCGCTGTCCGGCAGCCCCAATAGCTCGCGGGGGCGTATGACCGATTCGATGTCGCCGCGTACGTTTATCACCCCCTCTATGGACGGTGGACAACCCGGTACGAAAAAGACGTCGACCTGGGCCAGAATTTCACGGATATGGTTTCCATGAAAGGCAAACCAGTCATTTCCGAGGGCGAAAACAACAAGTTTCACCGTGGGTTCGTCCACATCCACGATGGCGTTGTCTTTGTGGTGTTTGGTCAGCACCTGATCAAGGGTCATCTCATTCATGTCTTGCTAGGCTCCCCGGGCTGGGTGGTATTGGGGACAACGCAGTTGCGCCCGTTCCGCTTGGCCTCGTAAAGCGCCCTGTCGGCAGCTTCCCGCAACAGTTCGCCACTTGTATACGCTGGATAACCGGCCACGCCTGCGCTGAAGGTGCACGAGAACTCCCCGCTGGCCGAATGGAACACCACTCTGGCAAAATCTTTGCGCAGCTCGTCGATTAGGTGTGTAGCGCGATCAAGCGTTATGTCTTGGAGAATGGCCGCGAACTCCTCGCCGCCGTAGCGTCCGATAATGTCGGAGCTGCGCAGCCGCTGCCGCAGCACGCGCGATAAAGCCAGGAGCACCTGGTCGCCCACCAAGTGGCCATGGGTGTCGTTGACCAGTTTGAACCGGTCAAGGTCCATCATGGCCAGGCACAGCGAACCGCCTGCGCGTTCGGCCGTGGCCAGGGCGTTCTGGAGCAGGTGGGTGGTGGTGGTGTGGTTCAATAGGCCCGTCAGACTGTCGCGGGCCATGAGCGAGCGCAGGATGCGCATGCGTTCGGCCAGGATAGTCACCGTGGCCACCAACTCGCAGGGCACGACAGGCTTGGTCATGAAGCCTTCCGCGCCGACGCGCATGGCACCGAACTGTTTTTTGCGGTCCGGCTCGCTGGACAGGTAAATGATAGGCAGGCCTACGTGCTCGGGAACCTGGCGTATCAGCCTGGCTAAGTCTAGGCCGTTGCATTCGGGCATGTACATGTCCATGAGTACCATGTCCGGCAAGAACTCCTGCAACACCTGCAGCACGCTGGACGGGTCGGTGACTTGATAGGTCGCCATGCCGGCTTCCTGCAGGATGATGCTGTGGTAGCTTGCCAACCCTGGCTCGTCGTCCACCACCAGGATGCGGTAGGGTACCGGCTGCTGCTGGTGGGTCAACTCGTCGAGGGCGGCCACCAGCTCGCTGACGTTGGCAGGCTTGTGAAAATAGGCCGCGCCGCCTGCCTGCACTGCGGCCATGCGGGCCGCGAAGTCACTTCGCGCGGACAGAAAGATGGCGGGAACGTCACAATTGCCTGCTCTGCGCCGGACTTCGGCCAGTGCCTCAACGCCGGCGATTTGCCCCTCGGGAAAATGAATGTCTAAAATTAACGCGTCCGGCCGCCGCCTGTCCACGGCTTCAAGCAGGGCCGTGGTGTCCGTGAAGGATTGGGTTTCGTAGCCAAAGCAGGCCAGCTGGCTGGCGAGATTTTCCAGCGTAAGCACCTCATCGTCGCAGATGTACACCAACCGGCCGCTGCAATCAGCGACGGACTGGATGGAAAAGTTGGGCAGCGTGAACTCGGGATTATCGCAGCCGGGAAGGCCGCAGAAGAGCGAGCAGGCCTCGCTGGCCGCCTTCTCGATGCGGCCCAGGTACTCGCTTAGGCGTTGCTCCCAGTTTTCAGGGACAGGCCGGGCCGGAATGTCGAGCAGCTTCGCAACAAGCCCCTCGCCCAGAGTTACGGCGGCACCCAACTCCTGAAATCCGAAGGAGCTGCCCGTTCCCTTGAGGTTGTGCAGGAAGCGGTGCAGGTCCACGGCGGCCGCATGATCTTCTGGGTCGATCTTAAGCCGCTCGAATAGTACATGCGCGTGCCGTATCCGGGCGGGCAGCTGCTCGACAAAGGCCGCGCGCAGCTTTGCGATTTTTTCGCGGGGTGAAAGGGGTTTGGTGTCGGTCATGGTGTGTGTTCCTTTCAGGCCTTGCCCCTTGCTCGCAGCGCATTGGCGATAACCGTCGGCAGTGTCTCGTCAAGGCTGAAATCTTTGATGAGGCAAGCGTCAAGCCTTGGTTCCTGTATCAGGAGCCCCTCAGGCTCGTCGCCGGTGAGCAGGATGAAGGGCAGGGTGTTGCCAGTGGCGAATAATTGGCGAAACAGGTCGATGCCGGTCATGATTGGCATATTCATGTCGCTGACGACCATCTCGATCGTGGGGTCAACGCGGAGTTTGCTTGCCGCATCCAGCCCGTCCTGGGCAAGGATAACTTCGTGGCCGATGTCTTCAAGCACGGCCCCGGTTAGCTCTCCGGCCATCGGGTCGTCGTCCACCACAAGAATTCGCATGGGTTTCCCTTCCGTTGCACGGTTGCGGAGCAACCGGCAGGTTGTCCTGGCCCATGCAGCCTATTATGCCACAGGCTGCATGGCGGCGTCATCCCAGCAGTACGCGCAGAGTTTCCGCCAGGTTACTTTGAGCAAAGTCGCCTTTGACGATATAGGCATCCGCGCCAACCTGAATCCCACGGCGCTTGTCTTCCTCTTTCTCACGCGAGGTAATGATGACAATGGGTTTGTTACGGTATCTCTCTTCCTGGCGCAGCCTCGCGGTAAGGGTGAATCCGTCCATGTTTGGCATCTCGACATCGGTGAGCACAGCGTCGAAGTCGCCGTCAAGGGCCTTGCGTAAGCCGTCGACACCGTCTTCCGCCAGGGTTACGGCATACCCGTTAGCTTCAAGCACATCCTTTTCGATTTCGCGGGTATTCATCGAGTCGTCTACAACCAGTATTGAGCGACGGCCGCGCTCCTCGTGCTGAGCGCGGTCCGAACGGGGAGCGGTCCGCCTTGCCAAGTCGATGAGGCCTGGCGCGTGCAGAACGCTGACCAACTCGGTTCCGCCGGTGGTCACCATGCCGGCCATCAGTGGCAGATTGCGCATGTGCTCGGGCAACGTTTTGATGACCATGTCGCGCTCGTCAAGCAGGTCGTCCACCATAAGGGCTATCTTCTCGTTGCGCACCCGCAGCACCAGAAGCAGCACGCCAGGCGTGCGCCCAGCACGACCAGGAGGACGCCCGGCCCGGGAGGGTATGCCGAGCATCTCGGCGAGGTGCGCCACTGGCACGAACTCGTTTCGGATAATGACGGCCTCGCGTTCGGCCACGCGCAATAGGCTTTCTCGCGGCAGGCGCAGCAACTCTTCAACATATTGCGAGGTAAAGCCAAAAGCCAGACCCTGGGCCTCCACGAGCACGACGCGCATGACAGCCAGAGACAGTGGCAGGCGCAGTGAGAACGTAGCCCCCTGGAGTGGGCAGGTCTCCACGCTGATGGTCCCCCGGAGGTCGTCTATGACGCACTGCTTGACCACATCCATGCCCACGCCGCGTCCGGACAGATCGGTGATAATGCTGCTGGTCGAAAACCCCGGCAGGAAGACAAGGTCGATGCTCTCCTCGTCGGAGAGCGACGCGGCCCGCTCCTGGCTGACGAAACCTTTTTTGACCGCCTTAGAGCGCACTGCCTCAAGGGGTATGCCGCCGCCGTCGTCGGCCACGTCGATCACCACCCAACTGCCGTCCTGGCGCGCCGACAGGGTCAGCTTGCCCTGAGCGGGCTTGCCCGAGGCGGCGCGGGTTTCTGCTGTTTCCAGGCCGTGGTCAACGGCGTTTCGAATAAGGTGGATAATGGGGTCGGAGAGCTTGTCAATCATCTGCCGGTCGAGTTCTATCTCAGAGCCCTTCACCACGCACTCGACCTGCTTGCCCACGGAGCGGGCCATCTCGCGCACTAGGTGGGCGGCCGGCTCAAATATGATGGCCAGCGGAAGCATGCGCATGACGAGCATCTTGTCGTGCAACTCATCCTTAAGCACCTCCTGGGCCTGCACGTCGTCACGCAGGTCTTGTACGAAGCGGTGCAGACGAGCGGCCACGGGCTTCGCGACGCTAAGGGCCAGCTCGTTTTCAAGGGCGCGTATGTCTTTGAGCCGCTGGCGCATGCTGGCGTGGCTGGATACCACCTCGCCCATGAGCTTGATAAGCTCGTCGAGCTTGCCCAGCCGGACGCGGACAGTTTCCGCAGGTTTGAGCCTTGGCTCTGCCTCCCCTTGAGGGGCGGGCTTGGCCGCGACGCTGCCCACCAGGGGGGGCTGTGAAGGTGCGGAAGGGGTCAAGGCGCTCGCAGGCCCGGCGGGCGCTTGCGGCTGTGCCTGGGGGGCGGCCTGGCCAGGGGAAGAAGCGGGCGTGGCCGCAGCCGAAAGAGGCTTGGCTGCGCAAAGCAGCTCTGCAGGCATGGGCGGGGAAGCCGGGTCGGCGGGTGAACGGTGCTGTGCTTCAACGTCCAGGCCGGAAACGGCCAGCGTCAGCGCCTTGAGCAGCGCCTGGTCCGCAGGTGGGAGGCTGTCGCCGTCTGGCTTCTCGGCCAGCCGCTCTACCAGGGCGGACAGGGTGTCCGTTGCGCTGCAGAGCAGCTGCGCAAGCTGCGGGGTGGGCTTCAGGCTGCCGTCGCGCAGCGCGCCCATTACGTCTTCAAGCTTGTGGGCGGTCTGGGTGATAGTGGTCAGCTTGAGCATGCGCGAGGAGCCTTTGATGGTGTGCACCGAGCGGAATATGTTGTCGATACAGGCCTTGTCGGCGTTGCCCGTCGCCAGTTCGGATAGGCCCTCGCTGAGTTTATTGATGTGGTCGCGCGCCTCCTCGGAAAAGCGCACGATATATTTCTTGATGTCTATGGCCATGTCTACCCGCGCTTCGCAGGCTCGCCCGCGCGGGGCAGCCTGGCCAGTTGATGTTCGCAGAGAAAGCGGATGTCTTCCGGTGGCAGGTCAAGGGGCACATGGCTGATGCCGGTGTCTGGTGCGCCGCCAGCGAGGAGTTGGACAACAACGCGATACGAGCGGCGTGCAAGTTCTGTTTCGCCGTTGTTGCGGTACAGGTCGGCCAGGTAGTAGTGCGCGGGCCAGCACGCCGGGTGGGCGTAGACCACCTGCTTGAACCAGCTGATGGCCTCTTCGGGATGTTTGCGCCACCTAGCGGCCAGGCCAAGCAGGAACTGGGCGTCTGCCGACCATGCGTCAATCTGCAAGACGGCGTGGGTCATCTGCTCGGCGGCGGAGAAGTCCTTGCGGTTCAGCAGCACGTGCGCCTTGAGCAGCAGCGCTTCGGTGTCTTGCGGGCGGACGGCCAGGGTCTGGTCAAGCAGGGGAATGGCTTCGTCGTATCGCTTCTCTCGCGTCAACCGCCTAGCGGCTTCGAGCGGGGCGGATGCTTCTGCCGTGTGGGCGGGCCGCTCTGGCGAAGCAACGGGCGGATCGAGAGACGCGGCGGGCGGCGTAGCCGAAGCGACGGGCGGCTCTGTGCTGGCAGAGAGCACTGCTGTTTCTTTTGTCGCCGGCTCCTTTTTGACGAAGTAGTAAAGCCCCGAGTCTTCCACCAGCGACAACACGCCAAGGTTGTTGGCCAAAGTCTCCGTGGCTCCGAGAAACAAGACCCCGTCGTCCTTCATGATCGAGGCCAGCCGGCCCTGGATGACCTTGCGCGTAGGCAAATCGAAGTAGATCGACACATTGCGAAAGAAGATGATGTCGAAGTCGCGCACGGACGGCGGGAATGTGCCCTCGAGCAGGTTGAGCACATGGAACTCCACCAGATTTTTCACGTAGGCTTTAAGCGCATAGCCCGAATGTTGTTTGTCGAAATACCGTTCTGGAGTTCCGGCAGGCACGCCCCTGAAAGAGAACCGGGTGTAATGGCCAGCGCGCGCCTTGGCCAGGGCCTTGCTGTCGATATCCACTCCGGTGAAGGCAAACAGCTTGGAGGCTGCCTCGCCGTACTTGTCGGCAAGCGCCATGGCCAGGGAGTAGGGCTCCTCTCCGGAGGAGCATCCGGCGCAAAGAACGCGCACCGGCGTCCTGCCCGCCCGTAAAACCAAAAAGTCCGGGGCCATCTTGTTGACGAACAGGCTTATCTGGTCGGGCTCGCGGAAAAAATAGGTCTCATTGATGGTGATCAGGTTCACCAACTCCTGAAACTCGGCCGGGTTGGCGGTAAGGTGCGCTAGATACGCGGCCCGGTTAATTCCAAGCGCTCCGATGCGTTCGTTTAGCGCGCGGGCGAGGGTTTCTTCGTTATTGCCTTTGATCAAGAGGCCGCAACGCTCCTTGATAAGCGGGATGAACAGGGCGAGTTCGGGATTTACGGGCGTCATTGCGCCCTGTCTCGCGCCGGCCGGGGCGCTTGCAGGCTGGCCATGGCCCCGGCGATGGCATCGATGGGAAGCACGCGCCGCACCAACCCTGCCTCGATGGCCACGCGGTTCATGCCGTAAACCACGGAACTGGCCTCGTCCTGGGCCATGGTGGCGCCGCCTTGTTCGCGTATGCGCGCAAGTCCTTTGACGCCGTCGTTGCTCATGCCCGTCAGGATTATGCCCACGGATCTGCTGCGGAATACCTCGGCAACGGAGCTTAGCAGCAGGTCGCAGCTGGGGTGGAAGACATCGGTGGGCTTGCACTCGACCAGTGCCACGCGGCCCCTCGGGGAGACGCTCAGGTGGCGCTCGGAGGGCGACACAAGAACCTCGCCACTCCTGAGCGGTTCGCCCTCGACCGCAAGACGCACGGGCAGCTTGCACAGCCCTGAGAGCCACTTGGCCATGCCCGGGGCGAATCCTTCCGAGATGTGCTGGGCTATAACCACCGGGCAGGAAAAATCATTCGGCAGGGCAGACAGTATACAGGCCAGGGCCTGCGGGCCGCCGGTGGAGGAGGCGATGGCGAAAACGTGTGAATAGCAGCCGGAAGCGGCCTCCGAGCGCAACGCGGACGCCGTTTCGGCTTGCGCCCTGGGCGGGGCCGGGCGCTGCGGGGCAGATAGCCCGGAGGCGAGGCCAGGCAGCGGGTACGTCCTGGCCTCGCCCATGCGGGTCACCATGGCCACCCCGGCCAGCAGGCGCACCTTGGCGACAAACTCGGCCCTGGACTCGCGGGTGAAGTCAGGCTTGCTCATCGCGTCAAGGGCACCCCTGCCCACCGCCTCAAGGGCATTATGCGCGTCGAGCACGCTTGTCACCACCAGGATGGGCAACGCCTTAGTGCGCATGATGGTGTCTATTGCCTCAAGCCCGGTCATCACCGGCATCTCTATGTCCATGGTGATGAGATCAGGCTTGAGATCCCTGGCCAGATCGACTGCCTGGCGACCGTTGGTCGCCTCTCCGACGACCTCGATGCCGTCATCGCTTTCCAAAAAGTCACGCAGCATCGCGCGCGCCAGGCTGCTGTCGTCGGCGATGACCACGCGGATTCTGCTGTGGGCGGCGGGGGTCATACCGTATCGATAAGCTTGAATTGACGAACCAGGGCGTCAAGCTGCGCCGACAAGGCCGACATCTCCTTGCTGACCTGCGAGATGCGGATGATGGACTGCTCGGTGTGCGAGCTGGCGATAACAATCTCGCGCAGGGCCACCACCACCTGGCTGCTGGCGATCTGTTGCTGCTTGGTGGAGAGCGATATCTGCTGGGCCGCGCTTGTGGTGTGGCTGGCGGCCGTTACTATGGTGGCGAGCCGTTCTGAAGTGTTGGCGCTGGCCGCTGTGCCTGCAGCGATGACGGCGCCGCCCTTCTCTGAGGTGATGACTAGGCGGTTGATCGAGTCCTGAATTTCATTGATCTTGGTTTCTATATCCCTGGTAGAGTCTGTCACGCTGTCGGCCAGGCGGCGAATCTCGCTGGCCACCACCGAGAAGCGCTTGCCCGCATCGCCAGCGCTGGAGGCCTCCAGGGCGGCGTTGAAGGCGATGAGCTTGGTCTGGTCGGCCACGGCATTTATGATCTCCATCACCTTGCCGATCTGCTTCGACTTTACCCCAAGTTCCACAATTTCCTGCAGGTTGCGCTGGTTGTCGGTCTGGATGTCGTTCATTCGCTCCAGCATGGTCTGCATGGCCTGCGAACCGACTTTGCTGCTTTCGAGGGTCTGGCTTGCGATGTCCACCACGGACTTTGAGTGTTCGGCGATCTGCGTGGAGGAGGCCGAGAGTTCTTCCATTGTGGAGGTTATCTCGGCCACCGAGGAGGACATCTCGCTGGATGTGGCCGCCTGGCCTTCCACCGCCCCAGCTATCTCCTGAGCTGCGGCGTACACCTCGGCGGCGTTGGTACTGACCTCAGCCGCTAGGTCATGCAGCTTGCGTCGCATCTCGCGCATGGCGCTGGCTAGGGCAGCTATCTCATCGCTGCCTTCAAGGGGGATGTCCACGGACAGGTCGCCTTTGGCCATGCGGTTAACCGCCTCGACCACGGTGTTGATGCGCCCCACAAGGTGCCTGGCCACCAGCATGGCCAACCCAAAGCCAAGCAAGATGGCCAGAAGGCCGGCCAACACAGCTTTGGTGCGCGTTTGGGAGAGCATTGTCTGGTAGCGGCTGCTGTCCATGGCTATCTCGACCACGCCGACAGGCTTTCCGGAGAAGTCTTTCACGGCGGTGGCGTAGACGGCGTAGGGCACCCCGTTATGCTCGCAGTCGGCTAGCTGGGGTTCTCCGCCCATGGCTTTTTTGAGAACGTCCAGGGGCAGGAGCGGATTCTTGCCCAGGGTGGAGCACATGGTCTTGAAACCCTCTTTGTCCAGCAGGAAGAGGCCTGCATCCACGCCGTTTTGGCGTTTGAACTCGTCGAAAAACGGCTGTCCGAAGGACATGCCGAACTCCACCGAGCCAACATGCCTGCCCCCGGCGAACACAGGCACCATGCCCCGCACGCCAAGGCCCGCCACGCCACTTTCAAGGCCGCGCGTGGGCTTTTGGTCTTTGTTGGTGGCAAGCACGGTGAACCGGAAGGTGGACATGTCGTCGCCAAACTTTTCGGGCAGGTGCACGCGGAAAAAGGAGGTTGCCGGGGGGGTGTGGAACTGGAACTGCTCGACGCCGTAGTCCTTGGCTAGCTGCTTGAAGCCAGGCACGAACAGGTCACTTAAGGCCGAGCGGTCGCCTGCGGCGAACTTTTCCTGCACCAAGGGGATGCTGGCGACCACGGCACTCATGGTCTCGGCCATGCGACTTGCGGCGTCGATGCCGTTGAGGATGGCCTTCGAATGGGCGTCAAGTGCGTTGCGCTCAGCTTCGCGTATAAGGCTGCCCATGCTGGCGAGGTTGTTTATGGTCAACACCGCGCAGACAATGCCGATGGTGGCACCCACGGCCAGCATGATCTTGGCCCAGAGGCGAAAATTCTGAAACATGAAAGCATCCTCGTTCGGGATTGGTAATGACACGCGAAAGCTCGACCCGCAACGGTTAGGGTGACGGTCTAATAGAGCCTATACAAAAGCGCCACCAGCCGCAAGACGGGTCCAGATGGGCGGGTCCAGATGGTGCGCCGGTGGCTGTGGCGTACCCATTGAACGGGCGAACGCAATTGCGCAGCCAGACGGCAACCACGGGCGAGCGGAAAGCGCACGAGCGGAAAGCGCAAAAAGAGGTGGCCTAGGGTATGTGTACGCTCCGTGTTGCCGTGAGGAGAGAAGGTGCGTGTCGTTTTGACCCGGTCAAGCCCGACACTGGCGCATAATTTCACGTTTTGTGCGCCGGTCACACCGGTATGGAATAGAGGATGAAAGAGCCTTACGGTTATGTGGTAGCGCGCCACACCGACCCCAAGTCATGAGTTGACGGTCGCGAGGCCTTCTTCGGCGAAGCGTTGACAGGGGCCCGCACGGGCTTCTGAGTTACTTTTCCCCTTATCATTGGATGAATGGTGGAAAAATTCTCAAAAAAATAGTCACGGGACAGGTCCCTGCCCGGTGGAGGGCGACGCTGGGTCCGGCAGAAAAAAAGCTGCACCTCTTCTCTGCCGGACTCTGGGTCTGCTCTGCCTCACCAGCTTGTATTTCCCTTCGACGATCTTCAGTCGCCCCGCTGCCCGGAGCTGCTGCACGGTCCTCGGCCGCGTCCCCGGCGGCACGTCCAACTGCATCTTGATAAGACCGGTGTAATACCGGGCAATCACGCGCTTGATGCGCTCCCTGGTTTCCCGGTTTGTGTGCTCACTGAAAAGCAGCTGTACCTCCCCGTCCTTGTTCAGGGAGGCAACCGCGCCCTTGGAGCGCAGCCAGTGGAGGGGATCGAACATCGTGGGCATGGTCGGTGAGTATAAATATCTGCGCTTGAGCGCAACCGGCGTCTCTGCTACCCCGTCGCCATGCTCAAGACGCTGAAAAACGAAAAGCCCTGGGCGATCCTGAAAGTCTCCCGACGGCAGTACGAAACAAAAAGGCCCTGGGTAGCGGCCAACATGCCACGCCAGAAGTTTGAGGAGCTCCTAACCAGCCTACCAGATGGGTTTGTGGATCATTGTCATCGTGACGCCGAAGCCGACCGACTGGTCGAAGCGATCTTTGGGAAGGTGGATTAGATCATGGAATGGCTCATCATCGGCGTCGTCGTGCTCTTCGTCCTGGCCCTGGCCGGTATGCTCATCTGGAAGGCCAAACACCAGCCCGGTAGTGTCCACGGGGACTTCCGCTTCGACCAACACAAGGGGCTGGAGACTTCCAAACGCGGCCTGTTCGACAGGACTAAGTTTCGGTGAGTAGGGCAGCTCTAATCCTTAATCTTAGCCAGTGCCCCGACATGCACGCCCTGCTTCTGGAAGCTATCACAACCCTTCGTCATGCTGGCTTCGATGATCAGGCGCATGAACTGCATCAACGTGGCCTGAATATACCATCCTGGCACCGCATGGCGATCTTGGTGGCTGAGTACATGGAATTGGATATCATCGTGCGAGGGAACCCTTCTGACAATATCCTTTAATCACGGCCGGACCAATAACATGAGACATATGCGATAGACAGCCGCCGCCTCCTCCCCAATCAGGCGCGGTCAGGCCCGGCCCGGCGGAGGAAAGCTACACCTCTCTTCTGCCAGGCCTTGTTCGTCTGAGCGCTTGAACAGCAACTGGCGTTGATGCTACCCGTCGCCATGCTCAAACGACTGACGCAGGGAAAACCCAGGGCTAAGCTCCGCATCACCCGCAAACAGTATGAAGGCCGGCAGCCCTGGATGGTTGCAGGCATGAACCGCAAAAAGTTCGAGGAGATCATCGTGGAATTGCCCGATGAAACCATTGACGCCCTTTACCGTGACGCCGAAGCTGACCGGTTGGTTGAAGCTATTTTCGGGAAGGTGGATTAGATGACTACGCCCATCCTCGTACTCAGTCCCGACAGTTGTTTGGACATGTATTCCTTGCACCTCATGGCAATAGGCGCTCTCCGTCAGGATGGGCTCCATGCTCGTGCTGAAAAACTGCACCATCGCGTCCTGGGTGTGGCTTCCTGGGACCAGATGATCGAGTTGGTAGGAGAGTTCGTGGAACTAAGGTGGATGTAGATATCACGGCAGGCAAACGGCCCTGAATCTTCCGGCCAACGTCGCCTGGGTGGGTGACTGGGGCGGATGGGCTCAGGAGAAGAGGGTAGGGGGGTAGGGATCGCATGATTTGAAACTATGCAGGCTAATCTCCTTGCCTGCCTGATCGGTCGCTTCGAGCTTGGTCGGAGGAGTAAACCGAGAAGTAATTCAACGGCTGCGGTCTGAGTATTTGGACAGGCGTTGGTACCCCGGTTGGTACCCCAGGCCATGTATCTGGATGTATCTCCGTGTACCGCTGTGCATGTCCAACTCACCGAAATCATTGGGCGGTGCGGGGCTGTGTCCATTCTCTCACGCCGCTAACAGGGGTTCAAATCCCCTTGGGGACGCCAAGAAAATTCAAGGGTTTACGGCAAAAATGCTGTAAACCCTTTTTTCTTACCCAACGCTATTCCCAACACACAAGGGGAATTTGTTGGGTTCGCCCCGTCTTCCCATCACCCACGCTGTCAAACAGCACCGAAAAGTGACCCCCAATCAGCGTCCAAAATTGACCCCCTCGATGTTGATGTCCGCCCTCCATCTAATCGGGGGGGGGGGGGCGCCTCATTGGCTTCTGTGCTTGAGCCTCCAGCTATCGTTGCCAGTCTCGATGATCTCGCAGTGATGCGTCACACGGTCCAAGAGCGCCGTGGTCATCTTGGCGTCTCCGAAGAC
>NZ_WVUD01000053.1 GCF_009856865.1 Solidesulfovibrio aerotolerans | reverse complement strand
GGCGGCGATTTCCGGCGGGATCGGCGGCAATTTGACGGGCTGGCGCAGTTCGCCGCCACCGGCCTTGGCGGCTGCTGGCCCGGACCCGGCCCGCTGGGCCGTCTGTTCCGGGGCGGACGCGGTTTCCAGGCCAGCCGGACGCAAAACCGGCGACTTGTCCGGCCCCACGCGCAGCGCCGTGGCCCGCATGGAGGAGGGCACGGCGTAAAAGGGTTCCTTGGCCGCGCCGGCAGCGGCGTCCGTTGCAGGGGCGGCCGGGGCTGGGGCAGTTCCCGGCGCGCCGCCGGCCAGGGTCGGCGGCAGCGGCGGCAAATCCAGGGGGCCGGGATTGTGATTGGGCGGCGTCACCGGCAAGGTCAGGGACGAAGCCGGCTTCGGGGCGGCCGCAACCGGCGGCCAGGTGGTATTGGCGGCCGCGCCCGGGGCTCCGGGCAGCCAATTGGCCCCGGCCGGGTCACGGTAGACTTGTAATTTGAGGCCCTGCTCGCCCTCGGGCCAGCCCACAAAGCCAAAGGCATCGGATTTAAGCCGCACCAGCACGGTGTCGCCTTCGACCTTGACCCCTTCGAGCAGGCGCGAGGAATGAAAATCTGCCGCAGCCGGCGGCGGCTCGTCGGATAAGGCACCGGGCGGAAAGGTCAGGCTGATTTCGACCGGGCCGGTGCGGGCGATGGTCGGGTAGGTGCCGCGCTTGGAAAATTGCAGGATCAGCGAGTCGGTGTCAGCGCGCGTGACCGTGGCCACAGACAAGGCTTGCGCCGTGGCTGCGGGCAGGACGGCCAGAAAGGCCGCGAGAAGGAGCCGCCGGCAGGCGGCGCGGGAGAAAAAGCTCACGCCGAGTCCATATGCAAGGAACATGCAATCCCAGCCGATGCCACAAGGCCCGGACCCAGACTCACTCCCCGCCCATGTTGCGCTTTTTAAGCTTCTCGATCAGCGTCGTGCGCTTGATGCCAAGCAGCTCTGCCGCCTGATTTTTTACGCCGGATGCCCGCTCCAGGGCCTCAATGAGGAGCTTTTCCTCGGCCAGATCGAGAAATTCCTTGAGGCCCATGCTTTTTTCCGACAGATCGGCCAAGGTCGGCCAGCGAAAGCCGGCCGCAACGGCTTCCAGAAGCGGCGGCGGCAGGGCCACCCCGGCATTTTCGAGAATCTTTCGCGGCAGATCGTGAGGATTGACCACATCATGGTCGCACAGGATGGAGAGCCGCTCCATGAAATTTTCCAGCTCGCGGACATTGCCGGGCCAGGGATAGCCCAGGACCAGATTGCGGGTGTCCGGGGAAAAGGTCAGGATGGGCCGATTTTTCTGGCGGCAAAAGCGGGTGAGGAAATACTCGGCCAACAGCAGGATGTCCTGGCCGCGCTCCCGCAACGGGGGCAGATGCATGGGGATCACGTTTAAGCGGTAGAACAGATCTTCGCGAAACCGCCCGGCCTCCACCTCGGCTTCGAGATCGCGGTTGGTGGCGGCCACGATGCGCACGTCGGCCTTCATGGTCTTGTCGCCGCCGACCCGCTCGAATTCCTTTTCCTGAAGCGCCCGCAGGATCTTGACTTGCAGGGAGAGATCCATCTCGCCAATCTCGTCGAGAAAGATGGTGCCGCCCTCGGCCAGTTCAAACCGGCCCTGCCGGGTGCGCACGGCCGAGGTGAAGGCCCCTTTTTCGTGGCCGAACAGTTCCGATTCGAGGAGTTCGCGGGGGATGGCCCCGCAGTTGACCGGGACAAACGGCTTGCCGGCCCGGTGGCTGTTGGCGTGCAGGGCGCGTACGAGCAATTCCTTGCCCGTGCCGGACTCGCCCGTGACCAGCACCGTGGAGTCGGTGGGGGCCACCTTGGCCAGCACCCGCAACACCTCGCCCAGGCTCGGGCTTTGCCCGACCATGCCGGAAAGGTTCAGTTCCATCTGGCCTCCGGAAAAAAGCGCCGCGCATCCAGGCGACTTTAAGGAGTCTAGCGCTTCGTCCCGGGCCTGTCAAATTCCTGACGGGAAAACTACACGCGCATGTCCAGCAGGGCGCCGACCATGTCGTCCTGGGTGCGCACCACCGCCACGTTGGCCTCAAAGGTCCGTGACGTCTCCACCAGCGCAATTGCGGTTGCCTCCAAAAAACTTGACCTTGCATCAAAAAGTAGTATCACATTTAGCATGAACAGCAAGCACCGCAAGACCTTGGAAGCCCTGCGCTCCAAGCCCGAACGCGGCGATATCGCGTGGGCTGCTGTCGAAGCACTCCTCCTGGGAATTGGCTGTCGAAAACTTGAAGGCGAAGGCTCCCGGGTGCGTTTCGTCTCACCAGATGGGACCATCCTGCGGATTCACCGGCCACATCCCAGACCAGTCCTTGACAAAGGTGCTGTCAAGTCTGTTCGTCGCTTCCTTGATCAAATGGAGATTGAAGAATGAACGCTTTTCACTACAACGGCTACGTTGGAACGTTTGAATTTGAACCTGGCGATGACGCCTTTCATGGGGAGATTGCTGGAATCCGCGACGTGATTCATTTCACAGGTCGCTCCGTTGACGAGTTACGTCAGGCATTCCAGGACGCAGTTGATGACTATGTGGCCACGTGCGCTGAAATAGGCAAAAGCCCTGAAAAACCCTACTCGGGGCGTTTCATGGTCCGAGTATCGCCAGAACTGCATCGCTTGACGGAGACCGCCGCAAAGGCAACTGGAAAGAGTTTAAATACTTTTGCTGCTGAAGCGCTGGAACGTGCTGCCAAGGAAACGATACGCCCTTAAAACCAGCCCCAACCCATCGAATTCACACAAAAAAAAACTCAACGCGCCGGATTACTTGGAGCCTATTGTACAAAGCCCCTCCAAGCGCTTCTCGGAGCCAACCCGCATTTTTCGATGCCTGACGGGAAAACTACACGCGCATGTCCAGCAGGGCGCCGACCATGTCGTCCTGGGTGCGCACCACCGCCACATTGGCCTCAAAGGCCCGCGACGTTTCCACCATGGCAACGGTCTGCCGGGCCAGATCCACAGTGCTGGTTTCGACCAGGGCCGCACTCGGATCGGAGACGCCGGACTCGTTTTGGCTGCTGACCGCCGCCGGACGGTAGCCGCCGGCCGCAGTGTCCTCGGCCACCTCGCCAACGCGCACACCCCGGCCCTGGGGGCCGGTTTCCAGGCGCACGTCCTTGGACTTGTAGCCGTCGGTATTGAGATTGGCCACGTTGTTGGCCGTCGCCGCCAGGGAAGTGGTCAGGGCGCTTAAGGCCGACTGGGCAGAGGCAATGGCATCGGTCATGGGTGCGCCTCCTGGTCCGGGTGGACACGACACGCTCCTTTCTATAATGCAGCCCGGCCCGACCGGCAAGCCGGTCGGGCCGGACTTTCAGCCTAAAACAAGCGTCCGATCTGATAGATGGCCACGGCCACCAGAAACCCCAGTCCGGTATTGGCCACCACGGCAAAGCCGGCCCATTTCCATGACGCCTCCTTGGCCATGGTGACCACGGTGACGAAACAGGGGGCGTAGAGAATGGTGAAGGCCATAAGGGCCAGGGCAGACAGAGGCGAGAAGGCCGGATCAGCCGCGATGCGCTCGGACAAGGTGGCTGTATCCTGCGGATCGACCTCGCCCAGGGCGTAGGCCGTGCCGAGTGTGGAAACGACCACTTCCTTGGCGGCGATGCCGCCGATCAAGGCGATGTTGACCCGCCAGTCAAAGCCGGCCAGCCGGCTGACACTTTCCAAGGCCACCCCGACGCGCCCGGCCAGGGAATGGCGCAACACCGCCTCGGCCTCGCGGTTGTCGATGGCGTCCCGTTGCTCCTGGGCAGAAGCGGCGGCAGTGACCGCTGCCCGTTCGGCCTCGAAAGCAGCCCGCTGCTCCTCGTCCAGACCCGGGAAGGTCATGGCCGCCCACATGAGGATGGAGATGGCCAAAATGACGGTGGCTGCCTTTTTAATATACTGCCAGGCCCGTTCGCCGGTGTGGATGCACAGGCCGCGCAAGGTGGGCAGCCGATAGGGCGGCAGTTCCATGATAAATGGCATGCCCTGGCCGGTGACCACCGTGGCCCGCCACAGCCGCGCTACCAAAAGAGCCGCCGCCCAGGAGGCCAAAGTCACCAGAAACATGACCAGACCAGCGTTTCCCGGGAAAAAGGCCGCGATCAGCAGCAAAAAGACCGGGATCTTGGCCCCGCAAGCCATAAACGGCGCGGCCAGAATCGTGACCAGCCGTTCCTTGGGGCTGCGCAGGGTTCTGGCGGCCATAACCCCGGGCACGGCGCAGCCGCCCGGAATGCCGCCGGCAATGATAAACGGCATGACCGAGCCGCCGTGCAGGCCAAAGGCCCGAAACACCCGGTCGAGCATGTAGGCCACCCGGGCCATGTAGCCGAGATCCTCCAGAAAGGAGAGCTGGAAGAACATAATAATGATCAGGGGAACGAAGCCGAGCACGCCGCCCACTCCGGCGATAATGCCCGAGACGGCCAGGGACCGCAGCATCCCTTCGGGCAGCAGGCCGCCGACCGCATCGCCCAACCAGCCAAAGCCCGCTTCCAGCCAGTCCATGGGGAACTGGCCCAGGGAAAAGGTGATCTGGAACATGGCATAGAGCACGGCCAGCATAATGACCGGCCCGGCCACGGTGTGGGTGAGCACCCGGTCGAGGCTGTCGGAACCGGCGATGCGGTCCCGGGCGGCCGAGGATTTGAGCACGCCCTGGCGCAGCACTGCGGCAATATAGCCGTAGCGGTGATCGGAAATGACGGCATCGGGCGTGCTGGCCAGGGTCGCTTCGATATGCCGGGACAGGGTCGCGGCCATCTCCTCCAAGACCACCGCCGTGGGGCCGTTGGCCCGGCCCAGGGCGATGACGTCGGAGTCGCCCTCAAGGTATTTTAAGGCCAGCCACCGGGCCGGAAACCGGTCGGTTAAAAAGCGGTCGGCCTCGATGCGCGCCTCCATGCGCAGCAAGGTCTGGTCGATATCGGCACCATACGAGATCACCAGCGGCTCCCAGGGGCCGCGCCGCTTCTCGGCAAAGGCCAGGGCCTCGCGGATCAGCTCCTCCCTGCCCTCGCCCACCCGGGCCACGGTTTCCACCACCGGCACGCCCAGGATGGCGGACAGCCGTTTGCCGTCCAGGACCAGCCCCCGGCGGCGCACCTCGTCCATCATATTAAGGGCCAGCACCACCGGCACGCCCAGTTCCAGCAACTGGACCGACAGGTACAGGCTGCGCTCCAGGGTGCCGGCATCCACCACATCAATGACGCAGCTGGGCTTTTCCTCGACCAGAAAGAGTCGGGCCGCCAACTCATCCGTGCTGTAGGCGGTCAGGGAATACATGCCAGGCAGATCGACCACGGCCATTTCCCGTGGGCCGACGCTTAACCGGCCTTCGCGTTTTTCAACGGTCACGCCAGGATAGTTGCCCACATGCTGGCGCGCCCCGGTCAGGCTGTTAAAGAGCGTCGTTTTGCCGCAGTTGGGATTGCCAGCCAGGGCAAAGGTCAAGGTCGGGGACATGCTAATCCTCCGTATCAACCAGAATGTGGTCGGCTTCGCTGTTGCGCATGGTCAGGGTAAAATCCCGCAGGCGCAGGGCCACGGGATCGCGCAAGGGAGCGCGGCCGACGACAGTGACCTCGGTGCCCGGCACGATGCCCAGATCGCGGATGCGGCGTCCGAGTTCGCCGTCGGCCAGGATGGCGCGAACACAAGCCTTCTGGTTGACGCGCAGCGCGCGCAGGCACAATCCTTGGGCCATGGGAGCCTCCGTGAGACAGCTTCGATTCTAATTTTCATTCTCATCAACAAGCCGCGCCAGCCGCCGGGGCCAGGGCTTCGCTGTCGCCGCCGCCGCCCTTGACCCGATACAGGGCCGCGTCGCAGCGGGCGAGCAGGGACTTCTCGGGGCAGGCGGCATCCTGGTCCGGGTCCAGGCAGGCGATACCGATGCTGGCGGTGGTCTTGTAGGGATTTTCATCGCAATAGCGCTGCCGTATCCGACGGGCCACCAGCAAGGCCCCTGCCCCGTCCAGGTTTGGCAGCACCAGGGCGAACTCGTCTCCCCCCAGGCGGAAAGCCCGGTCAACCCCATCCCGGACCGATTCGCGCAACACCCGACCCATGCCGGCCAGCACGGCGTCCCCGGCCGGGTGGCCGAAGCGGTCGTTGATGGATTTAAAGGCGTCGCAATCGATCAGGAGCAAGGCAAGCTGGGTCCGGCAGGCCAAAGCCTGCCGCGTCTGCTCGGCCAGGACGCAATCGAAATGGCGACGGTTAGAGAGCCCCGTCAGGGCGTCGGTGCGCGAGAGATCCTCAAAAAGACGCTTGTCCTGGTGGGTTTCGGTGAGTCTGGCCTGCAACCAGATCTCGCGGGTTTCAAAGTTATGGGCCATCCAGTTGAGGTCGCGTTTGAGCAGCAGCAGTTCATGCTCGTCATCGCCCTGGGGCGGCAACGGCAGACGCCTCGCATATTCGCCACGGCGCAGGGCGGCGCAAAAGGCGTTTAAGGAAGCGATTTCCCCCAAGGCCACCCACCGGCTCACCATACTTGCCAGCGGCTTGAGCAATACCAGGGACAGGACCAGCCACAGGGCCGCCGCCTGGCTGACATCCGCCCCGGCACGGCTTTCCAGCACATACAGCAGCGCGGCAGGCGGCGGCACCAGCAGCACAAAAAGCACGAGCCGCAATCTGGCCGTGACCCCCAGCCGGGCGAAGACGGCCCAGAATCGGGCCGCAAGTCGCCCGGGCCAGGCTTTGGCCCGGGGAGGTGCTGCCGTGGCCGACAGGCCAACGGAAGGAGCGGCAAGGGTCTTCATCACGTCCTCTTTCTCGGTTGCGCTGACCCGCCAAAGCAAAGGGGGGCGCAGTGGTCACGGGCTCTCCTGCCACACACAGCCACGCGCCATGCAGCACAGAACTGTGCCGGCGTACCGTGTACAAGCGGCAGGGAAAAGGAGTGCCGGCTTGTCCCTCTATTGGTTTTGATAGTCATTGTCAATTGGAAAAGCGGCTGCTGCAGCCCCGAAACCGCCTGGCAGGCCGGTTGTACGACGGGCGCGGGCATGCTAGAGCCGGCCATGCGCCGCATCCTGCCACTCCTTCTGGCCGCCGCTCTGCTCCTGCCCGCCGCCGGCTGCTACGAGTCGGAGACGCCTGTGCGCTATACCAATGCACCCTTTCTGTTCAGCTTCGTCCCGCCCAAGGGCTGGACCGTCACGGCAGAAGCAACGTCGTCCTGTCTGGCCTCGGTGGAGGCCAGACAGGACGAGTGCCGCTTCTACGTGTGCGTAAGCCAGCCGCCCGAGGATTTTTTGCCGACCACCTCGGATTTCGCCAACTGCGAACTGATCAAAGCCTATGTGACGGACACGCTCAAGGGCTACAACGTGAGCTGCCGCCCGTCCACGACCCAGGGCCGGCGCAGCTACGACGCCATCTATTTGCGCAACGTGGCGGACGAGGCCGGCATCGTCCGGTTGCAACTCGTGCGCCAGACCTTTTTAACCCGGGGCAAACTGCTCTATACCCTGACAACCTATGCCTTCGGGCGCAGCGAAGAAGAACTTAAGGCCGCAACGACCCCCTGCGAGGCCGAGATCCTGCGGGCCCAGGCCACGTTTTTTCTGCACAAGCCGGGTTCCCTGGACCGCTAGTGTCGCGTTCGGCAATTGTTGGCATGGCTTACCTGACATCAACATTCTGAATTTATTATTTTTATTCACAAAAAAATAAGTGTTTTTTTGTGAACGCGACACTAGCCCGGGTCTGTTCGGAACCAGCCCCCGGCAACCAAGGAGATCGGGCGCTGCCCGTTTCCCTCTCCGCGCCGCTCTCCCAAAACAAAACGGGCCGCTCCAGCCTTGGAGCGGCCCGCGTCACTTCAGGCTGGCTGTCGGAAAATGTTACTGCGGGATGAGATCGCTGACGTTTTGGGCGGCGGCTATTTCGATGACGGAAACGCCCGGAAATGCCAGGGCTGCGGCAAAGGCCGCGCGAATCTGGGCCGGGTTGGCCGCCTTTGTCGCCACCGCGCCATAGCCTTTCCCCAGCGACGTAATGTCCAGCCCCGGCAGGTCCAGGCCCGGCACACCCGGCGTTTCCTCCAGCCGGGCAAAGGCCTTGAGGATGCCGTATTCCTCGTTGCGCAACACCACAAAGACCACATGGGCCTTGTGCTGCACGCCCGTCCAGATGGATTGGAGGGAATACTGGAAGGAGCCGTCGCCGATAACGGCCACCACCGGCCGGTTGCGTCCGGTGCGCGCCTCGGCCAGGGCCAGCCCCACCGCAGCCGGCATGCCCCAGCCCAGGCCGCCCGAGGCCATGACATACGAACTGTCGGGCCGGGTCACCACGCCCAGGGGCGTTGCCGCCAGTTCGCGCATGTTGGAGGGCGATTCGTTGACCACGATGCAGTCGGCCGGGGACAACTCGGACAGGACGGCAAAGATCTGGGCCGGTGTCAGCGGCAGCGGCGCGTCATCCGGCACGGGAGCGGCCGCAGCAGCCGGTCTGCCGGGCTTTTTGGCCGCCCCCCGGGCCGGCCGGGTGCCCACCTTGGGCAGCAAAGCCTCCAAGGCCAGCAGGCTGTCGGCAACGAGGCTGTCGCCGCAAACGGACTTGGCCGCCTCATAGGGGTCGTCGATGATCTGCAACAGCTTGGTTCCAGCCGGCAGCGTCTCCCCGGCCACCCACGGATAATAGCGAAAAACCGGCGCACCCACGACAATGACCAGATCATGGCCGGCGAGCGCCTGGCCCAGCGGCCCAACGGCCGGCGGCAACACGCCGGCATAGAGCGGATGGTTGCCGGGAAACGGCACGCGCTCGGTAAACGGCCCCAGCCACACCGGAGCGCCAAGGGCCTCGGCCAAGGCAATGCCGGCGTCCCAGGCCTGGCTGCGGGAGAGGTCTGCGCCATAAACCAGCACGGGGTTGGCGCTGGCCCGGATGCGGGCGGCGAAGTCCTCGATGCGGGCCGGGTCCGGAGCGTGGCGGGTGGAGACGGTGCGCCAGACGTCTCGGGCGTCCATGTCCTTGTCCCAGTCGTCCAGCGGCAGGGAGAGAAACACCGGTCCGGTTGGCTGCTGCACGGCCATGGCATAGGCGCGCATAAACGCGCCGGGCACGTCCTGGGGGCGCTTTGGCTCATAGCTCCATTTCACCCAGGGCTTGGGAAGCAGGGTTTCGTCGATGTTGGTGAGAAACGGCTCGCCCAAAAGCATGTCGCGGGTCTGCTGCCCAGCGGTGATGATCAGCGGCGTTTTATTAAGATAAGCCGTCAGGATGCAGCCCATGGCGTTGCCCATGCCGGCCCCGGTGTGGACATTGACGACCACGGGTTTGCCAAGCCCCTGGGACAGGCCGTCGGCGATACCCACGACGCTCGATTCCTGCAACGCCAGGACATAGGTGAAATCCGCAGGGAAATTTTTGAGAAACGTCTCTTCCGTGGAACCGGGATTGCCGACCACGACCGTCAGATCCAGACGCCGCAGCAACTCAAACGTCACGTCACGCACAGAGGGCATAGGATTCTCCCCAATAACGGCACTTGGCTGGAGGTTGCGGGCCGCTGCCACGCCGACGCGGCCGACCGGTTGGGCCGACGCACGGCTTGCCGGCGGGAAGGGCCATTCTTCATTGGAATTGCCACCCGTTGCCAGCGAGGTCAAGACAGAATGGCCACGGCCGGGGGGGGACGCGGCGGTCATCGGCATGCTGTATCTGGTGGCCATCGTCGGCGCACTCGGGGCGCTTGTTGCATTGCCCGGGCGACCAAAAGCGAAAATAGGGGCGTTCTGGAGAGAATCAGGGAACAAGTTGACTTTCGCTGGTCGCATGTTACTCCTTTAGAAAAAGGAGCCAACCCATGCAAGCCCATCCGACCAAGCAGAACCGATACCGCGCCAGGTTGCGCGAGCAGGGATTACGACCAATCCAGATTTGGGTTCCCGACACTCGCCGCCCTGGTTTTGCCGAAGAGTGCCGCCGGCAATCTCAAGTTGTGAGCAATGATCCGCATGAGCAGGAACACCTTGATTATGCGGCTCATGCTGCCGCGACCATCGAGGGCTGGGAATGAAACGCGGAGATCTTGTGACCATTTCCCTTTCTGGCGACTATGGCAAGCCGCGTCCGGCCCTGGTCATCCAATCAGACCTTTTCGCCGACCACACATCCGTGACGCTTTTGCCCATCACAGGCCACCGCGTGGAAGGGGCACCCTTGTTGCGTTTCGATGTTGAGCCAGACCAAGTGAACGGGCTACACAAGCCGTCGCAAGTGATGATCGACAAAGCCCACACGTTGCCACGGGAGAAAGTTGGGGCGTCATTTGGCCGACTGGATGACGGCACGATGATGGGAATTACAAGGGCGCTGTCGGTTTTTCTTGGGATAGCATGACACAAAACAAACTGTGGGCCATCCTCAACGTCTCCCGCAAAAAGTACGTGGCGGCCCGCTCCTGGAAGGCGGCCAGCATGAGCCGGGAACGATTCGAGGAAGTGCCTGCCCCGGGCAGGGACGCCCCCGGGCGTGAGCGCCGCATACAAGCCCTCAGGCAGGCTGCTACGTCGCCTTGAGATTGGCTTCCAGCACTTCGGCGAGCTGGTCGATGGTGTGCGGCTTGGCCAGATAGTCGTTCATGCCCAGACGCAGAAAGCGTTCCCGGTCCCTTTCGCTGGCATAGGCCGTCAGCGCCACCACCGGGATGCGCTTGGACAGCCCCGGCACCTCGCCGTTGCGGATGTGGTGGGTGCACTCGATACCGTCCATAACCGGCATCTGGATATCCATAAGCACCGCATCCACCTGCTCCCTGGCCAGTACCGCCAGGGCTTCCTGGCCGTTTATCGCCTCCAGCACGGTGTAGCCGAGCCGGGTCAGGGTGCGCCCGGTGGTCAGGCGGTTGATACGCTCGTCCTCAACCAGCAGGACGGTGTATTCTTCGGGCGAAAAGAGCTCTCCCCCGCTGGCAAAGACCACCCGTTCGTCCCGGCATTCGTAATCCAGCAGGGCAAAGGGCACCGTAAAATAAAAGGTGCTGCCGCGTCCGGGCTTGCTGCGCACCCAGATCTGCCCGCCAAGCATCTCGACCAGATGCCGGGCAATGGCCAGCCCCAGCCCCGCCCCGCTCACCCGCTTGGTCAGGTAATGTTCGGCCAGCTCGAAATCCTCGAAAATCTTTTCCTGCAACGCCTTGTCAATGCCGATGCCCGTGTCGCGCACCGTAAACAGCAGGGTGCAGTACTGCGGAGCAAAGGCGATCCGGGCCGAGGCGATGCGTTTGGCCCGCACCTCAATGGAGCCGCAGGCCGTGCATTTGAGGGCATTGTCCACCAGATTGGACAGTATCTGGCGCACCCGGAAGACATCGCCCACCAGTTCCTGGGGGATGCGCGGATCACAGCGCGTGGCAAAGCTGATGCTTTTGACCCTGGCCCGCACAGAATAGCTGCGGGCCAGCGAGGCCAGCAATTCCCGCACACTGCACGCGGTGAGGGCCGGCTCAATGGCTGCCGCGTCGATATCGGCCAATTCCAGCACGTTATTCACGATGGAAAGCAGCCGCTTGCCCGAGTCGGCAACGATCTGCCAGAGTTCTTCCTGATCCTCGGCCGTGCCGTCCTGCGTGGCCAACTGGGTGGCCCCGATGATGCCGTTTAAGGGCGTGCGCAGTTCGTGGGTGACGTTGCCTAAAAACTGGGATTTGGCCTGGCTGGCGGAAAAGGCCAGCTCTTTTTCGCGGCGCAGCTGGTTTTCCGTTGCCTTAAGCGGCGTGATGTCGCGGGAATAGCTGGCGATACAGTGGACTTGGCCGTTTTCGTCGGTAATGGGGCAAAGACTCACCTGATAGTAATGGTCGTCCAGGTGCTCCTCATACCATACGATGACGTTGCTGGCTGCGGCCTCGAGCAAATGCCGCCGCCGCGCCTCGGCCTGCTCCGGGGGCATGAAGCTGTAGAGGCTGGCCCCGATGAGGCTGTCCACGGTCCGGCCGCGCCGCCGGGCCGCTTCTTCGTTGAGCACCAGAATGTAGCCGTCGAGGTCGGAAAGCAGGATGGAATCGCGGGTGGCGTCGAGCAGGGCCTTAAAGATGGCTTGGTTTTCCGAGAGCAACTGCTGGGACAAGACCAGCTTGGTCACATCCTCGCGAATGACGATGCCGCCCTGGACCTGCCCATCCTCCATGACCGGGATGCCGCGAATGTTTTGGTAGACCGACTGTCCGCCGCTGCACTCGTCGGCATAGACCCCTTCCAGATGGATGGTCTCCCCGGCCAGGATGCGCCGGACCTCGCCGCCGATGCCGGCGGTGACGATGCCGGGCAATTCCTGGAGCTTGCGGCCGACAAAATAGTCCCGGTCGTGCTTGCCCCGGGCGAAATTGGCCAGATGCCAATCGTTGACGAAGGTGATGATGCCCGCAGCATCGATACGCATGATCGAAACCGGGGCGAGTTGGATGATCTGCTCGCAGTTGGCGGCAAGTACTTCTGGACCGCGCATGTACATGCCTTACACAGTCTTTGCATTCCGGGCAAGGGGCATTGCGCCCGGACGGCGTGGCCGCAGCCGTCCGAATTGTCAACTCCTGGCCAGCGTCTGGTTTCCCTGACCGGCCGGGCGGCCGCAAACAGGGACAGTGGCCCCCGAAGCGCCCTCCAGAGGCGAAGCCGTCATTGCAGAACTGTCATCTCAGGAGCCGGCACCAGCCCCGCCGCCCCCGGCACCCGGACGAACGTTTCGCCCTTCGATGCCGGCAAAGGCACTGTGGTTGTGGATGGACTCAAAGCTCTCCACTTCCACCCGAAACCAGGTCACCTTGGGATGATCGCGCAAGGACCGGGCCACCTGCCGGGCCACGTCCTCAACAAAGGTCGGATTGGCAAAGGCCTGTTCGGTGACGAACTTTTCGTCCTCGCGCTTTAACAAGGCATAGACCGGCGACGATCCGGCCGACTCGGCCAGCTCGATCAGTTCCTCCAGCCACACGAACCCGGAAAACCGGCAGCGGATGGACACCACCGCCCGCTGGCTGTGCGCCCCCTGGTCGGAAATGGCCAGGGAGCACGGGCACACCGTCATCACCGGCACGTCCACGCCAAGGGTCTGGCGAAACTTGTCGCCCTCAAACTCGCCCGACACCTGGCAGGCATAGTCCATAAGGGCCAACGCCCCGGTGGCCGGCGAGGCCTTGGACAGAAAATAGGGGAAACGCAGGGTCAAATGGGCGTTTTGCGCTTCCAGGCGAGAGCGCACGTCGTCGAGCAGCGCCCGAAACGACACCAGATCGAGTTCGCCGGTAAACCCTGACAATGCCTCGACAAACCGGCTCATGTGGGTGCCCTTGAACCGGGCCGGCAGATCGACGGACAACTCCACGCCAGCCACGGTATGCTGGCGGCCGCGCGCCCGGTCGCGCACCGTCAGCGGCAAACGGAAATTCTTGATGCCGACCCGGTCCAGATCGATGGGCACTTCGGGCCGCCCGCTTTGAACGTCTTGCATAGCCATGGGGAGTACGCCTTTAAAGCCCTGATCAAACGATATCCTGGCCGGTGGTGGCCAGGGCAAGTTTGCCGAATTTGACGCCGCGGGTGGAAATGAGTTTTTGCGACAGCCGCTGCACCGCCTCGCCCGGCCCCTTGAGCACCAGCGCTTCCAGACAGTTGTGGTGGTCGAGATGCACGTGCATGGTGGAAAGGATGACATCGTGTTGTTCGTGCTGCGTCTCGATGAGCCGCTGGGCCAGATCGGAGGTGTGGTGGTCATAGACCAGGGTCAGGACGCCGGCCACCTCGATGTCGGACTGCTCCCACTCCTTTTGCACCAAAACGCCCCGGATAAGGTCGCGGATGGCTTCGGAACGGGTCTGATAGCTTTTCTCGTCGCACAGCGCGTCGAATTTTTCCAGCAACTCGGAATTAAGCGACACGCCGAAACGGATGGTCTGTCCCATGCGGCTTCCTCCTTAGGGTCTGATCTCATAGAGGCTGATGACGCTGCGACACGAGGCCACGGCAACAGTCTCCCGCAGCAACCGGGTCACGCCAAACCCGTCGGCGGCCAGACGGTCCCAGACCGGCCGGGACACCTCCCGCCAGGGTTCGGATAAAATAATGCGCCCGCCAGGAGCGAGCACCGTGCGAAAAAGGCCGGTCAACGGTTCGTAAAACCGCGATTCGTATAAAATGTCGCTGCCCCAGATGATGTCAAAGACTCCCGGCGCACAGGCCGGATGGCGCCAGTCCATGACGGCAACGGCCGCATCCAGGGCGTTTTCCCGAATATTGCCGGCGGCATGGGCCACGGCTGCCAGCTCGTAGTCCACCGCCAGCACCCGCCCCCCGGCCGCAGCTCCGGCCATGGCCGAAAGCCCCATGCCGCAGCCCAGATCCAGGCAGCGCCGGCCGGCCACGCCCTCGCCCCCTGCCCCCGCCACCAGCCAGGCCGCCAGCAAAACGCTGGCCGGCCACAACTCGGCCCAGTACGGCATGTGCTCGTCAGCCCCGAAGTCCTCCCGGTCCAACCCGGCCCACAGCGACTCCATGTCGGCCTGACGATACAGGGTAAACTCCCGACCGCCCAGCGTCAGGCCAAGCCGCCCGTCCCGCCAATCCGGGATGGCCCGGTTTTGGGGCACAAGCGACGCACAGTCCTGATTCTGGTTCACGTAAAGCTCCCTTAAGAGGCCAAAAGCGCATCACAGCGCACCATCCGTGTTACCGCGAAAGCCAAAAAGGCGCAACCGAGGACACGCCGACGATTCTTCGGTCACGCGGCGGGACAATCCGCCGGCACCGCTTGCCCCAGACCAGCCAAAGCGGTATTTGACGGCCAGCCCGGCCCAGCATCGCTGCGACCGGCAATACGCCCGATCATCACGCCAGGGGGAAGCGCTATGCAACAGGATCTGCTCTATTCCAAAACCCACGAGTGGGCACGCATCGAAAACGAAATCGCCGTGGTCGGCATCACCGACTTTGCCCAGGAACAGCTCGGCGACATCACCTTCGTGGAGCTGCCGGCTGTCGGCGACACCGTGGAAGCCGGCCGGGAGATGGGTTCCGTCGAATCCGTCAAGGCCGCCAGCGAACTGTACAGCCCGGTCAGTGGCGAAGTCATCGAAGTCAATGACGAACTCGAAGCCGCGCCGGAAAAGGTCAACGCCGACCCCTTTGGCGAAGGCTGGCTCATCCGGGTGCGCCTGACCGAGGAACCCGTCGGCCTGCTCTCCCCCGAAGCCTACGAGGAACTGGCCAAGTCCGACCACTAAACCGGAGCGTCACATGCCCTATATTCCCCATACTCCGGAAGAAGTCCGGGAGATGCTCGACGTCGTCGGGCTGCCCGATATCGAGGCCCTGTTCGCCGAGATTCCGCCGGCCCTGCGTCCCCAGAGTTTCGATCTGGCCAAAGGAATGACGGAAATGGCCGTGCGTACGGCCATGGAACGTCTGGCGGCCAAAAACCACATCGAGATGGTCAGCTTTCTGGGCGGCGGCTATTACGACCACTACGTCCCTGCCGCCTCAGACATGCTGCTGGCGCGCGGCGAATTCTACACCGCCTATACGCCCTATCAGCCCGAAGCCTCCCAGGGAACGCTGCAGGCCATCTTTGAATACCAGACCGCCGTCACCCGGCTGCTGGACATGGAATGCTCCAACGCCGGGGTCTACGACGGCGGCACGGCCCTGTATGAAGCGCTCATGATGGCCGTGCGCCACACCCGGCGCAAAAAAGCCGTGGTCAGCGCCACCGTCAGCCCCATCTACCGCATTGTCCTTTCCACCTATACCAAGAACCTGCATCTCGATCTGGTCGTGGTGCCGCACAAAAACGGCCTGGACGACTTCGACGCCCTGGCTGCGGCCATCGATGGCGACACCGCCGCCATTGTGGTGCAAAATCCCAATTTCTTCGGCAACGTCCAGGACTTCACCGAGCTTTTCGCCACAGCCAGGGCCAAGGGCGCGGTTTCGATCATGTCCTGCTATCCGGTGCTCCAGACCGTACTGAAAACCCCCGGAGCCATGGGCGCCGACATCGCCACGGCCGAAGGGCAAAGCCTGGGGCTGCCGCTGTCCTTTGGCGGACCGTATCTGGGCATCATGACCTGCCGCAAAACCATGATCCGCCAGATGCCCGGCCGCATCGCCGGGCGCACCAAGGACGCACAGGGCCGCACCGGCTACGTGCTGACGCTCCAAGCCCGGGAGCAACACATCCGCCGCCAGAAGGCCACCTCCAACATCTGTTCCAACCAGGCGCTGTGCGCCCTGCGCGCCCTTATTAACGTCTGCCTCACCGGCAACGAGGGCCTGACCCGCCAAGCCGCCCGCTCCATCGAAAACGCCAATTACGCCGCCTGGAAACTGTGCTCCATCCCGGGCGTGTCGCTTTTAAACGAAGCCCCCTTTGGCAACGAGTTCGCGGCTGTTTTTCCGGTCAATGCCAAAAAAGTTGTTCGCATGCTCATGGACGACGGCATCGTGCCGGGCTTTCCGCTGGGCCGCTACTACCCGGGCCTGGAGAACGCGCTCCTTATTTGCTGCACCGAAAAGCACGACCGCGCCGACATCGACCGTCTGGCAAGGCGGCTGGAGAAAGCCTTATGAGCACCGTTTTTTCCAAATCCGTCCCCGGCCGCGAAGGTGTCTGGCCTGATCTGCCCAAGACCGCACCCATTGATTTTATCCCGGCAGCCCTTTTGCGCGACGGCGACGCCGGCCTGCCGTCCCTGTCCGAACTCGACGTGGTGCGCCATTTCACCGCCCTGTCCCGCAAGAACTACGGCATCGACTCCAACTTCTATCCGCTGGGGTCGTGCACCATGAAGTACAACCCCAAGTTCACCGAGGAAGTGGCGGCCCTGGCCGGCTTTGCCCGGCTCCATCCGCTCACCCCGCAGTTGCCCGGCGGCGGCGACATGTCGGCCGGCTCGCTGGAAGTGATGTATGAAATGGAGCGCTGCCTGTGCGAAATCACCGGCATGGCCGCCTTTACGCTGCATCCCATGGCCGGAGCCCACGGCGAACTGACCGGGGCGCTCATGATCGCCGCCTACCATGCCGACAAGGGCCATAAAAAGACCAAGATCATCTGCCCGGACTCGGCCCACGGCACCAACCCGGCCTCGGCCGCCATCGCCGGCTTCGAGGTGGTCACCATCGCCTCCAAGGACGGCATCATCGACCCGGCCGCCCTGGCCGCCGTCATCGACGACGAGACCGCCGCCGTGATGATGACCGTGCCCAACACCCTGGGCCTTTTCGAGTGCCATCTGCCCGAAATCGTAGCTCTTTGCCGCAAGGTCGACGCGCTCCTCTATTACGACGGCGCCAACCTCAACGCCATTCTCGGCAAGCTGCGGGTGGGCGACGCCGGCTTTGACGTGGTGCACTTAAACCTGCACAAAACCTTTGCCACGCCCCACGGCGGCGGCGGCCCCGGAGCCGGCCCGGTCGGCGTGTCCGAGCGGCTCATTCCCTTTCTCCCGATATCCCGGGTGCAAAAGGACGATGCCGGCCGCTTCTCCTTAAGCTACGACCATCCCAAATCCATCGGCTACGTGGCTCCGTTTTACGGCAACTTCGGGGTGGTGCTCAAAGCCTACGCCTACATCCTGCGCCTGGGGCGCGAGGGGTTGATCCGGGTGTCCGAGGCGGCGGTACTCTCGGCCAATTATATGCGAAAGCGTCTGGCCGACGCCATCGAAGTGCCCTTTAACCGGGTGTGCATGCACGAGTTTGTGGCCTCGGCCGCCAAACTTGCGGCCGAAAAAAACGTGCGCGCCCTCGACATCGCCAAGGCGCTCCTGGATCGCGGCTACCACGCCCCCACCATCTACTTTCCGCTGATCGTCAAGGAAGCGCTGATGTTTGAGCCGACGGAAACCGAAAGTAAGGACACTCTCGACACTTTCGTGGCCGATCTGCTGGACATCCTGGCTTTAGCCGAAACCGATCCCGAGGCCATCCGGGCCTGTCCCACCACCCTGCCCGTGGGCCGGCTGGATGAGACCTACGCCGCCCGGGCCATGGAGATTACTGATGACCTCTAGTCCGGCCAAACGCTTGGTCGTGGTCGGGGCTGGTCCCGGCGGCTTCGAGGCGGCGCTCACTGGCGCGGCCGCCGGCCTGGACGTGGTCCTTATCGAGCGCGGCAAGCTCGGCGGCACTTGCCTGAACTGGGGCTGCATTCCCACCAAGCATCTGCTGGCCGCAACCCTGGCCGTGGAAGGGCTTGCCGCCCAGGCCAAACAGAAACTGGCCTCGGGCACGGTTACGGTGGATCTGGCCGCTGTCCAGGCCAAAAAGAAAAAGCTCCTCGCCGCCACCCATTCGGCCATGGCCGCGACCCTCAAAAAAGCCGGCATCCGCTTGGTCACGGGCAATCTGGCCGGCGTGGCCCCGGGCGTGGCCCAAGTGGCGGCCGGGACCGACACCGAGGACATCCCCTTTGATGCCCTGATCCTGGCCCTTGGTTCCCGGGCCGCCGCCTTCCCCGGGGTCAAACCCGACGGGCAGGCCGTGCTTGGCGTGGCCCCGGTGCTTGATTTCACCACCCCGCCGGAAAGCCTCATCATCGTCGGGGCCGGGGCCATTGGCCTGGAAATCACCACCATCTATCACCGCCTGGGCACCAAGGTGACCATGGTGGACGCCGCTCCCCGGCTGGCCCCGGCCGAAGACCCGGATGTGTCCAAGGTCGTGGCCCAAATCATGCGCCGCCTGGGCGTCGATGCCCGGCCCGGGGCCAAGGTGGAGAGCCTTGTCACCGAAGACGGCCGGGCGAAACTCACCCTGGCCGGCGGCGAAGTCCTGACGGCCGAAAAAGCGCTGGTGGCCATCGGCCGCTTTGCCCCCACCGTCGTGCCGGGACTGGCCGAATGCGGCGCGGTCTTTGCCGACCCGTCGCCCAACCGGGCCTGGATCAAAACCGGCGACACCTTGCAAACGGCCCCGGGCATCTATGCCGTGGGCGACTGCAACGGCCGGGTGCTGCTGGCCCATGCCGCCGCCAGCCAAGGCGTTTACGCCGCCCGCCACGCCGCCGGCCAAACGAGCGCCCCCTACGCCCCTGGTCCCATCCCGGGCTGCTACTACGGCGCGCCGGAAATCATGCGCGTTGGGGCCATCGCCGCGCCGGGCGACCTGATTTCCGAGGCGGCCTTTGTGGCCAACCCCATTGCCCAGGCCCATGCCGACACCGCCGGCTTCGCCCGGGTGGTCTGGAAGGACGGCAAAGTGGCCGGCATCACGGCGGTCGGCCACGGTGCGTCCACCATGGGCACGCTGGCCACGGTGATCGTGTCCCAGGCCTGGACCCGCGAGCAGGCCGAAGCGCTGGTCTTCCCCCATCCCGGGCTGGACGAGACGCTTAAGGCCGCGCTGCTGGGTGAAGTGAAGGCCAAGGCCTAACAAGCGGGGGAAACGTCTTGAAAGATGTTTCCCCCTGCGCGCCCCTTCAGGAACTTTTGACGAGGGGCTGTTCTCTACTGCCTGACCACGTCGAATTTTCGGTCAGTCGAATCTTCGGTCCCTGGACCACTGCCAAACAGGAATCATAACCATGTTGCACCAATCAGTCGTTGCGGATGCCGGGAATAGAGCCGGCGTCAGCCGCCGTTTCATCCTTGGGGCCGGCATGGTCGGCCTGTGCGCCTGTTTTTTCCCCTGGCCGGCAGCCGCCGCAACCAAAGCGGCCAAAACCGCTGGCACAGCACCGGCCGCGCCAGCCGCACCGGCCGCGCCGGTCGGCTTCTACATGGAGAACAAAGCCAAATTCCTGGCCGATTTCAAAGGCGTGTGCGCCGGAGCTGAAAAATGGCTGGCCGCACGCGTCTCCGAGCCCGTGGCCAAGACCACCTGCGACGACGCCCTGCGCCGGTTCGAAACGCTGCTGCCGGGGCTGCCGGATCTGGGCGGTGCGACCAACCGCAACCAGCCGTTTATCACCATGGCCGGCTGGCTGACCGCGCTTACCCAGGCCATGCGCGAAAAGGGCCTTGCCGCCAAAGACGCCGGCCGGCTGCTCTACGACCTCTACGCCGCCGACTGGGCCGCCATACCGCCGCAACGCGCCCAGGCCATGGGGGCGGCGCTGTTTTCCCCCGCCTCCCAGGCCGCCCTCAAAGAATGGGCCGAGCTGAGCCAAAAACGCCTGCTGCCCGGCGACTGGGTGGGCAAATTCCTCCCCGGCGACGGCAAAAGCTTCGACCTTGGCTACGACTATACCGAATGCGGTGCCGTCAAATATTTCAAAGCCCAGGGCGTGGCCGAAGTGGCCCCGTATTTCTGCCTCAACGATTTTTTAGCCTCGCGCGCCCAAGGCACAGGACTCTCCCGCCAACACACCATCGCCCAAGGCGATGCGCTGTGCGACTTCCGCTACAAACAAGGCCGCGCCGTGACCCAGGACTGGAACAGCGAAGTGCCCCGCTTTGAAGGCAAAAAACCAGCCTAGGGTGCGTGGAAGCGAAGAGACGAGAAGAGAAGAAAAGAGTGCCTCCGGCGGCCGGGGGGATGATCCCCCCGGACCCCCCGACGGGAAAAGTTTTTCAAGGGGTTCTGGGCGTTGGCGGGCACATTGGCCGCCTACCGATCAGGACAGCCAGCGTTTGTGCTTGACGCGAACCACCGTTGCTCTGGCGGCCGGGATTCCGGCCTCTCCCGAAAGGGGCAAGAAACCGGGCCGGCTCTTTTCCGGCAAGGCCACGCGGCCGCTTCAGGCCGCGAAACGCGTAATCGTCGCACGGCCGTCGCGCGTCGCACGCCCTTTATCACAAGCGATTGCCTGCGGGCTACCCGGCCCCGGATGGCCGAGTGTTCCTTTTGTCGCCGGCCGTTCCTTAACTGTTCGTAAAAATAAAAAGGTATTTTAAGACGATATGACGGTTACGCACCAAAAAATCATTTTGGCCTCGGCCTCACCGCGCCGCCGCGAACTGCTGGGTTTGGCCGGCATTGCCTTTGATATCGTGGTCAGCCCGGTGGAGGAGCCGGCCCCGGATGTGGGCGAGCATCCGGCCGCGTATGCCGCGCGCATGGCCCGGCTCAAAGCGGCGGCCGTGGCGGCGCTCCATCCTGACGCCGTGGTTGTCGGCGCGGATTCAGTGGTTGCGGTTGGCGAGACGATTCTCGGCAAACCAAAAGACGCGGCCGACGCCCTGCGCATGTTGACCCTGCTCTCAGGGCGCACGCATCAGGTGGTGACCGGCTGCGCCATCTTCGCCCCGGGCAGGGAACCGAAGATTTTTTCCGTCGCAACGGATGTGACCATGCTGGCGATCAGCCAGACGCGTCTGACCGCCTACGTGGCCACCGGCGAACCCATGGACAAGGCCGGTGCCTACGCCATCCAGGGCGGCGCGGCAGCCTTTGTCACGTCCATTTGCGGGTCGTATACCAATGTTGTCGGGCTACCGCTGGCGGAAGTGGCAACATTTCTTCGCCAATCAGTATTCAACGAACAGCTCGCAAGGACGGCAGAAAGATAATGGACAATGACAAATTCATAAGAGATCTCAACACAAATCTGGAATTTTTTTCACCCCCACCAAATTTGCCTCATGACTCTCAATTCATTGAAAATGCGATCTTACGAGAGCTTGGACCTTATTTTAGGCACGTCGACAAATTGCATGAAATACTTTACTTTAAAACACACATATGGGAATGCGCAATATTTTTATCATTAAAAAATAGACCAGAAAAACTAGAACTGTTCAATGAAATTTTTTCTATTGTTAACAACGCTCATTCCAGCAACACTTATCTATTCAGCCACTACCTTCGCTCAACATGGCAAAGCATACGCGAAGCACTAAAGAATTTTACAGATTTGTACTTTCTTCAAAGAAAAAAAGAACTGACTCCAACAAGACTTTCTGTCAAGATTTCTTTTCAAGAAATTGGTTTAATAATCGAAGAGTCTTTATCTCATTTTGTAAAACACATTTCCTACCTACTTCACGCTCATTCACATGGCGAACCTTTGAATCTCACAGGAGACATTACCCTTGGAAAAGCTACCTACATACTATCAAGCAATGCCAAACTAAAGCAGCTAACACACCCAGCACCTCTCCACATCCCTCTCAATCAATTGAGAAATATAGCCTACCACTCAAATTACACTATACAAAACGATCCATCAACAAGCATTTGCACATATGGATCAAACAACAAAATACATGTACAATACGCTGACATAATTAAAACAATAATTGAGTTGATCGATCTATATAATATTTTAAAAACAGCAAATTCTTTCTACACTGTCGACAATGAAAATTTTGTACACGACCTCATGGCAACATCAACAGTAACCACAGAAACAATTATCGCAACAATTTCCGAGATATTGACCTACAACAAACTACAGATACAAGAATTTGAACACACTAGCAATAGGTGGAAAATAACTATTTTAGACCCATATGCGCGTCAAAATGATGACATTAAAAACATACTACGCGACACTTTACAGGCGATATCATTTCTGTCCGGCTAATTTAGAAGAGATAGCCTGCTAGAATTGTTTGGTTTTAAGCGTTGCCGTCGCGGGTCAATGAGGTCGAGAATTTCACATTGCTGAAACAGATTTCGTTGCACCAGCCG